>DASTBV010000075.1:0-8053 GCA_035711805.1 Vicinamibacterales bacterium
GGATCGCATGGCGTCCGGCCACCGGCTCGTGTTCGCCGGTGGCCGGCAACCCTCAACGAGGGGCACTTGCTCGAATCCTGAACTCCGTTCCGCTCAGGAGATCGAGATCGCTGCGGCCCTGGATGAACACCGACCCGGCGCGCCAATCACCGCCCCGATCGCCGCGCCTATTCCGGTGCGGGTCACAGTGCGGCCGGTCTGGCCGGTATCGTCCTGGACCACGCCCTCGGTATCGACCCGCACTCGACTATACGAAGGGTATTCCCGAGCGGCTGGCGGCCCTGGACGAAGGTCGTCGCCTCCCGCGAAGATGAGGACGGCGTGCTGGTGTTGAGCGCCGCTGGCGGGAGCGGCCCAGGAGCTGCACGACGCGCTCATCATCAACCCCGTACGAAGTCGAGGGCTTCGCCGACGCACTGCTCGCCGCGATCGACATGCCGCAGGCCGAACGCCGGGCTCGCATGCGCGCGATGCGCCGCGTGGTGGCGGGCCGTGACGTCTTCGGCTGGGCGTCCGATATTCTGGAAGGGCTCGAGAGCCTGTGGACCAAGCCGCTGCACTACTCGGTCAGACGATGGGAGGACATCGCCGTTTGAACGTCACTGAGCCAATCCTCGCCCCCTCGAACCAGCGCACGCTCGCCGGCTTCGCCGTGTCCAACGTGCTGGTCGCGTTCGACTATGACGGCACACTGGCGCCGATCGCCCCCCCGGCCCGAAGACGCGCACATGCGGCCGGATACGCGTGCCCTGCTGACGTCCGTCGCCAGGGCGTATCCGACCGTCGTGATCTCCGGTCGGGCGCTTGCCGATGTCACGGCGATGCTGAACAACGTGCCGCTCTGGTACGTCTACGGGAACCACGGTCTCGAGCCCGCCAGCGGGCGGCGCGACAGGGATCCGGATACCGGAGCGTGGGTCGCGCAGCTGAGCGCGCACCTGCCGGCGGAGCTCGGCGTCCGAATCGAAAACAAGAAGTACACCGTCACCCTGCATTTCCGCGGCGTGCCCGATCGGGATCGCGCCCGTGGCGGCGATCGAGACGGCCGTCGACGCGCTGCCCGACGTCTCGATCCTTCGCGGCAAAGAGGCGATCAATCTGCTGCCGCGCGACTGCGGCAACAAGGGCATGGCGCTCGCACAGGCGCGGGACATCTTTGCGTGCCACCACGCGATCTACGTGGGCGATGAGGAGACCGACGAAGCCGCGTTTGCCACCGGTGGCGACATCTTCCTGCGCACGCTGTTGGAGTTCCGGCGCGGTGCGCTCAATCCCTCCTAGGAGTGGCTATATTGGCGAAGTGAAGGACCTCCGCTACGGCGTGGGAGCAGACGCGGTGGCAGGCATCATGAACTGCAGCGCACGCCGAAGCTGGACTTCGACGTCGTGCAGTGCCTCGACGACCGCCGGGTCACTCTGCGCCAGCGACGTGGTCACCCTGTCCCGCCTTGCGAGTACCTCGTGGAGCGCGCCGCGCAGGTCTGCGTCAGCCACGTTCATCGCTTCCGTACGCACTGAGTCGAAGAACGTCGAGGACAGCTCCCCTGCCTGCCCGTAGTTCCGAAGCGCGGCGGTTTCCTTGACGGTCAGGACCTGGCCGAGGAGCTTCCCCACGCGAATCGTGGCCTGCGCGGTACTAAGCTCTTCCCGCAGCGCCTGGACCTGCTCCTCGGCCGCCACGCGGCCGCGATGCTGCGGCCAGTAGCCCGCCAGAAACGCTCCAACGATGACGACGGCGGCTGCTATGGCCGCGATGCTCTTGACGCGCAACCGATCACCTCCACACCACCCGGTCGAGTCTACTCGCACTGGCTGGTTGATCCGTCATGGACGCGGCATGGAGCCTCAAGTCGGGACCGGATATCCACGACATCGATGGGGGATGGCGCCCGGAGCGCGCCATGCACCAGTTAAGATGCGCGCGCTGCCCGAATGGTCGAAGTGCGTGGTCGTCCTGGGTTGGGTTCGAGACGACTATGCCCGATCGGAATCCCGCTCCAACCCGCCACGCGAATCAGTGCAGCAATCCGCGCTTCCCCTTCTGGTACCTGACGCTCATCATCGGTGTCGGCGCGATCGCCTTCGCGAACAGCGTCCACAATCCGTTCATCTGGGACGACCAGACGGCGATTACCGACAATCCGACGATTCGCGCGCTGTGGCCGCCGCCGGGCCCCTTCGTGCCGCCCCTCGATACGCCGGTGTCGCGCCGTCCGCTGGTCAACCTCTCGTTCGCGCTCAACTACGCGTTCCACGAGCTCGACGTGAGCGGCTATCACCTCGTCAACCTCGTGGTCCACGTGCTGGCCGCCTGTCTGCTGTTCGGCATCGTCCGGCGCGCGCTGTCGAGCGAGCGGCTCGACCACTGGTTGCGACGGCGTGCATCGCCCATCGCCGGGATCGCGGCGCTGCTGTGGATGGTGCATCCACTGCTGAGCGAAGTCGTCAACTACGCGACGCAGCGCACGACGGTGATGGAGGGCGTGTTCTTCTTCGCGACGCTCTACGCCGCGCAGAGGGCGCTCGTCTCCCGTCGCCGAGGGCGGTGGCACACGGCCGCCGCGACGGCCTGTGTCCTCGGCATGCTGAGCAAGGAGTCCGTCGCCGCCGCTCCGATCGTCGTCATGTTGTACGACCGCATCTTCGCGTTCGCGACGGTCCGCGAAGCAATGGCGGTGCGCGGCCGCTTCTATGGCGCGCTCGCACTCGCCTGGGTGCCGCTGGGCGCACTCCTTGCGCTGCGGCCACATACCACGGTCGGGTTCTCGACCGATGTCACGCCGTGGACATACCTGCTGAATCAGGCGCAGATGGTGCCCCATTACCTCCGTCTCGCCATCTGGCCGGACGCACTCGTACTCGACTACGGATTTCCGCGCCTGCTCTCACCTGCTGACGTGGTCCCGGGCGCGCTCGTCGTCGGTGCACTGGTGGCCGCCACGCTGGTCGCCCTTTGGCGATGGCCCGCCGTCGGCTTCCTCGGCGCTGCGTTCTTCCTGACGATTGCGCCCAGTTCGAGCATCGTCCCCATCGCGACCGAGGTCGGCGCGGAGCGCCGAATGTACCTGCCGCTGGCAGCGATCGTCGTCTTCGCCGTTGTCGCCGGAACGCGGCTCGTCGATTGGGTCCACATGCACGGACCGGCGCATTTTCGCCGCCGGGCATCCACCGTCGGTCTGCTCGTGGCCGTCGCCTGCGTGGCGGGCCTGATGGTGCGAACGGTCTACCGCAACGCCGAGTTTTCGACGGTGCGTTCGATCTGGCGCACGTCGGTCGAACGATGGCCGCAGGGCCGCGCGCGGTCGTCGTACGCCTCGGCGCTGATCGAAGATGGCGAGGAGGCTCTTGCCCTCGAGCAACTGGCGTTGGCGGCGAGCGATTTCCCGCTGGCGCGATTCGCGCTTGCCAATGAGCTCGCCGCCGCGCATCGCTACGACGACGCGCGCAGAGAATTGTCAACCTACATTGACGAGGCGCCGCGCGCACCGGACAGAATTCCGGCCCGGGCACTGCGCGGCCGGATCCTCGCCGAGCAGGGACGCCTCGACGACGCCGTCGGCGAGTTTCGCTCGCTGGTCGCCCTGTTCCCGTCGAGACGCACGTCGCGGGCAGACCTCGCCGACCTGCTCTATCTGCGCGGCGATTATCAGGAAGCGGCCTCGCACTATCGGCTGCTGCTGGATCAGGAGCCGACTGACGCTGGCCGGCTCGCCAGGCTCGGTCTGGCGTTGGCAGCCGGCGGCCGCCTGGCGGAAGCCGTGGGCTCCTTCCAGAAGGCGCTGCAGATCGATCCGGCCGCCGTACCCGCCCGCCTCTCGCTTGTACAGGCGCTGTTGAGTGCCGGGAAGACGGGCGAAGCGGCGGTTTACGCACAGGCCGCCATCGCCAGGGAGCCGCGCAACGCCACGGCGCGCAACCTGCTCGGCGTTGCGCTGGCGAAGGAAGGACGCCTGGCTGAGGCGATGGCGCACTTCGAATCGTCGGTGGAGGCCGATCCCGGATACGCCGAAGCACGTGAAAACCTCGCGCTGGCCCGGCGCGCGCTTCGCCACGGAAGCGGGCCGCCAGGTGACGACCGGACCGAAGGATCCGGGCGATGAGCGTCCGTCCGGCACGCCGACGCCGCCGCCCGGCGCAGTCGTTGTCGCCGGTCGCGACCACCGCGGCCGCGCGTACCGAAACACGCCGTCTGGTGATCGCAAGCGTGCTTGCGGCGTTCGCCGCCGCGTTCATCACGCTGGCCGTCGCCAGCCATTCCCGGAAGTCCGCGACCTGGGATGAACCGATGCACCTGGCCGCCGGCTATATGGCGCTCGCGGAGGGCGACCATCGCGTCGACCCGTCGCACCCGCCGTTCATCCGCATGTGGGCAGCGCTGCCGCTGCTGGCGATGGACGTCAACGTCGACAGGGCTGCACTCAGCCGGGCCTCCGCGCCCGAGTCGACGAGCGATGCCTACGAGTTCGCACGGCAGTTCGTGTTCGTGCACAACGACGCCGACAGGCTCCTCTTCGCCTCGCGCACGATGATCGTCGTCTGGGGCGTCGTGCTCGGCATCCTGGTGTTTGCATGGGCGTACGAATGGCTCGGTTTCATTGGCGCACTTCTGGCGCTGACCTTTTACACGCTCGAGCCGAACATCGGCGCACACGCGTCGCTGACGACCACGGACTTCGGCGTCACCTGCTTCGTCTTCGGGGCCGCGTACTTCTTGTGGCGGACCTGCCGGCAGTTCACGCGCTCGAATGTCGCCGCCCTCTCGATCTTCGTTGCGTTGGCCGTGGTGACGAAGTTCTCCGGACTCATCCTGCTTCCTCTGGTAGTGCTGCTGCTCGCCTTCGCCGTGTTCAAGCGATGTCTGTCGCTGAAACGCGCGGCCGCCGTCGCCCTGATCGTCGCAGCGACCACTCTCACCGCGGTCTGGGGCGTCTATGGCTTCCGGTATGCGGCATCCGACCGGCAGGACCGACTGCGCTATCACGACACGCCGGTGGCGAACCAGAACGCTCCCACGCTGGCACGGGTGACTGGCTGGCTCGACGACCGGCGGGTGCTCCCGAACGCGTTCACCCAGGGGTTGCTCTACAGTCAGGCGAGCGCGCGGCAACTTCCGGCCTTCCTGGCGGGCCACTACAGCAGCAGCGGCGGCTGGTGGTACTACTTCCCGGTGGCGTTTCTCGTCAAAACGCCAGCCGCACTGCTGGTGCTGCTCGCCACCGGGTTGATCGTCTGTCTCAGGCGTCGGCATCAGGACCGGTTCGATCAGCTGTTCGTCGCTGCGCCGCCGGCGCTCTACGCCGCTGTGGCGATGACCAGCGGCATCAATATCGGCCTTCGCCACATATTGCCGATTTTTCCCTTTGTGCTCATCGTCGCCGCCGCCGGCGCGGATGCGCTGCGCGTCATGCGTCGGCCGACGGGCGCGATCGCGCTTGCCGGCATGACGGCATTCTGGGGAGTGACCTATGCGGCCGTGTACCCCTTCACCCTGACGTTCTTCAATCAGTTCGTCGGCGGCCCGCGCAATGGGTCCAGGCTGCTCACCGACTCGAATCTCGACTGGGGCCAGCATCTCAAGGCACTGAAGTCGTGGATGACCGAGGCCGGCGTACCGCACGTCAATCTCGCGTATTTCGGAACCGCCGATCCCGCCTATTACGGGATCGACTGCACACACCTCCCCGGAGCGCCGACCTTTGCATTGCCCCGGATCAACAAGCCACGGCTTCCCGGCTACGTCGCGATCAGCGCGACGATTGACAGTGGCGTGTACCTCGACCCGCGCTGGCGCCTGTTCTATCGAGGCTTTCGTCGCGAAACTCCCGTTGCGACGATTGGAAATGCGCTGCGTGTGTATTGGGTCGATTCATGGCCGGAGGCTGGCCGCGCCGACGCGTCCGCGGAGGAGCTCGACGCCCACGTCGATCTTGCCGATGCGCTGTTCTTCGGACAGCAATGGATCGACCATGCGATTACGCACTACCGCATCTATCTCGCCGCTCGGCCCGATGATGCCGAGGTGCTGGCCAGACTCGGCGTGGCGCTGATTAGCTACGGCGATTCCGGCGCCGCAATCGAGGCGCTGCTGCGTGCCGTCGCGCTGTCGCCCGGGACTGCCGCGATGCACGATGCTCTCGGCGTGGCGTGGGTACTCCACGGCCGGCCACAAGAGGCGGCGCGCGCGTTTCTACGGGCGCTGGAGCTGGAGCCCGGTAACGCGTCCGCTCGCAATCATCTCGCCCGTTTGCGTCAAGAATATCTGTCGGGACGACACGATTAGACGACGACCCACGCGGCTCGATCCGCATCGGAGTAATCCAGAGAGGCGACAGGCGCCGGTATACCCGGCCCTGTCGCGAAGGGCCAGCGTGAACCATGAGGTTGATGCGGGAGGCATCAGCAGGCCCTTTACCAACGATCGTCGCCGAGGCCCTCGCGAGGAATCCATCCAGTGGATTCCGCAAAATCGCGAGGGACAAGAGGCCACATGCCGCCTCGGCGAGCAGCGCCCTGCAGCGGCGAATACAGGATTCAGCGGATGACGCCTCGCCGACGTCATCAGCACGATCTCAGCCGCGCCTGGCAGTCGAGCTGCGCGTTCGATCGGTCGCGCGGCTTCTGCGCCGACCACAACGAACCACTTCGCGAACGACGCCGCGAGCGTTTTGAGGGTGTGCTCGTTGCCGCTCTCGAAGAACCGGCGCATCGCCAGCGATTCGGGGTCGCTGCCGTAGCCGAGGCTGGAGACGCGCAGGTGGGTCCGGTTGCCGTCGAGCGGCGTCAGGGTCACAACCGTCCACATATGTTTCCAGGCTTCCTTGAACGGAAAATCCGCGGGCGTCTTCCGGATGCGAATGGCGATCATGCGCGGCGGATCGTAGGCCAGGATCTCGTTTTCGATCGTCTGCTCGTCGCCAAGCCTGCCGTCGGGTTTGTAGCGCGAACGGATCACGCCGCCGGGACGAAGATCGAGCTCGGCGAGTGCGACCCCCAGCGCCCGATATCCCTCGGACGTCGACCAGACCTTCCAGACGTCCTGGATCGGGGCATAGACGATGCCTTCGTTCACGAACATGGCTCGGCCGCGAGCGCCTGAGCATGCGCGGTCGCCATCGACACGAAGAAAAACAGGACGAGCCAGCGGGTCATCGAGTGCTCCTCTTCGGCGCGCCGGCATCGCCGCGCCGGCGCACAACCACATCGCCAACCAAAGGCGATCGAAGTAGTCGCGCAGCACCGCGACGGACTCGTCGAACGGGCGCCAGGTCCCCCGCGGCGCGCGCCTGCATCAATCCACCTTCCATCACCGTCAGGATGAACCGTGCCAGACGGCGCCGATCGATTACGCGTGGTATCCGCCGGTCCTGCTCGAGCCAGGCTTGACGCGGCCGATCCAGTTCTCGAAGTTGTCGTGCACCAGCGCCCGCGCCCTGGCGTTGCTGTCGCTCACTTCGAGCGCCATGTTGCCCATCGGGCAGCCCATCCGGCAGCTCTCTCGCTCCATCCGGTCGCGGTACCCCTGAAGGAGCGCGAACACGCGGTCGACCGGATTGGTGACGGCCCGTTCCACCGGATCGATGACCGCGGGACCAAGGTAGTCGAGCGCGAAGGCGAGCACGGCAAGGAGCAGATCGTCCTTGCTCTCGAAGAAGTGGTAGAGGCTGCCGGGATTGACACCGGTCTCGCGGGCGATGGTGGCCACGCCCGTCGCGTTGAAGCCCTGTTCGTGGAACAACTGAAAGGCGGTTCGCAGGATGCGGTCGCGGGTCTCGGGGCCGGCCGGCGGCGCTTGAGCGGTCACTCAAGTCACGCTCGACCAGTTCTTTCGCGTGGAAGCGGGCACGGGTGAGGCGATTGTTGTCCACCATACCCGCGACGACGCGGAGGCGGACAGCGAACATTTCGACGGCCGGACGACCGAATAGGAAGTCAACATGGAAGAGGCCCACGTGTCTGACGACAAGACCCTGACTGAGTTGAACCGTGTCACGGCCGAGAAGGGGCGGGAAGAGGCTGAGGATCTCAGGGAGGAAGCAGATCAGCAGCGTGGCAG
>DASTBV010000076.1:0-14309 GCA_035711805.1 Vicinamibacterales bacterium
AGAAAACATCCGTGGCGGCACCGCCTACCTCCGTCAGCTCCTGAACAAGTACGGCAGCGAACAGCTGGCGCTTGCGGCGTATAACGCGGGCCCTGGCGCCGTAGACCGATACGACGGCGTCCCGCCGTATCGCGAGACGAAGGACTACGTGCGGAAGGTCGGTTCAAAGGCCGGTGCCACGACGAACGCACCGAGGCGAACGGTCCTCTACAAGTGGTTCGAAATCATCGACGACCGGGTCGTGCCCAAGTTCGCGCAGGATCCGCCCCGCAGGGGACCCTACGAAGTGCTCGACTAGAGGTCATCTCATAAACCCCGCAAGAAACGGGCGACCGTCGTCGGCGTCGATAACCGTTATAAGCGTTGGCTTCCAGTCGCCGCAAACGGCGTGACTCGCGAAGAGTAATTCCGTCCCGCCTCAACGACCTGCTGCCCATATACTCACGGCTTGGCACTCACCGTTGGCGCCCGCCTAGGCCCCTATGAAATCCTCTCCGCGCTTGGCGCCGGCGGCATGGGCGAGGTCTATCGCGCGCGCGATACGACGCTGGGACGGCACGTGGCAATCAAGATTCTGCCGCCCGCCGTCAGCGCCGATCCCGGCCGCCGCGCCCGCTTCGAGCGGGAAGCACGGCTGCTGGCCGCGCTCAATCACCCGCACATCGGCGGCATCTACGGCGTGGAGGACTGCGACGGCGCTCCGGCCCTCGTGCTGGAGCTCGTGCAGGGCGACACCCTGGCGGGACGCCTCCTGGAGGGACCGCTGCCAGTCAAAGAGGCGCTCCCGATTGCACAGCAGATCGCCGACGCACTCGACGCCGCGCACGAGAAGGGCATCACGCACCGAGATTTGAAGCCTTCCAATATACAGATCACACACGCTGGCACCGTCAAGGTGCTCGACTTCGGACTCGCGAAGGCGGCGAGCAGTGATGTCTCTGAACGCGATCTGACGCAATCACCCACGGTCACAATCAGCGGCACCGGTGGGGGCGTGATCCTCGGGACCGCGGCATACATGAGCCCGGAGCAGGCGCGAGGCCAGGCGGTCGACAAGCGGACGGACATCTGGGCATTCGGATGCGTGGTGTACGAGATGCTCACCGGACAGGCCGTGTTCGCCGGCAGCACCGTCTCGGACACCATCGCCGCAATCCTGGGACGGGAGCCGGAATGGTCGGCGCTGCCGTCCGCCACACCAACCCCGATTCGCCGCCTGTTGCACCGATGCATGGAGAAGGATGCCACGCGTCGGTTACGCGACATTGGTGACGCGCGCGTGGAGATCGACGACGTCCTCGCCGGCACGCCGGAAGAGATCGGTCAGGGGCCTGTGGCGCGTCGGGTGCCGATCTGGCGGCGCGCCCTGCAGCTCTCGTTCGCGGCGCTCGCCGGCGCAGCAGCTGCGACCACCATGATGTGGGCGACGGTACGTCCGTCAGCAACGCGCGTGTTGAAGATGACGGTTTCGCCTTCCAGCTCAGCGGCCTTGAGCATCGGCGGTAGTGATCGAGACATTTCGGTGACGCCGGATGGCACGCGAATCGTTTACATCGGCAATAGCGCGACCCAGCTCTTCGTCCGTTCGCTCACTCAATTCGAACCCGCAGCACTTTTGTCCGCGTCCCGTACTCTGAGTGGCGTGTTCACGTCATCAGATGGAGATTGGATCGGGTTCGTGGAGGGTACGAACACGCTCAGGAAAGTGGCGACAACCGGTGGTCCAGCGATCACGCTGTTGACGATGGATGGGAATTCGCTCGGTGCCGTTTGGGGAACGGACAACCGTATCGTCTTTGCCACTGCCAACGAAGCTACGGGGCTGCAGCGAGTACCTGCGGAGCCTGGCGCGGCCGCCGAAGTGCTGAGCACGCCTGAGCCTAATCGAGGGGAAGCCGACCACCTCTGGCCAGAAATCCTGCCGAATGGCCGTGGGGTGCTCTTCACCATCACGGCCGCCAGTGGCGGCCTCGACAACGCGCAGATCGCAGTCTTGGACCCTTCGACTCGCACGATAAAGACGATCCTGCGGGGAGGGCATGACGCCCGCTATGTGCGATCAGGTCATCTGGTCTACGCCGCGAATAATGCGCTCCGTGCCGTCGCATTTGACCTCGACCGGCTGGAGGTGCGCGGTACACCTGTACCCGCTGTTCCGCGCCTGGTGACGACGACCGCTGGGGCGGCCGATTTCGCGATGGCGGCGGACGGCACACTCGTGTACGTAGACGCACCTATTGAGGCTACGGGTCTCGTGCCGGTGTGGGTGGATCGGCAGGGACACGAGACATCGTCTGGGGCACCACCAGGCTCGTATCAGTACCCGCGGTTGATACCAAATGGCGAGGGTATCGCGCTGAATATGAGTGGCGGTCAGAGCGGCGGGTGGGTGTGGGATCTATTCCGGAGCACCTTGAGGCCCCAGCCCGGAGACCAGGCCAATCCCGTCTGGAGCGCCGACGGAGCGCGCGTGGTGTTTGCGTCGCGACGCGACGGTGGAGGCGTGAATCTCTACCTGCAGGACGCGAATGGTTCTGGCGTCCCTGAGAGGTTAACCGAGAGTCCAAACACGCATGTTCCCACGAGCATCACTCCCGACGGCCGCAGCGTAGTCTTCCATGAGATTATGCCGGCGGGTGATCGCGACCTTCGTTTGGTGAGCCTCTTACGATCCCGTAAGTCCGGACCTTCGGAGGCGTTGATCGCGACGCCGTTCGATGAACGGAATGGGATCGTGTCGCCCGACGGTCGTTGGCTTGCGTACGAGTCGGACAAGTCAGGTCAGCTGGAAATCTACGTGCGCCCCTTCCCTGGCGTAGACGATGGGGAATGGCGGGTTTCGACAGGTGGCGGGCGGCAACCGGTTTGGACGCGGAATGGCAACGAGTTGTTCTACGTTGCCCGTGACGGATCGCTGTTGACGGTTTCAGTCGAATCACGCGGCTCTGCGTGGAGTACAGGCGCCCTGCAGAAGCTCCTCGACAACCGGTACTTCTCCGGGGGCGGTGTGCCGCGCCAGTACGATGTGGCGCCAGATGGTCAGCGGCTTCTGGTGCTCAAACAGGCGGGTGACCACGGGTCACCGCAGATATTTGTCGTCCTCAACTGGCACGAAGAGCTGAAGCGCCTCGTGCCGACGAACTGACGCTTCCCGTCTTCTCTCCTGAAGCCGAGCGCGTGATGGTTACTCCTCGTCAGTCCCGCAGTGTCGACTCATCCAAGGGTTGGAGACGCGCAAGCCGCGCAGCAAGGAGGGACTTTTGCGCGAGTACCGCGCGCGCTGGCTGGTAGTTGGTCGCTGGCTGGTTTCTAGTTACGATCTGGCCGTGCCCTGGCGACTCCGACTTCTCGCCGCCCCGGCGCTTGTGCTCCTTGCCGCAGTCGCACTGACTGCGCAGACTCAGCGCCGCCTGCCCGAAGCGCTGACCCAGATGATCGATGCGGAGCGTGCCTTCGCCGCGCGCGCGCTGGTCGTTGGATGGAAACAGGCCTTCCTGGAGTTCTTCGCCGACGACGCGGTCGGCTTTGAAGGCGGCGCCGGCCTGGCGAAAGATCAAATCAGGAAGAACCCGGATCCGCCCGCCGATCTTCAACTCATCTGGGAACCGCGCTACGGCGACGTCGCGGCGAGCGGCGAGCTGGGATATCTCACCGGGCCGGTCCGCAACGTGCGGAAGTCGCGCGATAACGGACGGCCGCGGCATTCGACCTACGCGTCACTCTGGAAGCGCCAGCGCGACGGCTTGTTCAAGGTGGTGATGGACTTCGGCGTCAGCACACCGGGTCCGGTGCCGTTTGCAGCCGGCTTCACCCGTGCGCCAGTCGCGAATCGATTCAGCGGCGACTACGACGACACGACGCCACCGCTGTCGGCCGCCGACGGCGTGCTCAACAGCAGCCTGCGCGTCAGCCAGACGCAGGGATATCGCGGCCGGCTTGCCGCCAGCGTGCGCTTCCTGCGGCAGAACATGGCGCCCGTCGTTGGCGACCGGGCGGCCCTGCGGTGGCTGGCCACCCAGAAACCCTATTCGACGATTGATTCACGGTTTGCCGAGGCGGCCCGATCGGGCGATCTCGGCTACACGTGGGGCAGTTACACCGTCGGGCCGCCGCAGAAACCGGCGGCGAAGGGGTTTTACGTGCGCGTCTGGCAGCGCGAGCGGAACGGCCAGTGGAACGTGGTGATGGACGTCCATCCGCCCGGTGAATGATAGAATTGACGTTTTGTCGGGTCAGCAGATCATCAGACAGAGAGGACGCCAGTAACCGTGGCCAAGCGTACGAAATCCGCCCTGAAGGCAAACCGCCAGAACATCAAGCGCCGGGAGCACAACCGTGAACTGCGATCGCGCCTGCGCACCGCGCTGAAAGCAATCCGCGCCTCGCTCGATTCCAACGACGTGGACGGCGCGAAGAAGGCGCTCAGCGCGACGGTGTCGATTGTCGACAAGATGGCGACGAAGGGCATCATCCACCGCAACACCGCCGGCCGCTACAAGTCACGGCTCACGGCGCGGCTCGCCAAGTCAGCGTAGTGAAGGACGACCGCCTCCGCTGAAGCTTCGGCGGGGTGCCTCGCCGCACAGCTCCACCACCAGCCGTTCCAGCAGAATCCGCGGATCGCCGCCCGACGATTTCAGGGCGAGGTCCGTGCGGAACAGCGCATCGACGGCCGCCCGCACGCGCGGCTTCGGCAGGCGCTCGGCCGCCACCCGAAGCTGCCCGAGGACCATCACCGGCACTGCCCCGCTATCGAGCGCCGCCGCCAGCTGCGTGAGCGCTTCCGCCGCATCGTTGTCCCTGATCGCGTTGGCGATCCCGAAGTCAGCGGGCGTTTCGGGGCCCGCCGGGACGGACTCGCGGACGTCCGCCATGGTGATCGTGGCCTGGCCCAGGGCGTAGAGAACCACGCGGTCGAACGCCGCTCTCAGCCGGACGATGTCGAGCCCGGCCCGTTCGATCAGCGCCCGCACGGCCGCCGGCTCGAACGACACACGCTCGCGCGCGGCGCGCGCCTTCACCCAGCGTTCCGCGTCCGCCCCGTCCTCGATCGTCCCGCAGTCCACGACATGTGCCTCCTTGAGCAGGAGCTTCACGATGTTGCGCCGCCGATCGAGGGCGCCGCAGACGAGAACGACGGTTGAATGGGGCGCTGGTGACTTGACGAACGCCGCGAGCCGCTCCTGGTCCTCCTCCGCGGCCTTGCTCTCGCGCTTCGGGATCAGCAGCTTCTCCGCCTCGAGGACCACGACGACACGCCTGGGCACCATCATCGGGTGGGTGTTGGCGGCGTCGATCACCTGCGCGGCCGAGACGTCGGCGCCGTAGAACCGATCGACGTTGAACGCCCGCAGCCCCTCGTCGACCAGTTCGAGAAATTGCGCGGCGATGTCAGCCTTCTCGACTTCGTCGGCGCCAACCAGCACGTAGAGCGGTGCCGTCTCGCCCGAAGCGATGTCCTTGCGCAGCGCGGCAGCGGTTACGACCGGCATCAATCGAGGGGGCCACGGAGACACGGACACACGGAGTGCAGAAACGTTGATTCTTGCTCCGTGCCTCGGTGACGCCGTGGCTCGGTCATCAGAAGGCCTCCAAGATGGAGGACACGACATACCGCGCCAGATCCGTAGCCAGGCGATCGATCGCCGGCCCTTCCTGCTCGATGAGCACCGCGCCCTCGAGCTGCGTGCCGCTGCGCGTCCGCACGTCGTATTCCTCGCTGAACGTCAGCGTTTCGTTCGACCAGAGCACTTCGCCGTTGCGCGAATCGGTGAACTGCACGCGCATCGTCACGGTGAATCGATATCGCGACGCCGATGCGAGCTGCTGGTCCAATCCGACCGGCTGGCTGACGAAGCCGGTAATCGCGCCGGACAGCACGGCATCGGCGCCTCCCGGCGCCGGCCGGATCTCGTATTTCCTCCCGCGCTCGATGAATTCCGTGCGCACCTTCTCGGTGATCACCTGATCGATGCGCTGTATCGGCGTGCGGTTTTCAAGCAGCGGGATCCCGACAACGCGGATGTCAGCCGGCAGGAACGAACCACGACCCGCTAATGCGTAGCCGCAGCCGGATATCACGACTGTGCTGACGACGACGAACGCCAGTGCGGATACCTGTTTCACCTATCCCACCACCACCGATACCAGCCGGCCCTTCGCCACGACAACCTTCTTCACGCTCTTGCCGGCAAGGTGTCCCTGAACGCCCGAGTCCGCCAGGGCGATTCGCTGCAGCTCGTCGTCGGAGATGTCGACGGGGACGGTGACCCTGCCGCGCACCTTTCCGTTGACCTGGACGGGAATCACGATCTCGTCCGCCTTCGCCACGTCGGCGTTGAATTCCGGCCAGGACGCGGCAGTCAGCCCGCTGTCGTAGCCGAGCATTTCCCACATTTCCTCTGCCGTGTGCGGCGCAAACGGCGCCAGCATGCGGATCAGCGCCTCGACGGCTTCACGAACGACGCAGATCGTTTCCTTCCGCTCTACCTTCCCGGCGTGTTCCACGTCTTCGTCGACGCGCCGCGCAGGCCCGCCGGTGACGGTCTTCTCGCTGAACGCATACAGCTCGTTGACCAGCTCCATCATGGCGGAGACTGCGGTGTTGAGCTGCTGGCGCTGCTCGATGTCGGCGGTGACCCGGCGGATCGTGTCGTGCGTCTTCCGGCGCAGCGCCTTCTCGTCGGCGTTCAGCGAATCGCAGGCGTCCGGACTGTCGATGCCTTCTCCGGCAATCGTCTCGTTCCAATGGTCGACCAGCCGCCACACACGTGCGAGGAAGCGGAAGCTTCCCTCGATGCCGGCGTCGGTCCACTCGATCTCCTTTTCAGGCGGGGCGACGAATATCACGTACAGCCGCAGCGCATCCGCGCCGTATTTCTGCATCATCGCGTCCGGGTCAACGACGTTGCCCTTCGACTTGGACATCACCGCGCCGTCCTTCAGCACCATTCCCTGCGTCAGCAGATGCGTGAACGGCTCGCTGTGATCGACAAGGCCCAGATCGCGGAACACGCGCGCAAAAAACCGCGAGTAGATCAGGTGCAGGATGGCGTGCTCGACACCGCCAACGTAAAAATCAACAGGCAGCCAGTACTTTACCGTCGCCGGATCGACTGGCGTCCGGTCGTTCCGCGGATCGGCAAACCTGTAGAAGTACCAGGACGAATCGACGAACGTATCCATCGTGTCCGTCTCGCGCCGGGCCGGACCGTGGCACTGCGGGCACGTGACGTTCACGAATTCGGGAACCTGCGCCAGCGGCGAATCGCCGCGGCCGGTGAATTCCGTGACTTTCGGCAGCAGCACGGGCAACTGGTCGTCCGGGACAGGGACGGTGCCGTCCTTCTCGCAGTAGATCATCGGAATTGGCGTGCCCCAGTACCGCTGGCGCGAGATTCCCCAGTCCTTCAAGCGGTACTGGACCGTCGCGTCGCCAATGCCGCGCTCCCTGGCGAGCGCAACCATCTTCCTCTGCGCGTCCTCGGACGGCAGCCCGCTGAACTCGCCGGAGTCGACGAGCATGCCGTAGGCGTCGGCCGCTTCCGTCAGCGCGTCGCTCGACTGCGGTTTTCCATCGGCCGTGACGACGACCCGGATGGGCAGGCTGAATTTGCGTGCGAACTCGAAGTCGCGCTGGTCGTGTGCCGGTACCGCCATGACTGCACCGGTGCCGTAGTCACCGAGAACGAAATTGGCGACCCACACGGGCACCGTGTCGCTCGTGAACGGATTCACGGCGCGGACACCCGTATCGAACCCGTCTTTCTCGATTTCGCCGCTGATGCGCGCGGCGCGATCCTGCGTGCGAAACGCCTGGACTCTCTTGCGAAACGCCGCCGGGTCCGACGAGCGCTCGGCGAACTGAGCCACCAGCGGATGCTCCGGACCGAGCAGCACGAACGTCGCCCCGAAGATGGTGTCGATCCGTGTCGTGAACACCTCGATACGCGTTGCCGGATCGCCGTCGACCGCGAAGCTGAGCTGAGCGCCTTCCGATCGCCCAATCCAGTTCCGCTGCATCGTCAGAACCTTTTCGGGCCATTGCGTCAGGTCGCGGGTCTGGTCGAGCAGTTCGTCGGCGTAGGCCGTGATGCGGAAGAACCACTGCTCGAGGTCGCGCGTTTCAACCGGGGTCCCGCACCTCCAGCAGCCGCCGTCAACGACCTGCTCGTTGGCGAGAACAGTCTGGCAGCTCGGACACCAGTTGACCGACGACCGGCGTCGATAGGCCAGACCGCGCTCGAACATCCTGATGAACAGCCACTGGTTCCACTTGTAGTACTCGCTGTCGCAGGTGGCCAGCTCGCGCTCCCACGCGTAGCTGATGCCGAGCCGCTGGAGCTGCCCCTTCATGTGCGCGATGTTCGCGCGTGTGGATGCTTCCGGGTGAGTACCGCTCTTGATGGCGGCGTTTTCCGCGGGCAGGCCGAACGCGTCCCAGCCAAACGGGTGCAGCACGTTGCAGCCGCGCATGCGCTTCGTCCGCGCCAGCACATCGCCGATGCTGTAGTTGCGGACGTGCCCCATGTGCGCGTGCCCTGAGGGGTACGCGAACATCTCGAGGCAGTAGAACTTCGGCCGGGCCGGATCGACTTCTACTTCAAAGGCGCGCGTATGGGTCCAGCGGTGCTGCCACTTCTTGTCCAGATCTTGGGGTTTGTAGTCAGGCATGGGAAGGCCACAGGGCCCAGGCCACAGGGCTCAGGCCGCAGACCTCAGCACGCACTGAGGCCTGAGGCCTGATTCCCGGGGCCTTCTAATTATAAAGGCCAGTACTTCGCTAAGTGCGGTTTTACGGCCGCGATCGCGGCCTCTCCGCGCGGAGCGTCAGTCTGTGGCGGCGCCGCCGGCGCTCGATTGCCTTCGAACGCCGCGATGACCGAGCGCAGCGAGTCCGCGATCCCCCGGAGGTGATACCCGCCTTCCGTGAGCGCGACGATGCGGCCGTCGCAACACTCGTCGGCAATCGCGACGAGCCGCGCCGTCAGGCGGCCGAAGCATTCGGCTTCGAGGCGCATCCCGGCCAGCGGGTCGTCCTTGTAGGCGTCGAACCCCGCCGAAATCAGGAGCAGCTGCGGCTTGAAGGCCCTGAGGATCGGCCAGGCGACTGCGTCGTACGCGCGTTCGTAGTCGGCGTCGGTGGCGCCAGCCGCCAGCGGGAGGTTCACCGTCAAACCGGCGCCAGCCCCGGAGCCCACCTCGCTGGCAGCGCCTGTTCCCGGGTAGTAGGGATACTGATGCGACGACACGAACAGCACCGACGGATCGCTGTAGAAACTCCACTGCGTGCCGTTGCCATGGTGAACGTCGTAGTCGACGATCGCCACGCGGGACAGTCCGCGGGCCCGCGCATGGGCGGCGGCAACGGCGATGTTGTTGAAGAAGCAGAACCCCATCGCCCGGTTTCGTTCCGCATGGTGGCCGGGCGGCCTGACCAGCACCAGCGCACGCGTCCCGGCGCCGGCGTCGAGAACATGATCGACTGCCGTCACCGCGGCGCCGGCGGCGAGACACGCCACGTCGTACGTGTCGGGCGAAGTAAACGTGTCGGGATCGAGCGCGATTGCCCGGCCCGCCGTTTCACGAAGGAATGTGAGGTAACTGTCGTCGTGGATTCGCGCGAGATCCTCGTGGGTTGCCGGCCCTGGATCGCGGACAGACCCGCCATTCCTGCGAAACTCGTCGGCAACCACCTGCATCACCGCATGGCGCTCCACCCGCTCAGGGTGACCCGGTGGCGTGAGGTGATCCGCGAAGCGGTCAGAAGCAAAAACAGTCAGCGCCATCTCTACTTCGCAGCCAGCGCTCTCTTCACGCGCTCCGGCGTGAACGGAACCTGGCGCAGCCGCACGCCGGTGGCATCGAAGATTGCGTTCCCGATTGCCCCCGCGACGACGGTCACTGCCGTTTCGCCGGCGCCGGCGGCAGGCATGTCCGGGCGGTTGATGAGGACTGTCTCAATCACGGGCATCTCGTCGCTGAGATAGAGCGGCTTGTAGGTTCTCCAATCGACCGAGGTCACCCGCCGCCCGTCCCAGGTCACTTCCTCGAGGAGCGTCCGGCTGATGCCTTGAATCGCTCCGCCCTCCAGCTGGTTGCGCAAGCCGTCGGGATTGGAGATCGGCCCTGAATCGTTGGCAATCACCAGACGCTTGACGGCGACCGCGCCGGTGTCCCGGTTCACCTCGACGTCGGCGACCATCGCGCAGTAGCCGTTGTTGCCTTCGTAGAGCACGCAGGAGATGCCACGACCGTTCGCGATTCCCGTGCGGCGAATCAAGGCGGGGGCCGCCCCCGGCAAGGCTCCGGCGCCCAAGGGCGACGGGCGCGATTGCCAGTTCGCCGCCTTTGCGGCCGCGTTGACGACCGCGATCAACCTGGGATCGCTGAGATGTTTCAGCCGGTATTCGACGGCATCGACGCGGCGTGAGGCCGCAATCTCGTCGATGAACGATTCATGGGCGAACGTATTCTGCAGCCGATCGGGAGAACGCAGCGGACCCGTGAACAACGGCGACCGCACGCTGTGAATGACCACACGTTCCGAGGCAATTCGTCCGGTACCTCCTGCGCGGCCGTTGACGGTGCCAGTCACATAACTCGGCACCGAGTTGTTGCCGTTGGCGAATGCCGTTGGCGCAGGTGCCGGGCTTCGCGGCTGAAATGCCGCCGGTTCGAATCCGGCCAGCGTCCCGGTTACCTGGTTGCCGGGCGTTCCGGCGCCCGGCCGACCGCCGCGGGTCGGCGTCCACGCCTCGTAGTCCCAGGCGACGATCGTACCTTCCTGATCGACCGCGGCGCGCTCTTCGCTGACGTAGGCGACGCCGTAGTTCTCCCACGCCATTTCGTCGGCGCGTGACAACTGCACGCGAACCGGCTTGCCGACAGCCTGCGACAGGATCGCCGCGTCGTATGCGACGGTATCGGCGCCGTTGATGCCGTAGCAGCCAGGCCCCTGCTTGAAGACGACACGGATGTTCTCGGGCCGCAAGCCGAGCACCAGCGCCACTGAACTCCGCAGCGGCCATACCGCCTGAGATGCGGCCCAGAGCGTGGCCGTGTCGCCCTGCACATCGGCAACAGCGCAGGCGGTGCCAACGGAGCCGTGCATCTGGTATGGGTAGAGGTACGTCGCGCGAATGATCGTGCCGGCCTTCGATAGCGCCGCGTCCACATCTCCCGAATCCACCATGCGCGTATCGCGCGTCGGCGCCTGACCGCGCAGACGCGTATGGAAATCGCTCTGTGGTGACAGCGCAGCGCCAGGTGTCCAGGTGACTTTCAGCGCGGCGGCAGCCCGAAGGGCCTGCCACGGCTTCTCCGCCACAACGCCAACAAAGTTGTTCTTGACGACGACACGGACAACTCCAGGCATGTGCTCGATCGAACGACGATCCACCCCGGCGACAGCGCCGTTGGTCGATGGCGGACGCACGACGCGACCGTGGAGCATTCCGGGCACGCGGACGTTATGGACAAACTCGAACCGCCCGGTCACCATTGCCGGGATCTCGACGCGCGGGACCGGCGTCCCCAGAACGGTCCAGTCCGACGCCGACTTCCGCTTGGCGTTCGGGTTCAGCGTCAGGTTGAACGTCCGGCCGCCTATGAGCTCCGCGTAGCTCACGCGCTTCGCGAAGTCGCTCGCGGCGCTGATTACCCCGTCTCTGACAGCCAGTTGTCCCGCAGGCACGCCCAGGCGTTCCGACGCCATCGCCACCAGCGCCTCGCGCGCCGTGGCACCGGCCAGCGCCAGGTTGCTGTTGTTGAAATTCGCAGGATGTGACTGTGCTCCGGATGTCGTGCCCTGATCCGGCGTGACCGCGGTGTCGCACTGCACCAGCGTGACGCGGCTGAAAGGAACGCAGAGCTCCTCGGCGATGAGCTGTGTCTGCGCGGTGTACAAACCGTGGCCCAGCTCGCACTTGCCGGTGAACGCGGTGATGCTGCCGTCGGCCCGTATCGCGATCCAGCCATCGAGCTGCCGGCTGCCCGGACCATTCAATCCCTGCGCCGTAACCGTCGTCCCCAGCGCAAGATTCTCCGCCAGCCGTGCCGCGCCGAAGCTGACGATCAGTGCGCCCGTTCGGACGATGAAGCGGCGACGGTTCACGCTTTCACTCCGCGCGCGTAGCGCATGATTGCCTTCAGCATCCGGGTGTTGGCTCCGCACCGGCACAGGACTCCGGACATCGCCTTGCGGAGCTCGGCTTCGTTCGCCTTCGGATTCCGATCGAGGTGGGCCTTGGCCGTCAGGACAACACCGCTGAGGCAGAAGCCGCACTGCACGGCCTGCTCGTCGATGAAGGCCTGCTGAATGGGGTGAGGCTTCTCCACGCTGCCCAATCCCTCGAGCGTGGTCACCTCGGCGCCAGCCACCGTCGATACCGGAGCGATGCACGATCGCACTGCCTGCCCGTTGATCAGCACGGTGCAGCATCCGCACTGGCCGAGGCCGCATCCGAACTTGGGCCCGTTCAACTGGAGATCGTCGGCGAGGACGTACAAGAGGGGTGTGGCCGGGTCCACGTCGACCGTCTGTGGCGTGCCGTTCACTCTGAGCGTGATGCGACTCATGATCTGGCGCGGCCGTGGCGCGCATTCGCAACGGTAAACGACCCCTCGTGACGAGCGAGCGTCGCATACTTGATCGCGCGCAAGACATTCACGGTCAGAAGCTACCACACCCCGGCAGCATCGTGAGGCGAACCGCGGTTGTGGCACAATGCGCACCCATGGCCGTTACCCTCGAGTCGCAACTGCCCGCCGCGTCCCCGGCACGCACTCATCGCACAGCACTGGTCGTGCTGTCGTTGGTCTTCCTGGCGGGTGCGGTGTTCATCGTGGTCGCGGCGCTGCCGTATTTCGCCCTCAACGAGGCGCAGTTCGATCGCTACTGGCCGCGCCGCTGGTGGCTGCTGGCGCATATCTCGACCGGCATCGTGGCCCTGCTGTCCGGCCCGTTTCAGCTGTGGCTCGGAATCAGCGATCAACGGCCGGGACTGCATCGCCGGCTCGGATACGTCTACATGACGGCTATCGTCCTCAGCGCGGCGACTGCCTACTATCTGGCGTTCACGACTGACCTCAGCGTCGCATTCGGTTCAGGTCTGGCCGGTCTGGCAACCGCCTGGCTGATTACAACGGGCATGGCGTTCACCGCGATCAGGCGGCAGCTGTACGACCAGCACAAGGAGTGGATGATCCGCAGCTATGTGGTCACGACGGCGTTCGTGGCCTTCCGCATCATGTTTCCGCTGCTTCAGACGAGCGGGGTCGGCAACGTGCAGGAACAGCTCGCCATGGCGGCGTGGGGTTCATGGGCCCTGCCGCTGCTGATTACCGAAGCGGTCCTACAGGGCCGCAAGATTCTGGCTGTGAAGAGCGCCTGACAAGTCCGCCTGAAGGCGGACACTACGTACGGTCGTAGTGTCCGTACGGTCGTAGTGTCCGCCTTCAGGCGGACCTGACCATTTCCTGCGCGCGGCGCTCCAGATTCGCCAACCGCTGCTCCAGCTCCACGCGCGCAGATTCCAGCTGCGCGTCGGTGGCGTCCGCGCCGACGGGCATGGGCTCACCAACAACCAGCGCCACGTTCGTGAACGGTTTCGGAATCTGAGTCCGGTCCCAGCTGCGCAGCGTCCACGCGCGTGCCGCCTCGAGGTGAAACGGCAGGATCGGATTTCCGGTGGCATGGGCGAGCCAGACGGCCCCGGGCTGCGCGCTGTGCGCCGGCCCGCGCGGTCCGTCGAGCGTGAAGCCGGCCGGCTTGCCCGCTCTCATCGCGCGGATCAGCTGCACCATCGCCCGGCGTCCGCCCCGCGTTGTCGAACCCCTGGCGGTTCCGTAGCCAAAGCGCTCGATGATTCGCGCGATCCATTCGCCGTCGAAGTTCTCGCTGGTGATGACGACGATGCCGCGGCGGCGGAAGTAGAAGGTGGCCGGGAGAATGCGGCCGTGCCAGAAGGCCATCACCGGCTGGCGCCCGGACGCGATGATCGCGTCGTAGTGGTGCAGGCCCTCGACATGGAACCGCAGGGTCTGACCCAGAACGTTGATCAGCGGATATCCCAGGCCGGCGATGAGCGACACCTGCGCGCGCTTCCACGCGGACGCACGCCAGTCGTTCACGCCAACTCCCAACTTTGGGACTTGGGAGTTCACCTTACATTCCATTGTATTGCGGCCCGCCGCCCCCCTCGGGCGGCACCCAGGTGATGACCTGATAGGGGTCCATGATGTCGCACGTCTTGCAGTGCACACAGTTCGACGCGTTGATCTGCAGCCTGGGCGTACCATCCGCATCG
>DASTBV010000077.1:0-13989 GCA_035711805.1 Vicinamibacterales bacterium
ATCTCGATGCTGTTGAAATTCGGCAGCCCGCCGCCACCACCGGCCTGGTTGCTCAGTGACTCGAAGCGGGAACGATCGATCCAGCCGACCACCACTTCGCGGACACCTGCCTGAATCGGCAGCGACACGTTCCGGAAGCGGTCGGCGATCTGCTGGCGTCCGTCGCCCGCCTTGCGGTTGTTCAGCATCAGATCGTCCAGTCCGCCGATCGGCTTCCTGAACACCACCCGGCCGTCGATCATCAGGACCAGCGTCGCTTCGTTCTCGAGGCTCCCCGTATACAGACCGAGCGTTTGATCGGGGAACAGGATGTTGAAACGGTAGTCGCCATCAACCGGGAAGTTATGCTTCAGCCTCATGCCGCCGTCGCGAAGTCCCAGCGGCATCGCTTCCGTCCCGCGGTGGGCCGCGGCGGGGTACGACGTGCTGTCCAGGCTGCGATCGCCGATCGCCTTCTTCGCGATCATCCGCGCCGCTTCCACGTACTGCTCGACGAACGTGGGCGAGACCGTCAGCGCCGAGGCAATGTTGTCGAAGCCATCGACGGCGGTATCCTGCGGGAGCACGTCCCTGGCGACGATCGCGACGCCGACGAGCTCTTTCACCGCCGCCGCGTACTCCGTTCGATTCAGGCGCTGGAGGCCGACGTAGCCCGCCTTCGGCGCGCGCGGGTTGGCATCGAGCTGGTCTTCCATCCACCCGACAAAGGCGTCGATATCCTTCTGCTCCGGCTGCGGGCTTCCGGGCGGAGGCATCTGGCGGCCGCGCAGCTTCCGAACCGCCTTCTCCCAGATTTCCGCATCGGATCCGACGGCCCGCGGGTCGAGCCCCTGCAGCGTCAGTCCGCCCATCCTGGTTCGCGGGTTGTGGCAGGAATAGCAGTAGGTCGTGAGCAATGCCAGGTGCGACGTGCCAGCGGGCGTGCCGCTCTGCGCAGCGGCCTGCATGCGCGCTTCTGAGCGCAACGCCGAGGATGACGCTATTAATAGCGCCAGAATCGCATTCGCAAGGATGAAACGGTTCATGCGCCGCCCGGATCATGGCCCCCCGGAGGGCCCCTGTCAAACCGATGACGGGTTCGACGGGACCGCCCCATTCTCCCCCGTCTTCGGGATGAGCTCCCATTCACGTGCCAGCAGTTCGTAAGAGCGCAGCCGCTCTGTCCGCCCGTACATCATCGTGTTCACCATCAATTCGTCGGCGGCCGTTTCCGACGCAATCTGCCGCAGCAGCGAGACGACCCGTTCAGGGCTGCCGACGAACTGGCGCTGGCGGTTCGCGTCGACAAGCGGCCTATCTTCCGGGCTGAACTCATATCGCGCGGCGTCCTGCGGGCTCGGGAACGGCCGCAGGTCACCCCGATGCCGGCGGACCCAGACGACGTCGCTGGTTCTAGCGAGATAGTCGGCCTCCTCATCCGTCGGCGCGCAGATGACCGCCACGCCCAGGATGACGTGGGGCCGAGGGAACTCTTCCGACGGCCTGAACGCCTCGCGATACGCGCGGATGGGCGGAGCCGGCGGTGCGGGGCTGAAGTGCCGTGCGAAACCGTAGCCAAGCCCCATGGAACCGGCAAACGCCGCGGTCGCGCCGCTGGACGCGAGCACCCAGATCGGCGGCAGCGGCACCTTTTCCGGCACGACCCGGACGGTTGAAAACGGGTGGCCGGGTGGGAACTCCCGCCGCGACACGGCCAGCAGTTCCTGGAGCTGCTGGGGAAAATCCTCGGCGTCGAACGGACGCAGCATGCGCGACGTGGCGGGATCGGTGCCCGGTGCCCGGCCGATTCCGAGATCGATGCGACCGGGATGGAGCGTCGCGAGCGTGTGGAAGTTCTCCGCCACTCGCAGCGGCGCGTGGTTCGGCAGCATGATGCCGCCGGAGCCGACGCGAATGGTGGATGTCGCTGATGCGACGTGCTCGATCAGAATCTCGGGCGCCGAGCACGCAATGTTCGGCATGCCGTGGTGCTCGGCAAACCAGAAACGCAGGTAGCCGAGCCGCTCGCAGAGCCGCGCCAGGTCGACCGCGTGTCGCAACGCCTCGCGGGCGGTGGAGCCTTCACTGACGGGCGCCAGATCCAGAACCGAAAGTGGGATCATTTGAAAGCCGTCACCCACCCCGAAGCCCCTTGACGCCTGATGCGGATCTGATCGGCGCGCCGACGTATTGACGATTTCAGTTAATCCTGGGCACGACCGTCTGCCCTTTTTCGTCGATCCTGTGACGGTTGTTCTGGACGCAGATGTATTCGATCTGTTCCCAGGTGCGGTCGCGGCGGAAGGTGTGAGTCCGCCGCCAGGGCTCGGCCAGTACCTCCGGGTCCTCGAAGGTGAACTCCAGGTGCAGCAGGTCGCGATTCGCCGGATCCAGGAAGATGCGCTCGGTGATCGTCAGTCGATCGCTGTTGACGATCCCCGCGATCCCCAGACGTTGGCCGGGCCTGGTCCCAATCGTGGTCACGACGAGTGTCTGGCCCTCCCAGCGCCCCACCGAATACCCGAAGTAGTTCGGATCCAGCTGCTCGCGCGGGGGCAGCGGCCGGCCGTCGGTGAAGATGCGGCGCACCTGCATCAGCGCCTCCTGGATGATGGTGACCTTGCCGGGCGTGAACAGGATTTCCAGGTTGTAGGGGAAGGTCATGAGCGACGGCATACCGTCCGGTTCGCAGTTGTCGCTGGTTTCCGGCACCTCATAGCGGGGGTTGGCCTTCAGCTGCGCCTGATGCGCCTCCCATGTCTTCCGCGCTTCTCCGACCAGCGCCGGCTGAGTGCCTCCGACCTTGCCAATGGCCGGAAACCAGAGACCACGCCAGTCGGGAAGCGCGTCCAGCGCAGCGTAGCTGACCTTGTCGGAGTTGGCCGGATGGACGGGCCTCGCCTCCTGGGCCGACGAGCTCACGCTCCACATCAGGCCCCCGCAGAGGATCGCACACACACGCCAGGCAGACGTCATCACGGCCGGTTCTCCTACTTGTTGTTCTCGGCGCAGAACTGCTGGACGGCGCCGACGTCGCAGAAGAACCGGCCGCTCGGCAGCTTCATGATCTGGAAACGCCCGCCCGCGGTCCCATCGGCGTACGGGTTCACCTGGAACTCGATCGTCTCCCCCGGCTTGATCGTGGTTCTCGTCATCCCCAGCCGGGTAAGGTGGTTCACGCTCGTATACTCGATGGCCCAGCGTACCGGCGGTCCCTCACTGCGTGGCACATCCACGTAGACCCATACATGCGGGTTGGTCCACTGGACCTCGGCGACCACTCCCGTGATCGTAACTCTCCGGGTGAGGTCGAACATGGCAAAGGAGTGGTGGCCGAAGGCAGGGGCCGACGCCAGGATACCCATCGCACAGGAGGCGAGCAGACGAGTGAGCTTGTTCATGGTTCCGACGCAACGCACCCATTTTCTCCCAACGCCCGCGGACAATAATGTCAGAAGCCGCGCCCCCAGAGGCCGCAGTAACGCCGAAGGACGAAGGGGAGCGCCGCGTCGACGCCCGGATACTTCGCCCATTTCTCCAGCTTGACCGTGTTCTCGACGCCGTCCCAGCACTGCCCGGCCTGCGCGAGCGGCTTCACCTCCGCCGACGCGTACCGCAGGAACGCAAGCATATCCTCGGCGTCTTTCCTGGTGCCGAGCCGTCCGCCGGGGCCGGGATGCCCGGGGATCAGCCGGTCCCAGTCCATTCTCAACACCTGCTCGATGCTCTGCTCCCACTCGATCGGGTACGCGTCGATGAAGCCGCGCCCGCCGATCGCGCCCCCGTTCAGGAAGTCGACGGCGAAGAGGATCCGCTCGGCGGGCAGACGCATAACGAGCGTGCTGTCCGAATGATTCAAGCCCACGTAGGTCAGCTCCAGCGTGGTGCCGCCGAGACGAATCGTGCGTGAGCGGTCCACGGTCTCGTCGGGGATCACGGTGTTGGGATCGCGCATGCGCTCGAGCCGCGTCTTCGCGTTGCGGTGAGCGACGAAGACAGCGCCGCCGTCCTCGAGCGCCTGGCCGCCGGCGGCGTGATCGAAATGGTGATGGCTGTAGATCACGTATCGGATCGGCGCCTGCGTGATTTTCCTGATCTCGGACAGATAGACCTGACCGCGATCGGTACGGCCGTAGCCGATGGGGTCGGTGGCAATGACGCCATCGGGGGTGACGATGAACATGGCCTGCGCGCCGCCATAGCGGAAGACGTGGACGCGATCGGTGCCGTCCACCTTGCGCGTTTCAAACGCCGGCTGGGCGGCGCCGGCCGGTGCCTGGCCGCCGGGTGCGGGCCCTTGCGACAGTGCAGTACTGTCGAGCAGCGCCGCGCTTTCGAGCAGGGCGGCGGTGCAAACGACAGCAAACAGGCGCAGCATCTTTGACTCCTCCGACCACAGACGATGGCCGCGTTTGGTGGCCCCTCTCAGGGGCGTGGCCCGTAGTGGGGAACGGCGGCGCCGACTTCGAGCGCGCCGAGATCCGGCGCGCGTCCGCCGAACCCGTCCGTCACGTTTGGCAGCGGGGTTCCCCTGTCGACGGCCGCGGAACCCGGCTTCAGCCTGAAGTCGGAATCCTCCGCCTTGTACAGGTTCTGCAGGCTCGAGACGTCCTGTGCGTCGAGCCGCCGTACGTTCAGGAACACGTCGTAGTCCACCAGCACGCTGTTGCGATCCTGGCCCGTGGTTTTGCTGTACTCAGCGAGGCTGGCGAACTCCCGTGTCTCGAGTGCGGGCCGTCTCCCGGGTCCTGGCGTGTCGATCGCGACGGCGGACGGCGGGGAGCTCCAGCGGAACGAGACGGCGGCGCCGGGATTCGGCCGGAAGCCGTTGTAGTCGGATGATGTGTAGTTGGTGTTCGTGGAGACACTGAAGATGGTCGGATTCGAGTTCTGACCGAGCATCAGGTTGTTGCGCCAGTGCGTGTTCTG
This sequence comes from Vicinamibacterales bacterium, assembly GCA_035711805.1. Lineage (GTDB taxonomy): Bacteria > Acidobacteriota > Vicinamibacteria > Vicinamibacterales > UBA2999 > Gp6-AA40. The sequence goes on from DASTBV010000077.1 coordinate 4,909, forward strand.
CGGCGTGCCGGCGGTCTCCGAGAGGATGGTGTTGTTGTAGAAGATTACGCCCGCCGACCCACCGGTCAGCCGCGTCGACCCGCCCGGCAGGTTGTAGGCGATGTTCCGAATCCAGTAGACCGGCCCGCCGAGCGCCGGCTGGTTGCAGAACGCGTGCGACGCGTGATTGATCAGCATGTTGCGCATGACGCGGATGTTGTGCATGCTGCCGTCGGTTTCGATCGGGTTGTCGTGCGAGTTGGTGATGTAGTTGTTGTAGAAGTCGATCGCCACCGGCCGCCGGTCCCAATACTCGCGTGTCGGATATTTCGGGCCGTCGAGGATGCCGGGCCCGGAAGCCACCGATCCGTCGGGATTGCCGTAGGTCTCGACATTGATCCCGTCGTGGAAGTCGGCGATGTAGTTGAACGCGACGACATGTCCGGGGCCATACAGCTTCACGGCCACGTACGATGCCATCGCCGGCGGGAAGGTTTGACCGTCGACCCCGTTGAACCGTTCCCACAACTGCGGCCCCGCCCATCCAATCAGGTGTTTGGGATCGTTGCGGCCGTAGAACCAGTTGTCGGCGATGTAGAACTGGCTGGACCCTGAGTAGTTCGTGAAAATCCCCGCGCCGACGTTCTCGAAACGATTGCGCTTGGCGGTGAGGCCCTTCGAGCCGGCGATGAATTGGGTGCCCGCCAGGATCGCGATTTCCGCGTTCCTGAACGTCAGACCTTCGAAATAGGTGTGGTCCGCGGCGCGGACGTCGAACAGGGCGTAGTTACCCGCGCCGTCGAAGATCGCCGGACCATCCCCCGCCGCCTTGATGGCGATCGGCATCTCCGGCGTACCGTCAGCGGTCAGGTAGTAGGTGCCATCGAGCGGCACCGTCCGATTGACGGACGCGTTGTTCGTGTACTCGTGACGGTTGTACTTGTAGGTCCCCGCATGCACGAGAATCGTGTCCCCCGGCCTGACGCGGGGCCGTCCTGCGGTCGCCCAGTCGGTGCCGGCGCACCAGTAGTTGTACGCGCACATCAGCCCTTCGAACGACGGTTCCATTTTCTGTCCCGTGAAGCCGTGCGGGTAGACGTGGAATGTGCGGCCCCCGGCGTACGGCTTCGGCTCGGGTCGGGTCCGAACGGTGATCGTTCGGCGGCTCTCGCCGCGAACGCCATCCGGATCGGTCATCACCAACTGCACGTCGTAGGCCGTGTCCGGCTCGAGGTCGAGCACGCTGCCGGCAAACATGTTGGGCGCGATCACGTCGACCTGCGACTGACTGTAGACGCGTTCGCCCTTCAGCCGCAGCAGCGGCAGCGCCTGCTTCCACGCCGACTCGCCGCTTCGGCGGTACGCGACGGCAACTGTGGCGTTGCGGTTCTCGTCGCCTTCAACGAACCACTCGAAGCCGAGGTTGATGAGGGTGGGCGGTTCGACGAGGAGCTCACCCGGTGCGACGGTATTGGGATCGACGAGCGGAGCCTGAGGCCCGGGCCCCTGCGCGCTCGCCAGCGCGGTGGAAAGGAATACGCCGAGCAGCAGACTGCTTCTCTTCATGGTGAGGGCTCCAGCGAATTGCTACGTGGAAGGGCGCTTCGTACTCCACAGCAGCGGCGCGAGTTCCTTCAGATACTGACGCCACACGATCCACGTGTGCTCGCCGCCGGTCCTCCGGAATGTATGTGCGATGCCGTTGGCGGTCAGGAACTCGTCAAGCCGGTTCGCGCCAGGCAGTGCAAAGTCGTCGGCGCCGCACCCGATCCACAGCAGATCCAGCTGCTCGTCAACCTTCCTGGCGTTGGCCGCAACATCCTTGAACGCTTCCTGCGGATTGTTGCTGCCGGCACTGAACACGCCGAGGCGGCTGAACAGATTCAGGTGACGCAGACCGATGCTGAGCGTCTGGCCGCCGCCGCGTGAGAGGCCGGCCAGCGCGCGATCCTTCCGATTGCTCGACGCGCGGTAGTTTGCCTGCACGAACGGAATGAGGTCGTCGATCAGATCTTTCTGAAAGTCCGCCTGCTGCTTGTCGGCTGCCACACCTGAGTCCCAGCCGTAGGCATAGCCATTCGGCATCACGACGATCATCGGCGGGACGACCTTGTCGGCGATCAGGTTGTCCAGAATGACGTGCGCACGGCCGAACGCGGTCCACGCGCTGTCTTCGCCGTCTCCCCCGTGAAGCAAATAGAGAACGGGCAGACGGGAGGACGTCCGCTCGTAATTGGGAGGTGTGTAGACGTGCACGCGCCGCGTCTGTTTTGTCGTCTTCGAATCGTAGTAGCGAATATCGACCTTGCCGTGGGCGACGGGCCTGACGTCGAAGGCGCGCGGACTGTTTGCCGGTATGTCGAGCAGGCTGGCGATGGCCGCCGGGCCGCGGTTGTACTTGACCGCGGGGTTGCGCGGGTCGAGCATCTGCACACCGTCGACGATGAAGTCGTACTCGTAGATCTCTGGCTCGAACGGCCCGACGGTGACGCTCCACACTCCCTGTGCGTCCTTCGTCAGCTTGTGTGCGGGCGCACCGACCTCGAACTCGCCGGACACGGTCACCTCGGCGGCCCTGGGCGCGTAGAGTCGAAAGGTCACGCGGCGGTCGGGATGGACTTCAGGCGACCGCACGGCGGGCGTCCGGCCGGCAGGGGGAGCCGCCGGCTGTTGCGCAAATCCGCTTTGCACCAGGACGGCCACGGCGGCCATCAGCACCGGGATATTCATCCTCATCGTTGAACCTCCTCCGCAGCGGCGTGCGGCTCAGTCGACGATAGCCTGATAGATCAGGGTCTCGACGCGCTGCATCAGCGCGCTGTCGTTCGGCATCAACTGCGCGGCAATGACGTAGGTCAGATTCTCTTCCGGGTCGACGCTGAACGTCGTGGTCGCGGCCCCGCTCCAGCCGAAGCTGCCGACGGACGTCAGACGGCCGAGCGCCGCCTGGTTCATCACGACCGAGACGCCGAGCCCGTAACCCATCCCGGGTGAACCGGCAATCGACGGCAGGTTTGGCGGCAGATGATTCTGACGCATCAAGTCGACCGTCCTGGTGCCGAGGATACGGACCCCATCCAGCTCGCCACCGTTCACCAGCATCTGCGCGAACCGCAGATAGTCGGGCGCGGAGCCGGAGAGGCTCAACGTCCCGAAGTGATGATCGGTGAATCGCGCATACGAATCCGCCGTGTCCGGTGTCATCGTGCCGTCGGGCCGTGGTGAATACACCAGCGGGAATCGGGCCTTCAGCGTCGCCGGCACACCGAACATCGTGGCGCGCATACCGAGCGGACCAAAGATCGTCCGCTGCAGATACTCGGCATACGGCACGCCGGAGAAGACCTCGATCAGCCGCGCCTGCACATCGTGACCGAGCCCGTACACCCAACGGTCGCCCGGGTCATAGAGCAGCGGCACCGTCCCGAGCTTGTCGATCTCCTGCGCGAGCGAATCGAGTGCGGCCATGGAGATTCCGGCCTCGCGGTACAGCGCGTCGACCGGGCTCTGGCCGAGCCCCGATGCCAGTCCGAGCGTGTGGCGGAACGCATCCTGAATCGTCGGCTTGCGCGACGGCGCGGCGAGGATCGGCTTGCCGGCCGCGTCGACGCCCTTGTAGACCTTCAGGTTCGCGAATTGCGGCAGGTAGCGGTCCAACGGATCGGTGAGCCGGAATCTGCCTTGTTCGTACAGCGTGAGGAGAGCGACGCTGGCAACCGGCTTGGTCATCGAATACAGGCGGAACATCGCGTCGGCCCGCAGCGGCTCGCGCGTCTCGCGGTTGGCGACGCCGATCGCCTTCTGATAGACGACCTTCCCGCGTCGAGCGACCGCAACCACCATTCCCGGCAATTTCCCGGCGGTGACCTCGGCCTGGAGCATCGCATCGATGCGAGCCAGTCGCGCGGACGACATCCCGACCGTCTCAGGGGCCGCGCTCGGCAGATCGGCTGCCGTCACCGTGATGCAGACCAGCGCCACCGCCAGCGGCAGGATCATTCGTCGCGTCAAACGATGCATGCGCACTCCTCCAAAGCACTACAACGCCGTCAGTCTACGCGATCCGCGAGGTCTATCTGGGTGAATAGAGCCTCGCGACGGCCAGAGGTTGTGGAGGATGCGGAGGTAACGGTCTCACAGGAGGAACGAAGGAACGGAGACGAACGGAGGAACCGTTCGATTGGTCGGCGCGCGTCGCGCGCCGACGACAGCGATGTACGACGGTGCAAATACAAACCGCACAGGCGCCATCAGCGGCTTGTATTTGCGCCGTCGTACATCGCTGCAAGCCGCCTTCGGCGGCCAATCGAACGGCCGCACCTCTTCGTGGTCTTCGCGATCTTCGCGGTCTTCGTGGTCTTCGTGGTTAAAAACTCCGTTCGTCTCGGTTTCTTCGTTCCTCCTGTGAAGCCGTTCTCTCCGTCCCCTCCGCTCACTCCAGAATCCGCAGGAACGCCCTACGGTTGCGTGGCGGGCGCGGCGAGCGGCGTCGACGCCTGTACGCGGCTGCCGACGTGCAGCGCGAAGAACAGGCCCGACGCCTGGAGCGCCGCGACGGCGAAGAGCGCCTGCCGGAAGTGGCCGGCATCGAGGAGCGGCCCGAACAGCACCGGCGATAACGCCTGGCCGCTGTCCAAGCCGGAGTAGACGAAGCCGTAGACGCGACCGAACGAGCTACGGCCGAAGCGGCTCGTCGCCGCGCGCCTCACGAGGAGATCCCGTCCCGGTCCGGCCGTGCCGACGCCGAATCCCATCGCCGCCATCAGCGGCCACAATGCGAGCTGCGGCATCGCCCCGGAGGCGAGCACACCGCTCATCAGCGCCGCAAAAGCGAGCGCCGCCGCCACCATCTTCTCGCCGCGCTCCGCCACGAAGCCGCCGATGATCATGCCGGCGCCGCTGCCGAGCAGATAGGAGGTGAGCCCGCCGTTCGCCATGACGAGCGACACGCCGTAGACGTGGCTCAGAATCGCCGGTGCGTAATTCTGAAGAATCCCGAATGCCATCGTCGTCACGAGAAAGAACGCGAACGACAGCCACACGGCGCCGGACGACAGAAACGCGAACTGCCGCGCCGGCGCCGTCGATGGCGCGTGCAGCGCGTGCGCGGCCGCGGTCTCGTCCGGCCGATCGATCAGGACACGGCGGCGCAGCCACAGGACCGTGAGCACCGCAAAGGCGACGAGCGAGGCGCTGAGCGCGGCCGTGTGCCAGCCGGCGACGCTCGCCAGTCCGGCCATGAACACCGGCGCCGCCGCCCAGCCGAGATTGCCGCCCAGGCCGTGCATCGAGAACGCGTGTCCCAGCCGCGGCTGACTGACGCGGTGATTCAGGATGGTGAAGTCCGCGGGATGAAAGATGCTGTTGCCGGAACCGGCGAGCGCCGCCGTCAGCAGCAGCATGGAGTAGCTGCCGGCGACCGAGAGCACCAGCGCGGCGAGCGCCAGCGCCGCGACCCCGAACAGCAGCACACGAAACGCGCCCACGCGATCGACGACGAACCCGGCGAGCGCCTGGCCGACGCCGCTGATGACGAAGAACGTCGTCATCAGCAGCCCTACCTGCGTGAAGCTGAGCGAGAAGTCCGCCATCAGCCAGGGAAACAGCGGCGGCAGCAGCAGCTGAAAGAAATGCGAGGTGCCGTGCGCGAGGCCCATCAGGCCGATTACCGCGGCGTCGCGGCGCGCTTCGGGCGGGCGCGAACTCATCTCCATTGAGTCTACCCGACGGTCGATCGAGACAACGCGATGTCGGATCGAGTACGCTCGGCACCTATGCTCGACCGACGAACCGTTCTCGCCATGCTGCCCGGTCTGGCGCTGGCTCCGCGACTGCTGGCGCAGGCGCCGTCCACGAAGGCCCGGTTTAGAGTGAACGGTCTCAGCCAGATCACGCTGAGCGTGTCGGATGTGCAGCGGTCGCTGGCCTTCTATCAGGGGCTGTTCGGCATGCCGATTCAGGCACGCCAGGGCTCGACCGTCCTGCTGCGCATCGGCAGCGGGCCGCGCTTCCTCGCGCTGAAGCCTGTCGACGCCGGCGAGCGTCCCAGCATCAGCGCGCTCGGCTTCGGCGTGCACGACTTCGCGCTCGACCGCGCGCTGCAGACGCTGGCCGCACACGGCGTCGTCGAAGCCCCGGCCGCAGCAACGCGTCCAGGGCCGAAGCAGGCGCTGGTGCGCGTCCGGCGATCCGATGCCGGCGGGTCGGCAGCCGGTACGCGCGAGCTCTTCGTCGCCGACCCCAGCGGCATCGTCTTTCAGCTCCACGACGTGAGCTACTGCGGCGGATCGGGGCCGGAAGGCACGACCTGTCCGGCGGCGGAACCCTCACCCTCGAAAGGGCTGATGGCGCTGAAGGACACGAGCCACTTCACCATCCGCGCGACCGATCCGACAACCGTACCCTTCTATCTGGACTTGTTCGGCTTCGAGCCGCTGGCCTACCAGGCAGCCACGCCGGCCTGGCACGTCGGCACCGGCGTGCACTTCCTGATGTTCATTGGCGGCGGCGGGCCCACGCGCGGCGGCGGCGCGGCTCGAGGAGCTGCCGCGCCACCGCGCGGCGGTGGTGCGCCGGGCGGTGGCGGAGCGCCGGCGGCGCGAGGCGGCGGCGCACCAGGCGCGCGAGCCGGCGGCGCGGCCGCTGCGGCCGCGATCGATCACGCGTGCCTCTCCATGGACGGGTTCGATCCGGCGGCCGTCACGAAGCTTCTGGTCAGCTACGGCCTGCAGCAGCAGAACGGCCAGGGCCGATCGCCGCTCGTCACCTACATCTCTCTCCGCATGCCCGATCGCGGCGGTGCGGAGGGCGGAACTCCAGAGCTGTACTTCACGGATCCAGACGGGCTCGCGATACAGCTCCAGGACGTGAAGTACTGCGGCGGCGGCGGTATCCTCGGCGACCTCTGTCCACCGCTGCCCGCGTGAAGCAGATCGGCGGCTAGACCTTCAGCGACCCGCGGAAGCCCCTCGCGGCATGCCCTGGGATAAAGAAGATCTCTTTCTTCACTCCCTCGTGCGCTTCGCGGTTGACCGCGACGCAGGGTCAAGCACCGTTCGGAAACCGAGGTGATTCGTCCCCGTTGCCACCTCCCCCTTCCCGCGCGTGCCGACCATGTATCGCGAGCAGTACTGATCGGTGCACAGAAATGACCCGCCGCGGTGCACGCGCTTGGCGACGCCAGGCTCGTCCGGATCGTACGGCGACGAGGGACCGCTTGGGTTGCGCACGACCTCGTTCGGCGGCAGCGCCGCGTAGGAGTCCGCGCGATACCAGTCGCTCACCCACTCCCACACGTTGCCGGCGACGTCGACCAGTCCGTAGCTATTCGGCGGGAACTGTCCGACGGGAGCGATGCCCGCGAACCCGTCGCTCGCGGCGTCGTGGTCCGGGAAGTGGCCGTGATGGCGGTTCGTCATCTGTCGGCCGCCTGGGCTGAACTCGTCGCCCCACGGATAGAGCTTGCCGGACAACCCGCCGCGCGCGGCGAACTCCCATTCCGCTTCCGTAGGCAGGCGCCTGCCGGCCCATTTGGCGTAGGCCTCCGCATCCTCATAGGCCACGTGCACGACCGGATAACGGCCTTTCCCCGTAATTGTGCTGCTCGCGCCGAGCGGGTGACGCCAGCTCGCGCCCTTCGCGTACGTCCACCATTGCCGTTCGTCGTCGAGCGGCACCGCGCGATCTGGAGGCGAGAAGACGAGAGATCCGGCGACGAGGAGGTCCGGCGGCGCTCCAGGAAAATCCTCGGGCCGCGGCGCGCGTTCAGCAACCGTCACATACCCGGTCGCCGCAACGAACGCCGCGAACTGATCGTTGGTCACTTCGCTCCGATCCATCCAGAAGCCGTCCACCGAGACACGGTGGACCGGTCGTGAATCGCGGGTCGCCTGCAAGCCGACGACATCCTGCGGGTCGGGCGGGTCGGCGGCGCCCATCGAGAACTCTCCTCCGGGAATCCAGACCATGCCGTCGGGCGCTCCCGCGGGTGCCGGGGCGGCACGCTCGATCGTCGGCTGAAAAGCCGCGGCGGCCGATCCCGCGACCTTGACGTCCTCCGCTGGCTCGGCACGCCGGCCGCCGGAATCGCGATCGATGGTGAACCAGGCGATCGCTGCCACAGCGAGAGCCACGGCAATCGTCCAGCGTGGGGACACGTGTGTCGTGGGCGGCTTGCGCGCCGTATGGATTCGACTCATGCGGAGAACCGCGGCAGACGAAGGTGAGTATATGAGAGGCGGCGCCGCCGCCGGGGTAGACTTCCGCGAATCAGTTACGTGGTGTCCGGCTTCAACCGGACCCTGCTGCGGAGGACCGATGCTGACGACGCGTTATCGGGCTAAAGCCGGACTCCACGCCTCAAGAGTCCGGCTCTCTACGATCGTCGCGGCGGCCGCCGCGGTCGGCGTCTTTGCGCTCAGCGCCCTGCGCGCAACGCCGGCGGCACAGACGGGCGCTCGACCGAACATCATCATCGTGCTCGTGGACGACATGGGCTGGTCCGACATCGGCCCGTATGGCGGCGAGATCCCCACCCCGAACCTCGACGCGCTCGCGGCACGCGGCGCGCGCTTCACGCAGTTCTACAGCACGCCGCGATGCTCGCCGACGCGCGCCAGTCTCCTGACCGGTGTCTACCCGCACCAGGCGGGGATGGGCCACCTCGAGGACGTCGTCCGGCGCGGCTCGAGCGGCACGACCGGGCGGCTCAACGATCGCTCCGTCACCATCGCCGAGGTGCTGCGCGACGCCGGCTACTTCACCGCCATGGCCGGCAAGTGGCATCTCGGTCAGAACAACGGATCGCCGCCGTGGGAGCGCGGGTTCGATCGCGTGCTCAGCCTTCGTCAGGGAGGCATGTACTTTCCCAACCAGAACTACCAGGGCGGCGGCGACACGCTCACCCGCCGCGCACGCGAGCCGCTGTACGTAGACGGCACACCGATGCCGCGCGATTCAGCTATGTTCGGTGAGAACTGGTACGCCACGTACCTGTGGACCGACTTCGGGTTGAGGTTCATCGACGAAGCGCGGAAGGCGAACAAGCCGTTCTTTCTCTACCTGCCCCACAACGCGCCGCATTTTCCGCTGATGGCGCCGGCA
>DASTBV010000078.1:0-5113 GCA_035711805.1 Vicinamibacterales bacterium
CGGTCGCGGCTCTGCTCGACCAGTGCACCGACGAGCGACCTGATGTCACGATCGGCCGCGGGAATCTGCGTGAAGTCGGTGGTGACGACGCGGAGGTTGGGTTTGCCCGCGAGCACCGCCCGCGCCTCCTCATCGACACCAGGTGCGATAACCGCCTCGATGAACGTCGACACGAGGGCACGTGCGGCAGCCGCGTCAATCGGGCGGTTGAGGCCGACGATGCCGCCGAAGGCGGCGAGCGCGTCTGCATCTCTGGCGCGTACGTAGGCTTCACCCGCGTCGGCGCCCGTCGCGACGCCGCACGGGTTGGTGTGCTTGATGACCGCAGCGGCCGGTTCGCCGAAGTCGAGGACGATGCGCAGCGCGGCGTCGAGATCGAGGAGATTGTTGTACGACAGCTCCTTGCCCTGCAGAACGGAGGCGTCGCCGAACCCATAGCGGGGATACTCGGCGTACCACGTCGCACTCTGATGCGGGTTCTCGCCGTAGCGGAGGTCCTGGATCTTCAGGAGCGCGCGCATCCGGAACGCGGGCGAACCGGCGACTTCCCTGGCAAATCCCGCGTCGGACACGGTGACTTCCGCGAGCGTCGCCGCGATCGCAGCGTCGTAGAAGGCGGTGTGCACGAAGGCGCGCCGCGCCAGCGCGAACCGGAAACCGTGCGACGGTCCACCCTCGAGATCGAGCTGATCGAGCACCGACGGATAGTCGTCGGGCGAGACGATCACGAGCACGTCCTGAAAGTTCTTGGCGGCGGCGCGCACGAGGCTTGGTCCGCCGATATCGATCTCCTCGATCAGCGCGTCGAACGGCGTATCGGCGCTCGCCGCTGCTTTTGCGAACGGGTAAAGATTGACGGCCACGAGATCGATCATCGTGATCCCGTGCCGGGCCGCCGCCTCGCGATCGGCGGCGACGGCGCGGCGCGCCAGAATGCCGCCGTGGACCATCGGATGCAGCGTCTTGACGCGGCCGTCCATCATTTCCGGAAAGCTGGTGACCGCGCTGATCGGAAGGACGGAAAGACCGCCTTCTTCGAGCGCGCGCGCCGTGCCGCCGGTGGACACCAGCTCGAATCCGCGCGCGGCGAGTCCACGCGCAAAATCGAGCAATCCACTTTTATCCGAGACGCTCAAGAGGGCTCTACGCTTCGCCAATCGCTTGACTCTCCATACACGCACGCGTAGGATAAGCGTGCGTTGAGGGGCGTTCCCACAACGTTGCAGTCGAGGCCGCGCAAGCACTCGCGGTCTTTTTTTGTGCCCGAAATACTGGGTGGCAGGGAAGAAGAACGATGCGCATTACAGGCAAGGTCAAGTGGTTCAACAACGCCAAGGGCTACGGATTCATTGAGCGCGAGGGTGGCAGCGACGTGTTCGTGCACTACTCCGCAATCAGTGGCAACGGCTTCCGGTCCCTGGAAGAGGGTCAGGCGGTCGAGTTCGAGATCGTCGACGGTCCGAAGGGTCCGCAGGCAGGGAACGTCACCAAAGCCTAGAACCACGAACAACGACCTGGCCCGGCGGAGTGTTCTCGACGATCGAAACACTCGCCGGGCTTTTTTGTGCCCGCTGCGCGCTCTACCGACGCTCGTCGCCGTCTCCCGGAACGCCTCAGCGGCGTTCCTCAGTGCCACGTAACGCGCGTGCCGTAAAGTTTACCTTCCCGTCCTTCAGCGCGATACGGAACGCCACCTCCGGACTGCCCTTGTCCTTGAGGCCCGCCACCTGCGTCTTGATCAGGTCGGCGAACTTGTGGAACGGCACCGGCTCCTCACCCGACTGACGGCGCGCTTCCGCCAGGCTGTCATAGAGATCGTGCAGCTTGTCCATCTCCTGCATCGGGTTGGAGAAGGTCGTCACGTGCAGGATGCGGTCCTCGGGGCGCTTCGGCTTCTTCTCCTCGGCGCGCGCCGGCTGCGCGAATGGTCCCGGCCGCCCCTCCTCACGCGCGCGGAGCCCGCGCTCCCAGAGATCCACGAACGTCTGGAAACGTGACTGCAGCGTGTCGAAACGGAAGCGGTGGCCGGTGTTGTGCAGATGGGTGCGATCGAGACGCTTGACCATCGCCTGCACGCGACCGCGCGTTTCCCAGGGCGGCCGCGGCAGCCGGCCGGCGAAGAACATGTTGTACTCCGCCTCCAGCCGCTTCAACTCCGCCTCGAGCGTCGTCAACTCGCGATCGACGTCGAGTTTTTCGTCCGGCACGATCCGATCTTAGAACGGGTCCGCCTGAAGGCGGACACTACGTGTTACTTGAATCCAGGATTCAACGTACCCTTGGCGCGCGCGACGTCCAGCAGCGTCGGATAGAACTGTACAAACGTGCGCTCGACCGCCGTGCTTTTCGTGTGGCACTCGACGCAGGACGCGACGTCCTTGCCTGCCAGCGGCGGCACGCTGTCGGCAATGGTCGCAGCTTCCGGCTTCAGCCGGAAGTTGTAGAACGCCCAGCCGTCCGGGAAACGCGCATCCTTCACTTCGGCCTCCAGGCCGACGAGGCGTGTCTGAAAGCGGCCGGTGGTGTTCGGCGGCGCCTCTGTTCCCGAGGCGCGGAACTCGAGGATAAACACCGACTTGTCCGGCCAGCGGCCCGTGTTCATGAAGCCTCGATACGCGGCCGGGTTGACGAACACGTTCGTGAAGGTGTTACCGGCCGCGCCCTGCTCGTAGGTCAACCCGAGCCCGGCACCGATGAACACCCATTCGCGATAGTTCGGCGGGCGCACGAGGTCGTTCCCGTTGATGTACGTCGGGCCGTCGATCGGTTGCTGTTGGGTGGCCTGAGTTGCCTGGGTGGCCTGGGTGGCCTGGGTCGAGGCGAACATCGCACTGAGCACCAGGCACACACAACCCAACGCGAACACGAACGGAGAACCAAGAAGCCGGAAGCGTGACGGTTTCATTGACTTATCACTCCGAGCGCGACGAGCAGAGGGATGATAACAGCCACGATCGCCTCCCCGGCGATGAGCCCCGAGGCGAGCGGCACCAGATAGGCCGTGTTCGACGGGCGATCGACGCGCCGCCAGATCGTATCGACCACGCTGCCGAGGAACATCACGATAATGACCGACGCCGGCACCAGCATTCCAATCGCGGCGCCAGTTGGAGACGGCACCCACCTGACCTTGCGGTCTTCCAGCATCGTGAACAGGATGCCGAGCGCAACGCCGACGAACAGCGCCTGGACAGCGCCCGCGGGCAACGCGTCGAAGCCCTGCGAGAGGATCTCGGCGAAACCCGCCAGCCGCCGCGACGTCGGCGACGCCAACCCGGCGTTCTCGCCGACGATGCCGTAGGTCTCGCGCAGCAGCGGATACATCCACGAGACGGCCGCGGCCCCGACCGGTGTTCCTAGCAGCTGCATGATCGTCATCGCCTTCGGCGTCGAACCGAGCATGTAGCCGGCCTTGTAGTCCTGCATCAGCGCCTCGGATTCGACGGCTATCGTGCCCGTCGTGCCGCTGGAGACCATGTTGACCGTCAGGTTGCCGGGCACGATCGCGCCGAAGATGACCTGCATCATGTTCGTCATCTGGCTGATCGGCCCCCAGTTCGTCTCACCGAGCACCCTCAGCCCGACGAGCATCAACGGCAGCGACAACAGAATGGCGATACCGGTCAGCCACATCGCGATGCCGAACATGAGCTGCTGCAGCACCATCAAGCCAATCGCCAGCGCAATCGACCCGACGACGACCCACTGCAGCGGAAACGACGTCACGTCGGCGCGGGCACCGGAGAGCCGCGAAAAGGTCCGCTTCAGAATGCTCCAGCGCAGCGCCAGCGCGGTGAGCCCGCCCGACACCATCATGGCGGTTGCCGGCCACATGATCCAGAACAGCACGTCCGTGCGCGTGAAGGTGTCGGCAATGACCCCGTAGCGGAGCAGCAGATACGGCGCGATGATCCACCCCGCGATCGTCCCGAGCAGCATGCTGGCGTTGATGCGCATGCCGACCAGCATCCCGGAGCCGATCGCCAGCAGGCTCCAGTTCACGCCGACGCCGGTCGTCATCATGATCGCGGTTCCGAACAGCATGGTGGACGGGAACCACTCGAGGACGAGGGCGTCCTCGGTCATCAGCATGAGCGCCGCCGAGACAACGACGCCGATGCCCAGAGCCCGCGCCGCGCGAGTCGCCTCACCGCCGCGCGAATCGAGCACGATGAGCGTTTCACCGGCGGCCACGCCGTCGGCGTAGGTCAGCTTCTCGTCGACGACGAAGTGCTGCCGCATCGGCACCGCCAGGAGGACGCCCAGCAATCCCGCGACCGTGAGCCACGCGAACGACTGCAGCGGGCTGAGGATCGTCGTGAAGGAGACGTTCGGGCTGGCGGCGAGCATGTCGAACGCCGCGAGCACGATGCACATGAAGGCCGTCTGTGCGCCCGCGGTGCCCGCCGTCTGCACCATGTTGTTTTCCCAGCGGTTGTAATTGCGGAAGGCGATGCCAAGCGCCAGATAGCCGAAGAAGGCCGCGACCACCGACACGTTGGGCCCGAAGCCAAGCTTCAGGACGATGTACGGGTAGGACGCGCCCATGATCGCCGCGACGGCCAGTCCGCACAGGACCGAGCGCGGTGTCAGCTCGCGGATGCCCGGTGGTTTGACTCCCTGAACCGCGCCGATACGCGGTTCGTCTGCGCTGCTCATATGGGCGGGAGTGTATAAGGCCTAAGGCCACAGGCCCAAGGCCAAAGGGCTGGTCAAGGAATAAGCGCTAGTCGTCTGCGAGGCCTAAGGACCAAGAGTTGTTCGAGCCGAGGCTTCGTTCTTCCCTTGGGCCTTAGGCCTTCGGCCTTCGGCCTTAAGCGGTCGCCGGAGCCGGCGCGTCGACGCCCTGCCACAGGTTGTAGGTGCTCAGTTCCTCGCGTCCGCACGACTTGAGGTAGCAGAACAACTGCGTCCGGTAGGCGGCGTGTCCGCCGACGACGAGATCGACGATGAACTTGCCCTTGCTGACCGGCTGGCCGTCGAAGCCGGTCATCTCGGCGCGGAAGTCGGCATCCGACATGTCGCCCAGCAGCTTCGCGTACTCGTCACCCTGTTTCTTGATGACCGCCACGGTCTGGTTCCAGTCGCGCGCTTCGGCGGCCTTGGTCGCCTC
>DASTBV010000079.1:0-16115 GCA_035711805.1 Vicinamibacterales bacterium
CTGCTGAACACGATTCCGCCGTACTGGGCGCCGCAGATCGAGCTGTTCACCACCCGCCTGGGCGATCATCGGACGCCGGAAGGGCGGAAGTTCCTCGAGTCGCGATCGCCGCTGACGTTCGTCGATCGCATCAGCAAGCCGCTGCTGATAGCGCAGGGGGCCAACGATCCACGCGTCAAGCAGGCGGAGTCGGATCAGATCGTCTCGGCGATGAAGGCGAAGAACATTCCCGTCGTCTACGCGCTGTTCCCCGATGAGGGCCACGGGTTCGCGAAGCCCGAGAACAACGTCGCGTTCATGGCCATCACCGAGGCGTTCTTCGCCACGCATCTGAAGGGACGCGCGGAGCCGATCGGCGATGCGTTCACGGGATCGTCAGTGACGATTCCGCATGGGAAGGAACTGGTGCCGGCAGTTGCGGAGGCGAGTACGCCGCCTGCTGTGAGCGGCACTCGCTGACATTTCGTGGGGCGAGGTTCAGGTTCACCTATTCAGGCGCGCCCGCGAGGCCAATCGTTGCCCACGCGGTTGCGGCCTGCGAGATCCACTGATCGTGGCCGTAGGGGAAACCGCTCTCGAAGTACGGCTGAATCTTCATCGCCCGGCTCTTCACGTACCACGTTCCATCATCCCGCTGCGTGCGCACAAGGAAGGCGCTGGCGCGCCGCAGATCGGCGTCGATCCCGGTGCGGCCAAGCTCGCTCAACGTGTACAGGACCTGGCCGGTGGCGTAGGCATCGCTCGCAAGGTGTGGCGTCTGCGCCCAGCCTCCGTCCGCGCGCTGGAACTGCAGCAGCTCGCGCACGCGTTTTTCGAGCGTGCCGGTATGTGCGCCGGCCCAGTGCAGGCCGAGCAGCTGCATCACGCGGTCTTCCGTCGTCAACGGCGTCTGCGCCGCGAGCCAGTCGGCCGCACGCGCGACGCGTTTCTGGTACTCAGTCCGCCGCGCCGGCGTCGCAAAGTACGAGAGCGTGCGGACGGCCATCGCCGTCCTGCTGAAGTCGCCATCCTGCATTGGCGCGCGCGTGGCGCCAATGCCGCGCCAGTTGCCGGCCACACGCTGCTTCGCCGCGAGGTAGCGAACGAACACATCGGTGGCGCGCGTCGGCTGCGCGTGCTGCGCGGCCATCACGACCGTGGCGTACAACAACGCGTCCGGCGTCCCGCCAGGCTCGAACAGCTGCAATAGCTGGGGCAAGCCGGCGTTCAGAGTAGTGGGGACCTGCGCGCGCTCAACGTCGGACGACAGGGTGGTCCATCCACGACCTCGCGCGGTGTCGATGGCGATGGCCGTCAACGGCTGCGCGTGACAGGCAGAGCACCCGCCATCGGTCATCACCCGGCTGCTCGAACTGCGCTGCAGTGGAAGACTGCGGAGGACTGCGTCGCGGGCAGAGACGGTCGCGAGCGACGACGAGGCCGCAACAGCGGTCGTCGTAGTGTCCGCCTTCAGGCGGACCCGATCTACAGGTGATATTCCAAGCGCGCTCAGAACCACAGGGTTGTTGAACTTGCGCGCCCAGTCGATGGGGCTTTCGTCGCCCTCTCCGCGGATCGACGCATCTGCTCCGTGAGCGAGCAGGAGACGGATGATACGCGGGTCCGGACGATCGGTCGCCACCGCGAACAGCAGTGGCGTCATGCCTCGCGTATCTGCCGCGTTGACCGGCGCGCCGGTTTTGAGCAACGACTCGACGACCTGAGGATTGCCGCCCGTCGCCGCGAGGTGCAATGCGGTGACGCTGCCGAATCGGACCGGGCCATTCTTGACGACAGCGCCGGTACGCTCCGACACGACAGCCACGTTCGCTTTGCGGGAAAGCAGGGAATCGACCAGTGCGGCGTTGCCGTTGATGGCGGCGCCCATCAGTGGGGTTGCTGCCTGCGGAAGCCGCGCCTGCGCGTTGGGATCGGCTCCGCGTTCGAGCAGGAGCTCCGCTGCCTCGCGGTTGTCCGCATTGGCGGCGGCGTTGAGCGCAGTGACGCCGGAATTGTCGGCGGCATGTATGTTCGCACCGCGTGCGAGCAGCAGACGCACGACCTCGGCAGATTGGCTGGAGGCGGCCGCAGCGATCAGAGGGGTGCGTCCGAGTTGCGACGCGGCGTTCACGTCCGCGCCGGCATCGAGCAGCATCCGCGTCTTGGCGAGATCGTCCGCGGCAAGGTGAAGCGCGGTGAAGCCAGCGCTGCCGGCCGCGCGAACGTCGGCGCCGGCGGCGATTAGCGTGCGAACAGCCTCGGCACTGCCGAAGGCCGCCGCCAGCATCAATGGCGTCTGACCCTGCGCGTCCTTCGCATTTACACTTTCGTCTTTGATCAGCGTGCGCAGCGCGGTCAGGTCATCCTGACGAATCGCCTGGTAGAACCGGTCGGCAACCGGAGGCGTTTGCGCGGCAATGCCGGTAAGGAGCAGGACCAGAAGGATTGAAACCCGAAGGCGCATCGTGCCGATTATGCGCCTAACGGGCCTTCGCGGTTCAAACTAGCCGAGCGAATCCCAGAACTGCTCGATGCGGCGGCGCATGGCGGCGTCAGGCAAACGTCCGCGGCCGGCGCCCTGGTTGTCCTCGAGATTCCGACGCTGCGTCGTCCCCGGGATCGTGGCGGTCACGGCCGGGTGGGAGACGATGTACTTCAGGAAGACCTGCGCCCAGCTGGTGGCGTCGAACTCCTTCGCGAAGTCGGGCAGCTCGCGTCCCTTGACCTTGGCGAATGTGCCAGCCGCGCCGCGGCCGCGCCCGCCGAACGGCACGTTGATCAGCACGCCGACCTTCCGCTCCTGCGCAAACGCGAGCACGCTCTCGGCGGCGTTGCGGTTCTCGATCGAGTAATCGACCTGGATGAAGTCGAGCGGATATTGCTTCATCGCGGTCATCAGCTGCGTGTACTGGCCGTCGGACGACGTGCTGATGCCGATGTAGCGGATGCGCTTCGCCGCCTTCGCCTTCTCGAAGACCGGCATCAGCTGCTCGAGCCCGGCCATCATGTGAATCTGCATCAGATCGATGACATCGACCTTCAGCGCGTTGAACGACGTGTCGAGCACCGCCTGCGGATTGGAGAAGTCGCCGCCGATCGGCGTCTTGGTGGCGATGAAGAACTGCTTGCGCGTGCCGAGGCCCTGCAAGATTTCGCCGATGACCGCCTCGGATCGTCCGTACGCCCGCGCGGTGTCGATGACGGCGCCTCCCATCTGCCCCATGCGCTCGATCACCTCGCGCAGCGGCGCTATCTGTTCCGGCGTGTTGACGCTGTAGGCGTTGGTGCCCAGGCCGATGACTGGGAGCCGTTCGCCGGTCGATGGAATCGGCTTGGTGATGAGGTTGGCTGCGCCCTGGGCGGCGGCGGTTCGTCCGATGGCAAGAGAGAGGGCAGCCGCGGCGCCCGTCTTGATAGCGTCGCGGCGGGAGACGGATGATTTGTGCATGGCGAGTTTACGAATGAGGGCAGGCAGGCGTTTACCACGGTGGTCTGCCTAAAGGGGCCTTCCGCCTAGAGGCGGAAGCTACTTGAACGGGTAGACCACGATCCCGACGAACAGGTTGAAGCTGCTCCCATCCCACTCGTCCTCGAACCGGCCGATCGGCGTCTCAAGCACGCTGTCGAGCTGCGTGAAGAAGTAACTCGCGCTTGAATAGACCCCCATCTTCCGCGTCACCGCGTATTCGACCCTGAGCTGCGGCCGCGCGGCGAAACTGTTACTCGCGTCGCCACGTACCTCGCCGCCGGAGCTGAATCCGAGCGAGTACATATCGTCCACACGGATCGAGTTGAAGCTGATACCGGCATTGATTGACGCACCCGTGGCGACCCGGCCAGTCACCCACGTGTACCCGACGCCGCCCATGAGCGGACGGACGCGAAGTTGTCCAACCCGCGCGCTGCCGGATACCCGCGCCAATCTCAGATCGCCCTCGTACCACCCGAGCCCGATCGTCGGGCCGAGTCCGGTCGCAGGCGCGAGGCCGAGGGTCACGCCAGCGGCGAGGCCGGCGTTCACGTCATCGTCGGTCGGGAAGATTCCTCCGACGGATATGCCGACACCGACGCGCCTGGCCGCTGCGGGTATCCCCTGGGCGGAAGCACTCGTGCTCGCGATTGCGCAGGCAAGGATCGCGAACACCAGGACGCGTTTCCTCATACACAGCTCCTCCGGGTGAGGACTATAGCCCGGCAAGCTGCATGCTGAGTTGTCGTAATTTCGCGCGGACGGCGCCGTCGTTGGCCTGCTGATGCGGGCGCCCCGCACGTAAGCCGTTATAGAACTGTCCTGACTGCACGTCGCCGGTGATCTGCTGCATCACGGCGTCCGCACCCTCGTCCACGCTCGACATCGCGCGTGATCCGGACTGCCTGACCATCGTCGTATCCATCATCGTCGCCGGGTGCAGCGCGGTGACGGTCACCTTCTTGTCCTTCAGCTCCGCGGCGAGGTCGATCGTGAACATGACCTGCAACAGCTTGCTCTGGCCGTAGCCCTGGCTCGCACGGCCGGGACGCTCGAGCATCACGTCGCTGAAGTCGATCGGCGCGGCCGCGAGCGACGAGACGTTGACGATACGTGACGGCGCGCTGGCGATGATCTTGGGCAGAAGAGAGCGCGTCAGCAGGAAGCCGGCGAGATAGTTCACCGCGAAGTGCATCTCGTGACCGTCCTTGCTGACCTGACGATCGCGCAGCCAGATGCCGGCGTTGTTCACCAGCACGTCGATGCGGTCGTAGTCGCGAGTGATCGCCTGCGCCAGCGTGCGAACCGCGGCGAGCGACGACAGATCAGCCGCGTAGAAACGAGCGCTTCCTGTGCCGGCTTTCGTGATCTCGCTGACGACCGCCTTGCCGCGGTCCTGGTTGCGGCCGTGAACGATGACGGTGGCGCCAAGCGCGGCGGAACGGACCGCAACCTCGCGGCCCAGCCCGTCGGTGGACCCGGTGACGAGCACGACTTTGCCCTTCAACGGCATCGGACTCGACTGCGCATCGCTACGCTGCACGGAAATAATGGCGCCTCCGGCAAGCACGACTGCTATCGCGGGGACGAGAAATCTCATGATGTGGTCATACGACGCGGGTGCAAGGTTTGTTACAGCAACGGTTTAAGTCAGTGGCACCAGCGGAATAGTGCTTCCGTTCGGACGCCGCCAGGTCGTCCGGAATTCGCGATCGTAGGTCCAGATTCGCATCTGCCGGCCGCGTCCGCTGAGCACGGCGAGGCACGCGTCAGCCCAGTCGGGCTGGTGATCGCCGTACTTCGCCAGCCACGCGAACGAGGCGGACCAGAAATCCGCATCGGCGATCGCCGGCAGCGGATCGACGTCGAGCTCGTGCAGCAGCGCCTGGAGCCGGAGCCGCTGGCTTCGATGGGGCAGATGAAAGCAGGCCTCGGTGATCACCGCGTCGCAGGTGACGAACGGGTTGGAGGCGAGCGATTCCAGCTGCCGGATGGCGAGCCGATGCTTCGTGTCCCGGGCGTCGCACAAGGCGACGAGCGGCCCGGTATCGACGAGGATCACCGCTTCCGGCGCGTCATCGTCCGCACGATTGCGCGGTGGGCGGCCTGTCGATCATGGACGTCGTACCCGCGTTCCGGCAGATCTGCGGGATCCGGGTGCTCGTCGAAGATGCGGCGGATCATCGCCTTCACATCGCCCCGCGGCGCGGACTGCAGTTGGCCATATCGCGCGTCGATCGCCTCGCGGACGACGTCCGAGAGCGCGATGCCCCGCCGGCGCAGCACCTGCGCTTTGCGCAGGCGGGCGCTGTCGAGCCGCACGTTCACCAGGCGCGCTTTCATGGTGTAAAGATAGCATGTCTTTACAGGAGGTAGGAGGTCGGAGGCGGCTGCGGTCTGAAAAAGGGACAGGCGCTTCGCTACGGTGCGCGGCGGCGGACTTCGTCGAAGAAGTTCAGGAACAGGACGACCGTGTCGCGCTTGACGAACAGCTGCTCCACTGGAGGCGACGCGGCGACGCGCGATCCGTCGGGATGCAGCGACCACGACCGCGGACCGATGCGTGCGCTGGTCCAGGGACGCGGCCGCTCGGCCACAAAGGCGTCGCCTTTCGCCGAGTAGGGCGCGACCATTAATTGCAGGTCGCCGGCCGCGGGCGCTTCGAACACGAGTTCGGGGCCGACCCGCGACCAGCTCGGCCAGCTGCCGCCGTTCGTCGAGATCTGCCATTTGCCGCCGGGACCGGGGTACGGGCGCACGTACACCTCGGAGCGCCCGGTCTCGTCTGACGCGTACGCGATCCACCGGCCGTCCGGTGAGAACGCGGGATACCTTTCGATGTTCGGTGTCGCGAGAAACGATTTTGGCTCTCCAGGCTTCCAGCCGTCCGCCTCGCTGCCTCCGAGCGGCAGCAGCATCACGTCCCAGATGTTGTTCGACTGCGGGTTGTACTCGCTGTACGCCAGCACCTTGCCGTTGGGATGAAAAGAGAGACCGCGTTTTGAGCCAGGCCTCCTGGTCAGGCGTTGCACGCTTCCAGCGCCGTCCGCGCGCTGCCAGTAGATATCGCTATCGATGAGGCCCATCACGTACGCGACGCGGCTGCCATCCGGCGACCACGCGGCGTTTATCTCTGTGTCCTCGCCGAACGTCAGGCGCGACAGGGTATCCCTCGTCGTGTCGAGCGTCCACAGACCGACGTTGCTCTCGTCGCCGATCGCTGCAACCAGGTGCTTGCCGTCTGGTGCAAACGCCAGGTCCAGCCAGGCCGCCGGCGTGGCGCGCAGCGTTGTCGACTTGCCCGTGCGATCGACGAGCAGCAGCGGCGTGATCTCGGACGCGCGGGTGCGAACGTCTCCCGGCAGGTAGACCAGCGTGCCGCTGGCCGACACCGCAAACTGCGCGCCGCCAAACGACGCGTTCGTGGTGACGCCCTCGACGATTGGCACGGCAGCACCGGTGAGCTCGAGTCGCGAAGGATCGAAGGGCGCGGCAAACAACGTCCCTTCGTGCACGTAAACGATGTGGCCGGTCGGCAGGTACCGGGCGTAATACCCGCCGCGAATCAGCGTCTTGCGCTGGCCGTCCGGCGGCGTCTGCACCACGATCGACGCCCCCTCGTATCCGAGTGTTGTACTGCCGTGGCTCGTGAACAGCACCGCGCCTCCCGGAAGCACCTGCGGCCACCGCTGCGTCACTTCCTTGTCCGCCAGCGGGATCACGCGCTCGACTGTCCCGCCGGACGCCGGCACCCGCATCAGCGATCCAACGTTGGTCCCGGCGGCGTTGCTCGGTTGAAACACGATCGTGCCGTCGTCCGCCCACGTGCCGCCGCGGGAGCCCGGCGCATCGGCCAGGACGATCGGCGCGCCGCCCGCGACAGACACTTTCTTCAGCTTGCCGTCGGCGAAGAACCCGACCCACTGCCCGTCGGGCGAGAAGAACGGATCGCGCGCGCCGACGGTGCCGGTGACCGCTGTCGCCTGCAGCGCAGACAGACGCCGCAGATACAACTGTGACGGCTGACCGGCTGCGGTTTGGCCGATGAAGGCGAGCCGTGTGCCGTCGGGCGAGAGCACCGCCGCGGCCCCGAGCTCGGTAACCAGGGATGCATCGACGCCGATTTCCGTGCTGAGCCGGACAGGTGTCGGCGGCGGCGTCGCCTGCCACGGGACCCGCAGGATCGCGAGGAGGATGGCGGCCGCGGTGGACGCTGCCGCGACGGTCCATGGAAGCCATTGCCGGTTGGTAGTTGGTGGTTGGTGGTTGGTGGTTTGTGGTTGGTCGTTGGGAGTGAGTGCCTGGGCCAGTGGTGCGATCGATTCGTCGGCTCCGGTCAGCGCGGCGGCAAGGAGGATGCGCGCCTCGCCGATGTCGCGCAGGCGCTGTCTCGGGTCGCGGTCGAGGCATCGCGCCAGAAGCTGACGGACGGACCGAGGAGTGTCGGATGGGACCGCCGCCAGCGCCGGCTTGTCCTTCATCACCGACGCGAGCACTTCAGTCACCGTCTCGCCGGTGAAGAGCGGGCGGCCGGTCAGCATCTCGAACAGCACGCAGCCGAATGCCCAGATGTCGCTGCGCTTATCCGCCTGACGACCCTTTGCCTGTTCGGGCGACATGTAAGCCGCCGTGCCGAGCAGCATGCCGACGCCGGTCATCAGGGCGGGAGAAGTGATGGTCGGAGACAGCGAGGCGGTCCCTGATCCCTGTCCCTGATCCCTGAACCCCGATCCCTGGTCGAGCGCCTTCGCCAGGCCGAAGTCGAGGACCTTCACCGAGCCATCCGGCCTCAACTTGATGTTCGCGGGCTTCAGGTCCCGGTGGATGATGCCCTGCTCGTGCGCCGACTCCATGGCCTCGGCGATCTGCATCGCCGCCGTCAGCGCTTCGTCCATCTGCAGTGGTCCGCGAGCCAGGCGCTCGGCGAGGTCCTCGCCTTCGACGAGTTCCATGACCAGCGCGCGCACTTCGTGGTGTCCGCCTCGAGGCGGACCCACCGGACCTGCGTGGATCCCATAGATCTGCGCGATCGCCGGGTGATTGAGTGCTGCGAGCGTCTGCGCTTCGCGTGTGAATCGGGCGAGGCGGTCGGGATCCGAGGCGAACGCGTCGGGCAGGATTTTCAGCGCGACGGCGCGGTTGAGGGCGGTATCGCGGGCGCGATACACCTCGCCCATCCCGCCCGCACCCAGCGTGCCGGAAATTTCGTAGGGCCCTAGACGATCACCGGGGGACAGCGCCATTCGGCGGCGTCATTATAGGGTCCCTTTCACCGCTCCGGGCATTTGGGAAATTGCCTGGGCACCCGATTCGAAACACCTCATATACGCCGACGGACGCACGCTCTGGTGGATGCGCGCCGACGGATCAGGTGAACCCAAACGCATCCTCGACGTCGGCGCCCGGAAGAATGCGCGCGCCTTCTCCATGCGCGCCGACGGACGTTTCGTATACGGAATTCTCGGCACGAGTGGAGTGCCAGACCTCTGGACGGTGCCGATAGAGCTCAGCGATCCGGACAACCCGAAGACCGGCAAGCCGGAACCGTTTCTGACTGAAGCAGAGGTCGAAGTAGATGCCACCTTCTCTCCTGACGGAAAATTCATGGCGTACGCATCCACTGAAACGGGACCGAACGAGCTGTACGTTCGTCCGTTCCCGGGGCCTGGCGGGAAGAGAAAGATTTCGACCAACGGCGGAAAGTTCCCCGCCTGGTCCCGCGCGGGTCAATTGTTTTTTCTCGGTGGCGACGACCGGGTCATGGTCGTCGACTACACGACGGAAGGAGAGGCATTCCTTCCGGGAACGCCGCGGGCATGGGCCCCGGCGCAGATCTATCGCGACGGCGTCCGGATGAACTTCGACCTCGCCCCGGACGGCAAGCGCGTCGTCGTGACGCCACGCCCGGCCGAAACGAACGCGAAGGAAAATCTTCACGCCACGTTCCTCCTGAATTTCTTCGACGAGGTCCGCCGACGGATTCCGTAACGTTAGATAGCTGGGTAGTCAGGCAAGCTCGCGACGGCGATAATCCAGCCGACGGCGTCTTATCGACGTGGGAGGAGAAACCGATGAGATTCTGGTTGTCAGCTCTGGTCGCGCTAGCGGTCGTTCCCGCGGCGGCGCACCATCCGTTCACGCCGTATTACGACGTCTCCAAGCCGGCGTCCATCACTGGCGTGGTCGTCGAGCTCCGGATGGTCAACCCGCACGCCGTATTGATCATCGAGGGGACGGGGCCCGACGGCACCATCGGCCGCTGGGCGTTCGAAGGAATTCCGCCGAACGCGTTGCGGAGACTTCAGACGGACTACGAGGCACGGCTGAAACCCGGCACGCGACTCACGATCTCGGGATGGCCGGCGAAAGATCCGAACGCGAGGGCGTTCTTCGGACGCGAGATCACATTTGCCGATGGCTCGAAGATGGGCTTTGGCTCGACGCCGGAGAATAGCGACGGCTGGAAATGCGGTGCCGACCCATGCCCAGCAACTTATAGGTACCCTGACGCGCGCCCACAGTGAGGAAGACCGTCCTTCGATTGCTCCTGCTCGCGATCACCAGCCTGGCAATCGCACAACCGGCCGCCGCGCTCAACGCCGACTACTGGCGCGGCGGTTGGCGGACGCCGCTCGGCGACGACCCGCATATCTACGAGTTCGTCATCCGCGGCAACCGCGTCAGCGGCGTGTACTGCCGGAGCTGCT
Source organism: Vicinamibacterales bacterium (assembly GCA_035711805.1). Lineage (GTDB taxonomy): Bacteria > Acidobacteriota > Vicinamibacteria > Vicinamibacterales > UBA2999 > Gp6-AA40. The sequence continues at coordinate 10,156 of DASTBV010000079.1, forward strand.
CGGATGCGACGACGATTGGCTTCATCGACGGCAAGTGGGACGAGAAGGCAGGAATCACCTTCACGGTCACGTTTGCCAACACCGCCGGCCGTATCACGTCCGTTGACGATCAGCAGGCGATGCTCGTGGACGGCAGGCTGATCGTGACGGGCATAGCCGGCAACCGGAACGGGAAGCTCACACTCGTCAAGGACCCGCGCGGCGCCGACCCCGGCGGCGCGCCCGCGTATCACCTTCCACCGGGCACGCCACCGGCACTGCCCTCGGCACGCCGCGGAGGAGGAGGTGGTGGCGGAGGCGGTGGAGGAGGCCGCGGCGCTGGAGCGCCGCCTTACTGGCAGGCCGGGCCGTTCAAGCCGCTGCGGCCAGCGGACGTCGTCGGCTCATGGATCGCTTCCTTCGGCCTGGGCATGAACCGGCAGATCTTCACCTTTCTTCTCGTCGGCGATCGTCTGCGGGGCGTGGTATGCGGACGCTGCGACAATCCGTACACGATCGGTGCGATCGAGAACGTCGTCATCGTCGGCGATCGTCTGTACTTCGACATCGTCCACCAGGACTGGGGCGAGGTCGATCCGCCAACGTTCGATCGAAGCATCGTCGCGCAGCTCGTGCAGAACGAGATGCTGGCCACGATTCTGGGGAACGGTGTCGTCGTCGATCCGAAGAATCCACCTGAGCGGCCGGCGGGACGCGGCGGCTTCACGCTCGTCGGACCGATGTCGCCGGAGAGCACGCGAGGGAACACGTCGGAAGGCGTCGACGTGTGGGGACCGGGCACCGGCTCGACGATCCAACCGCCCGCCGGCAGGACGCCGATCGTGCCCTGACGACGGCAGGCGGGCCCGGCCGACCTACTATTCATCAGGCGAGACAGTCTGATAGGAGGGTGAAGATCATGGCCAAGGCCCCCTGGAGCATCACGGGAGAGGAAATCGCGAGCTGTAACTGCGCCTGGGGGTGCCCCTGCCAGTTCAATGCGCGTCCGACCACGGGTCGTTGTGAGGCGTTTGCCGCCTGGCGGATTGACAAGGGCTACTTCGGAGACACCTCACTCGACGGTGTCGTGTTCGCCAGCGTCTTATGGTTCCCGGGGGCAGTGCACGAGGGCAACGGCAAAGCGCTTCACATCGTCGACGAAAGGGCCACGCCGCCACAGCGCGCGGCCATCGAAGCGCTCTTGAGTGGAGAGCAAGGCGGGGCGGTCTTCGAGATCTTCAGTGCGGTCACGCCTCACAAGCTTGGCATCGTCTCGGCGCCAATCACGTTTGAATCCGACCGCGACGCGCGCATCGCAAAGATCGGGATTCCCGACGTCGGAGAAACACGGATCGAGCCGATCAAGAACCCGGTGACTGGCGAGACCCACCGCGCCCGCATCGACCTTCCGGATGGATTCGAGTACAAACTGGCGGAGGTCGGGAACACGGTCGCCTGCTCAGTCAGTTCCGCTGGCGTCTCCTTCCAGCTTTCGAATACTTACGCGCAGCTCAATCGCTTTGATTGGAGAAGCGCGTAGAGTCACGATAGGCGTAAAAGGCGGACACTACGTCGGAGGAGCCTCAGCGATGATCCTGAAGCAGTTCTATCTGAATTGCCTGGCGCACGCGTCGTATCTGATCGGCGACGAGCGGACGCACACCGCTGCTGTCGTCGATCCGCAGCGCGACGTCGATCAGTACCTCGCGTTCGCGGCGGAGCATGGTCTGCGCATCGAGCACGTCTTCCTCACGCACCTCCATGCCGACTTCATCGCTGGCCACCTCGAACTGCGCGATCGTGCAGGGGCGAAGATCTATCTGGGCGCGGCGGCCAAGGCCGAGTACTCATTCGTCCCGCTCCGCGACGGCGATATCGTCGAACTCGGCCGCGTGCGGCTGAAGGCGCTCGAGACGCCGGGGCACACGCCCGAGTCGATTTCGCTGGTGGTCTACGACCTCGATCACAGCGAGACCGAGGCGAAGGCCGTGCTGACCGGCGACACGTTGTTCGTCGGGGACGTCGGCCGCCCCGATCTGCGCGTCGCGCTCGGGTGGTCGGCCAACGACCTGGGCGGGATGTTGTACGAATCGCTGCGAAACAAGCTGCTCCCGCTTCCCGATAGTGCATCGGTGTACCCGGCTCACGGCGCCGGTTCGCTCTGCGGCAAGGCACTGAGCAAGGAAACGGTGTCCACGATCGGCGAGCAGCGGCGCTCCAATTACGCGCTGCAGCCGATGAGCAAGGATGCGTTCGTCAAGCTGGTGACCGCCGATCAACCTGACGCGCCGGCCTACTTCAACTACGACGCCGTGCTGAACAGCCAGGAGCGGCCGACGCTGGATGAGACGATGGAGCGAATCGGCGCGCTGACGCTCGATCAGGTGCTGGCGCTCCGGGCAGTCGGCGCGCAGGTGCTGGATACGCGCGACCCGGCCGAGTTCGCGGCCGCACACCTCGCCGGAAGCATCAACATCGGCCTCGCGGGGCAGTACGCGACGTGGGCCGGCACGGTGTTGAGCCGCGATCTGCCGATCGTGATCATCGCCGCCCCGGGACATGAGCACGAAGCGGCGATGCGGCTCGGCCGCATCGGTTTCGATCAGGTGGTCGGATATCTCGAAGGCGGGCTCCACAGCGTCGAGTCGCGCCCGGATCTGATGACGTCCACGGAGCGCCTGAGCGCGCAGGTTGCGGCCGACCGGGTCGCGGCTGCGCCGGCCGGGAAGGCGCCGGTCATCGTCGACGTGCGGGCGCCGGGCGAGCGGCAGCAGAAACGGATCCCCGGAAGCGTGGGCATTCCGCTCAACCATCTCACTGAACGATTCTCGGAACTGCCGTCCGATCGACTGCTGCTCGTGCACTGCGCGGGCGGCTACCGGTCGTCGATTGCGGCGAGCCTGCTGCAGCGCCACGGGTTCACACAGGTCGGCGAAATCGCCGGCGGCGTCGCGGCATGGGAAGCGGGAAAGCTGCCGCTGGAACGCTAGCAAGGCCGACCTGAAGGTCGGCCTCTACCAATTGGAACGCCGGGAGTCCACCATGCCTCTGTTCATCGTGCGGCACCAGCATGCGCCCGACCAGTGTCCTGCGCAGGACCCGTTCATGGGCGCCAGCCTGCTCAACTACCTGAGTCGCCCGAATGTCAGGAAATTCGGCGTGCAGATCCATGGCGAAGCGGTCGCGCAGGGAGAGCACACGATGTTCCTGATCGTGGAAGCAGCCGAGGAGACCCGCTTGCGCGAGTTCATGCAGCCGTTTCGGAACGCCGGCAGTCTCGACATCTATCCGGCCTCGACGTGCGTGCGGGCGGTGGCGAGCGGCGGCTGCGCGGCGCCAATGCCCGCGGCCGCGGATGTGCCCACGCTCGATCCCGAGGACGCCTGCCAGCAGGCGATCGATGCCGGCATGGTCGTGCACCGGGCGCACCCGCTCAACTGCGAAACGTCCCTTGCTGCGCTGGTCGGCAGCGTCGTCATGCCGAACACGCGCTTCTACATGCGCAACAACTTCCGGATGCCCGATCTCGACGTCGAAACGTTCAGACTGTCGATTGGTGGACTGGTCGAACGGTCGCAGAGCTTCACGGCCCGCGACCTGCATGGCATGCGCTCGAAGACGCAGGTCGTCACGCTGGAGTGTGCGGGTAACGGCCGCGCGCTGTTCGATCGGCGTACCGAAGGGGAGCAGTGGGGGCTGGGTGCCGTGAGCACGGCGGAATGGACCGGCGTGCCGCTCGTCGAGATCCTGGATCGCGTCGGCGTCCGGCCGGACGCGAAAGAGGTGCTGTTCCGCGGGTCCGACGGAGGGGCCGTGGACGGGCGCTCGGAACCGCTCCGCTTCGAGCGAAGCCTCGGCATGGACGATGCGCGCGACGACGACGTGCTCGTCGCATATGCCATGAACGGCGAGCCGCTGCCAGTCGAACACGGCTATCCCTTGCGTCTCATCGTTCCGCGGTGGTACGCAGTGGCCTCGGTCAAGTGGCTGAGCGAGATCGAGCTCATCAACCGGACGTTCAGCGGACACTACCAGGGCGACAAGTACCGGTATGAATGGGAACGCGAAGGGCGGGTCGTGAGCGAGCCCGTCACGCTTCAGCGTGTCCGTGCGCTGATCACCGAGCCGTCGCCGCAGAGCGAGGTCCACGCCGGCGACGTGGCCATTCGCGGTGTGGCGTGGTCCGGCGCGGCGCCGATCGCGCGTGTCGATGTGAGCATCAACGGCGGAGACTGGCAGGAGGCGCGTCTGGTGAGCGAACGCAATCGCCACAGCTGGCAGTGGTGGGAGCTGCTGACGCGCGTAGAGAGATCAGAGAATCTCGTCCTTCGCGCCCGTGCGACCGATCTGGCGGGTCGCACTCAGCCAGAGCGCGCCGAGTGGAATCGACTGGGATACGGGAACAACGCGATTCAAGAGGTCCCGATTCGCGTGTCGTAACGGGAAATTTCCCTGGCGGCGAACTTCGGGAGCCTGACTTCCGTCAGGTCTTACCGCGCATCCAGGCCATGAACCCCGTGCGAAACGCGATCGTCGTCGGTGCTTCGTCCGGCATCGGAAGGGCACTGGCGTGCGTGCTCGCGTCCGAGGGCTATCGCGTGGGGATCGCGGCGCGGCGTCTGGACCTGCTGCAGGACGTCGCGAACGCGATCGGCGACACAGCAGTCGTCAAGACGATCGACGTCTCGAAGCCGGAAGAGGCGATGCGGCGGCTGCGTGACCTGATCGACGCGATGACGGACGTCGAGCTGTTCGTGATCAGCGCAGGAACCGGCTTCGAGAATCCAACGCTGGACTGGGAACCCGAACACGAGACCATTGCCGTCAACGTCACCGGATTTGCGGCGATCGCCAACGTTGCGGTTTCACATCTGCAGCAGAGAGGTTCCGGTTCTCTGGTCGCGATTTCGTCGATTGCCGCTCTTCGAGGCAGTTCCGGGGCGCCCGCGTACTTCGCCTCGAAGGCCTTCATGTCGAGTTATCTGCAGGGATTGCGGTATCGATTCGCGAAGCTGCGACTGCCGGTGGTCGTGACCGACGTGAGGCCCGGCTTCGTCGACACCGCAATGGCGAAGGCCGCCCGGAAGTTCTGGGTGGCCACGCCTGGGGAAGCGGCACGAGAGATCGTCGCTGCCGTCAGGAAACGGAAGAAGACGGTCTACGTGACCAGGCGATGGCGGCTGATCGCCTGGATCGTGCGAGCGACGCCCGACCGGATCGCAGAGCGGCTCGGCTACTGAGGCGTTGCGGCCAGCGCCGTCGTCAGGATGTTACGAGCCGCTCTCCGAGCTCCTCACGGTGTGGAGCGTCAAGGTCTGCCTGTTCACGCCCGCCTTCAGCTTCGCAGCCCCGGCGCCGGAGAGATTCCCGGGTGTTCGCGCCCACACCTGCGTCAGCTCCGCAGGCAGGCCGGCGATCACGACCGCGCCCTGCTCATCAGCATTGACGGTGCGTGGCCCGTGGATCGTATAGACGGTGACGAGCGCGTTCGGCACCGGCGAGTTGGCCTCGTCGACGACGGTCAGCCGAAGCTCAGCGCGCTGGTTGTTCTCGGCGAGCGCTGGAGTCTGAAACGCGGCGAGGGAAGCGAGGAGGGCGGCGGCAGCAATCATGTGTGTTCGCATGCCCTCCATTAGAGCGTCCGCCCAGGTGGGATGTCGTCAAGCCCGGGCAAACTCTTTGTAAATGATGCAAAGAGTCTGTGTCGGCTTCTTAACGTTTCCTGCCGGACCTGCCATCCAGCTTCATCTGACGATGAGGCGGCCGGGGTCCTGTCGCCGGGTCTCCCCACTCCGTCCTCGGCGCAAATGCACGGGTCACGGGCGGGATTCCTTGCTCCCCCGTGAACCAACGGGCATCATTCATCGTCTGACAGGCGTGACTATGAAGAAACTTCTGCTGATCGGCGTGCTGCTTGCCGGCGTCTCCTCGTCGGTAGGCACGCAATCCAACGTGACCGGCCGCTGGCGGGCGATCGTGCT
>DASTBV010000080.1:0-13430 GCA_035711805.1 Vicinamibacterales bacterium
CCGGACCTGCAGGGGTTCTGGCCGGGCGTCGACATGGTCGGCGTGCCGATGCAGCGGCCGGCGCGGTTCGGGACGCGCAATGTCCTGACCGATGAAGAGTTCGCACAGCGTGCCAAGGACATCAAGACCGAAGAGGAGTCGCTCCTCGCCGAGATCGATGTCTTCACGGCCGAGATCAACCCCAACTGCGCCATCCGGTGCCCGACATCGCCGCAGCCGCACTGGCAGGAGACGGGGAAGCCTTCACGGCAGGCCTCGCTGATCGTCGATCCTCCGGATGGCCGCCAGCCGCCGCTGTCCGCGGAGGGGCAGAAGCGTCAGGCCGAGCAGCAGGCCGAGCAGCGTGCGCGGCGCGAGCGGCTGCAGGGGCGTGAAGCCGACAGCTATACCGACCGCAGCCTCTACGACCGCTGCGTCACGCGCGGACCGATAGGGTCGCTGCTGCCGACCATCTATAACAACGGCAACGAAATCGTGCAGGGCCCCGGCTACGTGGTGATCCGCCACGAGATGATTCACGAGGCCCGAGTCGTGCCGCTCGACGGCCGTCCGCATGCGGGGCCGGCGATCAAGTCCTACATGGGCGATGCGCGCGGCTGGTGGGAGGGGAATACGCTCGTCGTCGAAACCACGAACCTGAATGGGCGGACCGGGATCGGCGGCAACGGCGGAGGCCGGACGAGCGAGCGCCTCAAGCTGACGGAGCGCTTCCGGCTCGTGGACAAGGACACGCTGCTGTATCAGGTGACGATTGACGATCCCGGCACGTGGACGCGGCCATGGACGCTGCAGTTCCCGTGGAAGCGCGAGCCGGTCTACGGGATGTTCGAATACGCGTGCCACGAGGGGAACTACGCAATGCGGAATATCCTGAGCATCTCTCGCGCCGCCGAGAAAGCTGCAGCGACCAAGTAATGCGTAACTTCACGACACACCGCGACACTGAGGTCACCGAGATTGATTTCCTCAGAGTCTCGGTGCCTCGGTGTGTCGGATCGGCAACCGCTAGTATTCGGGAGCATTTCATGAACCGATTTGCATTCTTCGCCGTTCTTGCCGCCGTCATCCTTGCGGTCTCGAGCACATCTGCCATGATTCCCGAGCAGGTGAAGATCGACACCGGCGCGCTCGAAGGCGTCACCGGCGCCGTGCATCCAACGGTGCGGATCTTCAAGGGCATCCCGTTCGCAGCGCCGCCGGTCGGTGAGAACCGCTGGAAGGCGCCGCAGCCTGCGGCGAAGTGGGACGGCGTGTTCAAGGCGAACGCGTTCGGGCCGTCCTGCATCGCCAACGTTCCCGGCGCTGGCCGCGGCGGACGTGGCGGCGGCGCTGCGGGCCGGGGCGGCGCCCCGGGCGGAGCGGCTCCAGGAGCGCCGGGCGCGGCCGCGACGCCTCAGGCTCCACCGGCCCCTCCTCGGCAGCCTCCCGCCAACGAAGACTGCCTGACGGTGAACGTCTGGACGAGCGCGAACAGGGCGGGCGATCGCCGTCCGGTGATGATGTGGATTTACGGCGGCGGCTTTACCGGCGGGTCCGGTGGGCAGGCCTGGTACGACGGCGAGGATCTCGCGGTCAAAGGTCCTGTCATCGTGACGATGAACTACCGGCTCGGCCAGTTTGGCTTCCTCGCGCATCCGGAGCTGGCAAAGGAAGCCGGTCACACCGGCTCGGGCAACTACGGCGTGATGGACGCGATTGCCGCCCTGCAGTGGATCAAGAGGAACATTGCCGCCTTCGGCGGCGACCCGAACAACGTCACCATCGCCGGCGAGTCGGCGGGTGCCATCATGGTCGGCGCGCTCGTCGGATCGCCGCAGGCGAAGGGACTCTTCAACCGCGCGATTCTTCAGAGCGGCGGCTGGATGGGGCTGCAGATGGCCCGGATGAGGACCATCGAACAGGCGCAGGGAGCCGGTGCGAAGGCGCTGGAAGCCGCCGGCGTCAAGACGATCGCCGAGCTGCGTGCGAAACCGTTTGCCGAGCTGCCGAACCTCCAGGTCCAGGCCGGAATGGTGATCGACGGCTACATCTTCCCGGAGGATTTGTCGATCACGTTTGCGAACGGTAAGCAGAACGACGTGGATCTGCTCGCCGGCTCGAACAAGGACGAGAACACGTTCTTCGGCGGCGGCCGCGGTGGTGGTGGACGCGGTGGCGCCGATGCCGCACCGCCCGCGCCCGGTTCGGTCATGGAAGGCTATATCGCCGACGCGAAGCGGCAATACGGCGAGCTCGCGGATACGTTCCTGAAGCTGTATCCGGTCAGGAGCGACGCCGACGTGCCGTTGATGCGGGCGCAGGCGCAGAACGACGAGATCAACTGGAACATGCGGAACTCCGCCGCCCTTCAGGCGAAGAAGGGCAGGAAGGCCTACGCCTACTTCTTCACCCGTGTGCCGCTTCGCAACGGACAGCCGCAGCAGAACGGCGCATCACACACGGCGGAAATCTCGTACGCGTTCAATCATCCGTACGCCAACGGGCCGCTGGAGTGGAACGAGGTCGACAGGAAGCTCGGCGATCAGATGTCGTCGTACTGGGCGAACTTCATTGCCAAAGGCGATCCGAACGGCCCTGGCCTTCCGGCATGGCCGCAGTACAAGGACCTGTCGAAGGACAAGGTCATCGTCCTTGGCGACACCGTCCAGGTCGAAGCGACGGTGCCGGCGGAAAAGCTGGCGTTCTTCAGCGCGCGCTGGGCGCGGCTGATGAAGAACTGACCGGTTGGTGGTTGGTGGTTGGTGGTTAGTGGTTCGTAGTTGATCAGGGCGGACCTTTGGTCCGCCCCTTTTTATCTATGCGACGACTTCTTCTCGCTCTGACCTTGGTGCCGGTTCTGGTTGGCATGGCGGTACTGCCTTCCTCCGGGCAAACGAAGCCGAACGTCGTCCTCATCGTCATGGACGATGTGGGGTACGGAGATTACGGGGCCTACGGGGCTCCCGACATCCGGACACCGAGCGTCGATCGTCTGGCGAGGGACGGCGTGAAGTTCACGGACTTCTACGCCGCGCCCTCGTGCACGCCGACGCGCGTGGCGCTGATGACGGGGCGCTACTACCAGCGGACGGCCCTGGAAGTCCCGCTGGGCGCGGCGCCCGCGGGTGGCCGCGGTCTGGAGGCGAACGGCCGCACGCTGCCGCAGCTGATGAAGAACGCCGGCTATGCCACCGGCCTCATCGGCAAATGGCATCTCGGCTATCGGCCGGATCAGATTCCGAAAGCGCACGGCTTCGACTACTTCTTTGGTTTCCTGAGCGGGCTGGTGGACTACTACCAGCACACCGACCAGAGCGGAAAACCCGACCTGTTCGAAAACGACAGGCCGGTCACTGTAGATGGCTACATGACCGATCTGATCACGGAGCGCGCGATCAGGTTCATCGATCAGAGCAAGCAGCAGCCGTTTTTCCTCGAGGTGGCGTATAACGCCGCGCACTGGCCGTTCCAGGTGCCGGACAAGCCGTCGGTGGCACCGGACAACGCACGGTTCGTGCAGCCGCACGAGGAGCACACGAGCACTCGCGCCGACTACGCGGCGATTCTCGAGCGCGCCGATCAGGGCGTCGGGCGCATCGTCAGCACGCTGGAGAAGCTGGGCCTGACGCGCAACACTCTGGTGATTTTCACCAACGACAACGGCGGTGAATGGCTGTCGCGCAACGCGCCGCTCTTCCACCGGAAGACGACGATCTGGGAGGGTGGCATCCGCGTGCCGTTGATCATGAAATGGCCGGCACGGATTCCTGCCGGCCGCACGACGCCGCAGGCCGGCTTCGTGTTCGATCTGACGACGACGATTCTTGCCGCCGCCGGGGCGACTGTTCCAGCCGAGGCACGTTTCGAAGGGATCAACCTGCTGCCGGTTGTCACGGGTCAGACGCCGGTGGTCGAACGCACGCTGTTTTTCCGGGTGACCGGCGCGCGCGCGCAGCGTGCCGTGCGGCAGGGCGATTGGAAGCTGCTCCTCGACGGCGGGGGAGTGTTCCTCTACAACCTGCGCAGCGACATCGGTGAGCGCAACGACCTGGCGAAGGAACGCCCGGAGATCGCGCGCCGGCTGCGTCCGCTGATCCTGGAATGGGAGAAGGACGTCGATTCGGAGGCGAAGACGAGCGCCAATTACGTTGCCCCGGCCCCGGCTCCCGGTCGTGGCGCGCCGCCGGGCCCCGGCGGCCGTGGCGCGCCGCCACCGTCACCCTTGCCGAACAAGTAACGGCGTCGCCGTAAGATCGTGGGGCGAGCCTTTCAGGCTCGCCTCGCGAACCCGAAGGGTTCGCGCCACGGCGATGAAGATGCGCTAGTCGCGGCGCCGCCGCGGGAGGACGATGCCTTCCATCGGCGGCGGACCGTCCGCGAGCACAGAGCAGTCGTGCTCGGCGCAGAACGCGTCCAGCGCTTCCTGAACTTCCTTCCGGATCCGTGCCTCGGAGTGCGCGCGGTACGCGCCCTTGATTGATTTCACCACTCCCATTGCGAGTGCGAGTACGTCGACTCCGGCCCTGCCGCGGTAGCCCGAGTCTTCCGCCAGCTCGCGCCGCATTCCCTGCAACGGAGTTTCGAACAGCCGTTCGTCGATAGTTGCACGAAAGACGGGGACGAATTCGACGGGGGGCGGGATCTTCAGTTCCGGCCGTTGCAGCCCGTCGTGGATGCGTTCGACGGACACGAGCGTGACGAGCGCGGGGTCCGGCGCAACCGAACGATCAGCCGCGGGTGGCACCGTGGCCTGCGAAGCCGCCATCATGAACACGGCCAGCGGCCAGATCCCCATGCAACTACCAACCACCAACTACCAACTACCAACTAATCGGGCATCGGCCGCTCGAGGCGGTCGATGATTAACACCTCGAGCCGGGCGCGTGCCGGCTGCAGCCGCAGGCCGAGCTGCTCCTGCAGGGCAGTGAAAATAGACACGCGGTCGCCTGGCGTTGCTGCAACCGCCGCCGCAGCGCGAGCTGCGGCATCCGCGTCGCGCGCCTGCGCGGGATCAGGAGTCCACTGGAGATCGATATCGAACGCACCACTGAGTCCGGTCTTATCGATGATTGGCCGATCCCAGACGCCGATGTTGAGCGCCAGCGGCTCGCCGTTTCCCCACCCCATGCCAACCCCCCGGACCAGCCCCGGTCGGAAGTCGAGTCTGCATGGCGATCGCTTGTCGGCGGTGGGAGCGCAATCCACGGTCGATGGGCGCAGGCCAGGGCCGAGCTCACCGTCTGGGCGTGTCTTGACCAGCTCGTACACCGGCATCTCGCGCGTTTCGCGATGCACACGCAGAGAGAACCGCTCGTCGAGCAGTGTCTGCAGCATCTGCCGGACCTGGCGCTGCCGCTCCGGATTGTAGGTTGCGGTCACGTCGAACCGCTCCTTTTCAACCCAATCGGGATAGCCGAGGATGCGGTCTGGTCTCATGCTGTACGCCTCCTCGACGAGGGTGTCGATCGGTGCGTTGCTGTAATAGACGCGTCCGGGGGATGGGCGGCGCATGATGCCAGGTTCTTTCGACGGGTTCGGCTTGACCGACGCGGCGTCGAAGCGCGGCCGCTCACCCTGGGGTGCAGGCGCCGGAGCCTGGGCGGCGACAAGTACCGGCAGGACAAAGAGCGTCAACAGGAGTGCGATCCGCATTCCACCCTCTCCGGATGTTAGACGCTTCGATCCCGGCGAAGGCCTTACTGGATGAAACTCGCCATCCGCCTACGCACGAGCCTCGGGGTAGTGGAGGTAGGTTCCCAGGACGTACTTGTCGTTCGACCGCGGCGTGCGGCCGGCGTGAGGGAACATCCAGAACGGCGGAAACACCATTACGGAGCCGGCCTTCGGCGGCACGACCACCGGCGGGTGCAGGAATTCGGTCTCGCCGCCCTCGGTGACGGTGTTCAGGTAGAAGAGCAGCGCCAGGAAACGGTGAGCGTCGCGCATCGAGTTGGCGTCGGTGTGCGGCGCGAAGCGGTGCCCCTGCGCGGCCTCGTACTTCTTGATGCGGAGCGGACCCAGCCGATAGGCCTGCGGCAGCGTGTGACCCACGAGGCGCTGGTACTCCTTCGCCACATGGTCAACGACAGTGGTGAACGTCGCGATCTCGCGCTCCCATCGCTCGGGATGCGCCGAGAGGTTCAACTCGTGCCATCCGGTCAACGGATCGGCCTTGTTCCAGCCGGCATCGAACGCTGCGCCGGCGGTGTGCTCCTCGCGGTTCCGCTCGAACTTCTCGATCAGGTAGCGGCAGTAATGCTGGGGAAGGACGTCGATGACGCGGATCAATTCACGCATCGGGCGTCACTCGACCTGGAACAGTTCGGCCGGGAGTTCCAGTCGCGTCGTGGCCGGCGGCCGGGCCTCCTCGGGAAGCGCCGGCTCGACGTAGGCCATCGGGCCAATGGGATCGCCGTTCGCGGTCAGTCCGAACAGTGCCGGGTCCAGCACATCGCCGGCCGATTGCGCGGTTTCGAGCGGCGCATCCGGCGGCAGCTCCGTTCCAAGGCCAGGCGCCAGCGCCACATCCAGTTCGTGACACCGACGGAGGAGCGCCTGTCGCAGCTCGTCAACCGTTGCGTAGCACATGCGGGCGCGCGGGATGTCTGCGGGAGCGATGTCGATTAAACCGCGGTTGCCGGCGAATCCGAAGTCCGCTTCGATCGGAACCTCGCCCGTCACTCGCAGCGCCAGGCGATGGCGAGCCAGCTCCTCGAGGATCTGCCGGGAGAACTCGAAGGCGTGTTGCTGGTACGGGAACGGGAAGTGCCGGACATGGTGATGCCAGATCTCGTAGCCGAGGTTCAAATAGAGATACGCCTTCTGTGTCACGCGTCCCGCGGCAGCGATCTCGCGCTGTGCGATCTGCAGGTAGGTGCGCATGCCGTAAGTGAACCCCGGATAGCGGGCCGGGTGCAGGCGCCGATCTTTTAGCAGCAGCGGGTGATTTCGCGCCTGGCGCTTCGACTCGACCACCTGCGGATCGACGTAGCCGGTGTGCAACACCACGATATCGGGCAACGTCGCCATCCGTTGCGGCAGCATGTTCTCGCCGGCTTCGATGATCTCGTGGATGCAGCCGTACCAGGCCAGCCGTCCCTCAGGTGTATCGGGGCGAAAACACCTGGACGGAAAATCGGACGCCAGGCTGCCGAACGCCATCACGTGCCGCTGCTCGATCTTGAGCGCGTCGAAAAACACGTTGTCGTCGATCCACGACCGCAGCAGCGCTCCGTTGACCAGCACCTCGTCGGCGTCCTGCCAGAAGATGTAGTCCCCATCGGCGTGCCGGGCCAGCGCATTACGCGCCTGCGCGAAGTCCTCGAACTCGATGTCGACGATGCGGCGCGGCGGCGGTTCGCCGTGTCCACCGTATCGCTCGAAACCAAGCGATCGGGCGATGTCCGCCGTCAGGTCGGTCGATCCTGTATCGCCAATGATGATCTCGTCGGCGACCGGCGCGATGCTCTCGATGCAGCGGCGCAGGTGGCTCTCCTCGTTCTTCACCAGGATCGTTGCCGACACCTTGGGCAGCGGCGGCGTTCGTTGCACACGCGCCTCGAGCGGGAGTTCGCCAGGCGAGCCTGACAAGGCTCGCCCCACGAGCACCGGGTCCTCCTCGCGCAACAGCCGTCTCAGGACGCCTGCCTTGTGCCGCTCGAATCGGTGGGCGAAGCGGGTTTCGACCATCGCCTCCCAGGACGCCGCGATGGCATCCCACGAGTGGGTTTCGGGCCGCACGTGCCGCCGCCCGGCCGCGCGCACCGAGGCGAGAAACGGCGGGTCGTCAACCAGGCGGCTGACGATGTCGAGAAATGATCGGAGGTACTCTCGGCTTCGGCAGGGGCCCGCTACCCGTGTGTCCTGGCAGGCGACGGTCTCGCTGAGCGCGAACGCGTCGGTGGTCACGACCGGCACACCCAGCGCTTGTGCCTCGAGCGCGACCATGCAGCTCACCTCGGGGAACGATGCCGGGTAGAGCAGCGCACGGCATTCGGCCAGCCGGCGCCAGAACTCACGCCGCGGCAGGGCGCCAAGCGTCACCACCCCGGGAGTTTCTCGCGCAAGGTGATCGCACAGCGCGTAGTGCCGGGCCAACTCGCTGGCGGGCGGTCGCGGCCCTTCATAGGTCGAGATCAGGAGTTCGGCGTCCGGATACCGCGCGCGGATGGCGGGCCACACCTCGCGCAGCAGGTAGTCGAGGCCGCGTTCGGGCCGTGACGCATAGGCGAAGGTCAACGGCCGGTCGGCAGCCCTGGCAGCCAGCACCGCGTCAACGGCCTGGAAATCGACGCCGTTCGACGTAACCTCGGCGTACGGCGCCAGCCCGCGAATCCGCCGCGCGAAACCCTCCAGGTGATACCGGCTCAGGAACAATGAGAACGAGGCGCGCGATCGCGCGCGGAGCGGATCGCCGCCGCGGTAGGAATCGACGTGGTCGTGATACCAGAGGCCCACCATGCGCGCCGCGATCGGCTGGTTCAGGATGTCGTGATGGCGGCACGACAGGAACAGATCGCATGGCCGACGTCGCAGATCATCGGCCAGTGTGGCGTTGGGCACATAGTCCACACCGGCCGCGCGCGCGGCGGTCTTACGGCCACCCGCGACCTTTACCTGGTGGCCGCGTCGTGCCAGCGCCCGCGCCATCGAGACGACCGCGGTTTCGGAGCCTCCGAGGGCGAGCTCTACGGGGTCTTCGCCGGAGATCGGAAGCCCCAGCGCATGGATGACGATCTCGAGTGGCTGGACGTTCAGTCGTTTTGCCAGAGCGGGTCGAGCGTGTCGGTCCCGGTGAATCCTTGGCGCGTCACGGAGACGGCGTAGTAATAGGTGGTGCCGCTAGGGACTCCCGTCGGTTCCGTGATGCTCTGGCCGTCGTTGCCGACCGACGAGGTCGTCCACCCCACCGAGCTGCCGTTTTGAGTGGTTTTCACATCGACGCCCATTACCGCCGTGACGGGGCTGCGCGGCGTGAAGGTGACGGTTCCCGCGCCGGTCTCGTGAATGGTGTAGCTAGGGCTGGGGTTACCGGTCGCAGAGTTGGATATGCCGATGGTGTTATTGGCGAAGCCGACCCAGAGCGTTTGTGGCATAACTGAAGCTCCTCACCTACCTACCTCTTCTGTAGGCGCCGGACTCTATCACAGACGCAGGCCGGCGCGACGGCACGCCTCGAGAAAGTCCGGATTTCGGTATCCAAAGGCGCGTAACCGTGCGACCACCGCACCAGCTTCGTCCAGGGCGCCGGCGCCGAGCAGCGCTCGCGCCCACGGATCGAGATAGCGCCAGTCGCTGGATGCGCGGGCGAGCTCCTCGATGGCGCGCCTGGCGCGTGCGGCGGCCTCGCGCGCGGCCTCGACGTTGCCCATTTGTTTCAGGACCGAGGACTCCTCGGACAACGCGGCACTCAGCTGCACGGGCGCCAGACGGTCGTTTGGAGAGGAGTCGAGCCGCGCCTGCATCGCCGCGGCGACCTCGCGCATCGTCCCGAGGGCCTGACGTGTCGCGCCCCCGTCGGCAAGCAGCCGGGCGTGCATGATTCGCGTCGCCGCCAGGTCGGCGGCCCATCGAGACTGCTTGGGATCGGAGGCGGCCAGCTTCTCGAACAAGGGCAGCGCCAGCTCAATCTCGCGCACCGCGCGGCCGCGCTCCCCGCGACTGCGCGCCACGCGCGCGATCATCAGATGCGTGTCGGCAAGGTTCCTTCGCCACCGCGTATTGGCGGGATCCGACGCCACGAGCTCCGCCATCTGCCGGTTTGCCGGGACGTACTGATCGACTGCGGCGTCCGTCTCTCCGATGGCTTCGAGGACCTGCCCGAGGAAGTAGCGACTCGTTCCCAGGCGAAGCTTGTGCTCGGCGTTCTTCGGCTCCGCCGCCAGCAGCGTTTCGCGGAGAGCAACCTCCTGCCGCAGCTGCTCGCGCGACTCGTTCAGCTTCCCGAGTTGTCCCAGCACCAGTCCGAGCTGATTGTGGGCGTAGGCCAGGTTTGTCCGCGCTTCGGACGTCGAATCGGTCGCGGCCAGACTCGCAGCGGCTTTCAGCGCATCGTCGAACCGCGCGCGCGCACTCTCCAGTTCGCCCTGCGCCTGATACGCCGCTCCGAGATTGCTGCCCGCCATGAACAGCTCGCTTCGATACCGCGTGTTCGCGGGATCCCGCGCGACGAGAGCGCTGGCGATCGAATGGTATGCCTCCCAGTGCTCGAGCGCGCCGCGCGGTTCGCCGCGGTTCATGAGTACCGCCCCGACGTAGTAGTGACTCGCGCCCAGTCCCAATTGCCATTGCGCGTTCTGCGGGTCGCGTGCGACGAGCTGTTTCGACAGCGCCAGCGATTCCTCGATCGGCGCCAGGGCCGCTTCCAGTTTTCCCTGCTCGATACGCACATCACCGATCTGACTGAGCGCGGTGGCTCGACGGAACAGCTCCTCGCTGGTGAGCTCCGCCTCCGGAACAGCGGCGAAGTAGTCGAGCGCTTCGTCGCCCACACCGTCGAGAATGTCGAGGCGTCCTATCGGTTTGAGCTTCTCGCGCAGGTCGCCCAGCATGAACCCGATAAGCCCTTCCGCCTGATCACGACGCTGCTCGGCGACGGTGCGTTCGCGGTCCAGGTCGAGCGTGTACTTGACGCCCCCGGCTGCCAGCGCGAGGACGATCCCGGCCGCCGCTAGTGCACGCAATCGCCGCTTCGGCTTGTTGCGAATCCAGCGTAGGCGGTCGACAGTCTCCACCGCCGTCGGGCGCCGCGTCGGGGCCGGCGATTTCAGCCGCTCGATCAGCGCGGCCAGGTCGCCCGCCACGCCTGTCACCGGACGCGTCTGGGCGTCCTTCGCCGCGGCCAGCAGCTCGATATGCGAGAGGCCGTGCGCATAAGGTGCCTCGCCGGTCAGCAGCTCCTGCAACAGCAGCCCGAACGAGTACATGTCGCTTGCCGCCGACGCCGGTTCACCACGGGCCTGCTCGGGACTCATGTAGGTGAGCGTCCCCAGCACGCGGCCACGCTCGGTCATGACAATGTCTTGCGCGGACGGCGGCATGGTCGCCATCTCGGAGGGTTCGGTCGCCGCCGGCCCAGCCGCGACCGCAGGCGGTGGCTCGTCACCGGTTCGAGCCGGCGCTTCTTCGGCGGCCTCGGCGACTGAGTCGCCCGAGCGGGCGAGGCCGAAGTCCAATACCTTGACCTCGCCGGACGTGGTCACCATGACGTTGTCGGGCTTCAAGTCACGGTGAACGACGCCGGCGGCGTGCGCGACCGCCAGCACCTCGACGATCTGCTCGGCGATCCGCAGCGTAAGCGACTTATCGAGTCCGTTGCGGATCGACGTGCGAAGGCTCTGGCCCTCGATGAACTCGAGCACCAGGTAGTCGGCGTCAGGCCCCTCGACGTAGTCGAAGATGCGGCAGATTTGCGGATGATCGAGCTGCGAGAGAATCTGCGCTTCGCGCAGGAACCGCGTGCGTGCCTGCGGGCTCAGACGATGTTCGGCGCGGATGGCCTTCAGCGCGACGCGCCGCTTCAGCGTCTCGTCGAAACCGTTGTAGACCTCACCCATGCCGCCCCGGCCGAGCGGCTCGAGCAGCAGGTAATGGGAAATCCGCTGCCCGGGTGCGGTCGCGGTGCCTGAGTCCAACGACGGACTGTCTGCTGGATCCGCCGCCCGGGTGCCGAACTCACTGGGGCGCATTGGGGCGAGCGTGTCCCGAGCTATTGTTCCCGGGGAGGAACGTTCGGATCCGGCGCCGGCGGACCACCACCGCGCGCGCCAGGTCCTGTCGGACGGCCGCCGACGTCGAGACCGTCCTGCACTGGACGACGCGCACGCTTGATGCCTTTGGCCAGGTCAGCGGCCAGCGCGCGATCCTCGGCGCGCTCGGCGCCGAGAGAGTTGCGGATCGCCTCGTTGCCCTCGTGGCACTCGTAGGGCAGCAGATCGCCGCCGTCGAGCGGCGTCAGCGGAATCGACATCGTGAACGGGCGCGGATAGGTCGCCGGATCGTCGACCGTGAGCTGGTACTGGACGATGTCCGGCGCGACGCGCTTGATCCGCTCCGTCATCTTCATCTTGTCGCTGTGGCGCAGCCCGTTGCCGTTGGCGCCGATGCTCGTCTGGTCCGTCAGATTCGTCGTTTCCACCACGAGCGTGTCGCCATCCCAGCGGCCGCGTGAATCGCCGAGATAGCCGCGAATCCGGTTGTTGATGTGGGGCCGGCCGTCCGTATAGATCACGCGCGTGTCGTGAATCATCTCGTAGCTGATCACGACCATTCCCGGCGCCTGCACGATGCGGTTGCCGTTGCCGTAGATGACGCGCGCCACCGATCCCCAGATCCCTCGCGTGATGCAGCGGTCGTAGTTCGTGAAGTCCGTCGTCCAGTCGAACGGGCCGGCGCCGAACGTGCCTTGATCGCGCGGCGCGCGACGTTTCTGCGCGTCGGGCAGCGGCTGCGGCATGACGCCGTCCGGCGGATCGACGATGTAGGAGGTCTGGCGGAACGGGCGGCGGGCGAAGTCGCCGCGGAACGAGCCGACGGCGTTTTCCGCGCTCTGGATGCCCTGCTGAATCTGCTTCTGACGCGCCGCCCACTGTTCGTCGCTCAGATACAGCCCCGGCGGTGCGGCGTTCGCCGGAGCGCCGCGACCGCCGCGCGATACCGGGAACGTCGCGTCGTCGCTGCTCCAGACACCCTGGAGATCGGGGTCACCCCACGGCGTCCGTGGCGTCGTATACGGCGGTGCCGGCTGGCCGTTGAACGCCGTGATGACGAGCGGCGGCGCTGCCGGGCTCTGACCCGAAACCCCTGGAGACGCAACGAGCGCCATCAAGGCAAACATGCCAACGGCTGCAGCGAATCGCGTCATGGTGGACTCCTATCTGTCGATATCGCCCTCGGGCGGCGCGCCGCCCGCACGTCCTCCGCCGCCTCCCGCGCCGCCTGCTCGTCCGCCACCACCGGCCTGCGGATTGCCGTCCTGCACCGGACGGCGCGCCCGTTTGATCCCTTTCGCCAGGTCGGCCGCCAGCGCTCGATCTTCGGCGCGCTCGGCGCCGAGCGAATTGCGGAGTGCTTCGTTCCCCTCGTGGCACTCGTATGGCAGCAGCACGCCGCCATCGAGCGGCGTCAGCGGAATCGAGATCGTGAATGGCCGCGGGTAGGTGACCGGGTCGTCCACGGTGAGCTGGTACTGCACGACGTCGTCGGCGACACGGCGGATCTTCTCCGTCATCTTCATCTTGTCGCTGTGCCGCAGGCCGTTGCCGTTCAAGCCGATGCTCGTCTTGTCCGTCAGGTTCGTCGTTTCGACGACCAGCGTGTCGCCTTCCCATCGCGCGCGCGAACTGCCGAGATACTGACGGATCGCGTTGTTGATGTGCGGCCGTCCGTCCGTGTAGATGACGCGCGTGTCGTGAATCATCTCGTAGCTGATCGCGACGACGCCCGGCGCCTGA
>DASTBV010000081.1:0-25604 GCA_035711805.1 Vicinamibacterales bacterium
AAACCGGAAAGAGGGTCTGGCACCAGCAGCTCGTGCATCACGACATCTGGGACTACGACCTGCCGCCGCAGCCGATCCTCATCGATCTCAACGTCGACAGGGGAGGTGGGAAGGTCGAGCAGATTCCCGCTGTCGTGCAGCTCTCGAAGCAGGCGTTTGCATACGTGTTCGATCGCCGCAACGGGAATCCAGTCTGGCCGATCGAGGAGCGCGCGGTGCGGCAGACCAACGTGAAAGGCGAGTGGACCGCTCCCACGCAGCCGTTCCCGACCAAGCCGCCGGCATTCGATCAGCAGGGTGTCACGGAAAACGATCTGATTGATTTCACACCTGCGCTTCGTGCCGAAGCGATCAAGGCGGTGGCGAACCACAGGCTGGGTGCGATGTACGACCCGGGAACGCTAATCGTTGAAGGCGGCCACCGCGGAACGATCATCGCTCCGGGGCTGGGCGGCGGTGCGAACTGGCAGGGCGGCGCAGCCGATCCGGAAACGGGCTTCGTGTATGTCGGCTCCGCGACGAATCCGGGCGTGCTCGGGATGAACCCGAATACGAATCCTGAGCAGACGCGAGTGGACGCGGATTACACGCTCAGCGGCGGTCTGCCGAACGTCCAGGGGTTGCGTCTCTTGAAGCCGCCGTACGGTCGCATCACCGCCTACAACATGAACAGGGGTGAGATCGCGTGGCAGATTCCGAACGGCGATACGCCCGACAACGTCAAGAACCACGCGGCTCTGAAGGGCATTAACATTCCGAAAACGGGCAAGCCGTCGGTGGCCGGCCTGCTGGTGACGAAGACGCTGCTGTTTGCCGGCGAAGGGTCAGGTGGAGCACCGATCTTCCACGTGTATGACAAGGCAACTGGCGCCGACGTTTTCCAGATGCCGATGCCGGGTCCGCAAGTCAGTCTGCCGATGACCTACATGCTGAACGGCCGGCAGTTCATCGTCCTCGCCGTTCGCGGCAGCGCACCAAACCCGCAGACGGGCGCACCGGGATTCGGCGCGCAGCTCGTGGCGTTTGCGCTGCCGCAGCAACAGGGAGGACGCGAAGGTGGCCGCGGGGGCCGAGGCGGCGCTCGCGGGGGCGGAGCCGGAGGTCCTCAATAAACAGGCAAATCTCACGGCTGGGCTTTTCGGCATGGGGGAAAGAGGTTTAACGTAGGGGGCGTCAGAGGCCGTCCTCCCGCGGGCGGCGTCTAACCAACTGGCCCGGTAGGAGTCCCACGCAGCTTCTGCCTGGCAGGGCCCGGACCGAGCGCGTCCCGCGCGCCGGTTCGGGCCCTTCTTTTTAGGCCTGAGGCCGAAGGCCGAAGGCCTAAGTGAAGAACGAAGCCCTCATTCCTTCGAACCTCCTGCCTAGACCAGCCCTTAGGCCTTAGGCCTTCGGCCTTGGGCCTGCAAGAAATCCAGCACCGCCTCAGTGAACTCCGCGGAGCATTCGACGTTGCTCAGATGCGCGGAGTCGAGCGTCACCAGCTGTGACGTGCTGAGACGCTCGCGCAGGAACTGCAGTCCTTCAACTGGCGTGGCTGTATCCGCGCTCGAGGCGATGAGCAGTGTGGGCCTGGTAATCGCAGACACCTGATCGCGCAGGTCGGCGTCGCGCAAGGCTGCGCAGCAGCCCAGATAGCCGTCCGGCGGGCAGTTCTGGACCATCGTGCGGAAGGCGCGAACTGTCTCGGGATCGCGCTCACGAAACGACGGCGTGAACCAGCGTTCCATTGCGAGGTCCGCCACGGCCGACATTCCCTTCTGATGCACGACACCGATCCGTTCGGTCCATGACTCCACCGTGCCAATGCGCGCCGCCGTGTTTGCCAGCACCAGCCCACGGACGCGGCCGGGCGCATTCAGCCCGAGCCACTGAGCTGTAATTCCGCCGAGCGAGATTCCGCAGACATGCGCCGCGGAGACGCCGGCGTGGTCCAGGATTGCCAGCGCGTCGCCGCCGAGCTGGTCCAGGGTGTACGGGCCTCGCGGGACGGAGGACGTGCCGTGGCCTCTGGCGTCGTAGCGGATTACCCTGAAAGCCGCCCTGAAGGCGTCCATCTGCCGCGTCCACATCTCGCGCGTGCTGCCGATCGAATTGATCAGAAGGAGCGGCGGGGCCCCGGGCTCGCCGTCGACTTCGTACTTGATTGCCGTGCCGCCGTCGCGGCTATCGTGTTCCATACCGGAATTCCATCAGTTCTGCGACCTTTTGACCGGATTTTATGCGCCAGGCACCGTGGATCGCCCGTGCGTTCAGAGGCCAAGGATTCTGTTGACATAGGGTCTAAAGGGGGGGAAGATCGGCCCCGATTTACAACTCCTTTACAAGGTCGTCGGCTCTTTCGCATGCGTGGGCGGACACCGCAGCCGCGGTGGACGGTGATTCGATGCCTTGAGTCGCGACGATTAACTATAGATACGCGCAGCTCAAGGAGGCCTACCGTATGAGTCGAGCGCTGAGAAGTTCGCTTGTCGTAGCGGCGATCACTCTCTTCCCGTCCCTTGCCCTTGCTCAGGCAACACTAACCGGAACGGTCCGCGACACGTCAGGCGCGATCCTGCCCGGCGTCACCGTCGAGGCGACAGCTCCGGCGCAAGCCACCCGAAGTGTCGTCACCGACGGCAACGGTGTGTATCGCATCATCGAACTCAGTCCTGCTACTTACACGCTGACAGCGACTCTGCCCGGATTCAACAAATTCGAGCGTACGGGCATCCAGTTGGCCGGAACGCAGGTCATCACCATCCCGATCGATCTCCGTGTTGGCGCCCTGCAGGAAACCGTCACGGTCACCGGTGAAACGCCGGTCGTCGACGTGCAGAGCGTCAGGCGTGAAACGGTGCTCGACGCGGAGGTCATTCAGACCGTGCCCGGGACCCGGACGGTCGGCAATCTTCTCAATGCCACGCCCGGATTGACGGTGGATAACAACGGTGTCAACCCGACGCCGACCATGACGTTCTTCAGCGCGCGCGGCGGACAGACCAACGAAGGCCGCATGTCCGTCAATGGGCTGACCGTGGCCGCGGCGTTCAACGGCGGCGGCGTGTCGTCGTACATCCTCGACACCGTGAATGCCGACGAAACGTCGGTGACCGTATCAGGCGGCATGGGCGAATCGGATACCGGCGGTCCGGTGATGAACATCGTCCCGCGCTCGGGCGGCAACAGCTTCCGCGGGCAGGGCTTCTACAGCAACGCGGGCGATTGGTCGCGCGGCGACAACCTCAACGACGAGCTCCGCGCAGTCGGTATCGATGAGACGCCGGGGATCATCAAGGCGTACGATTCGAGCATCACCTATAGCGGACCGATCGTGCGCGATCGATTCTGGTTCCTGGGCAGCTATCGCAAGCTGAACACCGAGACGGCCGTCGAAGGCATCGTCGCCAACGCCAACGCGGGCAACCTGTCGCGGTGGGATTGGGTGGGCGACAACAGCCTGCCGGCGCGCCAGTCGCAGGGCCGGGCGATGTACCAGGTTCGCGCCGCGGCGCAGGTTACCCAGAAGAACCGCATCAGCTTCTCCCATGAGTATCAGACGCGCTGCGAGGGCGCTCCGCTGCAAAGGGAGACCAGCGGTGGCTGCCACACTCGCGGATCGGACTGGATCGCCTCCGCGGGCGCCACGACGTCGCCCGAAGCCGCGACTTCGTATATCGATTTCCCGTATTGGCTGACGCAGGCGCTGTGGACGAACCCGATCACGAACAGGATCCTGCTCGAGGCGGGGTACAGCCGGCTGTCGTATGAGCACGCGGGAGGCCCGGGCCAGCTGCCGCCAGACGGCATTTTCGACATCGGCGTAACGGAGCAGTCGACTGCGACCAATCCCGCGACTGGATTGCCGTACGCACCCCGCGCCAACTACGTCTATCGCGCGCTGTCGCAGTACGCGGACAATTTCAGCAACCCGAACCACTGGCGCGCGTCCGCGTCGTATGTGACCGGCTCGCACAACATGAAGGTCGGATATCAGGGGTCGTTCCTGGTCAATAGGACGAACCGGGTGCGGAACGCGAGCCTGTTGAATTATCGGTTCAACCAGGGCAACCCGAACCGATTCACGATTGCGATCCCCGAATGGAAGACTGCCGATCGGACGTCGGTCGCCGCGTTGTTCGTTCAGGACACGTGGACCCGCGGCCGGCTGACGCTGCAGGGCGCGCTCCGCTACGACCGCGCCTGGAGCTACAGCCCCGGAGGAGATGAGAATGGAGCCCCCGGTACATCGGCGCTCAACCTGCAGCCGATTACGTTCGAGCGAACCGCCAGCGTCGATGCCTTCAACGACATCACGCCACGTTTCGGTGTTGCCTACGACGTGTTTGGCAACGGTCGGACGGCCGTCAAGTTCAACATGGGACACTACCTCGACGCCGCCACCAACGACAGCGCGTACACCCGCAACAACCCGGCGAATCGCACTGTCAGTACGATGGACCGCAACTGGACCGACGTTGACGGCGACAAGGTCGTCGATTGCAATCTGCTCAACTTCGCCGCTCAGGGGCCGACGCAGACCGGGGCGAACCGGACGGTCGACACGTGCGGCCTGGTCACCGGCAACGACCTCAACTTCGGCGGGACGTCCGGCAACTTCACGCGGGTCAACCCGGACACGCTGAAGGGCTGGGGCGTGCGTGAAAACGACTGGCAGTGGGGCCTGACGGTGCAGCAGGAATTGATGCCGCGGATGTCCATCGAGGTCGGCTATGCGCGCCGTTGGTTCAGAGGCGTGACGGTGACCGACAACCAGGCGCGGACGCCTGACGAGTACAACTCCTACACCATCACGGCGCCGAGCGATCCGCGGCTGCCGGGTGGCGGTGGCTACCCGGTCACCATCTACGTCCCGACCGCAGCTGCCGCGAGCGAGGCGGCCCTGAACTACGTCACGTTCCAGACCGACTTCGGCCCAGAGGAGACGAACTACTGGCACGGAGTGGACGTGACGCTGAACGCCCGTACCCGATGGGGACTGACGTTCTCGGGTGGCACCAGCACCGGCCGGTCTGTACAGGACGAATGCGCTACAGCGGGCTTGATAGACAGTCCCGACAAGCGTAACTGCCGGGACGTCGATCCGTTCCAGACGACATTCCGCGGTCTGGCGTCATACACGATCCCGAAGATCGACGTGCTGGTCAGCGGCACGATCCGTTCGCAGCCCGAGGTGGCTCGGACGGCCAGCCTCAACCTGCCGAATTCGACGTCGTCGCCCGCGTGCGCGCCCAATCCAGCCCAGTGCACCACGGTGCTCGGTCTGCTTGGTCGTCTGCCGGCCGGCTCGCTCTCCAACGGCACGACGACCATCGTGCTGACCGACAACGACCACCGGCTCTACAGCGGCGAGCGCCGGACGCAGGTCGATATGCGATTCGCCAAGATCCTCCGCTTCGGACAGACGCGGACGGACATTGGTGTGGACGTGGGCAACCTCCTCAACACCAACTACGCGACGGGTTGGGAGGACACCTACCAGTACAGCATCGGCAATTCGAGCCAGGGTGGCAGCTGGAACAACCCGACGGCCGTGTACACGCCGCGGTTCGTGCGCCTGAACCTCACGGTGAACTTCTGATGACGGCAGCCGGAGACCTGCGGGTCTCCGGCTGCGTTTAGCGAAGTCGTTTCAGCAACGATCGTCCGACACGAGTCCCACGCAGCTCGTGTCGGACCGGGGCCCGGGTTCCGCGCTTACGGCGCAGAACCGGGCCTCTTTTCTGCCGCTCACCTTCCCGATTACCACGCGAAACTCAGATGACGTAGGTCCAAGGCCTTAGCCATTGGGTCTATTCCTCCGCCCGCGCGCTTTCGCATCCCTTGTCGGTGAAACCGAAATCCTGTTGCCACAGGAATGGCAACGCAGCATCGGCCGGAGGAGTATTGCGGCCGCCGATTTAACAAATTCTTTACAGGTGCGGCACATCCGTGACTTATGCGGCTCACCCTCGCGGATGTCATGGCTGGCAGGGATGCTCGTGCTGCCCGGCCGCAGATAGGAGAACGGGTTATGCGTGGCGCGAAGACTAGCTTGCTGATCACAGCCATCGTGTGGCTGCTGCCTTCCGTCGTGTTCGCTCAGGCCACATTGACCGGAACCGTCCGCGACAGCTCGGGCGCAGTGCTCCCGGGTGTCACCGTCGAGGCATCAAGTCCGGCGCTGACCGAAAGAGTCCGCAGCGTCGTCACAGACGGCAACGGCGTGTATCGCATCATCCAACTTGATCCTGGGATCTACTCGTTATCGTTCACTCTGCCTGGCTTCAACGTGGTCCGGCGAACGGACATACAGCTCCAGGGCACGGTGGTTATCACGATTCCGGTTCAGATGAGCGTTGGGGCACTGCAGGAGACGGTGACAGTCACTGGTGAAACACCCGTCGTCGACGTGCAGAGCGTCAGGCGTGAAGTGGTGCTCGATGCAGAGGTCATACAGACAGTGCCCGGCACTCGAACGGTCGGCAACCTCCTCAACGCCACGCCTGGGTTGACGGTGGCCGCCGGTGGGGTGAACCCGACGCCGACGATGACGTTCTTCGCCGCGCGCGGCGGCTCGATCAACGAAGGCCGCATGACGGTAAACGGTCTGACCGTGGCGGCAGCGTTCAATGGTGGTGGCGTGTCGTCCTACATCCTCGACTCGGTCAACGCCGACGAGACGTCGGTCACCGTGTCGGGCGGCATGGGCGAGTCCGACACCGGCGGTCCAGTCATGAACATCGTCCCGCGGGCGGGCGGCAACAGCTTCCGCGGGCAGGGGTTCTACAGCAACGCAGGGGACTGGTCGCGGGGCGACAATCTCAACGACGAGTTGCGGGCCGTCGGCATCGACGAGACGCCGGGCATCATCAAGGCCTACGACTCCAGCATCACCTACAGCGGACCGGTCAAGCGCGATCGGCTCTGGTTCCTCGGCAGCTATCGCAAGTTGAACACGCAGACGGCGGTCGAAGGCATCGTCGCCAACGCGAACGCGGGCGACCTGTCGCGGTGGGATTGGGTGCGGGACGACAGCCTCCCGGCGCGCCGGTTGGAGGCCCGGCAGATGTTCATCGGCCGCGCCACGGCGCAGATTACGCAGAAGAACCGCCTCAGCTTCTCCCACGAGTACCAGGCGCGCTGCGAGGGCGCGCCGCTGCGAAGGGAAACCACCGCGGGCTGCCACACTCGCGGATCGGCTTGGATCGCCTCAGCGGGCGCAACGACGTCGCCCGAAGCCGCGACGTCCTATATCGACTTCCCGTATTACCTGACTCAGGCGCTGTGGACGAACCCGCTCACGAACAGGATCCTGCTCGAGGCCGGCTACAGCCGGCTGTCGTACGACCACGCGGGCGGCCCCGGCCAGCTGCCGCCGGACGGCATTTTTGACATCGGAGTGCTGGAGCAGTCGGATGACGTCAATCCGGCGACTGGCTTGCCGTACGCACCGCGCACCAACTACAACTATCGCGCGCTGTCGCAGTACGCAGCCAACTGGAGCAACCCGAACCACTGGCGCGCGTCCGCGTCGTATGTGACCGGGTCGCACAACATGAAGGTCGGATATCAGGGGTCGTTCCTGGTCAACAACACGAACCGGGTGCGGAACCAGAGCCTGCTGAATTATCGCTTCGACGAGGGCATCCCGAACCGGTTCACGATGGCCATCCCCGAATGGAAGACCGCCGATCGGACGTCGGTCGCGGCGTTCTTCGTTCAGGACACGTGGACCCGCGGCCGGATGACGCTGCAAGGCGCGCTCCGCTACGACCGCGCCTGGAGCTATAGCCCCGGGGGGCCTCTGAATGGAGCTCCCGGCACTTCGCGGCTCAACCCGCAACCGATTACGTTCGAGCGAACGTCGAGCGTGGATGCCTTCAACGACATCACGCCGCGTTTCGGTTTTGCCTACGACGTGTTCGGCAACGGCAGGACGGCCGTCAAGTTCAACATGGGGCACTATCTCGATGCTGCCACGAACGACAGCGCGTACACCCGCAACAACCCGGCGAACCGCATTCTCAGCACGGTGGACCGCGGCTGGACCGATCAGGACGGCGACAAAGTCGTGGACTGCGATCTGCTCAACTTCTCGGCTCAGGGCCCGACGCAGAGCGGCGCGAACCGGACGGTCGATACGTGCAACGCGCTCACCGGCAACAATCTCAACTTCGGCGGAACCTCGGGCAACATCACGCACGTCAACCCGGAGACGCTGCATGGCTGGGGCGTGCGCGAGAACGACTGGCAGTGGGGCGTCACGGTCCAGCAGGAGCTGCTCCCGCGGATGTCCATCGAAGTTGGCTACGCCCGCCGCTGGTTCAAGGGCGTCACGGTGACCGACAACCTGGTCCGTACGCCTGACGAGTACGATTCTTACGAGATGACGGCGCCGAGCGACTCGCGGCTGCCTGGCGGTGGCGCCTATCCGATCCGCATCTACGTTCCCACGGCGGCTGCCGCGCGCGAGGCCGCCCAGAACTACGTCACCTTCCAGACCGACTTCGGACCGGAGGAGACCAATTACTGGCACGGCGTGGACGTCACGCTGAGCGCCCGCACGCGCTGGGGGCTGACGTTCTCGGGCGGCACCAGCACCGGCCGGTCTGTGCAGGACGACTGCGCGACGACCGTACTCATCGACAGCCCCGATCCGCGCAATTGCCGTGACGTCGATCCGTTCCAGACGACGTTCCGCGGTCTCGCGTCCTACACGATCCCGAAGATCGACGTGCTCGTCAGCGGCACTGTCCGGTCGCAGCCCGAGATTGCGCGGGCGGCGAACCTCAACCTGCCGAACACGACGTCGTCGGCGGCGTGCGCGCCCAATCCAGGCGCATGTACGACTGTGGAGGGACTGCTTGGGCGGCTGCCGTTCGGATCGAATCGAACGTCGACTACGTCGATCGCACTGATCGACAACGATCACCGGCTCTTCAGCGGCGAGCGCCAGACGCAGTTCGACATGCGGTTCGCCAAGATCCTCCGCTTCGGTGCGACGCGGACGGACGTCGGTGTGGACGTGGGCAACCTGCTCAATACCAACTACGCGACGAACTGGGAGAACACCTATCAGTACAGCATCGGCAACACGGCGCAGGGGGGAAGCTGGAATAACCCGACAGCGGTGTACACGCCGCGCTTCGTCCGTCTGAACTTGACCGTGAACTTCTGATTCGTAGGGCCGACCTTCCCGCCTTGGCCGAAGCTACGGCGGGTCCACCGTAGACCTGGCGGAGGTGGAAAGGTCGGCGCCTACGATGTTTGCTTTAGTCAAGATCGTCCGACACGAGTCCCACGCAGCTCATGCCGGACTGGGCCCGGTCCGCGTCCTTCCACGGGGAACGGCCTTTTTTTGGTACTAGCCGGCCGGTTCAGGGGTTCAAGGGGTTCAAGGGGTTCAAGGGGTTCAGGGGGTTCAGGGGGTTCAGCGGGTTCAAGAGGTTCACGGGTTCATGGGTTCTGATTTCGACGCCGTGGCGGGGGCGTTTCATGCGGCGGTCTGGCAGTCCGGAGATACTTGATTAGTTCCGTGGCGGCTTTCGAGGCTCGTCGGGACAGGCGTTGTAGTGGAACGATCTGGTCCTGCGCGAGATACCCACGATCAACGGCGTCTCGCAGGGCATCGAACGTTTCTTTCAGCTCACCATTCGCATTGCGGAGGTATCGCGAAAACTCGCGCGGAAAGTATCGGCCGTACCCTTCGGCGATCAGGCGTGGCGCCGACGAAGACGCACCTCGAAGCTGCTTCACCAAATCCCGATCGCCCGTGATGGGACCGGAGCGAATCAGCTCGTAAACGCCAAGCTTCAGTTCGTAGGCGAGTTGCCAGACGATCAACTCTTCGTGCGAGCGTGCACCGCTCATGGCGACGCTCGACTGCAGTGACAATGCCGGACTGGCAGAGCGTCCGCTGTGCGCGGAACCTCTTGAACACAAAGAACCTACAGAACCACGTTGAACGAGTCCTTCTGAACCCCCTGAACCACCGTGAACCCCCTGAACCGCTTGAACCCCCTGAACCCCCTGAACCCCCTGAACCCTAAAGTCCTACGCGTCAAAAAACACAGTCTCGCCTTCTCCCTGGAGCACGATGTCGAACTCGTATTCGCCCGGACTTGATTGACGGGCGACCAGCGTGCTGCGCCGCTCCGCCGGCACCAGCTGGAGAATGGGGTCGGCGGCGTTGAGCGGTTCGTCCTCGAAATAGAGCCTCGTCCAGCAGCGCGACATCACGCCGCGCGCCATGACGCTGACGAGGACGTGCGGGGCCTGTCGCTGGTCGCCGGGGCCGGGCACGATCCCGGGCCTCACCGTCTGAAACCGGAAGGCACCCCCGCTTCCGGTTGGCGCGCGGCCAAAGCCGGTGAACGCCGGATCCGCCAGACTGCTCTGCGGGTCGCCGGGATGGTGATAATGGCCATCCGCGTCCGCCTGCCAGATCTCGACGAGACCGTCCTCGACCGGTGCGCCGTCGCCGGCGATCAGCCTGCCGGCGATGGTGATCCGATCGCCGCGGGTGGCATCCGACACCAGGCAATCGGTCCCCTCGAGTCGATCCCTGACCAGCAGCTTGAAGAACGGTCCGACCGTGGAGAAAGGCGTGAGTTGGGACATGGAGCGGCGCAAGACAGAATATAGCGAGGGGATGAACGGGATACCAATGGCGAGATGCGGGCCGGGGTCGCCTACATTCCGGCGTATGCGGCGTAATCGGCTGAGGTGCGTACTCGCTGGCATCGCCGTCATCGCGGTCGCTGCCTGCTCGAAGACGTCCCAACAGCCGCAGATGACTGCCTCCCGCGCGGTGACGTTCAACGAAATCGCGCCGATCCTCTTCGACAACTGCGCGAGCTGCCATCGCCCGATCGACCCGCCTTCGCCAGGGGCTTCGGCGCGGCAAGCCGTGCCGAGAGTCGCCCCGACGTCAGGGCTTGTCCAGTCGAATCCTCCGGCGGAGGCGGATCCGATCTGTGTGGCCGGTGCGCCGTTCAGCGTGCTCGAGTACGAGCCGGTTCGCCGCTACGCGCGCGCAATTGCCTCGGCCGTCGAGCGGCGGTCGATGCCGCCGTGGCTGCCCGAGCCGGGACACGGCGTGTTCGCCGGCGAACGTCGGCTCACCGACGATCAGATTGCCCTGATCAGGAAGTGGGTCGACAGCGGAGCTCCGCAGGGGAATCCCGCCGAGGTGCCGAAGCCGCCGACGTTTTCCGGTGGGTGGCAGCTTGGCACGCCCGACCTCGTGCTGACGCTGCCGGAGCCGTACGTGCTCGAGGCAGGAAGCCGCGACGTGTTCCGCAACTTCGTCATACCGGTGCCGATCACCGCCAGGCGCTACGTTCGCGCCGTCGAGTTCCGCGCCGATCGCCCACAAGTGCTGCACCACGCCGATCTGGCGATCGATCTCGGACGCGTCTCGCGCGTCCTCGATCGTGCCGAACCCGGTCCCGGTTTCGGGACGATGGACGGCGGTCAGGTGTACAACGTGTACGGCTGGTCGCCCGGCAAGGTCCCGGTGATGGAGGCCGCGGATAATGCATGGACGCTCGAGCCCGGCACCGACTTCGTTCTGCTGCTCCACATGATCGCCGGAGCGACGAGCGAAACGGTGCAACCGTCGATCGGCCTGTTCTTCTCGGACACGCCGCCCACGCGCACGCCGATCAGCGTGAAGCTCGAAGCGCAGGGGATCGCCATTCCCGCCGGCGAACCGAACTACGTGGTCGAGGACAGCTACGTGCTCCCGGTAGACGTCGACGCGGTGAGCATCTATCCGCACGCGCACTACATCGGCAAGGAGATGCGCGGTACGGCGACGCTTCCCGACGGTTCGCGGAAGGATCTGCTCTGGATTCGCCGATGGGATTTCCGCTGGCAGGACCGGTATCGCTACAAATCGCCTGTCTTCCTCCCGCGGGGCACGCGGCTGTCGATGCGGTTCACCTACGACAACTCCGCGGCAAATCCGAACAACCGCAACCGCCCGCCCGAGCGCGTGCGATCGGGACCGCGTTCGACCGACGAGATGGGCCAGCTCTGGATTGAAGTCGTGCCGCGCCGCGCGGAGGATGCCGCGGTGCTGAGCGCCGATTTCGTTCGCCGTTCAATGCTTGCCGCCATTGCGTCTGCCGAGCTCGACGTCCGTCTCGATCCCCAGGTGGCCGCCGCCCACAATACTCTCGCCACGCGGTATCTGCAGGTGGGACGTGTGGCCGACGCGCAGGCGCAGCTCGAAGAGGCGGTGCGTCTCGATCCCCGCGACGCGGAGGCGCAAAGCAACCTCGGAACGGTGCTGCAGGCCCAGGGCCGGCTCGCCGAGGGGATGCAGCGTCTTCGCACCGCGGTACGCCTGAAGCCGAAGGACGACGCGGTGCGCTTCAATCTGGGGGCCGGTCTGCTGGCGGCCGGGCAGCCCGACGCGGCGCTGCGCGAGTTCAGGACGGCGATTGCCCTTAACCCGGAGAACGCCGCCGCGCACTTCAACCTCGGGGTGATCCTCGGGCCGCGCAACCAACTGGACGCGGCGATCGCGCACCTGCGGCGCGCGGTGGAGATCAACCCGCTCCACGCCGATGCCTATCACAATCTGTCAGTCGCCTACGGACTGCAGCGGCGAACCGACGAAGCGATTGCGGCGGCGCAGGCGGCCGTGCGCCTGAAGCCGGAGTCCGCCGTGGCGCAACAGCAGTTGCAGCGGCTGCTGGCCGCCCGCGGCGTCCACTTTTAGCCAGCCCTGGAACTGCGTTAGGCTTTCCACCTTAGGAGGTCGTCCATGTCCGCTGCCCGTCTCCTGGCTAGCATCCTCACCCTGGCGCTCCTGGCGGCAACGGCGTTCGCGCAGTCCGCGCTCAAGCCGGTGACGTTCAGCGATACGCGCCTCAGCAACGGTCTGCGCGTGATTATCTCGGAGGATCACTACGCGCCGGTGTTCGCGATCGCCGTCAGTTATGCCGTCGGCTCGAAGGACGAGCGGGCGGGCCGGACCGGCTTCGCACACCTTTTCGAACACATGATGTTCAAAGGGTCCGAGAACATCGGCTCCGGCGAGCACTTCTTCCTGGTGTTCAACTACGGCGGCTCGATGAACGGGACCACCAATACCGATCGGACGCTGTACTACGAGATTCTGCCGAAGAACCAGCTCGACCTCGGCCTCTTCCTCGAGGCCGATCGCATGAAGTCGCTGGCCATTACCAAAGAGAACCTGGACAACCAGAGGAACGCCGTGCAGGAAGAGCGCCGCCTGCGGCTGGACAACCAGCCCTACGGCAAGAGCCAGGAGCGCTTCAACGAGATGGCGTACGACAACTTCGCGTACAAGCACTCCGTCATCGGCTCGATGGAGGACCTCAACGCGGCCACGGTCGACGATGTGGCGAGCTTCTTCAAGACCTATTACGCGCCCAACAACGCGACGCTGGCGCTGGTCGGGGATCTCGACACGAAGGCGACACTCGCCAAGATCGAGAAGTACTTCGGCAGCATTCCGCGGCAGCCGGCCCCGAAGCCGGTCGATCTGTCGGAGAAGGAGTTGACCGCCGAACGGCGCGAGTCGATGGTCGATCCGCTGGCGCGCGTCGCACAGATCAACATGGGTTACCGGATTCCGCCCGCGACCCATGCGGACTGGCCGGCGCTGTCGGCGCTCGGGCAGATTCTGGGCGGCGGCGAGAGCTCGCGTCTCTACCAGGCGATCGTGAAAGAAAAGGAGCTGTGCACGGGTGCCGGCGCCGGGAGCGGCGCGCGAATCGGGCCCGCACTCTTCAACGTGACGTGTTCGGTCCGCGCGGGGAAGGACATCAAAGAGGCAGACGCGGCGATCTCGGAAGTGATTGCCGCCGCCCATACGGCGCCGATCACCCCGCAGGAACTGCAGCGTGTTCGCACATCCGCGCGCCGGTCCGCGGTCAGCATGCGCGAAAGCGCGCTCACCCGTGCGCTGACGCTGGCTGACAACGCCGTTCTCTACAACGATCCCAATCGCATCAACACGCTGACGGACCGGCTGTCATCTGTGACGGCCGCGGATGTCCAGCGGGTGGCGCGCACCTACCTGCGCCCAACGAACCGCATTGTCATGCACACGCTGCCAGGGGCCGGTACGCCGCCGGCGCCGCCGTCCGCGCAGTCGCGCTGAGGAGGAGGACGCACATGGATCGCACAACATTCGCCGCGTTCTGCCTGTTGCTGGCGCTTGCGGGTCCGCTCGTGCTGGCGGAACCCGCCCCCCAGGAATCGCCCCGTGCGCAGCAGCCCGCTGACTTCACCGGCGTCGAGCTGAAAAACCGTGCGCCGGTCTCGAACGAGATTCTCAAGGTCAAGTTCCCGCGGCCGACCGAGAGTCGGCTGAAGAATGGCATGGAGCTGCTGGTACTGGAGGAGCACCGTTCACCGACGATCCAGGTGCAGATCGCTGTGCCGGCATCCAGTCTGAACGACCCCGAGGGCGTCTCGCTCAGCGCCGCGACGACGACGCTGATGCGGCTCGGCACCAGCAGCCGCGACGCCAGAGCGATCGCCGAGACGCTCGCGGCTCTTGGTGCGTCGATTAACTTCAACGTCGGCGATCGGTACGCCTACGCGACCGTGTCGACGCTCACAGAGAACCTCGACGCGACGCTGGCGCTGCTGTCGGACATGCTGTTCAACGCCACGTTCCCGCAAGACGAGCTGGACAAATGGAAGAACCAGCAGCTGAGCCAGTTGCAACAACTGCGATCAATCCCCGACTTCCTGTCAACGGAGCGCATTGCCAAGGCGATGTATCCCGACGACCGCCGCTCGTTCGTGATGCCGACGGCCGAAGGTGTGCGCAGCCTCACCCGCGACATGCTCGTCGCGCACTATCAGCGAATCTACCGCCCGGAGGGCGGCCGCATCACGGTGCTCGGCGATATCACGCAGCGCGACATCACGCCGAAGCTGGAGGCGTTGCTGGCTGACTGGAAAGGCGCCGGCACGAAGCCGCCGGCACTCCCGCTGCCTGGTCCGCTCAAAGGGCGCACGGTCATCCTCGTGGATCGCCCGAAATCCGTGCAGACGGCGTTCTACCTCGGCAACCGCGCATTCGACCGGCGAAGCCCGGACTACATCCCGGCGCAGGTGATGAATCGCGTGCTTGGCGGCGGTCCGGCATCGCGTCTGTTCCGGAACATCCGCGAAGCGAAGGGGTACACCTACGGCATCAGCAGCGGGTTCACGGCGAGCCACTACATGAACATCTTCACGCTGCAGACGTCGGTTCGAACCGAGGTCACCGGCGACGCGCTGCGCGAGATACTCAAGGAGTTTGCCGATGTTCGAAACCGGCCTGTGCCGGCGGAGGAACTGGAGAACGCCAAGCGCGCGCT
The DNA here is from genome assembly GCA_035711805.1 of Vicinamibacterales bacterium. Taxonomy (GTDB): domain Bacteria; phylum Acidobacteriota; class Vicinamibacteria; order Vicinamibacterales; family UBA2999; genus Gp6-AA40. Next base: position 15,336 of record DASTBV010000081.1, read on the forward strand.
CGTGGCGAGCTTCGCCCTCAGCACCGAGAACCAGGCCACGGCGCTCTCGAACGCGACACAGATCAAGGAGTACGGTTTCCCCGCTGATTACTGGGACACCTACCCGGAGAAAATCGCGGCCGTCACCGCCGCGGACGTCCAGCGTGTGGCGCAGAAATACGTGCCGCTCGACGATCTCGTCATCGTCGCCGTCGGCGACGCAACCCAGATCCGCAAGGTGCTGGCAGAGTTCGGTACCATCGAGGAATGGGATGCGGAAGGCCGTCGCCGGACGACGCCGTAACAAAAACGCCCAAACTCCAACTCGCAACGAAACCACGAAGATCACGAAGGCATCGAAGACCACGAAGAGATTGATAATCTTCGTGATCTTCGATTCTTCGTGGCCTTCGTGGTCAGATGCCGAAAGGCGTTGCGGCCCGCCCACGCAGTACGAGATCGAACCGAAAAGCGAGCGACCAGTCCGGCTCGGTGGCGTCGATGTCGAACGCGGCGATGACGCGATCGCGCGCGTGCGCCGGGACCCCGTGAAAGATCGGATCGAAGGCCTGCAGCGGATCGCCGGGAAAGAACATCTGCGTGACCAGCCGCGCCAGGAAGTTCGGTCCCAGCAGCGAAAAGTGCACGTGGGCCGGCCGCCACGCGTTGTAGTGGTTTTGAAACGGGTAGCGGCCCGGCATGATCGTCAGAAAGCGATACCGTCCTTCCGCATCCGTGATCGCGCGGCCCGTCCCTGAGAAGTTCGGATCGAGTGGCGCGGCGTGGTTGTCGACGCCATGCGCGTAACGTCCCGCCGCGTTGGCCTGCCAGATCTCCACCAGCGTCTGCGGTATCGGCCGCCCATCCTCATCCAGTACGCGCCCGTGCAGGATGATTCGCTCGCCGATCGGCTCGCCTGCGTGCTGCCGGGTCAGGTCGGTGTCCGGTGCACCGATCCCGGTGTACGGAAACAGCGGACCGGTCAGCTCCGATCGCGTCTGCGGGACGACGATGCGCGCGTGTTTCGGGTGGCGGAGGTGAGTGCCGCGGTTCGGCTCGAAGTAGTCCGGGGAGTGCACGCCGTCAGGAACTCGAGGATAAAGGCTGGTCACTGGAGCCTGAAACCTACAGTCAGAACTCTATTGACAGTGCAGGGCTTCGGGAGCAGGATCCGCGCGATTTAACAAATTCTTTACAAGATCGACAAAGCCCAAACAACGCAGAAACGCCAGCGAACGGCACCTTGAACATTGCCGGCGACCGCGACGTCGCCGGAAAGGAGAACAACCTATGCGTGCCGCGGCCGTACGGATCGTCCTCACTGCAGCAGTAATGCTGCTCCCTTCGTCAGTCTTCGCCCAGGGAACTCTCACCGGAACTGTGAGGGACGACCAGGGGGCGGTGATTCCCGGCGTGACCGTTGAAGCATCCAGTGCGGTGCTGATCGAGAAGGTGCGTACCGCGACCAGCGACAGCACCGGACAGTGGCGCATCATCGATCTGCGCCCGGGGATCTACCGCGTGTCCTTCACACTGACCGGGTTCTCGACGGTCGTTCGCGAAGGCGTCGAGATGGCGGGATCGACCACGCTGACGGTGCCGGCGGTCATGCGCGTGGGCAATCTGGCGGAGCAGATATCGGTCACCGCCGAGACGCCGGTCGTTGACGTGCAGAGCGTCAGACGAGAGGTCGTGCTGCAGCAGGAGTTTGTGGCGGCACTGCCAGCCACACGCAACTATGGGGCGCTCCTCAACTCGATTCCCGCGCTGAGCGTAGGCATCGCCATCAGCGCCGAAACGACGCCGGACATGCAGCTCTTCAGCGCCCGGGGCGGGGATATCAACGAGGGACGGATCACGGTCGATGGGATGACCGTTGCCGCGCCCTTCAACGGCGGCGGTGTCTCGAGCGTGGCGTATAACGTGACAGACGCGACCGAGCTCCAGGTGCAGATCTCCGGGGGACTCGGCGAGGTTGAAACCGGCGGCCCGACTCTGAACATCGTTCCTCGTTCCGGCGGCAACAGGTTCCAGGGCTCAGCTTTCGTGAGCGTCGCCGGCGATTGGTCGCGCGCCGAGAACATCGATGATTATCTCAAGAGCGTTGGTATCACTCGGGCTCCCGCGCTGAAGGCGGCTTGGGATGTGAGCGGCTCGTACGGCGGCCCGGTGAAGCGGGATCGGCTATGGTTCTACGGCACCGTGCGCAACTTCCAGACAGGCACGCTGGTCGAGACGGGACCGAAGCCAAACCTGTTTGCCGGCGATCCGACCGCCTGGGGGTACGCCCCTGACACGTCGTTCGCCGAGGTCCGCGACGTCGAGGCACGTGACATCTATTCGGGTCGTCTCACGGCTCAGATTGGGAAACATCGCCTGTCGTTCGCGCAGGAAAATCAGTACCGGTGCGACGGGTCGACCAGGACTCGCGACGGCGACGGATGCCGGCGGCCTGGCGGAGACTGGATTGCACTGGGAACCGCCCCGGGCTTCTTCGGGTCGGACTCCGCAGAGGCGCACGCCGGGTACTTCACGAATCCGTACTACGTGACGCAGGCGAGCTGGACGCTGCCGGCGACGAACCGCCTGCTCTTCGAGGCGGGCTACTCGCGTCTCGCCTATCGGCCGGTCTTCGGAGTCGCGCCCTCGGACGCAATCTTCGACTTGATTCCGGTCAACGAGCAGGCCGCGGTCGATGGCCACTCGGCCAATTTCAATTACCGGGCGATCGACGACTACACGAAGGCGTGGGCGCGTAATAACAACATCCGCGCGTCGGCGTCGTACGTCACCGGCGCGCACAACATGAAGGTTGGCTATCAGGGGGCGATCCAGCTGTCGGACGAGACCTCCTTCCAGAACTCCACTCTCCTCGAGTATCGCTTCAACCGGGGCGCGCCGAATCGCTTCACGATCAACCTGCCCGACTGGCAGGAAGCCGGGCGCACCGTGCAGCACTCAGCCTTCGTCCAGGATTCATGGACGGTGAAGCGGCTGACGCTGCAGGGCGCCATCCGCTACGATCACGCGTACAGCTGGAGCCCTGCCGAGGGGAACGGTACGACCACCACTTCACAGTGGAATTCGCAGCCGATCGTGTTCGACCGCACGGTGAGCGTGCGCGGCTATGACGATGTGACGGCGCGCATGGGCGCCGCGTACGATGTGTTCGGCAACGGCAGGACCGCGGTGAAGATGAACCTCGGGAAGTATCTGGATGCTGCTACCAACGACGGCAACTACACCGTGAACAATCCGGCGAACCGCGTTCAACGGTCGATGAACCGGTCCTGGACCGACAACGACAACGACAAAGTGGTTGATTGCAACATCCTGAACTTCACCGCCCAGAGCCCCTCGACCGGCTCAGTCGATACGTGCGGTCAGGTGGGCGGCAACGATGCGCGCTTCGCCAACTTCCAGACCGGTTTGACAGAGGTCAATCAGGCCATCCTCGGTGGGTGGGGCGTGCGGTCCTACGACTGGCAGGTCGGCGTCGCGCTGCAGCAGGAGGTGCTGCCGCGCATCTCCGTGGAGGTCGCCTACAACAGGCGCTGGTTCGGGAACTTCTTCGTGACCGACAACCGAGCGCTTGCCCCCGGCGACTACGAGACGTGGATTGCCACGGCCCCCCTGGACCCGCGCCTGCCGGGTGGCGGCGGGTATCAGATCATCGAGTACGAAGTGAAGCCAACGTCATTTGGACGGCCCGCCAACAACTACGTGACGTTGGAGACTGATTTCGGGCCGGCGCGCACCAACTACTGGCACGGTGTCGAGGTCACGGCAAACGCCCGTTTGCGCAATGGGCTGACGTTCCAGGGGGGAACAAGCACAGGGCGCGAGATTGAAGATCGCTGCGAGAGCGTCGTGAACATCGACAGCCCGAACCCACGGAACTGCAAGACCGTCCAGCCCTTCAGGACGAGCTTCCGCGGGTCGGCGACCTATGTCGTGCCGAAGGTGGAGGTGCGCCTGAGCACGATCATGCGCTTCTCGCCTGCGCCCGGAATCAATGCCAATTACAACTTCCCGAACACGTACGTGCGGGACCAGGGAGGGTTGGGTCACCTGCCGGCCGGCGGCACTGCCAACGGCAATCAGACGGTCAATCTGCTGGACAGCAATCAGCTGTTCGCCGATCGCCGTCACTATCAGGTCGACATGCGGTTCGCCAAAATCTTCCGTTTCGGGGGCACTCGCACCGAACTGGGCGTGGATCTGTACAACATCTTCAACGTGAATACGCCAGTGGCGTACGACGGGAACTACGACGCGCCGCCGGCCGAAAACGGCGGCCAGTGGCTGCAACCGACGACCATCGTTCAGCCACGTTTTGCTCGAGTCAACTTGACGGTGAATTTCTAGCGCAGCTCAGACGCGCGTCGCGGATTTCGCGCCACACCGGGCCTGGTCCATGAGGGCCAGGCCCGATTCGTCGTGTACGGCTAGTTCTTTCCGGCGCCGGCCATCTGCTGCGCGCGCGGCTTGTGCGTGGTCGAGAAGATCACGTGCAGCGACATCAGCGCCTGCAGCGGGTGGCAGCCGGCGTCGGCCAGCGGTTTCACATGGTCGCTGACGAGCGGCCCTTTGGCGACGTCGATCATCGCGCGCGCCGCCTTTCGATGCACCCCTTCGAGGCCGTACTCGTTCGCCACGTTCTCGAAGTCGTCGACGATCCGGTCGCGCAGCGGCTGGCTGTGGCGCGACTCGAAGAGCAGCTTGTTCAGCGCATACGCCTCGGCCGGCGGATGCTTGTAGAACATGTAGCCTTCGTCCTTGAACTGGAACCCGCCGTACTGCTTCTCGACCTTCGTCGGCGCATGCGTGCGTTCACGATGCGGCAGGAAGCGCATCATCGCCAGCCCATGATGCCAGGTGGGGAGGTAGTCGATCAGCTCGCCCTCCTGCGCGCCGATGGCGCCGAACATGACCGCCCAGTTCAGCATCTCCGTGTTGCCGACTTCGTCGAGCTGCGTGCCGGTCATGTTGAGCAGGGCGTCGGTATTGCCGACTTCCATCTGCGAGATCAGCCAGCGATCGAAGTCGAACTCGGGGCTCGTATATTTCGTCGTGCCGGGGAAGTGCGACATCCCGCCGCTGGCGACGATGGCGACGCGCTCCTTCCGCCCCTTGACGATCTCGGCGATCGCCTTGCCGAGCGCCTCACAGCGCCGCGGGGTGGGCAGCGGCGGCACGTAGACGTTCGTGAAGAACGGGACGACCGGGATGTTGCGCTTGCCGATCAGGAACTCGAACGGGATCGAGAAGGCGTGGCCGAGCTCCGCGTCCTCGGAGTAGGCCATGTCGAAGTTGTGATCCACGACCAGCTTGTTGAGGATGTCCTCCGCCATCTCGCGATGGATCGGCAGATTGTGCTCGCGGCCGGCGAACTTGGCGATGGCGCGGCTTCCGGCGACGATCGCGAAGCTGGGGACGCAGGTGACCGAGAAGGTCTCGACGTGGTCGGCCCCGAACATCAGGATGACGTCCGGCTTGCTCTCGTCGAGCGCCTTGCCCAACTCCTCGATCGCGGCGGCCGCCTGATCGAGCTGCTGGGCGTTCTCGTCCGGCGGCCGGGTAAACAGGTACGGCGTATGGCAGGTGCCCAGTGCTGCGACGATTTCACCCATTGCAGTCTCTCCTCAACCAGACAACCGATGCCACGGAGTCACAGAGACACGGAGTTCCTTGAAGTACTTCTCCGTGGCTTCGTGTCTCCGTGGCCCGTCGGCATCGATTCATTGCATCGCCTTGTCTATTTTGTCCAACAACGCCATCGTCGGCACCACGCTGGCGGCGCCCGACTCCGGCTCGCGACCCTCGCGAATCGCGCCGACGAACTCGATGTCCTGGCGGTCGAACGCCGCCGTATTGTCGTCGAACACCACGTCGTTGCCTTCGCTGTCGGTCATCGAATCGCGATACACCTTGTAGGTGTCCTCTTCGCCGATGTAGCGGTAGAAGCCGCCGAACGGCCCCTTGTTATTGAACGACATCGCCATGGTGAACAGCGGACCCTTCCTGGACTTCATGGCGACGGTGATGTCCATTGGAATCTTCAGCTCGTGGTGGTCCGGGCCTTTCTGGCCCCAGACATCCCAGTTCGGTTCGCTGAGGATCCAGTGCGCCAGATCGACGGAATGGCAACCGTGATGCCAGAGCAGGTTGTCCACCCACGAGCGCGGCTGACCGTGCATGTTCAGGTTCGTGCGGCGGAAGAAGTACGTCTCCACGACCATGTGATGGAGGTGGAATGTGCCTTCCTGAATGCGGCGCCGAATCTCCCGATGCGGATTCGCAAACCGGCGCGTGTGCGTCACCATGAGCGTTTTGCCGGCCTTTTTGGCCTCGTCGAGCATGTGCTGCGAGTCGGCCAGGTTCAACGCCATCGGAATCTCGACCTGCACGTGCTTGCCCTTGCGCAGGGCCATCACCGTCTGGTCGTGATGCTGGTCGCTTGGTGTCGTCAGGATGACCGCGTCCACGCCGGGACGGTCGATGCACTCCTCGAGGTTGGTCGAAGCGTGCGGGATATTCCACTTCGCCGCGAATTCCTTCACGCCGGCCTCGGTGCGTCCGGCAACGGAAACGACGGTCACGTTCTCGATCTTCTTGAGGGCTTTGACGTGAATCTCGCCCATGGCCCCTGTACCTGCGAGGCAGATCTTCATAGTTGGATGGTTGGATAGTTAGATAGTTCGTAGTAATTCGTGGTTCCTGGTTCCTGGTTCGCTCCAGCCCTTCAATGTATCCCAACTACCAACTCTACGAACTATCCAACTAGCCAACTACCAACTAGCTCCAATACAGCCGCGTCGGATTGGCGACGAGCAGCTTGTGCTGCAGGTCCGGCGTCGTGGCAATGTGCGGCACCCAATCGACCAGCAGCCCGTCGTCGGGCATATGGTCTTTCAGGTTGGGATGCGGCCAGTCCGTGCCCCAGAGGACGCGATCGGGGAATGTCTCGACGAGGCGTTTCGCGAACGGGATCACGTCGCGATAGGCATGCTGCTCGCCGTCGAGCGCCGGCGGGCCGGTGACGGTCAATCGCTCGGGACAACTCACCTTCGACCAGATGTTCTCGTGCTCGCGCATCATGCGCACGAACAGCTCGAATTCCGGCCCGTCGACCGGCTGCCGCACGTCCGGCCGGCCCATGTGATCGACGACCACCGTTGTCGGCAGCGATGTGAAGAAGTCCCGGAGCTCCGGCAGGTCCGCCGCTTCGAAATAGATGACGACGTGCCAGCCGAGCGGCGCGATGCGGTGCGCGATTTCGGTGAGCACCTCGCGCGGGGTGAAGTCGACCAGGCGGCGGACGAAGTTGAAGCGCGTGCCGCGCACGCCGGCGGCGTGCATCTCCTCCAGCTCCCGATCCGTCACGTTGCGGTTGACGGTTGCCACGCCGCGCGCGCGTCCGTTCGAGGCGCCGAGCGCATCGACGAGCGCGCGGTTGTCGCTGCCGTGGCACGTCGCCTGGACGATGACGTTCTTGTCGAAGCCGAGCCGATCGCGAAGGGCAAAGAGCTGATGCTTCGAGGCGTCGACAGGCGTGTATTTCCGCTCCGGTGCGTACGGGAACTCATCACCCGGGCCAAACACGTGACAGTGGGCGTCCACAGAGCCTGTTGGCACCTTGAAGCGTGGAATCGACGGATTCGGGTGGTAGACGAGCCATCCCGGCGTAGCTTCAAAAGTAGTCATAGTTGCGTCGATTGTCGCCACGGAGGCGCGAAGGCACGGAGCGATAACTATCGACTCCGTGTTTCCGTGCCTTCGTGGCCCGTAACAGCGATTTCTTCAGTATCGATCTCGGTCTGCGTCGCCGCGTTGTAGCGCGCGCCGGAAACAGTCCTCGGGTTGATCAGCTCGTTCAGGATCGCCATGGTCCCTTCGTCGAGCCTGACGTTGACGCTCCCCACGTTCTCTTCCAGATGATCGAGTCGCGTCGTTCCCGGAATCGGAACGATGTCGTCGCCCTGCGCCAGCAGCCACCCGAGGACGAGCTGCGCCATCGTCACGCGCTGGTCCCGCGCGACCGCGGCGAGGCCGTCCAGCAGGCCGAGGTTGCGTTGGAAATGTTCGCCCTGGAACCGCGGCATCGCGAGGCGGATGTCCTTCGCGGGGAGGGACGCGACGTCCCGCAGCCCGCCGGTCAGGAATCCACGCCCGAGCGGACTGAATGCGACCAGCGTCACTCCCAGCTCGCGGCACGCGTCGATCACCGCGACCTCCGGGTTGCGCGTCCAGAGCGAGTACTCCGTCTGCACCGCCGCGATCGGGTGCACCTGGTGCGCCTTTCGAATGGTGGGCGCCGAGACCTCGCTGAGACCGATCGCCCGGACCTTGCCGGCGCGGACGAGTTCGGCGACGGCGCCGACGCTCTCCTCGACCGGCAGCCGCTTGTCCCAGCGGTGCAGGTAATACAGGTCGATGACGTCCGTCTGCAGACGCCGCAGGCTTTCGTCGCAATGCTGGGTGATGGCCTCGGGGCGGCCGTCGATTTCGCGCTGACCCTGCGCGTTCCGGAACATCCCGCCCTTCGTCGCCAGGACGAAGTCACGGCGGCGATGCTTCAGCGTCCGGCCGATCAGCGCCTCGTTGGCGCCAAACCCGTAAAGCGCGGCCGTGTCGAAATGCGTGTATCCAAGGTCGAGTGCCTTCAGGAGCACGGCCGCGGCCGTCTGTTCGTCGGGCGGCGCCCCATAGGCGTGCGACAGGCTCATGCAGCCGAGGCCAAGGGAGGAAACGTCGAAGGGTCCCAGTTTCCTGGACGTCACAGCGGAACACCTGGTTGCGCCGATCCGGCAAGCCACGCGCGTCCCTCGTCGTACAGCTTCTGCACCGCCGGTCCCCGCAGGCCGGGCAGGTTGTTCTTCACCGGGAATCCGATTTTCGACTGCAGGTACGCAAGGTGGCGGTAGCCCTCGGGAAATCGCGCCAGGCGGTCCGGATCGAGCGCAAGCGACGCGTCGGGATCCACGGGATCCATCCGATCTTTTTCGTAAATCGGCTGCCGGCGGACGATCGCCCAGCGGCCTTCGCCGGACGCAGTGTCCGCCGTCAGGCGGACCGGCGCGCGCTTTTCAAGGAAATCGTAGAAGCGTCCGGTGCAGACGACATCAACGAGCACGCCGTCCACGGTCGCCCGCTGGTTGATCGTCATCTTCGTCTGCGACACCGCACGCGAGCCCGAGATGTCGCAGGTGAAGCCGCCGAGAAAGTGGAGGATGCTCACACCCTTCTCGAATCCCTCACGGCTGACGCGGATGAACTCCGACGCGGGTCCCTGAAACCACGTCGCCGTCATCCACCCGTCGTCGTGCCAGACGGTCGCGAAGCGTTCCCAGTCGCCGGCATCGCGCCACAGCGCCCAGTTTTCGATGACTTCTCGAATCGCGATCCTATCGTCCATACGTCATTTGCCACGGAGACACAACGGCACGGAGATACAACTGTGAACTCCGTGTCTTCGTGACTTCGTGGCTTGTCTCACTCGTTGACAATTCGATTTCGCATGATGCCGATGCCTTCGACCTCGGTTTCCACGACGTCGCCATCCTGCAGCCATTCCTGCGGCGTGCGGCCCATGCCGACGCCTTCGGGCGTGCCGGTCGCGATGATGTCGCCGGGCTCGAGCGTCAGGCCCTGGGACAGCCATTCGATGATCGTCGCGACGGTGAAGATCATGTCGGAGGTGCGGGCATCCTGCTTCGTCACGCCGTTGACGCGCAGGCTGACCCGCTTGTCCTGCGGGTCGCCGAATTCGTCGGCGGTGACGACAACCGGTCCCATCGGACACGAGCCGTCGAGGCTCTTGCCCTTGAACCACTGCGTGTGCCGCTGCTGGAGATCGCGCGCCGTCACGTCGTTGATGACGGTGTAGCCGAACACGTGCGAGAGCGCGTCGCGCGCGGCGATGTTGCGCCCCGCGCGGCCGATGACGACCCCCAGCTCGGCTTCCCAGTCCATCTGGGCCGTCGCCGACGCATGTCGCGGCACATCGTCGAAGGGGCCGCCGACGGCGGTCACCGCCTTTGAGAAGAAGACCGGAATGTCGGGGAGCTTTGCGTCCGTCTTGAACGCCGCGGCGCCCTCCTTGACGTGCGCGGCGTAGTTGCGGCCGACGCAGAACACGTTTTTCAGCGGTCTGGGAATCGGCGCGTGCCAGCGCACCTCTTGGACTCCGAAGGTCGCCTCCGGCTTCAGGCGGACCTCTGCGAGCGCGACCTCAGCCGCGAATCTCCAGGCCTCGGGACCCTGCTGAATGAGCTCCAGCAGCGTGTC
>DASTBV010000082.1:0-49897 GCA_035711805.1 Vicinamibacterales bacterium
GTACACTCCGCGCAAGCGTGCGCATTCTCACTGCCGCGCAAATGCGCGAGGCGGATCGGTTCACAATTGAAGACATCGGCATTCCATCGCTCGTGCTGATGGAGAACGCCGGCCGCCAGGTGGTGGCGGCGATGGAGGCCGCCTACGAGCGGCAGCTGTCGGGCCGGATCGCCGTGCTCTGTGGCCGCGGCAACAACGGCGGCGACGGCTTTGTCGTCGCGCGAACGCTGCTGCAGCGCGGTGTCGATACCGCCGTCTTCGTGATCGGCGCGGTCGCCGACGTGCGCGGCGACGCGCGGACGAATCTGGACATCCTTGGCCGGCTCGGCGTCACCGTCGTCGAGATTGCCGACGAGCAGAGCTGGGAGCTGCACTTTTCCGAGATTTCCCAGTGCACCCTGATCGTAGACGCGATTCTCGGGACCGGCTTGAAGTCCGCGGTCGGCGGCATGCTGGAGACGGTGATTGCCGATGTGAACGCCGCGGACCTGCCGATCGTTGCGATCGACCTGCCGAGCGGCTTGTCCGCGGATACGCCGCAGCTGCCCGGCGACTGCGTCAACGCCGCAATGACGGTCACGCTGGCGGCGCCCAAGCTGCCGCTGGTGCTGCCGCCGGGAGAGGCGCATGCCGGGGACGTGGTCATCGCCGACATCGGTATTCCGTACGAGGTCATCGAGGGATTGGACGGTCCGCACGTGGAGCTGCTGACCCCCGAGCAGCTGCGGGAGCTCATCGAGCCAAGGACCGCCGATTCGCACAAAGGCGATTTCGGGCGTGTGACGGTCGTCGCCGGCTCCGTCGGCAAGACCGGTGCGGCATTCCTCGCCGGAATGGGGGCGCTGCGCTCTGGCGCCGGCCTGGTCACAATTGCCACTCCCGCAAGCTGCCTGCCCGTTGTGGCGTCGCTGGCGGCGGAGCTGATGACCGCGCCGCTGCCGGAGAAGGAGGGCAGCGTGGCCGTCGGAGCGCTCGACCGTGCCCTCGAGCTGCAGCACGACATCATTGCCTGTGGCCCTGGCCTCGGCCGCACGTCCGAGGCATCTGCGTTTGTACGCGCCCTCGTCGACCGCGCGACGGTGCCGCTCGTGCTGGACGCGGATGCTCTTACGCTCCTGGCGGAGGAACCCGGACGGCTGCTCGGCCGCGATGATCGTGACGTGATCATTACGCCGCATCCCGGCGAGATGGCCCGCCTGGCTGGGATGTCGATCGACGAGGTTCAGGCCAATCGCCTCGAGGTGGCCGCCGATTTCGCGACGACGCGCCGCGTTTACGTGATCCTGAAGGGGCACCGCACGGTTATCGCGACGCCGGCCGGACGAGTCTTCATCAACCCGACGGGGAATCCGGGAATGGCGACGGCCGGAACCGGCGACGTGCTGACGGGCATGGTTGCCGCCTGGCTCGCGCAGCTGCTCGACGCGGAAGCCGCCTGCAGGATCGCGGTGTTCCTGCATGGCGCGGCCGGCGATCTCGCGGAGGCGGACTGCGGCCAGGTAGCCATGACGGCGACGGATCTGCTCGAGCACATCGGCGGTGCGGTTGCTGCGCTGTTGAATCGCGGCCAGCCGGAACAGGCCGGTTAGTTGGTGCACACGACCCGCTCGGAGCAGGAGACCGCGGCAGTCGCGAGAGCGTTGGCCGACGACCTTCGGGCTGGCGACGTCCTGCTGCTCTCGGGAAATCTTGGCGCCGGGAAGACGGCCTTCGTCAGAGGCCTGGCGGAAGGCCTGGACATCGATCCGCGGGAGGTCAGCAGTCCGACGTTCACACTCGTTCATGAATATCGCGGTGGACGACTGGCGCTCTATCACGTCGATCTCTACCGGCTCGATCGCGCCGCAACGGACGATCTCGGGCTCGACGAGCTGGGCGTGGACAACGGTGTGCTGGCGATCGAGTGGCCGGACCGGCTGACACATGCGCTCGAAGGCGCGAGGCCCGTTCGCATTGAAATCGTGGACGACACGACACGGAGGATCAGCATTGGCGAGGAATAGCATCGGATTGGCGTGCGCGATCACGCTGTTGATCGGTGCGCTGCCATCCGCCCAGAACGTCGAGAGCGGACGGAAGGCGTTCGTCACGCGCTGCGCCTCGTGCCACGGAACGGATGGCAACGGCGGAGAACTTGGGCCGGCCATCGCCGCGCGAGCGATTCTCCGCACGGACGACGAGCTGCGGATGGTGCTGCGGGCCGGGTTTCCCGCTGCAGGCATGCCGCCCTTCTCGACACTCTCCGACGCCGAAGCGGCCGATCTCGTGTCTTTCGTCCGCACGCTGAAGCCGCGAACGAGCACTGTGCCGGTCCGGTCGCCGTTCACGCTCTCCGATGGCCGTGTGCTCGACGGATTGGTCCTGAATCGGACGCATGGCGATGTACAGGTGCTCGACGCCAAGCAGCGCATCCAGCTGCTGCGGCCCGAAGGCAACCGCTATCGAGCGGTCACCTCGCAGGCCGACTGGCCGTCGTACAACGGCGGCCCGGATGGCAGCCGCTACAGCCCGCTGGCGCAGATCGACCGCAGCAATGTCGAACGGCTGGCGCCGAAGTGGATGTTCACCCTGCCGAACACGTCGCGCCTGCAGGTGACGCCGGTCGTGGTTGGAGGCGTGATGTATGTAACCAGCGCGAACGAGTGCTGGGCGATCGACGCCGGCAGCGGCCGGGAGATCTGGCGATATCAACGTCCACGGACGAAGGGACTCATCGGCAATGCCGCCGGCGGCGTGAACCGCGGCGTTGGAGTCGCCGGCGATCGATTGTTCATGGTCACGGACCACGCCCATGTCATTGCGCTCGATCGCCACACCGGCGCGCTGCTCTGGGACACCGAGATGGCGGACTGGCGGCAGAACTACAACGCGACCGGTGCGCCGCTGCCGGTCGGCAATCTCGTCATCACCGGCACATCGGGTGGCGACGAGGGCGTGCGCGGTTTCGTGGGCGCCTACGATCAGGCGACGGGGAAGGAAGCGTGGCGCTTCTGGACGGTGCCGGCGGCCGGCGAACGTGGCTCGGAAACGTGGCAGGGAAAGGGCATCGCACACCCGGGTGGAAGCACGTGGATGACCGGCGCCTACGACCCGCAGCTCGACACGGTCTATTGGACCGTGGGTAATCCAGGCCCGGATCTGATCGGCGACGACCGCCTCGGCGACAACCTGTACACGGACTCCGTGGTTGCGCTCGACGCGAAGACGGGCGCGTTGAAATGGCACTTCCAGTTCACGCCGCACGACGTGTGGGACTACGACGCACAGGAGCCGACGGCGCTCGTGGACACGACGTGGCAGGGGAAGCCGCGCAAGCTGCTGGTGCAGGCGAACCGCAACGGCTTCCTCTACGTGCTCGATCGCACCACGGGGGAGTTCCTCTCCGGCGGCGGATTCATCAAGAACATCACATGGGCGAGCGGTCTCGACCCGCGTGGACGCCCGATTCGCGTGCCAGGAATGGAACCCTCGCCGGAAGGGAAGCGCGTGTGTCCATCGCTGGACGGGGCGACGAACTGGTACTCGTCGTCGTTCAATCCGCTGACGAACCTCTATTACGTCCAGACGAACGACAAGTGCGGCATCTTCACGCGCAGCGATCAGGAATGGGCGGCGGGCAGAGGATTCATGGGCGGCTCGTTCCGTCAGGCGCCAAACGAGCCGGCGCAGCGCCTGCTGCGCGCGATCGACATCCGCACCGGCAAGGTGGCGTGGGAGGTGCCGCAGATCGGCAACGTCAATTCGTGGGGCGGCGTGCTGAGCACGGCCGGCCGGGTGGTCTTCTTCGGCGACGACAGCGGCGCGTTCGCCGCCGTCGATGCGGAAAACGGGCGCCGGCTGTGGAGCTTTCAGACGAGCCAGCTGTGGAAAGCGTCGCCGATGACCTACGTGTTCGACAACCAGCAGTACGTGGCGGTGGCGTCGGGGTCAACGATTATCGCGTTCGGGTTGCGGTAGTCGGCGGCTCGCTTACTCCATCCGGTAATTCGGCGCTTCTTTGGTGATCGTCACGTCGTGGACGTGACTCTCGCGCGCGCCCGCGGGCGTGATGCGAATCACCTTGGCCTTGCGCTGCAGCTCCTGGATCGTCGCGCTGCCGCAATACCCCATCCCGGCGCGCAGCCCCCCCACCAGCTGGTAGATCACGGCCGCGGCGCTGCCCTTGTGGGCGACGCGCCCTTCGATGCCCTCCGGCACCAGCTTGTCGGCGGCGCGGCCGCCCTCGAGATCGAATTCGTCCTGAAAGTAGCGATCGCGGCTGCCGCGGCGCATGGCGCCGATGGAGCCCATGCCGCGGTACTCCTTGTAGCTTCGTCCCTGGAACAGGATCAGCTCGCCGGGGCTCTCGTCGGTGCCGGCGAACAGATTGCCGAGGACGGCGCAGCTCGCGCCGACGGCCAGCGCCTTGACGATGTCGCCGGAGTAGCGCATGCCGCCATCCGCGATGATCGGGATGTTGTGCGACGCGGCCGCTCGAGCACATTCCATCACTGATGTGATCATCGGGACGCCAATGCCGGCGACGACTCGTGTGGTGCAGATGGAGCCGGCGCCGATGCCGACCTTGACCGCGTCCACGCCCGCGCCGATCAGCGCCTCTGTCGCGTCGCCGGTGGCCACATTGCCGGCCACGAGATCGGCGTTGGGGAACTCCCGCCGGACGCGCCGGACCATGTCGATGACGTTCTGCGAATGGCCATGCGCCGTATCGACGACCAGTGCGTCCACCCCGGCAGCCACCAGCGCGGCTGCACGCTCGAGCGAGTCCTTCGCGATCCCGATCGCGGCCGCGCACCGGAGCCGGCCGAGGGCGTCTTTCGACGCATTGGGATACTTGATGCCCTTCTGGATGTCCTTGACGGTGATCAGCCCCTTGAGCCGGAAGTCGTGATCCACGACGAGCAGCTTTTCCACCTTGTGCTGGTGCAGGATCTCGCGCGCCTCGTCGAGCGTCGTGCCCACCGGCACGGTGTAGAGCGGCTCCTTCGTCATCACCTCGGCGATCGGCCGCGTCACGTTCGTTTCGAATCGAAGATCACGATTGGTGAGGATGCCGACCAGGCGTCCTTCCTTGCTCCCGTCGTCGGTGATCGGGACGCCCGAAATGCGGTACTTCTTCATCAGCTCCTGCGCCTCGAAGATGCGGTTTTCGGGCGCGAGCGTGATCGGATTGACGATCATCCCGCTCTCGGAGCGCTTGACGCGATCGACCTCGGACGCCTGCTCGGCAATCGAGAGGTTCTTGTGGATGATCCCGAGGCCGCCGAGCTGGGCCATCGCGATCGCGAGAGCCGATTCGGTGACCGTGTCCATGGCCGCACTGACCAGCGGGACGTTCAGGCGGATGTTGCGGGTGAAGCGCGTGGAGACGTCCACCTGCGTCGGCACCACCGTCGAGTGCTGCGGCACCAGCAGCACGTCGTCGAACGTCAGTGCCGTCGCGATGCCTGTGTCGATCTCCGAAAGCGTGAGCGCCGGCGTTTTTACTTCCATCAGGCTGCTGCTCCGTGACATTTCTTGTACTTTTTGCCGCTGCCACACGGGCAGGGATCGTTGCGGCCTATCTTCGGTTCCTCACGACGGACGGTCTTGATCACGTCGTCGCCGCCGACGCGTGCCGGGCGGGGCCCCGGACCGCTCGGCATCGGCACGTCGGCTTCCATCGTCGGGGCGGACGTGCGTGCGGCCGCGAACGCGGGGATCGCTTCCGCGCCCGGGTTGTTCATCGTCATCGTGGCCGAGCGGCGGGCACGTGGCACCGCCGGGACGTCCTCGTTCAGCACGGGGCGCAGCCAGAACAGCGTCCGGACGATCTCCTCTTCGATGCGCCCTTTCATGTCCTGGAACAGCGCGTAGCTCTCTTTCTTGTACTCCACGAGCGGATCGCGCTGCCCGTAGCCGCGCAAGCCGATGCCTTCTTTCAGGTGGTCGAGCGAGTAGAGGTGGTCTTTCCACTGGTGGTCGACGATCTGCAGCATGATGTCGCGTTCGACACGGCGCAGCAGCTCGCCGCCGACGATCCGATCCTTCTCTTCGTAGCTGGTCTTGGCCAGGCCCCAGATGGCGTCGCCAATTTCCTCCGCGCCCTTGTTGGTGAGGTCGAGCGCTTCGAGCGATACCGGGTCGAGTCCGAACACGCGCGAGGCCTCGCGGATGAGTGCCGGAATGTCCCATTCCTCGAGCTCGAGCTTTTCGCCGGCATACCGATCGATTTGGTCCTCGAGGATGTCCTCCGCCAGCGCCAGCACATATGCGCGCGTGTCGACGATCTCGCCCTCGGAAAGATGAATCGTTCCCTCGAGGATTTCCCGGCGCAGCGTGTAGACGCTCTCACGCTGCTTGTTCATCACGTCGTCGTACTCGAGCAGATGCTTGCGGACGGAGAAGTTCTGCGCCTCGACCTGCTTCTGCGCCCGCTCGATGGCGCGGGTGACCATGCCGTGCTCGATGGGAACGCCTTCCTCCATGCCGAGCCGCTGCATCAGGCCGGCAATGCGGTCCGACCCGAAGATGCGCATCAGGTCGTCTTCGAGCGACAGGTAGAAGCGGGACGAGCCCGGGTCGCCCTGCCGGCCGGCCCGGCCGCGCAACTGGTTGTCGATGCGCCTCGCTTCGTGGCGCTCCGTTCCCAGGATATGCAGTCCGCCGAGTTTGACGACCTCGTCGTGCTCGGTCTCCGACTGCCGCCTGAAGTGCGAGAACACGCGCTCCCAGTCAGGGCGGCGCACACGGTAGAAAGCATCGACGTGGAAGAAGTAGACGAACTCGTCGTCGTCGACGAACTTTTCCTCGCCCTTCGGCAGCTTCTCGGCGAGCTCCTCGGCCAGGAGTTGCTGACGGGCCATGTGCTCGGGGTTGCCGCCGAGAAGAATGTCCGTGCCGCGGCCGGCCATGTTGGTGGCGATGGTGACCGTCCCCTTGCGGCCGGCCTGCGCGACGATCTCGGCTTCCTGCGCGTGATACTTCGCGTTGAGGACGACGTGCTTGATCCCGCGCTTGCGGAGCAGCGTCGACAGCCGCTCCGACTTCTCGATGGAGACCGTGCCGACCAGCGTCGGGCGTCCCGTCTTCTGCTGCTCGAGGATGTCGTTGACGATGGCGTCGTATTTTTCCCCCGACGTCCGGTAGACCAGGTCGGGATTTTCGATGCGGACGAGCGGCCGGTTCGTCGGCGCCACGATCACGTCGAGGTTGTAGATTTTGGCGAACTCCGGCGCTTCGGTCTCGGCCGTGCCGGTCATCCCGGACAGCTTCTTGTACTTGCGGAAGTAGTTCTGGAAGGTGATCGTCGCGAGCGTCTGGTTCTCGCGCTCGATCTTGACCTTCTCCTTCGCTTCCACCGCCTGGTGCAGGCCGTCGCTCCACCTGCGTCCCGGCATCAGGCGTCCGGTGAACTCGTCGACGATGACGACCTGACCGTCTTTGATCATGTAGTCGACGTCGAGCTTGAAGATCGTGTGAGCCCGCAGTGCCTGGTGGATGTGGTGGAGCAGCGGCATGTTGACCGGATCGTAGAGGCCGGTCGAATCGGGCACCACGCGATGCTGCAGCATCTGCTCGGCCTTGGCCATGCCCGATTCCGTGAGCGTCACCGTCTTGTGCTTCTCGTCGACGATGTAGTCGCCCGTTCCCTCGAGCGCCTCGCGATCCTCGGCCTTGACGTCGCCGCGTGTGACGGCGCCCGCCTTGAGACGCGGAATGATCCGGTCAACCTCGTAGTAGAGGTCGGTCGACTCTTCCGCCGGGCCGGAGATGATCAACGGCGTCCGCGCTTCGTCGATGAGGATGCTGTCCACTTCGTCGACGACCGCGAAGTGATGTCCGCGCTGCACCATCGAGGCGAAGTCGAACTTCATGTTGTCGCGGAGGTAGTCGAAGCCGAACTCGTTGTTCGTGCCGTAGGTGATGTCGGAGCCGTACGCGACCTGCCGCTGCTGATCGTTGAGATCGTGCTGGATGACGCCGACGCTCATGCCGAGGAAGCGGTAGAGCCGGCCCATCCATTCGGAGTCGCGGCGCGCCAGGTAGTCGTTCACGGTGACGACGTGAACGCCCTTTCCCTCGAGGGCATTGAGATAGACCGGCAGCGTGGCGACGAGCGTCTTGCCCTCGCCGGTCTTCATCTCCGCGATCGTGCCCTTGTGCAGCACCATGCCGCCCATCAGCTGCACGTCGAAGTGGCGCATGTTCAGCACACGCCGCCCGGCCTCGCGGACGACGGCGAACGCTTCCGGCAGGAGGTCGTCCAGCGTCGCTCCATCGGCGAGGCGCTGGCGGAACTCGGTGGTCTTGGCGCGGAGCTGTTCGTCGGTAAGCGGCTTGATCGCCGGCTCGAGCGCGTTGATTTCAGCGACGAGCGGACGCAGACGCTTGATTTCGCGTTCGTTCTGGGTGCCGATGACCTTGGCGAGTAGTTGACCGATCATTCAGCTGTAGGTGGAGCACTATGACGCGTGAATATCTACCGATCGTAGCCCACGGCTACAGGATCGGCAAGGAAGCGCAGGTATTGCGGGAACTTACTGGGCGCGCGGTTTCTGCTGGGTGAGCAGTTGCAGCGGGTTGAGGAGACGGCCGTTCGCGCGGACCTCGTAGTGGAGGTGATAACCCGTCGCTCGTCCGGTGGCGCCCAGGCGGCCGATGACGTCGCCGCGCTTGACGCCCTGTCCCGGCTTCACCGTGAAGGACGAGAGGTGCCCGTACTTCGTTTCCAGTCCGAAGCCGTGATCGACGACGACCAGGTTGCCGTAGCCGCCCTGATACCCCGCCTGCGAGACGCGGCCCGCCGCCGTGGCGTAGATTGGCTGGCCCTTCTCGCCGGCGATGTCCAGTCCGGCATGGAAATCGTCGCCGCCGGAGACGGGATCCTGGCGGGAGCCCATACGCGAGGTGAGCCATCCATGCGCCGGCCAGATCGACGGCGTTGCGGCGGCCAGTGCGTTTCGGCGCTCGACCATGTAGCGCACGTCGTGGAGGCGCGACTGGAGTCCTTCCAGGACGTTCCGCAGCAGCCCGAATGTATCGTCCGGCGAGGCGAGGGCGGATAGAGTCGACGCGTAGGCAGACTGCTGGGCGAGGGCGGCGGTGGCCGCGCTCCCGCCCATCGCGCGGTTCTTCACGAACGCCGGCAGCTTCTCAACGGCCCGGGCGAGCGCGGGATCGAGGGCCGAGCGGGCGCCGAGATCGGCAACGACCGTCTGCAGCGACTGAATCTGTTCAGACAGGGCTTCGGTCGCCCCGCGATAATTGGAGTTTTCGGCTTCCAGGGAACGGTTGCTGGAGTAGAGCGCGGCAGCCTCGCTCTTGGCCTTCCAGGCGGCACCGATGCCGATGAGCACCGGGAGCGTCACGATGGCGCATGCCACTGCCACGGCGGGACCCGCGGAGATCGTCACCCGGCGGACAACGCCAGAGGTGCGGTCGGCGATGAGAATCGTGTAGCGCCGTGACGGCATCTTCAACTCGGCCCGGCGGCCAGCAGGGCCAGCAAACCTCTACGCAATGCGGTTTCGGAAGAAACGATTCGCCAGATTAGCACAGCGTTATCGACCGCTCTACATTAAAGACCTGATGGCGAACACCGAGCGAAATCCAGCTCGACTGCAGGCCCTTGGACCCGCGGTCCTCTTTTCGACGGGCGGGGCGGGAGTAAAGGTCGAGTCGTTCCGCGCGGCGCTCCTGGGATGCGGCGTCATCGTCGGTGCGACTGCGGTAAAGGTTCTTATGGACTCTCGAGAAGGATTCTGACACTTCGCAGGGCCTCTGCGGTGGGAAGGCCGGCCAATTCCCGTCCGTGAGGCGTTGCGCGGACGCGCTCGCTGGCCACGACATTCGTTCCGGTGATGTCGAATACCTGATCGCTGTCGAAGAGCAGTCGTTCGAGCGCGGGCGAGAACGTCAACAGCAGGAGGTACTCGCGGCCGTGGATCAAGGGGGGCGCCTTTGCGACGTCATCGAGAGTCAGGCTGTTGAATTGGCCGGGCCGCTCGCGCGTGGCGATTGGCAATATCGATCCAAAAACCATCGCCGGATGGCGCTTCAACACTTCCGTGGGCGTTACTTCGTATTCCGTAAAAGGCGCGGGAAAGGGCTCGGCGAGAAGGCGCGTGCCTAATGGTTTGAGTACGCGAACGGCGATTACAGCGTCGGCGCTTTGCAGAAGGACGCTCAACGGCGTGTCTACGTTGACCAGCGACGGCGCCCTCCGCTCGACTCGCGCCGGGCGTGTGCCGTTGCTTTGCCCGTCTACTGAGGCGAAGCTGAGTGCCAGGCACCAGCAGGTGAGCACCGTAGTGATCGCAGAGCGCCGGTTGGACACCTGAGACCTCCCCGAATAACAGCGAACCGTCACGCTGCCCGCTTACTGCGCGGGTAACCGCTTCAGCGCCTCGGCGGCCCTTTGAGCCGCGTACTCGTTCCGCTTCGTCACCTTCGCAAAGAACGTCCGCGCGGTGTCGATTTCGCGGCGCGCTTCGTGAAGCTGACCGAGAGAAAGATTTGCGTAATCGGCATACACCGTGCCCTGGTAGATGCGAGCGAATGTCTCATACTCGTCGTACCGCACGGGATCGCCGGCTACACCACCACCGACGAAAAAGAAATCGACTTTGCCACTGTCCGTCAGAAACTGGTGCGCCAACTGGTCCAAGCCGACTGGCTGAACTACCTCGATGGCGACGACGTTCGAAAGAATTTCTTGATCATCCAGGTTGCGGAGCACGGCCTGGATGCCGTACTTGCCTGGAGTAGGCAAAATCTTCTGCAGATTCAGGATGAGAGGTTCCGTCGATGCTTCTCTGAAACCCGGAGGAAGTGTCAGGGGCCTGACTTGCCCGCGAAAGGTTACCGGTGATAGCTGCTCGACGCGATATGCGGATATGCCTTCCGGCTGAATCAGAACCTCAACGGTCCGGGCCGAGAAGCTCAATGCCGCATGTGCAGCGACAGGTTGTGCGGTTCGGTTTTCCAGTGTAATCGTCACTGGTACGGGCTCGAACAGCAGGAACGAGCGAGACGGAACTGACAGCGTGAACGTCAGCGACCTGAATCCGGCGGACGACGCGGAAAGTTGAGCCGACGACGGTGCCGCGCGAAATGCAATGACCAGCATGGCGACGACGACGAAGATGCTGAGACGACCATGCTTGTACAGCACCACGTTCTCCATCCGCGCTGTCCCGCCGATCACGGCGCGGGCAATCGCTTCAGCGCCTCGGCGGCCTTTTGCGTTGCGTACTCTCTCCGTGCCGTCACGTTTGAAAAGAATCGTCGTGCCTGGTCGATCTGGCGGCGCGTCTCATGGAACCGGCCAAGGAATAGATTCGCGTAATCCGCATACGCCGTACCTGGGTATGTGCGGACAAACGTCTCATATTCGCCGTACAGCTCGGGTTTGCTCACCACGTCAGACCCGTCAAGAAAATCGTCCGCTTGGCCGCTATCGACAAGGAATTGGTACGCCAATTGGTCGAGGCCTGCAGGTTGCGTCACATCGATGCTGACGACGTTGGAACGAATCTCCTCATCAAGGTTGCGGAGCACGGCCTGGATGCCGTATTTACCTGGAACAGGCATTAGCTTCTGCAGGTTCAGGATCAGAGGTTCCGTCGACACCTGCCGGTACCCTGGTGGCAGCGGCCTCGGACTGGGTCGTGTATATATAGCGATCGTTGACAGCGGCTCGGCACGATAGGGCGGCGAGCCTTCTGGCTGAATGAGGATCCCGATTGCCCGGTCCGCGAACCTCAACGCCGCATCTGCCACGACGGGTTCTGCGGTCGCGTTCACCAGTGTAATTGTCAGCGGCACGGGCTCGAGCAGCAGGAATGAGCGCGCAGGGACCGACAGTGTGAGTGTCAGCGATTTGAAACCCGCGGCTGTGGGGGACGCCTGAGCCCACAAAGCGGTGACGACGCCAGCCGTCAGCAGTACGGGTGTGATGATCAGGACGCCGAGGCGATGCTTGTGTGGCATGACCTGCTCCAACCTATTGTTCCCCCGGGCTTTTCACCCGCCAGCGTAACATGTTGATGTGGGCCGGGATGAACTCGAAGCTTTGCCCGTTCATGATTCCCTGATTACCCGCGCCATCGCCCATCAATCCAAACTGGTGACCGAGCTCATGCGCTGCCGTGTCGACGCTTGCCAAGGGATCGAACCTGTCGCGTAGGACCTCTACGAAAGTAAGGCTGCCGATACTGCCTCTTGGTACACTGCCGCTCCCGCCGATATCGGCGCACGTGCAACGTGGACTTACACCGTACCCAACCCGTATCTCCACGTTGGGGTCAGCATCGCGGCCAACTTCCGGCTGGTAAGAATCCTGAAAGTATCCAACCCAGAAATCGTCCAGCTCGGACGTTGATCCTCGACCGGCACCTATCTGCGCTTCGATGGGCTCGTTCGCGGTTGTATCGACATTGACAACGAATCCGACATCACCGTTGTCGTGGCTCGTCGTACCCCCTCCGCCGTCCCACACTGGCTTGATATAAGCTCGCGCAAACGCATTCTCCGTGACGAGGTCGCTCGGCTGCATCTTCGAGTACACGGCGGCCGGAGCGACCACATCATCACCAGCATCGCCGTTCTTCGGATTGTCGTTGCCGTCGAAGTCATCATCGTCCACGGCCGAAAACAGCATGCCAGCCGCACTCGACGGGACGCTGCCCTGGACGGTGAAGGTGGTCACGCTGTTTTGCACGATGGGAAAGGCCCCGATTCCAGAGATATCGAGGATCCCGTTCTCGTACTGATTGACCGTCAGCGCTCCTGCGAGGACCAGTACAACCGATTGGCCCGCGGCTCCAGGGGATGCGGAAACGATCTGGCCGCCCGTGGCATTGCCGCTCACCGGCCCCATCGAATCGCGTTCGATATGAACGCGCCGCCACACCGTGAGCATCGGCGTCGATTTGGCTCGGACGGTTGGCAGCGGTGTTCCCGCGCCGTCGCGCAGCTCCGTTCCGGCGGCATTGATGCCGGATATGACGGCCGCACGGACCGCCGTCGCCACCCGGTAGTTGTCGCCCGCGAAACGCGATACCTGCAGATCCGCCTCGGCGATGCCGTTGGCGTCGCTATTGAGCACGATCGTGGCGCTCGAACCGCTTCCGCCGACGGGTCCAATCAAGCCGTTCCGTGGAGTCCCGCGGTTATCGAGGACTCCGGCGCCGTCCGGATCGACGGCTGTGTCGTTCGTCGAGGGATCGTCGACGTCGAAAGACCGGAAATAGACCGTTATGTTCGCGACGGCAGCCGTCAATCTCGCTCGAACACGCACGCGGACGCTGTTGGCCGTGTCGTTCGGATGGTCGCGGTCCGGAAACATTCGTAAGCCGCCGCCGGGGTTGACGGCGGGGTTCGAATCGAGCGGCCGGTTCACCGAAATCAATGTGACTTCGTCGACCGTGACGACAGTAAAGTTCACCTGGTTTCCACACGGCGGCGTCACTCCGACACGGCAGGCGTGCTGCTGTGCGGTTCCGACCGCCTCTCCGAGCGTGAACCATGTCGTACTCACGCCGTTTCCGGCTGCGTCGGTCGTCACCGTGACGTTGACCGTCTCGGTCCACGGACCACTCGACGACAAGCTGACGCCGAGAATCGCGGGATCCGAATGCGTAATGACATAGGTGAACGTGGCGTTCGGCGTGTCGTTGAACACGTGCACGTTATCTCCGGCAATGCCGTCCAGCGGCAGGCCGAAGTTGATGACCTGCGCCGATGCCTCTGGGGCATGGAGCAAGATCATCAACGCGGTGCACGTGCACGCACACCACGCCGTGGACGCGTCCAGGAAACGTCGCATATCGTCTCCGCGCTTGGTGGTTGTCCGAACCGCAAGTGGCCTTCGACGCGATCAGGTTCTAATTGGTCCAAATCATTCGACAGCACCAGAGGTCGTCATTGGCGCGCCGCCGTGCAAGGCGTGTTCCGCCAGTTGATCGGCGCCGATCAAACGTTATGTCGGAGGGACGTCGTTTCTGTCATATCGGCGCGCTGCAACTCGCCGTTTGGAATCAAGGCGACTGACGCGCACGTCTGATTGAAAACGCTACGTTCGAGCGTCGAGATTTAGGACGAACTGACCGTCAGGCCGCATCGCGATCGAGCCCGAGAGCGCCAGAAGACAGATGGACAGAAGTATGTGCTTCACATCGAGACTCCTTCGGACCCGGTTGCGCCACAAAGGACACGAAGGGTTAGCCACAAAGGGTCCTTCTTTCATCGTTCGACAGTTGAAATTCAGCAGGAGACCGAGGCGTCGTCCCATCGTGCGCAGGTACGAGATCACTGTTGCTTCATGCGCCGGATCGATTCGCGTTGCCGCCTTCAGTTCCACGACAACGCATCGAGCGACGATGAAGTCAATTCGCTGGCCGGTAATTGCCATCCTTGTAGTTCACGAGAACGGGGTATTAGGTACGGACCTGGGCAATCCGGAGCGAGTCCCCTGGTGGCTGGACGCTCCTGGGAGGCGGCGTCATCGTCGGTGGCACGGCCGTCAAGGTTCTTCTAGACGCCCGGCGCGATCGGTAAAAGTACGGCAGTTCGTGTCTGTCAATGTCGGCGGTAAGCCAGTACTTCCTCGGCAACTTGCCGCAGGTTATCAACCATCATTCCCCGGCGGGCCGGGAGGAGCACGATGCAGTGTTGTCAGCTGGCATTGAGCACGATCGACCTCACCCGGACGCACTGGTGGTATCAGCGGGCGCTCGGCTTCGCGGCGGCCGGTGAACGGCGCGAGCGAGGCGGTCCCGCGTTCGCCGCCGTGCCCGGTCTCCCGGAGTGCTCGCTGGACGTGTGGTGTCTCGTTGGCCGGCAGCCGTTCATGCAGATCGAGATGATTCAGTTCACGCGGCCGATCATGCGGCCGCGGCGGCCGTCATGGCGCCGGTCCGACATCGGCTATTCGACCGTCGGCATTCACGTCCCCGACTTCGACGCCGCGGTTGACCGCGTGCACATGCTCGGCGGCGACTTCATTACCGAGCCGATTGGCACGTTCGGCAAGCGGCGCGTCTGCCTGTTCGATCCCGATGACACGCTAATCGAGTTGATGGAGGACAGCCCCGCGGGCAGTTTGGCCGCGTCTCCGGAGCGGCAGGCATCTCCTGCAATCGCCTGCGTCAGTCTAACGGTGCGCAATATCGATCGGGCATTGCGCTTCTGGGCCGACGTGCTCCGGTGCGAGCGCGCCAGAGACACGCTGGTTCATACCGCGGAGCATGAAGACCTGTGGGGACTGAACGACGCCGTGCGCGAGACGGCCGTCGTCCGCACGGGCGACGTGCTGCTCGAGTTCGTGCAGTACTCCAGCCCGCGCAGCAGAAACCATCCTGCCGGATACATGCTCAGCGATCAGGGAATCCTGAACGTCGCCTTCGGGACGACCGACAAGACGGAGTTCGACGACCTCTATCGCCGTGCGAATGCGCACGGCTTCAAGGGGCATGTTGAACCGTGGACCGTGCCGGGAGTGGCGACGGTGGTATACCTGACGGATCCACAAGGGTTCAGCGTCGAGTTGCTGCATGTCGATCCGGAGGCTATGGAGCGGATGGGCTTTGTGCCCACCGTGACGTCAGAGCCAACGCCGACGCACGCCTAATCAGAAGAACCCGGCTTCTGCGTCGGCAAAGGGGTTCACCTGCTTTCCGCGCGGCTCACTCCACCAGCCTGTACTGCAGCGCCTCCGCCACCTGGTCAGATCCGACGCGCTCGCAGTCGCCCAGATCCGCAATCGTGCGCGCGACCTTCAGCACGCGGTCGTAGCCGCGGGCACTGAGTCCGAAACGTTCGGCCGCGCGCTGCAGCAGCTCACGGCCCGCCGTGTCGGGACGGCACGCATGCATGCCGGACCGGCCACGCAGCTCCGCGTTGGTTCGCGCGCCGGTAACCGGCAACCGCGACTGCTGCCGTTCGCGGGCGGCGCAGACGCGCTCCCGTACTGTTGCCGATGCCTCTCCGGGTGCCGCTTCAGCGATGGCCGCAACCGGCACCGCCGGCACCTCGACGATGAGGTCGATCCGGTCGCGCAGCGGTCCGGAGAGCCGCCCGCGGTAGTTCGCGATCTGCGCCGGCGTGCAGCGGCACGGCCGGCGGTCGTCTCCGCTGAATCCGCACGGGCACGGATTCATGGCGGCCACGAGGACGAATCGCGCGGGGAAGACCGCGGTGCGGGCGGCGCGTGCGATCGCGACGCGCCCTTCCTCGAGCGGCTGGCGCAGCACCTCGAGCACCCGGCGGTGGAACTCCGGCATCTCGTCGAGGAACAGCACGCCGTTGTGCGCGAGCGAAATCTCGCCCGGCCGCGGAATGGCGCCCCCGCCGACGAGCGCGACGTTCGAGATCGTGTGATGGGGTGCGCGAAACGGACGCTGGACGAGAAGACCGGCGCCCTGCGGCAGTGTTCCGGCCACCGAGTGGATCGCGGTGCACTCCAGCGCTTCGTCGAAAGAGAGCGGCGGCAGGATCGAGGCGAGACGCCGCGCCATCATCGTTTTGCCGGCGCCCGGTGGTCCACTGAGCAGGAGGTTGTGACCGCCCGCCGCCGCGACCTCCAGTGCCCGCCGCGCGAAGAGCTGGCCGCGCACGTCCGACAGGTCGCCGTCATCGGAAGACGGAGGCGGGGCGACGGCCGGAGACGCGTGCGCCAGCGGCGCCTCGTCCGGGCGGTTCAACGCCGCGACCGCTTCGGGCAGCGAACGGGCCTGGCACACTTCGAGTCCCGCGACGACGCACGCCTCGGCGACGTTCTGGGGCGGGAGCAGCAGGCGTTTCAGGCCCAAACGGCGTGCGGCGATGGCAATAGGCAGGACGCCGCGGATCGCGTTGATTCCGCCATCGAGCGAGAGCTCGCCGACGACCACGGTGTCGGTGACGCTGTGACGGTTCAGCGATCCCGATATCGCGAGCAACCCGAGCGCGATCGGCAGATCGAATGACGACCCGGCCTTGCGCACGTCGGCCGGCGCAAGGTTGACCGTGATGCGGTGACGCGGGAAGTCGAAGCCGGAGTTGCGGATGGCCGAGCGGACGCGATCGCGGCTTTCGCGCACCGTCGCGTCCGGCAGCCCGACCATCGTGAAGTGGGGAAGTCCGAACGACACGTCCACTTCGATGTCGACCGGGTAGGCGTCGACGCCGAAGACGGCCGCGCTGCGGAGCATGGCGAGCACCGGGCCGACTGAACTGCAAGAGACGACGCCTTGTGCTGGTCAGCGGTTTCGCGCCTGCTTTACAGCGATTTGTGGATCGAGCGACGGACTGGGATCGCAGTTACTGCGATCTCAGAGGGGCCTCGAAGTACGCAGATTCAGTTCGTGGCGTTGGCGGTGGCGCCGGCGCGGATGACGGTCAGACGCTGGCCGACCTTGATGGCGCTGCCCGAGATGCGGTTCGCCTGCTTCAGCGCCGACACGGTGGTCCGATACAACTTCGCAATCGAGAACAACGTCTCGCCGCGCTTGACGCGATGCGTCACGCGGCTGACGCTACTGGCGGCGGATTCACTCTCCACAGCCGGCGGCTGGACGTTGCTGGCCACGACCGCGTCCACCGATCGCGACTCGGCCACCGGCGCCGGCGAATCGGTGCGCGCGGCGAGGATCGTCGTCGGCGCGCGCGGGATGATCAGCTGCTGCCCGGCGCCAAGCTTCGCCTTCGTGCTGAGGTAATTGGCTTCGGCAAGGTCGGTGCGGCTGACCTTCAGCTTCTTCGCGATGGTTGAAATCGTCTCGCCCTTCTTCACGCTGTAGCGATTGAAGGAGACGAGATCGTCGGGCTCAGCCGTTGCGAGCGCGGCAAGAACCTGTGCGCCGGTTCCTTCCGGGACGTTCAGCTGGTAGTCGGTCGCACGCACCGGCGTCGTCCAGCGCCGCAGCTCCGGATTCAGCTCCTGGATCGTTTCGACCGGGACACCGGCCCATTCCGCCACCTTGCGCAGATCGATCGGGCTGTAGATGGCGATCTGCTCGGAGCGCGTGATCTCGGGCTCGACGACGTTCAAACCGTACTGCGCGGGGTTCCGCGCGATGACGATTGCAGCCAGGATCAGCGGCACGTAGTCGCGCGTTTCGCGGGGGAGGTACCGGCTCGACGCGGTCAGCTTCCAGAAGTCGTCACGCTTCGAGCGCTTCATCGCCCGCTGCACACGGCCGGGGCCGCCGTTGTACGACGCCAGGGCCAAATGCCAGTCGCCGAACATCTTGTGAAGCGTGGTCAGGTACTTCGCGGCGGCGCGCGTCGCTTTTTCCGGATCGGCGCGCTCGTCGATATACCAGTCATGCTCCAGGCCGTTTTCCAGCCCCGTGCCCCTCATGAACTGCCAGATGCCCTTCGCCTTGGCCCGCGACACCGCGCTCGGCTTGAACGCGCTTTCGATCAGCGGCACATACGCCAGATCCAGCGGCAGGCCCTCCGCACGGAAGACCTCCTGAATCATCGGCAAGTATTGAGCGCCACGGCTCAAGCCGTCCTCGAGGTAACCCTTGAGGCGTCCACTGAAGAGCTGGATGTATTGAAGCACCCTGGCGTTCTGCGGAATCTCGATGTCATGCTTTGTCGCCTCGAGGTCCGCCGAGACCGCCTGCTTCGTTTCGGGCGTTGCCGGTGGCTGCGCGAACGTGGAAATCGAGAGCAGATCATCGATCGTGGCCGGCTCGTACTTCTTTTCGGTGAAGCCGTCGCCCTGAGCGAGCGCCGTCAGCTCGTACGCGCTGATTCGCTCGACCAGGCGGTCGAAATGCTCGCGGATCCGCGGCACCGTCCGGCCGCCGAAACGCGATTCGAGCAGCACCTCGAGCGAGCGATTGAACGCCTCTTTGGCCATCTCGAGATGGCCCTCGCGCAACTCCCGCTCACCGGTCTCGAAGTGCTTGGTCGAGAGCGCGATGAGTTCGGCAACCGGGTCGTTGTCCTGCTGGGACGTCTGGCTCGGAGCGGTCGTCTGCCCCGCGCTCGTCTGGATCGGAGCTGCAAGGACGAACAGGGTGAGGGCAGCCGAGAGGAGCCTGGGGGCCGTCCGCATGGGGTCGTACTCTACCATTCAGGATTTTTTCGGGTCAACAATAAGTCCAGCGTGCTCAGCAATTGCGGGCAGCTGTGCGCGTGCCCGTGCAGTGTTTTATCGACCGCTTCGCCCGTTCCCGCCAGTCTCCGTCAGGGTTCAACTCGGCCAGGACGCCTGGACGAACACCTTCCTCGATTCCCCCAGGTCGCGGGCCGATGGGGTGATGATCGTTTTCTCCCCGATGAGCAGCTTCCGGCCAGCGCTGAGGGCGGCGCGCACGTCGTCCTCGCAGACGAACTCAGCCGCAGCCTCGCTCTTCGCAGCCGGAGTCCGTCGAGCCTCCGCAGCGTTCCTGGCTGCGTCAGCGCCCGGCGACTTGTAGCCACGCGAGGCGAGGAATTCGTCGATCCGCGCGGCCAGTGCCTGAGCCGGGATGCCCCGTTGCTCCGGCTTCACGGGCGCCTGCGGAAGCGGGTTCACCTGCGACACCTTTTCCGCCGCCGCGGGACGGATCGCCGTGCCCGTGATTGCCTTTTCCGACGCCTTCCCCGACCTGGCCATCGTCGCCGACAGCGGCGCGGGCCGAACCTCGTACGCCAGCCGCTTGATGTTGAGCAGATGGCGCGGCGAAATGTTGTCCGAGGTGATGTTGCCGCCCCACCCGCCGCACCCGAGCGTCATCGCCGGATCGAGTCCCGTCGTCAGGCCGATGGATCCGTGAGTGGTCGGCGTATTCACACAGATCCGGAACGCCGGCTTGCGCAGACCGAACTGCAGGATGACGTCCTGGTTTTCGGAATGGATCGCCATCGTGTGGCCCATTCCGCCGTAGCGCAGAATCTCGATGCAGCGTTCACAACCCTGGCGCCAGTCGCTGACGACGTACCACGACAGCACCGGGCACAGCTTCTCGATCGACAGCGGATAGTCACGGCCGACGCCCTTGAGCGGCGCAATCAATACCTTCGTCCCCTCGGGAACTTTCAGGCCGGCTTTCTCCGCGACGACGAAGGCCGGCCGGCCGACAAGAGACGGGTTCGGCAGGCGCTGCGCAGTCACGAGCACCTTTGCGAGGACGTCTGTTTCCGCGTCGTTCATGAAATAGGCGCCGAGCGACTGGAACTGCCGCCGCGCTTCTTCCGCGATCGGTTCGTCCACAACGACGGAATTCGGCGAGGAGCAGAGCAGGCCGTTGTCGAACGTCTTGCCGATCATGATGTCGCTCGCCGCCTTCGGAAGATCGGCGGAGCGTTCGATGTAGCACGGCGCGTTGCCCGGCCCGACGCCGTACGCAGGCTTGCCGGCACTGTAGGCGGCGCGCACCAGTCCCATCCCGCCCGTGGCGAGAATCACGGCGACCTCGCGCGCTTTCATCAGCTCCTGCGTGCCCTCGAGCGTCACCGTCTTCATCCAGCCGATGCTGCCGGCCGGTACGCCGGCGCGCTCCGCCGCTTCCGCCATCAACTCGACGGTTCTGGTGATGCAGCGGGTTGCCGACGGGTGCGGACTGATGACGATGGGGCAGCGGGCCTTCAGCGCGATGAGGACCTTGTAGATGGCCGTTGAGGTCGGGTTGGTGGAGGGGACGATTGCGGCGACGACGCCGAACGGCTCGGCGATCTCGACGACCTTCTTATCCTCGACGCGCCCGATGACGCCCACGGTTCGCATCGGGCGGATGAACTCGTAGACCTGCTTCGAGCCGAAGAGGTTCTTCTGAATCTTGTCCTCGACGACACCGAAACCGGTCTCTTCCACGGCCAGACGGGCAAGTGCCTCGGCGTACGGGGTGACCGCGCCGGCCATCGCCGTCACGATCTGATCGATTTGTTCCTGTGACAGCTCGGCCAGAAGGGGCTGGGCCTGCTTCGCGGTGCGCGCAAGGGCGCGCGCCTCGGCGATGGAGGTCAGATCCCTGTTTTCCACTAACCCTTGGGCAGGATTCGTTCGACTTCCGTGTGGGGCCGGGGAATAACGTGCACCGAGACCAGCTCGCCCACGCGCCGGGCAGCCGCGGCGCCGGCGTCCGTCGCCGCCTTGACCGCCCCGACGTCGCCCCGTACCAGGACCGTTACATAGCCGGCGCCGATGTATTCCTTGGCGACCAGGACCACGTTGGCAGCTTTGACCATCGCATCGGCAGCCTCAACAGAACCGATCAGGCCGCGGGTTTCCACCATTCCGAGCGCTTCAGATGCCAAAGTGGGGCGATAGTATCATCGCGACTACATTCGGCCGAAATAGTAAGAGACAGCGCCGGGTCAGGAGCCTCCTAAAAGCCGATGCACGATCTCTTCCGTCTAACCTAAACATAGTCATGGAGTTCCGGTGCAGACTCGGCACCCCGGGCGGGGAGATCCTCGAAGGGGTTTACATCGCGGACAGCGAAGACCGGCTGCGCCGTGAGCTGGAAGAGAAGGGGCTTTACATCCTTTCACTGCAGCGCCGCACAGGCCTGCAGAGCGCAGTTCGCCTGGGCGGCGGCCGGCGTGGACGCATCGCCCGGCAGGAATTCCTCGTTTTCAACCAGGAGCTCGCGACGCTGCTGAAGGCGGGGATGCCGCTGGTTCAGTCGCTGGACATCCTGCGCCAGCGCGTGTCGAACGTGACGTTCAAAGCAGTGCTGGACGCGATTTACGAACGGGTCAAGGCGGGCACGTCGCTGTCGGATGCGTTTTCCGAACACGGCACGCTGTTCCCGCCGGTCTACGCCGCGTCGCTGATGGCCGGCGAGCGCAGCGGGAACCTCGATGCCGTCATACGCCGGTATGTGGCGTACGAGAAGGTCATCGGTACCGTCAGGAAGCGGACGATCTCCGCGCTGATTTACCCGGCGATTCTCGTGACGATGATGTTCGTGCTGATCGGCATCATCGTCCTGCGCGTCGTGCCCGCGTTCTCGGACTTCTACGGCAATTTCGATCGCGAGCTTCCCGCGTCGACCCAGATTGTCGTCGCCGTATCGAACGCCGCCGTCAACAACATCTGGCTGATCGTCGCAGTCGTGGCCGCCGTCGCCGCCGGCATGGTGCTATGGGTGCGGCATCCGGCACAGCGGCGCAGCTTCCATCGCTTCCTGCTGACGCTGCCCTGGCTCGGCGAGACGGTTCGTAAGTTCGCGACAGCGCAGGTCGCCCGGACGCTGGCGACCTTACTCGGTGGTGGCATTCCTCTGGTCAATGCCATCGAGATTGCCGGCCGATCGATGTCGAACCGGTATCTCTCCGGGGAGCTCGAGGACGTCCGCCGGCGTGTACAGGAAGGACAGAGCTTCGCCGCGGCGATGCGGGAGCGCGCGTCGTTCCCCGACGTCGCGGTGAAGATGATCGAGGTTGGAGAGTCGACCGGCGCGCTTCAGGAAATGCTGAACAGCCTGGCGGATTTCTACGACGAGGAGATTGAAACCGAGGTCTCCCGCTTCATCACGCTGGTCGAGCCGATGATTCTCGTCATCATGGGCGTGATCATTGCGCTTGTGGTGCTCGCTCTCTACATGCCGTTGTTCGAGCTGAGCTCGGTGGTCGGTGCGACGTGATTGGTCAGGGGATATGGCGATAGCTGATTCGAACGAAAACGCCCTCGGCCTGGTGCCGCCTCCTGATGACCATCAGGCCGAGGTGGCGCGCGCCCGCCAGCTGGCGACGCGCTACCGGCGCGAGTTCGTCGACATGGACGAATTCCGCATCGACCAGGAGCTGTTCCGCTCGATTCCCGCCGATCTCATGCTGCGCTACGGGTTCGTTCCGCTGCGCCGCGAGGGCGCGGCGCTGGTCATCGTCGTCTCGGACCCCGCCGATCTGCCGCTCATCGACGAGCTGTCGGCCGTCCTGCGGACACCGATCAAGGTCACCGTCGGCGCGGCGTCCGCGATCCAGTCGATTCTGAAGAAGAGCGAGAGCTCCCAGCGCGTGCTCGAGGACGCCGTCGACGGCTTCCAGCTCCAGGTCCTCAAGGACGAGGAGATGGGGGAGGACAGCCTCACCGTCGAGAAGCTGACGACCGGCGACATGAACCCGATCATCCGCCTGGTCGATTCGACGATCTACACGGCCATCCAGCGGCGGGCGAGCGACATTCACATCGAGACCGGCGACGACGCGGTTCATGTCAAGTACCGGATCGACGGCGTGCTGCAGCCGGCGATGCGGCCGATCGCCCGGCAGTTCCACAGCTCCGTCGTCTCGCGCATCAAGGTGATGGCCGAGCTCGACATCGCGGAGAAGCGCATCCCGCAGGACGGCCGGTTCAAGGTCCGGATGCCCGGCAAGACGATCGACTTCCGCGTGTCGATCATGCCGAGCGTCCACGGCGAAGACGCCGTCATCCGCATCCTCGACAAGGAGTCGATCAGCGAGCAGTTCACCGAGCTGACGCTCGACATCCTCGGCTTCCCGGCGCCCGAGCTGCAGCGGTTCCGCAAGTACATCCGCGAGCCGTACGGGATGGTGCTCGTCACCGGCCCGACCGGATCGGGCAAGACAACGACGCTCTACGCCGCGCTCTCGGAGATCAAATCGGTCGAAGACAAGATCATCACGATCGAGGATCCGGTCGAGTATCAGCTGCGCGGCATCACCCAGATTCCGATCAACGAGAAGAAGGGGTTGACGTTCGCCCGCGGTCTGCGGTCGATTCTGCGCCACGACCCGGACAAGATCATGGTCGGCGAGATTCGCGACCCGGAAACGGCGCAGATCGCGATTCAGTCGGCGCTCACCGGCCACCTGGTGTTCACCACGGTCCACGCCAACAACGTCGTCGACGTCCTCGGCCGCTTCCTCAACATGGGTGTCGAGCCGTATCAGTTCGTGTCGGCCTTGAACTGCGTGATGGCGCAGCGGCTGGTGCGTCTGATCTGCAGCCACTGCAAGCGTCCGGCGCGCGTCGATCCACTTGCGCTGGAGGAATCCGCGCTCCCGCCGGAGCTCGCGCGCACGCATCGCTTCTTCGAAGGCGCGGGGTGCATCGAGTGCGGCGGCACGGGCTTCAAGGGGCGCACCGCGATCTGCGAGCTGCTCAATCTCTCCGATCCGATCCGGGAGATGATCCTCGACAGACGGCCGACGTCCGAAATCAAGAAGACCGCGCACGAAGAGGGCATGCGCTTCCTTCGCGAGTCCGCGGTCGAAAAGGTTCTCACCGGGCTGACCACGCTCCGGGAGATCAACAAGGTGACGTTCGTCGAATGAGCCGCCTCCGCACCCGCTCCGGCGCCCCCGGCGTGCTTTCCTGGCTGGCCAGCTCGCCGCCCGACGCGGCCATCGAGATCGCCCCCGACATGGTGTCGATCGCCGTCCTCGGCGCGCGCGGATCGGCGCCGACGGTGCAGGCGTATGGCGCCGCCGATCTGCCAACCGGCGCCGTCGTGCCGGCGCTGGTCGGACACAACATCGTCGATCGCGCGCGGGTCATCGACGCGCTTCGCGCCGCCTGCGAGCGCGCCGGACATCGCCCGCGACGGGCCGCGCTGGTGATTCCCGACGTGGCGGCGCGCGTCTCGCTCGTCCGCTTCGATCAGATTCCGGATCGGCGCGACGACCTCGATCAGCTGATTCGATGGCAGGTGAAGAAGTCGCTGCCGTTCTCCGTGGACGAGGCGTCGATCAGCCACTCCGCAGGTTCGCGGATCGAGTCAGGAGGGGAATTCGTCGTCGTTGCGGCGCGCCGGGACGTGGTCGCGGAGTACGAGGGTGTGTGCGACGCCGCCGGCGTTCATGCCGGGCTGGTGGACGTGGCGACGCTGTGCGTGGCCAACCTCTACCTCGCCGGCGGCGCCCCGGCCGGCGACTGGCTGATCGTCCACATCCGCCCCGAATGCACGTCCATCGCCATCATGCGGGGCAGCGACCTGATCTTCTTCCGCAGCCGCGCCGAAGGCGACGCCGAGCCGCTGAGCGACGTCGTCCACCAGACGGCCATGTACTACCAGGATCGTCTGGCGGGTAAGGGCTTCACGCGGATCTTCGCCGGCGGCCGCACTCCCGTCGCCGGCGGACTGGAGACGGCCATTCTGGAGCTCGAAACGCGGCTGGGGACCATCGTCGAGCCGCTCGATCCCACGCCACTGGCGCCGATCATCGATCGCATTACGGTCACGCCGCGACAGGGCGCCGCCCTGGCGCCGCTCGTCGGGATGCTCCTGCGCGGGCGGAAAGAGACGGTGGCCGCGTGATCCGCACGAATCTGTCGACGCGGCCGTTCTACAACGCGCGCGCCGTCCACGCGCTGCTCGGGCTGTTCGCGGTCGTTGTCGTCGCGTTGACGGCCTATAACGCCGTGCAACTGGTGCGGCTGGGGAACAGCCAGCGCACGCTGGGCGCCAAAGCCGCCGCCGCCGAGCGCGAGACGACCCGCCTGCGCGCGGAGGCGGTTCAGACGCTGGCCCGCGTCGACAAGAAGGAACTGGCCATCGTCGACAAGGCGGCGCGCGAGGCGAACGCCATCATCGATCAGCGCACGTTCTCATGGACGGAGGTGCTGGGGCATTTCGAGCACACGCTTCCATCCGACGTCCGCATTACGTCGGTGCAGCAGCGCGCCGGCCGCCAGATCGTGCTCGGCGCCGAGGCGCGCAGCATCGATGACATCGATCAATTCATAGAGGCGCTCGAGAAGACGGGCGCCTTCCAGAACGTGACTCCGCGCAACGAAACGCGGATGGAGAACGACATCTTCCAGGCCCAGCTGGAGGCGATCTACGTGCCGGCGCCGCCGGCGGAGAAGAAGCCGTGAGCGACGCCGCCCTCGGCCGCCGCGTACTGCACGAGCACCGTCGTCTGCTCGTACCGCTGGCCATTGCGCTGGCCGTCAACCTTGCGGCCTATGTGTTCATGGTGCGGCCGCTGGAGGATCGGGTAGCGAATATCGCGGAGCGCGACGCGGCTGCCGAGCGGTCACTGGCCGCGGCGCGCACGGAGCACGAGATTGCCGTTGGCACATCGACAGGGAAGGATCGTGCGCGGCAGGAACTGGCGCGGTTCTACAAAGACGTCCTGCCCGCGAATTTCGCCGCGGCGCGCAACCTGACGCATACGCGCGTGCCGGAGATGGGGGAGGATTTCGACCTCGACTTCTACAGCGCGACCGTCTCGCCGGTGGCGCGCGCGCGCGACAGCTCGCTGGAACGCTATACATCGGAGGTGGAGCTGGCCGGCCGCTACGGCGACGTGCGCCGCTTTCTGCACGCACTCGAGACCGCGCCTGAATTCGTCGTCATCGACGACATCACGCTCTCGGAGGAAGACGTCGAAGGCGGACTCCTGCAGATGACACTGCAGCTTTCCACGTACTTCCAGGCGGCCGAATGAAAGTGATGCTCCGCGCTCCGATGGTGTACGTGGCTGGCGCGGCGGCGCTGGTCGCGTTGCTCGTGATTGCACGGCCGGTATGGAATCCGTCGACCATCGCGCCGGAGGAGACGTCCAATCCCTCAACGGGTGAGACGGGGCCGGTGCCGGTGGTACCGGTGGTCGATCTGAATCTCGATCGACTGCGTGTCGCCGGCGGAGAGCTGCAGGCATCCACGCGCGATCCGTTCCGGTTCCGCCCGAAGCCGCCGCCCCCGGCACCGCGCGTTCAGCCACCACCGGTGGAGTTCGCGCCGCCGGTGAATACCGGGCCGCCCCCACCGCCGCCGATTCCGCTGAAGTACTTCGGCGTGATCACGGTCAGCGGTCAGCGCGTCGCGGCGTTCGCCGACGGGCGGGGCAACACGTTTAACGGGAAAGAGGGAGACATC
Organism: Vicinamibacterales bacterium; assembly: GCA_035711805.1. Lineage (GTDB taxonomy): Bacteria > Acidobacteriota > Vicinamibacteria > Vicinamibacterales > UBA2999 > Gp6-AA40. The sequence goes on from DASTBV010000082.1 coordinate 26,754, forward strand.
CTGGAAGGTCAGTACCGTTTGCTTCGTATAGGAGCGGATTGGGTTGAGGTGGCCTATCTCGATGGCCGAGGCCGCCAGACGATCCGCATGACAGGACAATGACACACATACTGAGGATTACCGCGCTCTTGACGGTTGTCGCGCTGCTTGCCGGCTGCGCGGCGAGCCGTTCGTTCGGTCGCGGGCAGAATGCCGCGCGCATCGGTGACTGGGACACGGCGGTGAACGAGTATCGCCGCGCGGTGCAGCAGGAACCGGACAATGCTGCCTACCGGGTCGCGCTGACGCGTGCGATGCTGAGCGCATCGGTCGCCCATCTCGAGCAGGCACGCCGGTTCGAAGAAGCTGGCCAGCTTGACGACGCGCTGCGCGAGTACCGGCGGGCGAGCGAGTTCGATCCGCCGAACCGGCTGCTCGCCGGAAAGGTCACCGAGCTCGAGCGGAAGATTCGCGACACCATCGAAGCGTCCCGGCCGCGTCCCGCCGTTCCGCAACCGCCGCGTCCGGGATCGGCGCCGCAGCCACTGGCCAACCTGAACGCCACGGTCTCCGGGCTCAAGTTCAACCAGGCCAGCCTTCGCGACATCCTGAACACCATGGGCGAGACGGCGGGAGTCAATATCACCTACGAGCGCGACTTTCAGGATCGGACGTTCTCCGTGCAGCTCGACCAGGTCACGCTGGGTGACGCGCTGCAGCAGGTCCTCACGGCGACGGGCAACTTCTACAAGGTCGTCAACCAGCGAACGATTCTGATCATTCCGGACATCCCGACCAAGCGCGCCCAGTATGACGACCTCGTCGTGCAGACGTTCCACCTGTCGCACTCGGACTCGGCCGAAGTGTCGGCCTTTCTGAACAACATCCTGAACATCCCCGGCCAGCAGGCGAATCGTCCCGGCATCATTCCGAACAAGACCGCGAACAGCATCACCGCACGCGCCAGCGCCTCGATGATGCCGCTGATCGAGCGGCTCGTGCGGTCGCAGGACACGCCGCGCGCCGAGATCCTCGTTGACGTGCAGATCCTCGAGGTGAGCAAGAGCCGCACGAAGGACTTCGGTCTCAATCTCAGCGACTATCAGATCAGCGGCGCGTTCTCGCCGGAGGTCGATCCGCGCACGGCCGATGGCCTGACCTCACCGGCGTTCAACGCCAACACGGTCTCGCGGGGGATCAGCGCCTCCGACTTCTATCTGGCGGTGCCGACGGCCGCGGTGCGGTTCCTGGAAACGGACTCCCAGACGAAAGTGGTCGCGAAGACGCAGCTGCGCGGCGCCGAGGGCGCGCAGCAGCAGCTCAATATCGGCGAGGACATTCCGATCCTCTCGACCGCGTTTACGCCGATCGCCGGCGGCGGGTCGAACGTCAACCCGCTGACCTCCTACACCTACCGGACCGTTGGCGTGAAAATCGACATGACGCCGCGGGTGACGTATCAGGAAGAGATCATCCTCGACCTCTACGTGGAGAACAGCGCTCGCGGCCGCGACTCGGCGGTGGCGGGACAGGTCATCCCGAGCTTCACGACGCGGAACGTGAAGACGCGCCTGCGGCTGCGCGAAGGCGAATCGACGCTGCTCGCAGGTCTCCTCCAGGACGACGAGCGAAAGATCCTCCAGGGCATCCCGGGCATCGTCAGCATCCCGGTCATCCGGTCGCTGTTCGCCGCCAACAACCGCACCGTCGCGCAGACCGACATCGTGATGCTGCTGACGCCGCGCATCGTGCGGACGCACGAGCTCACGGCCGATGACATTGGTCCGTTGTTCATCGGCACGCAGAACAACCTCGGGCTCACGGGACCGCCGCCGCTCATCGCCATCAACGAACCGGCCGGCGCGGCTCCCGCAGCCGCGGGGCCGGTGGCGGCCGCCGCTCCGCCGGCTGCCGGTCCGCCGCCGGTTGCGATTCCCGCGCCGGCCGCGGCAGCGGTTCCGCCGGCACCGGTTGGCGGTGTGCCGCAGGGCATCGCGGTGATCCCGCCGGGCAGCTCCGCGGTGCCCGGTACGACGAGCGTGCCGGCTGCGGCGGTTCCGGGGCAGCGGGCCGCGTCGGGTCAGATCGTGCTCTCGCCGCCCTCAACCGACTTCCGCGTCGGATCGGGTCCGTACAACGTGCCGATCACGATTACCGGCGCGTCGCAGATTTCGAACGTCGCGGTCACGGTGACCTACAACCCGGCCGTGCTGCGCATGCGCGCAGTTGCCGAAGGCAGCTTCATGCGCGCCGGCGGCGTGAACGCGACCTTCACGCAGTCCCCTGACCCGGCAAACGGCCGCGTTGACATCGCGATCGTGCGCGCGGGCGACATGACCGGCGTGGCGGGGACGGGCCTGCTTGCGGCGCTGCTGTTCGAGCCGGTGACGGCGGGACAGGCCAATCTCACGGTGACGGCCACAGCGACGGCGCCCGGGGGAGCCCCGGTGCCTCTGCAGTTTGCGCCCGTTCCACCGGTTACAGTGAGATAGATGAAAACCGATCGCGGCTACAGCTTCGTTGAACTGCTGATCGTCACGGCGATCCTGTTCATCCTCGCGTCGGCCGTGATGCCGCTGGCGACGGTGACAGCGCAGCGGCAGCGCGAGAGCGAACTGCGGACGGCACTGCGCCAGATGCGGACCGCCATCGACAAGTTCAAGGACGCCGCGGACGGGGGACGAATCCCGTCGACGGAGGTGTCGGCGGGCAGCGAGGGATATCCCCCCGACCTGGAGACCCTGGTGGAGGGCGTGCCGCTGCTGAACGATCAGTCGGGGACGAAGCTGAAGTTCCTGCGCAAGATCCCGACGGACCCGATGACCAATAGCACGGATTGGGGCCTGCGAGCGTACCAGGACAAGCCGGACTCGACGTCGTGGGGACGGGGCAACGTCTACGACGTGTACTCGAAGAGCGGCGGCACGGCGCTCGACGGCAGCAAATACAAGGACTGGTAGGTGAGACGGTCGCAGCGCGGCTTCACGCTCATCGAGATCCTGATCGTGATGGTGATCATCACGATTCTGGCCGGGATCAGTGTTGCGTTGTACGGCGGCGCCCCGCAGCGGGCGCAGGAGGCCGTGCTCAAGGAAGACCTTCACGAGATGCGTGAGGCGATCGACGCCTATCACGCCGACAAGAACAAGTGGCCGCCGTCGCTCGACGCGCTCGTCACGGAGAAATACATCCGCGAGGTGCCCGTCGATCCGTTCACCAAGGCGGCCGATTGGCAAACGACGCCGAGCGAGCCGGACCCGACCAACCCGAACGACGAGCCGGGGATCAGCGACGTTCACAGCGCATCGACCCGGGTGTCGCCACACACGCAGACTCCCTATTCGGAATGGTGATGAGGAAAGCAACCGTGCGCCTGCAACTGATCCTGCTGGGAGCCGTGATCGTGGCGGCCTGCGACAGCGCGCCGCTGGTCGCTCCGATCGCGTCAACCATTTCGGTGTTCTCGACCGCGACGACCCTGGCTCCGGGAGGCACCGCTGAAATCAGCGCCATCGTGATCGAGGAAGCGGGCACGCCCGTTCACGATGGAACCGTCGTCCGCTTCAGCGCGACGCTCGGCACGCTCAACCCGGTGGAGGCCGAAACCCGTGACGGCGTGGCGGTGACGACGTTCACCGCGGGCAACCAGACCGGAACCGCCCAGATTGCCGCCACGTCGGGAGGCGCGCTGACGGGCCCTGACGCGCCCAACGTCATCGACATCACCATCGGCAGTTAGACGATGAACGGCAGACCGCTGATTCGACGGGCGGCGGGGGAGCGAGGCTACCTGATGGTCGCGCTCCTCGTCGCCATGTCGGTGATGGCGATTCTGATGGGCGCTGCATTGCCGGCGTACCACACGATGGCGCGGCGCGAGAAGGAGGCCGAGCTGGTCTTCCGCGGCGAGCAGTACGCGCGCGCCATTGGGCTGTGGCAGCAGAAGTTCGCGAATCAACCTGCGCCGTCGATTGACGTCCTGGTCGAACAGCGATTCCTGCGCAAGAAATACAAGGATCCGATCACCGACGACGAGTTCCAGCTGCTCGGCGCGGGTGCATCGGCACCCGGTCAGACGCAGCAGGGCACGACGCCGCAGGGGCGAGGCGGAGCGCAGGGCTCGGCCCAGCAGGAGATGCAGCGCCTGCAGGTGTCGATTCAGCAGGCGCAGGAGCGGCTGGCAGCGATCGGCGGCCGCGGCACTGCCGCTGCCGGCGGCATCGTCGGCGTGACCAGCAAGAGCACGGAGAAGTCACTGCGGCTTTACAACGGCCGCGACACCTACAACCAGTGGGTCTTCATGCCGGTTGCGCGCGGCCGTGCTGGCGCCGGCGCGCGCGGCGGTGCACCAGGTCCCGAGGGCCGCGGCGGCCGCGGTGTCGAGGGCGGTCGCGGACTGCCGCAGGGCGCCGGTCCACGCGGCGGCGTCCCCGCGCCTGCGACGCGAGGGCGGTTCTAAACCTTCGCGGATTCCCGCATCACCGCGTCGTGCACGGCGCGCCTGACGTCCTGAATCGCGTCGTTCGACGCGTCCGGATGGACGCGGTTCGTCAGCAGCACGACGTAGATGTCTTTCTCGGGATCAATCCAGAGCGACGTGCCCGTGAATCCGGTGTGACCGAAGGCATGCGGTGACATCCGCGTGCCGCACGACGACGTCGACAGCATCGTGTCCCAGCCCAATGCGCGCGAGCTGCCAGGCACATCGGCCCGGCGCGTGACGAACGTGCGCATCGTCCCGGGCTGAAACGCACCCACGCGGCCTGACAGCACCTGCAGGAAGTGGCGCGCGCACGCACCGACCGCGGCGGCGGTTCCAAACAGCCCGGCGTGGCCGGCGGCGCCGCCCAGCGCCCACGCGTTGTCGTCGTCCACGTCGCCGACCAGCAGACCGCGCGTCTCGGTCCGACGCGTCGGGGCGGTTCGTGTCTTCCAGAGTTCGGGCGCAAAAAATTGCAGGTCCTCCGGGTTCTGCATCTGGCCGCGCAGCGCGTCGAACTGCGCGTCGAGCGGTGCCACATCGGCGAGGATGAACCCGAGCAGCATGAAGCCGAGGTCGCTGTAGATCGATTTCGTGTTGGGTGGATAGTCGAGCGCTGTCGCGACGATCGCCTGCTCGATCGCCTCGCGCCCGTGACGCGTGCGGTAGAACGGTCGATACGCCGGCAGGCCGCTGCTGTGCGAGAGCAGATCGCGAATGGTGACGGCCTCGCGGTCGCTGCCGCGCCACGTTCGCAGATACTGCGCGACCGGGTCATCGAGTCCGAGGCCGCCGCGCTCCACCAGCCGCATCACCAGCGGCGTCGTGGACAGGACTTTGGTCAGCGACGCAAGGTCGAAGATCGTGTCTTCGCGCGCCGGCGGGGAGGCCGGATCATAGGTGAGCGTGCCCACGGCCCAGCGCCACTCGGGGCGGGCCGAACGTCCCACCTCGATCACAGCTGCGGGAAAGGCGCGGCTGGCCGCGGCGTGGATAAGGATATTGGAGACGTCGTTAAAGGCGGGTGGCACCGGACCCGAATGTACCAGTACGGTCGCGTGAATGCGGGCGGAGAGGGAGTCTCCGGTAACTTTGACATGGCGATATGGCCATGGCCACACTAAGCGCATGCAGTCCATTGCCGCCGGGCAGTTCAAGGATCTGTGCCTCAAGACCCTCGATGAAGTGGCCGCTACGAAATCGACGGTCGTGATCACCAACCGCGGCCGCCCGGTCGCCAAACTCGTCCCCTACGTCGAAGCCACGAGAAAGACGCTGGCGGGAAGCATTTTGCAGAAAGTCGGCGATCCGTTCAGCGCCAGCGAGTCGTGGGATGCCGACGCCGATGCTTGTTGACGTGCACACGGCGCGGCACCGGGGTGCCGTGGTCGTGAGCAAGGATCAGCGAATCCGCCAGTACGCGCATGTGCAGTCGCTGTGGTAGGTGAGCCGGCGCGTCGCACGGTTATGACCGACCTGTACGTACTGGGTATCGACGCAGGCGGCACCAAGACCGTCTGTCTTCTGGCGGATGAACAGGGGCATGTCCTGTCGCAATCCCGCGGCGGCGGAGCAAACCTCCAGGCATCGGGCGAGCTCGAAGTCGAGAAGGTCCTTCACGCGGTGATGGAAGAGGCGATGGCCGACCGCGACCTCCAGCCGGCGGCGATCTGTCTCGGCATCGCCGGCGTGGATCGCGAGGCGGACGCGACAGCCGTCCGCGGCATCATGCGCCGCATCGGCTTCAAAGCACGCACGCTCGTCGTCAACGACGCGCTGATCGCGCTGGTTGCTGGAGCCGGGGAACAGCCAGGTGTCGTGATCGTTGCCGGCACCGGATCCATCGCCTACGGCCGCGATGCCGCCGGCCGCGCGGCCCGCTCGGGTGGATGGGGCTATGTCCTCGGCGACGAGGGGGGCGGGTTCTGGATCGGCCGCGCCGCGCTCAACGCCGTCGTTCGCCAGTTCGACGGTCGTGGGCCTTTAACGATGCTCACGGAGATGGTGATCGAGACGATGCGCCTGAAGGATCCAACCGATCTCGTGCACGCCATCTACGCGCCAGGACCGCACCGTTACGCGATTGCCGGCATCGTTCCGGTCGTGCAGCGTGCCGCGGACGAGGGCGACGCGGTTGCGGCGGACATCATCGAGCGCGCCTCGACGGAGCTGGCCGCGGCGGCGTCCTCCGTCATCACGCGTCTGGAGATGCGCGGCGAGCGATTCCCCACGCTGCTGTCCGGCGGCGTGTTTCGCGGAGTTCCTTCGCTCGTCCCGCAGGTTGCGACGCGTCTGGCTGAAGTGGCGCCGCGCAGCGACGTGCGCACGCTCGACGTGGAGCCTGCGGCCGGTGCCGTCACCCTCGCACTGGCGGCGGCATACGGGCGGCTGACGGTTCCCGCCTACATCTGAGCATCGATGATCGTCCGCGTGTTTCCAACTCCGGACGAGAGCGCCAGGGCGATCGCGGAACGCATCGCCGTGGCGTTGAAGGACAAACCGGACCTCGTGCTCGGCCTGCCCACGGGAAAGAGTCCGATTCCGACATACGCGGAACTGAGGCGGATGTATGGCGCCGGACGGATCGACTTCGGCCGTGCGCGGACCTTCAACCTCGACGAGTTCGCCGGCGTCGGCGCGGATCACCCGGGAAGCTTCCGCCAGTTCATGGACCAGCACCTGTTCGCGCACGTGAACCTCGAGCCGTCCCGCATTCACTTTCTCAACGGCGCAGCCGGCGACCTCGATGCCGAATGCGAGCGCTACGAGACGGAAATCGAGTCGGCGGGCGGGATCGATCTGCTCCTCCTCGGCATCGGCTCGAACGGGCACATCGGCTTCAACGAGCCCGGCGACGAGCTGTCCGCCAGGACGCATCGGGTCGAGCTGCATGACGTGACGCGGCGCGACAACGCGACGCTGTTCGGCGGCGAAGCCGGCCAGGTGCCGCGCGAAGCGTTGTCGATGGGGATGGCGACGATTCTGAGCGCCGCCGCGATCGTGCTGATCGCCACGGGAGAACGGAAGGCGAGATGCGTCGAACGCATGATCCGCGGACCGCTGACCACGCGCCTGCCCGCCTCGTTCCTGCAGACACATCGTTCCGTCGAGCTCTTTCTGGATCGCGCGGCGGCGGCGTTATTGGCATAGGGGCAGAGGTCCGTGGCGCGAACCCTGCCGGGTTCGCGAGGCGAGCCTGACAAGGCTCGCCCCACGATCGGCGGACTACAAACCCGCGTCTTATCGAATCGGTTCGCCGGGAGCCGCGAGCTTCCGTGCTCTCGGCCGGGTCGAGTTGCCGCCTGTGGAATCTGCCGCGGACGCGCCGAGAAATGCGGCCTCGGCGTGCCCCTGCAGCATGCCGCGCAGCCGCGGTTCGATGTCTTCGCCGATCGCTTCCCGCATCGAGTCGTGGCTCTTGCGCAGGCGCGCCAGCGCCTTGGGGTAAATCAGGCCGGTCTTCTGCATGACGATCGCGGCCTTCACGTTCCAGTGGGCTTTCTTCAGCAGCCGATCGGCCTCGTCGTAATCGATGCCGGTCACGATGTTGACGATGCGCCGGGCGCGGTCCTTGAGCTTTTCCGATCCGGTATGGACGTCAACCATCAGGTTGCCGTACGTCTTGCCGATGCGGACCATCGCGCCGGTGGTCAGCATGTTCAGCACCAGCTTGGTTGCCGTGGCCGCCTTCAAACGGGTTGATCCGGCAATCACTTCGGCGCCGACGCCTGGAGCAATCGTCAGATCGACGAACGTCTGCAGTTCGGTGGCCGGGTCGCAGGTGACGAAGATGATGCGCGCGCCGGCCTGGCGGGCGCGTGTCAGCGCACCGCGCACGAACTGCGTCATGCCGCTGGCTGACACGCCGACGACGATGTCCTTCCTGGTGGGGCGAAGGCGGGTGATCGAGCGGGCGCCCTCCTCGTAGTTGTCCTCGACACCTTCCTTGGCCGCGAAGATCGCGTCGCGGCCGCCGGCCATGACCGCCTGCACCAGGTCCGGGTCGGTGCTGAACGTCGGCGGCATCTCCGCCGATTCGAGGATCCCGAGGCGGCCGCTCGTGCCTGCGCCGACGAACATGATCCGCCCGCCCTTGCGTAACGCCGAGGCGATCATGTCGATCCCGACCGCGATGCGCTCCCGCTCCCGCTTCACCGCCTCGAGCATCTTGCGATCCTCGTTGACCATCAGATCGACGATGTCCTCCGGATCGAGCTTGTCGATGCCGAGGCTCGACGGGTTGATCGCCTCGGTGGGCAGCGACTGCCACTTCGACCGCACAGCCATAGATCCCCATTCTAAGCTCGTTATACTTTCCACTTACTTTTCCACTTTTCCACTTTTCCACTTGTTGTACTTTTCCACTTGGCCGTAGCTCTGATCGACTCGTACTTGACGCACCTCACCGTCGAGCGGCGGCTGGCGGTGAACTCCGTCGACAGCTACGCGCGCGATCTGGCCCTGCTCGGTGCGTTCGCTGCCGGCCGCGAGATGCCGCTCGACCGTCTGGCGCGGAGCGATCTCGAGGCGCTCGTTCGCGACCTGATGGCCGAAGGCCGCTCGCCGCGGTCGGTCGCGCGGGCGGTCGCCTGCTTCCGCGGGTTCTACCGGTATCTCGTCATCGATGGACGATTGAAAGCGAGTCCGGCCGACGACCTGCGGCCGCCGCGCGCCTGGAAGGTCCTGCCGAAGTATCTGTCGGTCGAGGAGGTCGATCGGCTGATCGCGCAGCCGGACGTGTCGACGGCGCGTGGGCTCCGCGACCGCGCACTCATCGAGCTCCTGTATGCGACCGGCATGCGCGTCTCGGAACTGCTCTCGCTGCGGCCGGCCGACGTGAACCTCGACGCGTCCTATCTGACGTGCACGGGCAAAGGGTCGAAGCAGCGCATCGTTCCGTTCGGCGACGCGGCAGGGGAGTGGGTGAACCGCTACGCGCGTGAGGCGCGTCCGACGCTGCTCGGCCGGCGATCGAGCCCGCGCTTGTTCGTCAACGCCCGCGGCGGAGGGCCCGGGCTGACGCGCGTCGGCTTCTGGAAGATTCTGAAGGCGTACGCCGCGCGCGCGGGCGTCACGCGCACGCTCAGCCCGCACATGCTTCGCCACTCGTTTGCGACGCACCTCCTCGAGCGCGGCGCCGATCTCCGCGCGATTCAGATGATGCTCGGGCACGCGGACCTCTCGACGACACAGATTTACACGCACGTGCTCGAGCAGCGGATGCGCAGCGTCTACGATCGGTTCCATCCGCGCGCATGAAGCGGCTGGCGATCATCGGTGCCGCGGTGCTGGCCGTTGCCGCGATCGCCATCCGGCAATCACTGCCGCCACCAGCGCAGACGCTGACTGCCGCCTCCACCGGCGTGCGCGGCGCGATGCACATCCACACGCGCCGCTCGGACGGCAGCGGGACACCGGAGCAGATTGCCGGCGCCGCAGCGAGAGCGCGCCTGCAGTTCATCATCCTGACGGATCACGGCGACGGCACGGGGAAGCCAGCGGCCCCCGCGTATCACGGCCGTGTGCTCGTTGTGGACGCCGTCGAAATCAGCGGCGAGGACGGGCACGTCATCGCGCTCGGCCTTCCGCAGACTCCGTATCCGCTTAAAGGTGAAGTTCGCGACATCGTTGAAGACATTGCGCGCGCCGGCGGGATGTCGGTGGCGGCGCATCCGGGATCGATGAAGCCGCAGCTGCGCTGGACCGAGTGGACGAGTCCGTTCGACGGGCTCGAATGGCTGAACGCCGACAGCGAATCGCGCGACGAGCGGTGGCAGAGCCTCGCTCGCGTGCTCTTTACCTACCCGTTCGCGGCGGCCTCGTCTATCGGCACACTGCTGGACCGGCCCGATGCGATTCTCCGCCGCTGGGACGCGTTGACCGCCCGGCGACGGGTCGTTGCCCTTGCCGGAGCCGACGCGCATGCGCGGCTCGACCTGAGCGGCGACGATCGTGCTCACAAGGCCGTACTGAACGTCCCCGGCTACGAGGCGGTGTTCAAAGCCTTCTCAGTCACTGCGACCGGCATTCGGTTCACAGGCAACGCGGACGCCGACGCGGCGGCGCTCCTCGATGCCCTTCGCCGCGGCCACGTGCATACGACGGTTGATGCGCTGGCCGGACCAGGGTCAGTATCGTTTACCGCGAGCCGCGGCGGGACATCGTGGCAGGCGGGAGACTTCGTCCCACCTGGAGAGGGAGACATCGAACTGCAGGTGGAGAGCAATGCGCCGTCCGGCAGCCGCGTGGTCCTGTTCCGCAATGGAGCGGTCGAGGCGACGGGGGAGCAGAGGTTGCGCCGCGTCGTGCCCGGGGTGCCAGCCGTCTACCGCGTCGAGATCCTGCTTCCGGATGCTCCTGGTAGTCCGCCTGTTCCGTGGGTCGTGACGAATCCGATCTACGTCCGCGCGCAGGATGCGAAACCATTCACGCGTGCCGGGCCGTCTGCGCGCGCACCCCTGTATCAGGACGGCGACGCGCGTGGCTGGCGAATCGAGACAAGCCCGCGCTCGAAGGCCGCTGTCAACGTGGCGCGAACGCTGACAGGAACGCAGCTGCTGCTGCGGTGGGCCGTCGGCGGAACGCTCTCCGAATCGCCGTATGCGGCGTTCGTGATGCCCGCCGGCACCCTGTTGCCGGCCTACGACCGCCTGCTATTCAAGGGACGCGCGGAGAAGCCGATGCGAGTGTCGGTTCAATTCCGGCTCGAGAGCGGTGAACGATGGCGCCGCTCCGTGTACCTCGACGAAACGGACCGGGAGGTCGCGGTGTTCTTCGACGATGCGCGTCCGGTCGGAGCGACCGGCCAGCGCCGGCTGCCGCTGGGACAGGTGCGCGACGTCCTGTTTGTGGTCGACACGGTCAATACGAAGCCCGGGAGCGCGGGGCAGTTCTGGATCGACGACGTGCAGTACGGCAGATAACGGCGCCCGGAGCCGATCGTGGCGCGAACCCCAGTGGGGCGAGCCTTGTGAGGCTCGCCTACGCGGACGCAACAACGTCCGCGCCACGATCGTCGGGACGTTGTTGTCAGGTTCGCGCCGTCAACAAGAGGTACAACGCGCCGGCGCCGAAAATCAGATTCGGTGCCCACGCCGCCAGAACGGGTGGAAGCGCTCCGCCCGTGCCGAGCGCAGCGAAGATGCTGATGACGGTCCAGTAGGAGATGGCGAGCGCGATGCCGACACCGATGCCGCCCATTGCGCCGCTGCGTCCGATCGTCGCCGCGAAGGGCACCGCCAGCAGCGTCATGATGAGCGGGACGAACGGGAACGCGGCTTTTCGCCAGAGCGCGACATCCTGTTCGGTCACGTCGAACCCGCCCGCGCGCAGGCGCTCGGTGTAGGCGCGCAGCTGCGTGTAGCCCATGTAGTCCGGTTTCACTTCTTCCGTCCCGAAGGAGTCGGCGCGCTCGAGCGTGCGGCGCTCCGCCACGATGGGTGGGGAGGATGTGATCTCGTCGTGCAGATCGAACTCGCGCGTCCAGCCCTGCCTGACCTCCCAGACATCGTCCTCCTCGTCGCCGGCGAAGGTGGCCGTCTGAATGAAGCTGCGTCTGACGATCCGCTCCATCCCCGGCGTGAACTCATAGACGTCGAGCCCGCTGAGCGTGCGGGTGCGCGGATCGAGCGTCTGATAGTGATAAATCTGTCCCTGCGATCCGGCGAGCCAGCGGTTGGCCAGCAGGTTGAGTGTCTGCGGGTTTCCGCCGCGAATCACCTGTCGAATCTCTTCGGCCTTCCGCGTCGAGGGGCCGAGGATGGTTTCCTGCAGCAGGACGAGCCCGGCGCCAGCGACCAGGCCCAGCGTGAAGATCGGGAGCGCGAGGCGATAGAGGCTGACGCCGCACGCCTTCATGACGATGAGTTCGCTGTTCTTGGTCAGGACCGCGATCGTGACCAGCGTACCGAGCAGCACGGACAAGGGGAGCACGTAGTACACCCACTGCGGCGTCGAGTAGCGGAAATATTCCGCGATCGTCACGGTGGTGACCATGCCCTTGAACAGCTTGTCGGACACGTCGAGAAACGACGCGATGTAGAAGATGCCGAGCAGCGCCGCGCCGGAGAGCAGCACGTACTGCACGTAGGCCCGCGTGATGTAGCCGTCCAGAATCGTCAGTCCGGGGACGCCGCGGCCGCTCGTGAGGCGCAGCGACTGCAGCCACCGCGGGGCGTGCAGACGGAATGGCTGATCGGCCAGGCGATCGCGCCACAGGAACATCAGAATTCCGAGTGCGCCGAGGACGACATTCGGCAGCCACGACCCGAGCCATGGCGTGAGGTAGCGGCCCTTGACGAGCGAGGGACCAATCATCAGCGGGACGTAGTACGCAAACACCACGGCAATCCCGATCACGAAGCTGCCGAGCGCGCCGCCCCGGCGGTGTGTCGCGCCCAGCGCGAGGCCGATTAACCCGAAGACGAGGCAGGCCACCGGAATGGAGAAGCGCTTGTGAATCTCCATCTCCTCGTTGTGGGTGGAGAACGGGCCGTTCGTCATCGGATCGATCTGCTGCCGCCGTTTGACGATCTCGGCCCGCAGTTCGGCGATCGACATCTGACGCGGCCCTTTCGCCGCTGCGCTGGAGAACGTGGCGGCCGGGTCGACGTTGAACGCGATGCGTTCGATCCGAGTGACTGTGTAACGGCCCTCCGCATCCAGGCTGTGCTGCGTCGCGTCGATGAGCTCGATGTCGATGCGCTTCCGCGCGCGGTCGATCACGACCCGGCCGTGGCGCGCGACGTACGTCTCGGATCGATCGGGACCGCCAAGCTTGGACAGAAACACGCCGTTCCAGCCGCGTCCGTCCGGCGGAATCTCGCGCACGTACAAGACGAAATTGGGAAAGTCCTGGTAGAAGGTGCGCGGCTTGACCTCGCCCTCCGCGCGTTGACTCGCCACGGTGAACACGGTGTCGAGGAAGCGCTGGTTCGAGTCGGGCACGAGGGCGATCAGCACGTAGGAGGTCGCGGCCCAGGCGCCGATCGCCACCACCGCGACCGGCCACAGCAGCCGGCGCAGGCTCACGCCGCACGCCTGCATGGCGACGAACTCGCGATCCGCCGACAGGCGCCCGAACGCGATCAACAACGCCAGCAGCAGCGACATCGGAATGGTCACGGCCAGCGCCTGCGGAACGAGCAGGCTGATCAAGCCGGCAATCAGCGGTCCGGACACACCTTTGGCGACAAGGCCTTCGCCGTACTGCAGCAGCGGCGGAATAATGAAGATGAAGGTGAAGACGAGCAGGCCCAGCAGGAATGGCATCAACACCTGCCGCATCACGTACCTATCGATGATGGACATCTACTGGTTGAGTCAATTATGACCCGCGTGGCGCTGCTGTGGCACATGCACCAGCCGCTCTATCAGGACCTGCTCACCCGCGAGCACATCCTGCCGTGGGTGCGGCTGCACGCCCTCAAGGACTACTGGGGCATGGTCGCCCTGCTGCGCGAGTTCCCGTCGGTGCGCCTGACGTTCAACCTCGTGCCGTCGATGCTGATCCAGCTCGAGGCGTTCGCACGCGACGACGCGCGCGATCGTCATCTCGAAATCGGGTTGAAGCGCGCCGACCTGCTGACCGACGACGAGCGGGCGTTCGCGGTCGCGAATTTCTTTCACGCGCATGGCGCGCGGATGATTGCGCCCTATCCGCGCTACGCCGAGCTGCTGGCACAGCGGGACGCCGCCGGCAGTCAGCTCAGCGCGCGCAGCCAGTCATCAAACTTTTCCGTGGACGACGTACGCGACCTGCAGGTGTGGCACAAGCTCGCGTGGATCGATCCGCTGTATGTGGCGGAAGACGCGCGGGTCCGTGCCCTCATCGCGAAGGACCGCGGATACACCGAGGACGACAAGCTGGTGTTGCGCGCCGCGGAGCTCGAGCTGCTCAGGCGCGTGGTGCCCGAATACAAGGCGGCGTTGGAACGCGGGCAGATCGAGCTGTCCACGTCGCCCTTCTACCATCCGATTCTGCCGCTGCTGTGCGATACGGACGTCTACCGCCGCACGCACCCGCAGTCACGAATGCCGCGCGAGCCGTTCAGGCATCCGGAGGACGCGGTCGAGCAGCTGGCGCGCGCCGTGGCGTATCACGAGCGCGTGTTCGGCCACCGTCCCGTCGGCGTCTGGCCGTCGGAGGGCTCTGTCTCCGACGCAATGGTGCCGCTGGTGGCGCGTAGCGGCTTCCAGTGGATGGCGACAGACGAGGAAATTCTCGCCCGGACCACCGGCTACGGCTTCACGCGTACCGGCGAGGGACATGTCGAACAGCCCGAGCGGCTGTATCGTCCGTATCGGATCGGTCCCGACGGAGCGAGCGTCGCCTGCGGTTTTCGTGACCACCGGCTGTCCGATCTCATCGGATTCACCTACGCCGGCTGGTCGGCGGACGGCGCGGCCGACGATTTCGTTCAGCGGCTCGTCGAAGCGGGGCGGCGGTTCAGCGAGGCGACCGGCGGAGCAGAGGCAACGGTGTTCGTGATCCTCGACGGCGAGAACGCCTGGGAGCACTACCAGGGGCAGGGCCGGCCGTTTCTGCGCGCGCTCTACGGCCGTCTGCAGGCGCACTCAGCTCTGAGAACCGTGACGATGGCCGAGGCGTGCATCGGCGAAGCCGAACGACTGCGCTCCGTCTTTCCGGGCTCCTGGATCAACGGCGACTTCTACATCTGGATCGGGCATCCGGACGATCACCGCGCCTGGGGCCAGCTCGTCGATGCGCGGCGCGCGCTGGAGAGCCCGCCTGCCGGGCTGTCTGAGGAATCGCTGGCGCGGGCGCGGGAAGAAATGCTCATTGCCGAAGGCAGCGACTGGTTCTGGTGGTACGGCGACGACCATTCCTCCGAGCACGACCTCGAGTTCGACGAGCTGTTCCGCCGCCACGTGCGGAACGTGTACCGGGCGCTCGAGAAGCCGATTCCCGAAGATCTCTGGGTCACGAATATCACGACGGCGCCTCCGGCGACGTACATCCAGCGGCCGACCGGATTCGTCCGCCCGGTCATCGACGGGGAAATCACGAATTACTTCGAATGGGTCGGGGCGGGCTGCGTCGAGCAAGCGGCCAGCGCAGGCGCGATGCACCAGGTTGCCGACCGTGCTCCAGTCATCGCGGCGGTCGAGTACGGTTTCGACCTGGACGCGCTCTACGTGCGCGTGGACGCCACGCTGCCGGTCAGGGATCTGTTGACGGGCGGCTATGGCGTGACGCTACGATTCCTCAAGCCGGTCGGCCTGCGCGTTGGCCTGGAGACGGACGGGGGCCCGCCGGCGTCCGTCCTGTATCGGAAGTCAGGGACGGAGCAGTGGACTCGAGTCGAGGACCCGAGGCTGCGGGGCGCCGCAGGGCGTGTGGCGGAGTTCGAGATTCCATTTGCGGTGCTGGGGGCCGCCATCGGCGAGCGCGTGGCGATGTTCGCGACGCTGACGCACGGCGATGCGGAAATGGACCGGCAGCCGCGGCACCAGGCCATCGAGTTCGAGGTCCCGGACCAGCGGTTCGGGAGCCGGACCTGGACGGCTTGAGGAGGCGAGCCTCGCCGCACGCAAAAACCATCCACAGTTCATCCACAGCCCTGGTTCCTTAGCTATTTCTACAACGTCGCATAAGACACGTTATGTAAACCTAGATATGAACGAGCCCGGAAGAACAACGGATCCGGGACCAAGGACCAAGCGCGGACCCAGGACCACGGACGGACCTGGGACTGAGAACGAAGGACCAAGAACCGTCTAGCGGCTTGCCCGTAGCTCTTTGATGATGTTCTCGAGCGCGGAGATGATCTCGTCCTTCTCGACCCTGGACTTCTTGAAGCTGAGACGCAGGTCGAAGGACTTCGTCGGTGGCTTGAAGGCGAACACGAAATATTTGGGACGCCCCGTCTTGCCCTTGGCGGTCTCCCGGCGCACGGCCTCGCGGGTGGACGCGCCCTGGCCCGCGAGCTTCTCGACCAGCGCGATCATCTTCTGCTGGTCAGCCTGACGGACGATCTGCAGCAGCGTCGATTTGGACGTAATGTCGGCCAGCCGACATAGGTTCCGGACCTCGTCCGGCATGTTCGCCAGCGAGAGCGATTCGGTGATCGAGGTTCTCGACTTCCCGAGCTTCCGGGCCATGTCTTCGTGGGTGTAGTTGCACCGGTGCGCGAGCTGGTGCAGCGCCTCGGATTCTTCGAACGGCGTCAGGTCCTTGCGCTGCAGGTTCTCGACCAGCGCCAGCTCCATCACCTCCGCATCGTCAACCTCGCGGATGATGACCGGCACGTCGCGCAGGCCGACCTGGACGGCGGCGTGGTAACGGCGCTCGCCGGCGATGATCTGGTAGCGGGCGCCGCGCTGCCGGACGATCAGCGGCTCGATGATCCCCTTTTCCGCCACCGATGCCATCAGCTCCGCCAAGTCGCCCATGACCTGGCGTGGCTGATTGGGATTCGGGTCCAGCAGCTCGATCGGCACGAGGCGGCCGACGGGCTCACCCGCGGAGGCCGCCAGGGCTTCCACGTAGTGCTCGTCATGCCGCATCCGGAGCGTTTCAGGCAGTCCGCGCTTCGGCACGCTCGATGACCTCCTCGCACAGGCTGTAGTAGTCGGTGGCGCCGGTCGAATCCGGCGCGAAGGTGAAAATCGATTCCTTGTACGCCGGGCTCTCCTCCAGCCTGACGCTCTTGCTGATGACGGTGCGGAAGACCTTGTTCCCGAACACCTTCTGGATCTGCTCGCGGATGTCGCGAGCCAGCGCGGTCCGCTTGTCGTGCATCGTGATCACGACGCCCAAGATGCGCAGGCTCGGATTCGGCCGCTGGCGGACCTTCTCGATCGTCTCGAGGAGGTCGTCCGTTCCCTCGAGCGCGAAATACGACGATTGGATCGGGATCAGCAGATGGGTCGAGGCGACCAGCGCGTTGACCGTCAGCAGCCCGAGGGCGGGCGGACAGTCGATCACGATGTGCGCGAACTCCCCCTGCAGCTGATCAATCTTGTCCTTCAGCCGGAAGTGCGCGTCCATCTCCCCTACCAGCCGCGCCTCGAGCTTCGCCAGGCCGATGCGGGCCGGGGCGATCGACAGGTTCGGAAGGCTCGCCGGCTGGATGATGTCCGCCAGGCTGATGTTCGGATCGCCGATGGCGTCGTAGGTGCTGCGGCCGATCACCGTGTGGTCCAGGAACGAGATGCTGCTGTTGGCCTGCGGGTCGAGGTCGATCAGCAGGACTTTGCGGCCGCGCATCGCGAGTGCCGCGGCCAGGTTCACGGCGGTGGTCGTCTTGCCCACGCCGCCTTTCTGGTTGGCGATCGCGACGATCAAGTCTGGCGCCCCGCTGGTCGGGTGGCTGGACCGTCAGGTGAATCCGGCTGGAGCCGGAGTCCACATTTAAAGCGGCAGTGGGTCATGAGCGCAGTTCTGTGAAGGGAACGCGCCCATTGTAGAGACGACCTTACGGGCCGTCAACTTTTCGTCTATTTGGCGTCTTGGACGGACCAAGAACCAAGGCCCAGCTAATGTCGGCCGGCCGACATTTACATCTTGTATTTCGGAAGCTCAGCCGGATCAAGCGCTTCCAGCCACTGCTGGACCTTGTCGGGGTTCAACCGCTCGGAGCCGAAATCCACATTCTTGGCGTTCTCGATGACGGTCTCCTCCACCATGATCGGCGCGCGGGTCCGCAGTGCCAGGGCGATGGCGTCGCTGGGCCTGGCATCCACGGCCACCCGCTCGCCGCGCACCGTGAGGTGGACGACGGCGTAGAAGGTGTTCTCCTTCAGGTCGCTGACGACGATGCGATCGACGCGGCCGTCGAGGTCGGTGATGATGTTCCGCAGCAGGTCGTGCGTCATCGGCCGTGGCGTGGCCACGTTCTCGATCTGCAGCGCGATGGCGTTTGCCTCGAACAGGCCGACCCAGATGGGAAGCACACGATCCCCGTCCTTGTCCTTCAGGATCACGATGGGCGTGTTGGTGATCGGGTCCAACATCAGTCCCTTGATCGTCATCTCTATCAGCATGGCGGTCGCTCGCTACGCACGATCGGTGCCCGAGAAGTCTTTGGGGAATCCAGCCGCAGCCGGACGCCGCCAGATTGCCTCGCCGCGCAGGCTGTGAGGCCCGCCGCGTGTAACCCGCACGGGGACGGTCCTGCCAATCCAGGGACGGTCTCCGCTGGGTGTATCGGCAGGGGCCGGGAAATTCACTACCGTGTTCCCCATCGTCCTGCCGGAGAGCTCCGCGTCCTGCCGCCGGCTGGCGGAATCAACCAGCACGTCGACCACGCTGCCGACCGCGGCTTCATGCAGAGCGGTCTGTATCTCTCGCTGCAGCGCCTGCAGGGCGACGATGCGCGCGGTCTTGTCCTCCGCGCTCACGTCGTCCGGCATCCGCTTCGACGCGAGCGTGTTCGGACGCGGCGAGTACTTGAACGAAAACATGCTGTCGTAGCGCGCCGCGGCGGTCAGCGTCATCGTCTGCTCGAAATCCTCTGCCGTCTCTCCCGGGAAGCCCACGATCATGTCCGTAGAGAGTGTGACGCCCGGAATCTCCCCGCGGATTCGCGCGACGAGGTCCAGGTATTCCTCGCGCGTGTGCCTCCGTCGCATCGCCTGCAGCACACGGGTCGATCCGGACTGCACCGGCAGGTGAAGGTGCTTGCAGACCTTCGGCAGGTCGCGCACCGCCTCGATCAGCCTGGCCCCGGTATGCCGCGGATGCGGGCTCGCAAAACGAATACGCTCGACGCCCTCCACTTCGTTGACTTCGGCCAGCAGCTCGGCGAAATCGCAGGTCGGATCGTCGGGTGCCTGGTAGTGGTTCACGATCTGCCCGAGCAGCTGAATCTCCTTCCGCCCGGTCGCCACAGCCTCGCGGACGTCGGCGAGGATGTCGGCTTTCGCGCGCTTCCGCTCGTGGCCGCGCGTATACGGCACCACGCAGAACGCACAGTAGTCGTTGCACCCTTCGATGATCGTGACGTAAGCCTTGACCGGATCGCCGCGCCGTGTGATCCCGAGCGGAAACGTGACGTCGTCCCAGGGATTGATGTTCACTTCAGCAGCTTCAGACCGCTCGGCGGAGGCGACGAGAACCGGCAGCATCTTCAGCTGCTGTGTGCCCATGACGACGTCGATGACGTGCCCGTTCGATTTTCGAAGGAGCGCCTGCCCTTCCTGCTGCGCGACGCAGCCGGCGACGGCGACGACCGGCTGATGCCCGGTCTCTTCGCGGAGCACGCGCAGCTCGCCAAGCCGCGTATACAGCTTCTCCTCCGCGTGCTCGCGAACGCTGCACGTGTTGATCACGATGACGTCGGCGTCCGCATCCTCGGACGTCGGTTCGTAGCCGGCCTGGTCGAGCAGACCCGCCATACGCTCCGAGTCGTGGAAGTTCATCTGGCAGCCGAACGTTTCGATCAGGTATTTCTTCGCCACGGACTTTCGCTTTCGCCTTTCGCCTTCGCCTTTCGCCCCGGACGCTCGACGCGTCCGGCGGCCAGCAGGTCGCGCGCCGTTGAAAGCGCGGCGTCGCTCACCTGGGCTCCGCCGATCATTCTCGCAATCTCGTCGACGCGCGTGTGCTCGTCGAGCCGCCCCACGCTCGTGAGTGTACGGGTTCCGCGGACGCGTTTGTCTATGTGAAAGTGCGTGGTCGCCTTCGCCGCGATTTGCGGCAGATGAGTGATGCACAACACCTGGAACTCGCCGCCGAGCTCGCGCAGCTTCGTGCCGACGACATCCGCCACCCGTCCGCCGATTCCCGCGTCCACCTCGTCGAAGATCAGCGTCCGCGACTGGCCACCTGACTGCGCCGCCTTCCCCGCTCGAGCACCCATCGCTTTCAGCGCAAGCATCACACGGGACAGCTCGCCCCCCGAAACGATTCGCGCCAGCGGCCGAACGTCCTCGCCGACGTTCGCCGAGAGAAAGAACTCCGCCTGATCGATGCCGCGCTCGCTCCACGCATCGGGCGGCAATTCCGACGCGTTGAAGCGGACTTCGAACCGTGTGCGCGCCATGGCCAGTTCGGCGAGCATGGCCTCGATGCCGGCGGCGAACTTTACTGCAGCGCTGCGCCGCGCCCGTGAGACTGCGCGGGCGCGCTGCAGGAACGCATCCGCCGCGTCGTCCAGACGGCGTTGAAGCTCACCTGCCTCCTCCGACGCCCCGGACAGGAACGCCTGCTCCCTGCGCAGCGCGTCGCCCTTCTCGATGACGTCCTGAAGCGTGGGGCCGTGCTTTCGCTTGAGCCGCTCGAGCAGGGCGAGCCGATCCTCGACTTGTTGCAGCCTCTCGGGAGAGGCGTCAACGCCGTCCGAGTACGACCGGAGGAAGAACGCCAGGTCCTCGAGCTGCCCCTTGATGCCGTCGCGCGCGTCCACGTAGGGCGCAAACCGAGGGTCGATTGTCGCCAGCTCGCCGACCCGCTTCCACACGCCGCCGAGATCGGACAGGATGGCGCCATCGCTCTCGTACAGCGACGAGTACGACTCCTCGCACAGGCGCTGAATCCGCTCGGCGCTGGCGAGGACCTGCTTCGTCGCCGCGAGCTCGTCATCCTCGCCAGGCCTCGGCGCAGCCTTTTCAATCTCGCCCAACTGAAACGCGATGAGATCCAGGCGGGCGCTTTTTTCGCGTGCGTCCATGCGTGAGCGATCGAGCTGCTCGCGCAGCGTGCGAACGCCGCTCCACTTGCTCGCCACCGCCGCGACGTCTTCTTCAAGACCGGCGTACTCGTCGATCAGAAACAGGTGCGTCGAGGGGTCGAGCAGCGCCTGATGTTCATGCTGCCCATGGAGCTCGACGAGCCGCCGGGAGAGGTCGCGGAGCGCGACCGCGGTGGCCAGCGCTCCGTTGATGAACGACCGGCTCCGGCCCTGGATCGTTATCTCGCGTCTAATGATTAGCTCGAGCGGTCCCGCACCCGGCTCCCGGTGATCTTCGAATATGGCTTCGATGGTCGCCTGGGCTTCGCCCGTGCGGACCAGGTCGGAGGATGCCCGGGCGCCGAGGAGGAGTCCAACCGCCTCGACGAGGATGGATTTGCCGGCACCCGTTTCGCCGGTGAGGACGTTGAACCCCGGTTCGAACTCGACCTCGACCGACTCGATGACCGCGAGATTACGGATGCGGAGGAAGCGCAGCATGTAGGCGCAACTCCCATCGTATCATGCGTTTGACAGCATTTTGGTCGCGTGCTACCCTGCCCTGTCCGCGCCGCTCCCACCGGCGCACTGCCATGTTGATTCGGAGGCTTTGTTGCACACGTTTGCGCTCAGCATCCTTGCACTACAGGTGCAGGAGGGCGCTGCCCCGCTTGCGGAGGTCAATGTAGTTGAACTCCTTCGCGAGACCGGGACCGTCAACCTCATCGTTCTCGCAATTCTGGTTCTGCTGTCAGTTATCTCGTGGGCGATCATTCTCCAGAAGACGCTTTCGTACCGCTCCATTCAGCGGCAGACGGCAACGTTTCTGGACGTCTTTCGGCGCAGTACCAAGTTCTCCGAAGTGCAGTCCGTCTGCCCTTCCCTGCCGGCGAGCCCGCTCGTCGGCGTGTTTCAGGCCGGCTACGCTGAGCTGAACGCGCAGTTCCGCGCCGCCGGTCCGGGTTCGTCCAATCCAGGCGAGGCGTCGTCTCGTCCTATTCTCAAGAGCCTGACTGCCGTCGATCGGGCGCTCCTTCGCGCGGCGGCCGTCGAAGTGAACAAGCTCGAGAAACGGGTGCCGTTTCTCGCGACGATCGCCAGCGTGGCGCCGTTCATCGGGCTGTTCGGCACCGTGTGGGGAATTCTGATCACCTTCCAGCGCATCGGCGTGACGGGGTCGACCAATCTCGCCACCGTCGGGCCTGGTATCGCGGACGCGCTGGTGGCAACCGCGGCAGGGCTGTTCGCCGCCATTCCGGCGGTGATGGCCTACAACCACTTCACCATGAAGGTGAAGACGTTTGCGTCGGATCTGGACGACTTTTCGCTCGAGTTTCTGAACATCGCCGAGCGGAATTTCACCTAGCGAGGTCGCGAGCGAATGCCGAAAGTACTTCCTGTCCCGACCGGCGGCGCACCGAGGGGACGCAGCCGTCGTGTGGCGACGACGCTGGCGGAGATCAACGTGATTCCGCTGGTGGACGTCATGCTGGTGCTGCTGATCATCTTCATGGTCACCGCGCCGATGCTGCAGCGCGGCGTCGAAGTGCGCCTGCCGCAGGCCGAGCGCGCGCAGGAGATCTCGAGCGAGCGGCTGTTCGTCGATGTGCCGCTGTCGTTCAAGGACGACCAGAGCGTGTTCATCGACAAGGAGCGCATCCGGCTGGCGTTTCTTGGTGAGCGGCTTCGACAGCGTCTGGACACGCGCGCCGACAAGGATGTGTTCCTGCGCATCGAGGGCACTCTCACGGTGCAGGACATGATGCGAGTCGGCGATCAGATCAGAAAGGGCGGCGCGCGGAACATGGGCGTCGTTACGGATCCTGTGCGATGAACGGGTCGACCACCGACATCATCGTGTCGCGCGCTCGCGAGGTCGATCGGCTGTCACCGATGGTCGGCTGGTCGTTCGCGGCGCACATCGTCGTGATGGCGTTCGTCGTCCTGGTGCCTCATCCGGCGGCCGATACCGCGCCGAAGGACGTGATGTTCATCAGCCTGAGCGGCGCCCCGGGACCGCGGACGGGCATGACGCAGATGGCGGCGCGCAA
>DASTBV010000083.1:0-47505 GCA_035711805.1 Vicinamibacterales bacterium
GCTGGCGAAGAAGATGATCGACTTCGTCAAGGAAAACCGGCGCACGCCGGAGCAATGCGCCGCGACGCTGACGCGCTTCTGCTCCTGCGGCGTCTTCAACCCGTCGCGCGCGACGCGCATTCTCGAAGATGCCCGCACCAAGGTTTCCTAGATTCGTAGCGTCCGGCTTCAGCCGGACCGGCGTGAAGGTCACCGCGCTCATCCTCGGGATTCTGGCGCTCAGTTGCAGCGGCTCGGGTGGCGAAAGCAAGGAGGCGCCGCCGGGTGGCGCGGCCGCGCTCGTGTTTCGCAATTTCACATTGATCGATGGCACCGGCCGCGCGCCGCTGGCGCCAGCAGCAATGGTCGTTCAGAACGGCCGCGTGTCGTGGGTCGGAGCGGCGAGTGATCTCAAGGCCCCGGAACGGGCGACGGTCACGGATCTGAACGGGGCCTACGTCATTCCCGGCCTGATGGACATGCACGCGCACCTCGGCAACACCGTCGACCTGGTCCAGGACAAGAGCAACCACACACGTGAAAGCGTCGAGAAGGATCTCAGGACATATGCGTCGTACGGAGTGACGACGGTCATGAGCATGGGGACGGATCAGGACGCGGTCTTTCCTGTACGCAGCGACCAGCGTTCCGCAGCGGCCAACGGTGGCCCGGTGTCGATGGCGCGCGTGTACACCGCCGGTCAGGGCCTGGTGTTCAAAGGCGGGTACGGAGGGCTGGCGGGCGTCAACGAAGCGGTGGCCACGCCAGAGGAGGCGGCAGCATCGGTGAACGCCCAACTCGACAAAAGCGCCGACGTCATCAAGCTGTGGCTCGACTCGGAGCTTGGCACGATGCCGAAGATGCCGCCGGCGATCTCGAAGGCCATCATCGACACCGCACACAAGCGCGGCGCGCGCGTGCTCGCCCACGTCTTCTATCTCGAGGACGCGAAGCGGCTGGTTGACCAGGGGATCGACGGATTCGTGCACATGGTGCGCGACCAGCCGATCGATCAGGCGCTCATCGACGGCATGGAGAAACACGGCACCTGGCAGGTGGCGTCCACGCTCTCTCGCGAGGCGTCGATGTTCGCCTACGGCTCGACGCCGGAGTTCGCCGCTGACCCCTTCTTCACGCGTGGCGTGTCGGCGAAGACGGTCGAACTGATCAAGAGCCCGGAACGTCAGAAGACGATTGCCGGCAATCCGAACTTCAAGAAGTTTCCCGCCTTCTTCGAGCACGCGAAGGCAAACCTGAAGCGTCTTGCCGATGCCGGGATTCCGTTCGCCGCGGGTACCGACGCTGGACCGCCCGGGCGCTTCCCGGGCTACTCGCAGCACTGGGAGCTGCAGCTGATGGTCGAGGCGGGCCTGACGCCGGCGCAGGCGATCGAGGCGGCCACGCGGCGCGCGGCGATGTTCCTCGGCGCCGAGGATCTCGGGACGCTGGAACCGACGAAGTGGGCCGACTTCGTCGTGCTCGACGCGAACCCGCTGACGGACATCAGAAACAGCCGGAAGATTCGCTCGGTGTATATCGCCGGCAAAGAGGTTCGCTCGATCAATCAGGAAGGCGGATCGTAATGGCGCGCAGTGTCGTCTTCGCACTCCTTCTTTTCGTCTCGCTCGGACTGTCCGATCTCCTTGCGCAGCGCGGGCCGGCGCCGCAGATTGTCTGGTCGCCCAAGGCGGTCAAGCCGGGCGACTGGACGCCGCCGCACAAGCCGCACACGAAGCTCGTTGACGTGCTCGCCAAGCACAAAGGCAAAGCCGACTGGGTGGAGACGGTCGTAGACGACGACACGCTGCGCGCCGATTACATCTCGATGGCGGTCGGTGGCAAGACGCCGCGCCGGATGAACACCGACACGCGCGAGTGGTGGGTCGTTCAGGATGGCCAGATCCGCTTCACCATCGACGGCCAGGAACCGTTCACCGCGTCGAAGGGCTACATCGTCCAGGTGCCGTACCGGACGATGTACACGATGGAGACCGTGGGCGACCGGCCGTCGCTGCGGCTGGAGGTGAACATTGCGCGCGCCAGGAAGATGTATCCGATCGAGGAGAAGCCCGTTCCCGTCGCCGGCATGGAGTTCGTCCGCGCGCGCGTTGCGGGACGCGGAACCTACGACAACGGCAACAAGCCCTGGGTCGACTTCAACGCCGTCGTCGCGGGCACGGACAAGACACGCCAGTTCGTCGTCGACGATCGCGGATTCGCCAACATCATCCTCGGGAAGGGCATCCCGCCACCCGCACCGACGGACAAGGGACACTTCCACACCGAGAGCTCGGAGTTCTGGTTCATCCTGCTGAACCAGATCCGCTACACGATCGAAGGGCTTCCCACCTTCATCGCCGAGCAGGGCGACATCGTCTACGTGCCGAAGCAGCGGTGGCACCTCGCAAGCTTCGCCGGCGACGGGTTGTCGGCGCGGCTGGCGATGAATGGATATCCCGATCTCGCGCATTCCTTCGAGGCGAACGAAGGACGGTGACGGACTCCCGACACACCGAGGCACCGAGGCACCGGGACAAGGGAATGAAAACCTCAGTGTCTCGGTGTCTCGGTGTGCCGTTTCTAGTGGTGGCGACTGCCGGGTGCGCAGCGCCCGCCCCTGACACCGCGTGGGCGCCGAACCGGCCGATTGAGTTCGTCGTCGCCGCGGGTCCCGGCGGCGGCAGCGACCTTCTCGCACGCACCGTTCAGTCGATCATCCAGAAATACAAGCTGATAGATGGCTCGGTGATCGTCACCAACAAGGGCGGCGGTTCCGGATCGGAGGCGTTCGTTTACGCCAAAGGGTCCAGCGGCAATCCGCACAAGGTGGTCTTCGCGACCAACAACGTCTGGCTGCTGCCACTGGGGTCATCGGTCGGCTACGCCTGGTCGGATCTGCAGCCGGTGGCTGCCGTGGCCTTCGACGAGTTCATGCTGTGGGTGAACTCGACCGCGCCGTACCGGGACGTGACGACGTTCCTCGACGCGGCACGCGGCGCCAGCAAGCATCTGGCGATTGCCGGAACGGCGTCGAAGGACACCGACCAGGTCCTGGTGCGGCAGATCGAGAAGGTCGGCCACGTGGCGTTCGCCTACGTGCCCTTCAGGTCCGGCAGCGAGGTGGCGGTGCAGCTGGCCGGGGGTCACGTTGCGGCCAACGTCAACAACCCGCAGGAAAACATGGGGCAATGGCGCGCCGGCGC
The DNA here is from genome assembly GCA_035711805.1 of Vicinamibacterales bacterium. Lineage (GTDB taxonomy): Bacteria > Acidobacteriota > Vicinamibacteria > Vicinamibacterales > UBA2999 > Gp6-AA40. The sequence continues at coordinate 3,183 of DASTBV010000083.1, forward strand.
GATCCGCCCGCTGTGCGTCTTCTCCCCGGCGCGGCTGAACTACGCGGATGCGGCCGGTATTCCGACCTGCAAGGAAGCGGGGCTGCCGATCGAACGCTATCAGATGCCGCGGACCGTGTGGCTGCCGAAAGGTGTGACCGACGAGCAGGTCGCGTTCTACCGGACCGTGCTGGCCAGGGTTCGCGACACCGAAGAATGGAAGGCGTGGCTGCGCAACGGATCGCAGACCGATGCGTTTCTGAGCGGGACCGAGCTGACCGACTACATCGCGGCCGACGAACGCTGGCTGCGCGGACAATTCGCCGAGGATGGCTGGCTCGTCAAGTAACAGCGAGGGGACGCCCTGCGCGATGCAACGGACCGTCGAGATTTGGACGGCTGTTGCTGTCGCGCTTCTCGGCGTGGTCGTCGTCTCGGAAAGCCTCACGCATGACATCGGCTGGAACGAGACGGGGCCCGGCTCGGGCTACTTTCCGTTCCGTATCGGGGTGCTGCTGATCGGGGCAGCGATTATCCGCACGTTTCAGGTCCGCCTGAAGCCGGACACGACGACTGCTTTTGTCACCCGCGAGGAACTCGGGCGCAGCCTCAGCGTGCTCTGGCCGACGATTGCCCTTGTAGCGGCGATGTTTCCGCTCGGCTGCTATGTTCCCTCCGCCGTCTATCTCGCGTGGATGATGCGCCGGCACGGGGGGTACGGCTGGCTGCTGTCCGCCGCCTACGGCGTTGCCATTGCTCTCGCGTTCTTCCTCGTGTTCGATCTATGGTTCCGCGTGCCGCTGGCGAAGGGACCGATCGAAGCCGCACTCGGGCTCTACTGAGCGATGGGATTCATCGGCTTCCTCTATCCGTGGGGCGCGATCCTGCAGCTGCTGGCGGTCGCGCACTTCTTCCGGCGGCGGCCCGACAACTTCTGGTTCTTCGTCATCTTCCTCGGCGGACCGCCGGGAGCGCTGATCTACCTGGCCGTCGAGGTCGTGCCGGATCTGTCGCTGCTGCGGCAGTCGTTCGACTCCTATGGTCGCAAGAAGCGCATCCGCTACCTCGAAGCGCTCGTGCTCGAGAACCCGGCGCCCGGTAATTACGAGGAGCTGGCCGACCTCTACCTCGACGAACAGAAGTTCGCCCGCGCGCGCGAGTGCTACGACAAGGTGCTGGCGCGGCCCGGCGATCATCTGGACGCGCGCTATCGCCGCGCGATTGCCGCGCTGCATCTCGACGATGCGGCCGCGGCCAGGGACGATCTGGAGCAGGTCGTCGCGCGCGAGCCGAGGTACGACTCGCATCGCGCGTTGGCGCTCCTCGCCCACGCCTGCGCGCAGACGGGCGACGTCCAGCGGGCGGATGCGCTGTTCGCGCGGGTGACGGAGTCGTCCACGCTGCCGGAGACGTACTACAACTACGCGAGCTTCCTCGCCGCGCAGGGCCGCACCGACGAAGCGCGCAGCTGGGCGCAGCGGATCGTCACCCGCCGCGACAGCATGCCCCTATACCTGCGGCGGCGCGAACGTCCCTGGTTCAAGAAGGCGAAGGCGCTGTTGAAGCGCATGCCGAAGGCAGCTCCCGCCACCCGATGATTGACGCCGCGCCGCTCCTCGACGGCTTCGCGGTTGCCGTCACGCCGTATCACCTCGCACTGATGGCCGGCGGCGTGCTGCTCGGCATCCTCGTCGGCGTGCTGCCGGGACTGGGCGCACCGAACGGCGTCACGCTGCTGATGCCGCTGACCTTCAGCATGGAGCCGATCAGCGGCATCATCGTCCTCTCGTCGATGTACTGGGGGGCGCTGTTCGGCGGATCGACGACGTCGATTCTGTTCAATATCCCCGGCGAGCCCTCATCGGTGGCGACGACGTTCGACGGGTATCCGCTGGCAAAACAGGGCCGGGCCGCGGAGGCGCTGGCGACCGCGTTCATGGCGGCCGGCTTCGGCGCGCTGGCGGGCGTTGTCGTCGTCACTCTCATCGCCGATTCGATCGCCGGGATCGCGCTGCGCTTCTCGGCACCCGAGTACTTCGCCGTCTATCTCCTGGCGTTCTGCAGCTTCGTCGGCATGGGCGGCAGCCATCCGGCGAAGACCGCGATTTCGCTGCTCGTCGGGCTGGCGCTGGCGGCCGTCGGCTTCGACACCGTGTCCGGCGAGGTGCGCCTGACGTTCGGCAGCGACGAGCTGGTGCGCGGCATTCCGTTTCTCGTCGCGGTGATCGGGCTGTTCGGCATCGGCGAAATTCTCGTCACCGTCGAGCAGGGGCTGCGCTTCGAGGGCGTCCGAGCCCGTGTCGGGCTGCGCGACGTGCTCGGCAGCGTGCGCCAGATGCCGCGTTATGCGTGGGCGCTGGTGCGATCGACGTTGATCGGCTGCTGGATGGGGATCACGCCCGGCGGCCCCACCGCCGCGTCGTTCATGTCGTACGGCGTGGCGCGCCGCTTCTCGCGGCGGCAGGGCAATTTCGGGCGGGGAGAGATTGAAGGCGTTGTCTCGCCGGAAGCGGCCGATCACTCCGCCGGCGTCTCGGCGCTGCTGCCGATGCTGGCGCTTGGCGTGCCGGGCTCGGCCACTGCGGCCGTGATGATGGGCGGGCTGATGATCTGGGGGCTGCAGCCCGGCCCGTTGCTGTTCGTCGAGCAGCGCGAGTTCGTCTGGGGACTCATCGCGTCGATGTACGTCGCCAACGTCGTCGCCGTCATCCTCGTGCTGGCGACCGTACCGTTCTTCGCATCGATCCTGCGCATTCCGTTTTCGATCATCGGCCCGCTGATCATCGTGACGTGCCTGACCGGGGCGTACACCGTGGCGAGCAGCCTCTTCGACGTGGTGCTGGCGCTGGTGTTCGGGGCGGTGGGCTATGTGTTCAAGAAGCTGGACTATCCGGTGGCGCCGCTCGTGCTGGCGCTGGTCCTTGGCGATCGTGCCGAAGTGGCGTTCCGGCAGTCGATGATTCTGAGCGGCGGATCGCTGGGCGTGTTCTGGAGCAACGGGATCGCGGCAACGCTCTCGACGCTGGCGATCGTCATCGCCATGTTCCCGTTCATCGTGCGGCTGCCACGTTCGCGATCGCGATCGTAGTGTCCGCCTTTAGGCGGACCCCCGCTGCCGTCCTGACTACTTGCTGATCGTCGCCTGCACGCGGTCGGCCGCGGCGCGGGCGCGCGCCTTCGCCTCCGCCTCCCAGCTCCCCTTGTCCGCGTAGGTCATGAGCAGTCCCATCGCTTTCGCCTTGGCCTGGGTGTCGGGCGCGTCGACGCCGATCGTCTCCACCGCCGCAACGGCCATCATCCGCACTTCCATGCCGCCGATGGCAGCGCTCGAATCCAGCGGTTGTTTCAGCAGCTCTATCGCCTGCTGCGACGCCGCGGAGTTCAGCTTGCCGACAACGGCCTGCACGAGCGCGTTGATGGCCGGCATGCGCACGCCGTTGACGCCGCTGCGCATCGGCGCCGCGAGCACCGCCACCGCGGCTGATGCGAGAGCAGGGTCGACCGGGTTTCTCGTGATGCTGTTCAACGCGTCGATCGTGGCGTTGCGGATTTCCCCCTGACCTGAGTCCAACGGCGCGGCAAACGCGTTGACCGCCGTCAGCTTGACCTTCGCGTCGGCGGAGCTGTTCGCGATCTCGGCGATGGCGTATACGGCCGGTATGCGGATGTGATCGGACGAACTTCCGACCGGCTGGCGGAGCAGCTCGAGCGCCTTCAGCTTGACGTCGACATCGGCCCGCGAGAGCGCGATCAACCGGACGCGATGCATCGCATCGACACGCGTGCGGGTATCCGCGCTTCCCACCTTGCTCGACAGCGCCGTCAGTTCGGCGAGGGCCTTGGCCAGGTCTGCCTGCGCGAGCGCGGGCGACCCAGTCGCGACGGCGACGGCGAGCATCCATCCGGCAGCAATCCATCGACGCATAAGCACCTCCGTCTTTAAGGCTGAGCTGGGTGCAGTATAGATGGAATGCGTCAGTTCGGCGACGATGAGAGTGTGGAGATCAGATAGGCAATCACGCCGGAGTGCCACGCCAGTCCATAGCCGAAGGCGCACACGGCACAGGCAGCGACGAAGTCGAGCCATTCCGGCAGGCGCGATGCGCGAACCACTGGCCGCACGCTCTCGGTTTGACGTCTGACTTCGGCATAGCGCTCGGGATTCAACTGTATCGCCCGCATGTCGGCCGTCAGTTTCGTGTCGATTTCCCGGAGCGTCGCCAGGTACTCGCGGCACGCCGGGCATCCGGCGAGGTGCTCGTCCACCACAGCACGGTCGCCGGGACGGAGGTCGGCGTAGTCGATGAGGCGGTCCTCGAACGGGGCGCACGGCGTCATTTCGAACGTGCCTCCGCATACAGGTTGGCGAGCAGCTTCCGGCCGCGGTGAATGTGGGTCTTCACAGTTCCGATCGGCATATCCAATATCCGGGCGATCTCCTCGTACGACTTCTCTTCCGCATAGAAGAGCGTCAACGCCTGCCGGTAGGGCAGCGGCAGCGTGCCGAGCAGCGTCCACACATCCGATTCCAGTGCCGGTGCTGCGACAACGCTTTCGGCCGCTTCGCGCGTGCCGGGTTCGTCCAGTGAAACAGGCTCATGGGCACGGCGCTGCTTGAGCATGGTCAGACAGCGGTTCCTGGTGATCGTGTAGATCCATGTCGATACCGCGGAGTCGGCGCGAAATTGCGGCAGCGCACGCCAGATGCGAACCATCACGTCCTGAACTGCATCCTCGGCCTCCGCGCGATCGCCAAGGATCGAAAAGGCCAGCCCCAGCATCCGGCCGCCATACGCCGACATGGCCAGCTCGAAGGCTTCCGTAAACCGCTTCCGGACGAGCAGTGCCCGGATCTCGTCGTCGCGCGTGGTCGGCACACCGCTTCAGTTCTTTAGACCTGGTGGACCGGCGGAAATGTTTCACGCCACCGTCTTGAAACATTTCGCCGTGCCGGTGAGTCTCAAGGGCAAAGCCTATGTCGGATACCGACGCCCTCGTCTTTGGAGCCGTCTTGCTGGTTGCGGCCGCCGCACTTCTGGCCTGGGGGCTGATGCTGCGATTCCGCCGCCGCGAGATTCAGCATCGGGAGTGGATGGCGGCACTTGAAAAGGGAGTGCCGCTGCCTGACTTGAGCCGTCTCGAGAACGGGATGAACGGCTCGCGGGCCTACCTGCTGCGCGGAATGATCTGGCTCGCGTGCGGCCTGACGTTGACGGTCTTTCTCGTCGGTGTCTGGATGACGAGCGGGAGCCGCCCGTCGGTGGATGAGCAGATCCGGCAGGCTCGCGAGCTTGGGTACACGCAGGAGGAAATTCGCGAAATGGCGGACGACTGGCGCCGGGTGGCTCTCCTCAGAGCGTCAACACCAGGGTTTCCGCTGGGCCTCACCTTCGTGGGCATCGTACCGGCGGGAATCGGAGTCGCGTATCTCGTGTTCTACGGCGTGGAATCCCGTCGAGGACGGCAGCAATGAACCGCTACGCGACTGCTGTTCTGTTGTGCGCCGCTGGAGCGGCCGTCGCCGCCGCACAGTCGGCGCCGGGTCCCTCTTTTGAAGTCGCATCTATCAAGATCAACGCCTCTGGCGACGAAAACTTCGGTTTCACGCCGAGGCCCGGAGGCGTGTTGGTCGCCACCAACGTAACGCCCCGCCACATCGTGACGTTTGCCTACTCCATGCAGAACTCGCGCGTTGAGGGAGGCCCCGACTGGCTGGACAGCGTGCGCTTTGACATCACCGCGAAAGCATCCGATGCCGCAACGCAGGAACAGATGCTGCTGATGCTGCGAACGCTGCTCGCTGATCGCTTCAAGCTCGTGATGCACGTTGAAGCGCGCGACACGCCGATCTTTGCGCTGATTCGCGCCCGGGCTGACGGCCGGCCGGGGCCGCAGCTGCGCTCGTCGGCAACAATCGACTGCGACGCGGCCCGGGCGGCACAGGCGCGTGGGGCAGCGCTCGCGGCGAGCGATGGCCGCCCGATATGCGGCGGCCGCACCCGGGCGGGCGTCATCACTGCCGGTGCGGTGTCGATGGAGGAGTTGGCGAGAAACCTGTCGCGAGTTGTCGGGCGCGCGATTCTCGATCGCACCGGATTGCCAGGCCGCTACGACTTCGACCTGAGGTTCAACTCTGAAGCCGAACTTACCGCCGCCCCTGGCGCCGGCCGTGAACCCGGCGCGTTGCCGTCGTTATTCGTTGCTCTCGAGGAACAGCTTGGTCTGAAGCTGGAGTCGCAGCGCGCGCCCGTGGACGTCGTCGTCATCGACTCGGTTCAGCGCCCGATCGAGGACTAGCCTACAATCCGGCCATGCGTCGCTTCGCACCCATAGCCCTTGTCGTGGGCATCATGGCGTATCAGACGCCGGCGCCCGCGCAGCAGAGACCTCAGGACGCGCGGGAGTGGATCCAGCTGTTCAACGGCCGCGACCTGGCGGACTGGACGATCAAGTTCTCGAAGCACGACCTCGGCGAGAACTTCCGCAACACCTTCCGCGTGGCGGACGGGCTGCTGCAGGTCCGGTACGACCAGTGGCCGTCGTTCAACGGCGAATTCGGCCACATCTTCTATAAGGATCCGTTTTCGTATTACCTGCTTGCCGCAGAGTACCGTTTCGTCGACGAACAGGTGGGCGGCGCGCCCGCCTGGGCGATCCGCAATAACGGCCTGATGCTGCACAGTCCGCACCCGCGGACGATGCTGAAGGATCAGGATTTTCCGATCGCGCTCGAGATCCAGCTGCTCGGCGGGCTCGGCAAAGGGCCGCGGACGACCGCGAATCTCTGCACGCCGGGCGCTCACGTCGTCATGAACGGTCAGCTGCACACGCCGCATTGCACCAACTCCACGTCGGCGACCTACGACGGTGACCAGTGGGTACGTGTCGAGGTGCTCGTCCACGGCGATGAGCTGGTGCGGCACACCATTGATGGCAAGACGGTGCTCGAATACTCGAAGCCGCAGATCGGCGGCGGCGGCGTGTCGCCGGTCGATCCGGCGGTCAAAGTCGATGGAACGCCGATGACCGGTGGGTACATCTCGCTGCAGGCGGAGACAGCACCTATCGATTTTCGCAAGGTCGAGCTGCTGAATCTCGAAGGCTGCATGGATCAACGCTCGGCCACGTATAAGAGCTACTTCGTTAAAGCCAATCCAGCCATGTGCCGTTGAAAGTCGCGGCCAACCGCGCGGTCCGGCTCCCGTCTAACCGGCGTCGGAGGCGGTATGCGTGTTGGAACCATTGCCTGTGCATGCGTCGCGTCAGTCGGCCTTTGCTCGACGATGCAATCGAGTGCTTCCGCTCAGACTGGCGTGGCCTTCGCCGTGGCGTCAATCAAGCCCAATACCGGCGGATCAGCGAGTGTTTCCTTCGGCCCCGTTCCCGGCGGCTATTCCGCGACGAACGTATCTCTCCGTCTCCTGGTGGAGGCCGCCTTTCGAACACGGGCGGGGCAAGTCATCGGTGGACCCGACTGGATCGCGTCGGATCGTTTTGACATCGCGGCACGCGCTCCAGACGGGGCGCCGTCGGCGGCGATCTTTCAGATGCTTCGAACGCTGCTCGAGGACCGGTTCAGGCTCAGGACGCATATCGAGTCGCGCGAAGGGTCCATTTACGCTCTCGTCCGGACGCGCAGCGACGGTCCCCTCGGGCCGCAGTTGCGGCTCTCGTCAGTTGTCTGCGCGGTTCCCGGGACGTCGGGAAACCCCTGCCGACTGAGCGGCACCATCGGCGCGGCAACGGGTTCCGTCCAGGCGACCGGGCAGACTCTGACCGCGCTTGCCTCCTACCTCGGCGCCAACGTCGACCGCGTGGTCGTGGATCGGACTGGACTCACTGGCCGCTTCGATTTCCATCTGGCGTGGACGGCGGACGACTTTCGCGCCGAAGCTCCGAACGCCACCGCCGGTGCCCCACCAGGCGACCGCGCGGCCCTGTTCACCGCGCTGCAGGAACAGCTCGGCCTCAAGCTCGAACCGGCGAAAGGGCCCGTCGAGTTTGTCGTGATCGACGGCGCTGAACGTCCGACCGCGGATTGACGCGATCGGTGATATAGCCATTGGTGAAGGTCAAGTCCAGCCCAGTAATGTGCCGGTGAGCGATGGAAAGGTTTGTCATGGCCGATCCCAGTGCAACGATGGAACGTCTCAACAGGCTCGAAGCGGAGAGCCGGCGGCTGCGATGGATGATTCTCGGGCTGTGCGCGCTGCTCATCCTCAGCGTGAGCGCGTCGCGGACGGGGGCGCAGCAGGCCGCACCTGATGTGCTGCGCGTCAAAGGTCTCGTCGTGGAGGATGCGGCAGGACGCGCGGCGATCGTACTCGGCGCACCGATGGCGGAGGGTGCAAACTCGCGGACCGGCTTGAAGATCGTGGATCCGACAGGGCGCGAGCGCATCGGCATTTCAATCGTGCCGAACGGCGACGCCGTCGTCGGGCTGGACGCGCCGCGCGGAACCGGCGACGAACGCAACCCCGAGCGCATCAGCCTCAATGCCGATGCGAAGGGCGCCGCGCACATCCGCTTCCTGGATCGGCGCACGAGCGTCGCCGCGCGGATGTACCTGGATCCGCAGAATCGCGTCTGGCTCAGCTTCAGCGACTTCGCGCAGACGCCGCCGGTCATTCGCCGGTACGGCCTGACCGGAGAAGAAGTCGTCCGCCCGAACCCGTGATATAGCAATTGGTGCGGTGAAGGAGCCGCACGGATGACGGATCGCGACATCATTCAGGAGCGGGGGCGCTCGCTCGAGGACGATTACTTCAGGAAGAAGGATCGGGAACTGGTCGAAAAGATCCAGCGCGCGGCGGACGCCGAGCGCGCGCGCGCGGACGTCGGCCGCGCCGCCGGGCTCTCCGATCCGGCGCTGGCGCAGGAGCTTCTCGATCTCGGCTTCACGGCGGAGACTGTGACGCTGCTGCCGATCGTGCCGATTCTCCAGATGGCGTGGGCCGAAGGCGGCGTCAGCCAGTCCGAGCGCGACCTGATCGTTCGTTTTGCCAGGAGCCGCGGGATTGCCGAGGGGAGCGCTGCGGATCAGCAGCTCACATCCTGGCTGGCGAACCGGCCGAGCGAGGCGGTGTTTGGCCGTGCCGGCCGTCTCATCCGGGCGGTGCTCGACTCCGGCTCCGATCCGGGCCTGAATGCGGATGATCTCGTCGCTTACGCCGAAAAGATCGCGTCAGCGTCCGGCGGCGTGTTCGGGATCGGAAAGATCTCCAGCGAAGAGCGGGCGCTGCTCTCCGGCCTCGCCGCCGACCTCAAAGGGCGCCAAGCCTAATCGTCGTAGCCTTCGTGGCTTAAAATCCGGACCTGCCAGACGGTCCGCCGGAAGGCGGACACTACGAAGGAGGGTCGTATGCGTCGTTATGCGTACTTGGTGGTTGTCGTGGCGCTCGTCGGTTGCGCCCGGTCCGCGAACGTGGCGCAGGAACAGGACGCGCTGATGGCGAAGGATCGGGAATGGTCGGGCGTCGTGAAGGACGTCGACAAGTTCGTGTCGTACTTCGCGGCCGACGCCACCATCCACGCTCCCGGGATGCCGGCCGTGACCGGCTCGGACGCGATACGCAAGACGTATGGCGAGATGGCCGGTGCACCGGGCTTCGCACTGTCCTTTGCCCCCACCAGAGCCGTCGTCGCCGCCAGCGGCGACATCGGCTACACCGCAGGCTCCTACGAGATGTCGATGGCCGGTGGATCGGAGAAAGGCAAGTACGTCACCACCTGGAAGAAGGAGAACGGCGAGTGGAAGGTGGCCGAGGACATCTTCAACGCCGACGCGGCACCGGCGACTGCTGCTGGCTCGCACGTGATGATGCCCCCGTCCGATTTGAAGTGGGGCGACCCACCGCCCAGCCTGCCTCCTGGAGCGAAGATCGCAGTCGTCTCCGGTGATCCGACGCAGGCGCAGCCGTTCGTCATCCGCGCGCAGGTGCCCGCTGGTTACAAGGTGGCTCCACACTGGCATCCAGGCACGGAGAACCTGACCATCCTTTCGGGCACAGTGGCGCTCGGCATGGGCGAGCAGTTCGACGAGAGCAAGATGACGCAGCTCGCTGCCGGCGGCTATGCGTCGATGCCGGCGGAGATGCGGCACTACTTCCTGTCACGAACGGCCGCCACATTTCAGGTGCATGGGATGGGGCCGTTTGTCGTGAACTACGTCAACCCGGCCGACGACCCGAGCAAGCAGCCGAAGTAGTTGGCGACCATCATCGGCATCGCCGGCAGTCTCCGCAGCGGCTCATACAACGCGATGCTCCTGCGTGCCGCGGCGGAGGCGATGCCGGCGGGTGCGGCGCTCGAGATTGCGTCGATACGCGACATCCCACTGTATGACGCGGATCTCGAGAGCGGGCAGGGCATCCCGCCGGCGGTTCAGCAGCTCAAGGATCGGATCGCCGCGGCTGATGGGCTGCTGATTGCGACGCCGGAGTACAACAACTCGATGCCGGGCGTGTTGAAGAACGCGATCGACTGGCTGTCGCGTCCCTCTGCCGATATCCCGCGCGTCTTCCGCGGGCTGCCGCTTGGGTTCATCGGCGCCACGCCGGGCATGGGCGGCACGCTGTTGTCGCAGGCTGCCTGGCTGCCGGTCTGGCGCATTCTCGGTGTCCTGCCGTTCTTCGAAGGGCGCGTCATCGTCTCCGGTGCGGCGAAGGTGTTCGACGATGCGGGACGGATCAGCGACCCGGCGACGGACGCCCGCGTCCGCGAGTATGTCGGAGCGTTTACGGCGTTTGTTCAGCGCCATCAGCGGGGCCAATCCGGCTGAAGCCGGACTCCACGTCCAGATTCTGCTGGATCCGGCTTGACACGTATTTTAGTTTGATCTAAATTACGTCCTGACATCGTGGACGCCGCGCTGATTTCCGCCATCGGGTCGCCCCGCCGCCGCGAGATTCTGCGGCTGCTGTGGGAACAGGAGCTGACGGCCGGCGCCATCCACCAGGCCATGCCGGACGTCACCTTCGGCGCGGTCTCGCTCCAACTTAAGGTGCTTGCCGGTGCCGGGCTCGTCGAGTCGCGCCCCGACGCGCAGTTCCGCGTCTATAAGGTCCGCCGCGACGCGCTCGGTCCGGTCGCCGCGATGCTGGAGGAGATGTGGACCGACGCGCTCTGGCACCTGAAGCTCAAAGCGGAATTGAAGGAAAGCCGCCGCGGCCCGCGGCCGCGCCGCCAATCGAAGGGGAAGAAACGATGATTACCTCCACCGTTCGCCTCGACAGGACGATCGTCATTCGCGCACGCCCGGCGACCGTGTTCGAGTTCTTCACCAGCACGCCGGACTGGGCTGCATGGTGGGGCGCCGGATCGACGATCGACGCACGGCCGGGGGGACAGCTGCTGATTCGCCACCCGAACGGCGTGGAGGTGGCGGGCGAAGTCATCGACGTCCGCGCGCCCGAACGGATCGTCTTCACATACGGCTACGCGAGCGGCAAGCCAATCCCGCTGGGCGGCTCACAGGTCACGATCCGGCTCGACGGCCACCCCGCGGGCACGCTGCTGCAGCTCACGCACGAGTTCTCCGACGCCGCGGCGCGCGACCATCACGTGCAGGGCTGGAGGTTCCAGCTCTCGCTCTTTGCCAATGCGGTGGCGAACAAGGTCAACGCGGGCGCGGCGGAGACGGTCGATCGGTGGTTTGCCGCGTGGAGCGATCCGCAGGCGGCCACGCGCGAGGCGACGCTGAACGAGATCGGCACGAAGGACATTCAGGTCTCCGATAAATTCAGCTGCCTTGCGGGCGAGGAGGATGTGAAGGCTCACTTCGCGGCCGTGCATTGGTTCATGCCCGGACTGCGGCTCGAGCGGCGCGGCGACATCCGCCACTGCCAGGCGCACGTGCTCGCCGACTGGGTCGCGATCGCCAAGGACGGACAGGAACGCGGCCGCGGCACGAATCTGTTCGTGCTCGACGCGGACGGCCGGATTGCGGAGGTCACGGGATTCTGGGCTTGATCGGAGGGCCACCGCGTTCGCGGTGCCGGTTCATGTACCGCACGGAAGCGCGTCGGGCGTCCTGCCAGCGCAGCCCTCCGGCCACGGCTGAAAGGCGGCGCGGCCCTCGATACGGTGGTCGCCGATGCGCTGGCGCCCTTCGCCGCGCGTCAGCCACTCGGAAAAACGCGCGGCGGTTTCGGCGTCGCGCGGATGAATTACCGCGTACGTGTTCAGCAGCAGAGCGTCGCCCTCCGACACGACAACCAGATCCACCTGCCTCTGAAGCTGCCAGAACGTCGCTTCGTCGGTGAGCGTGTAGGCGCGCTTCTCATGCGCGTGCCGCAAGGTGATCGACATGCCCTGGCCGCTGACGAGCAACCGGCCAGCAGACGGAACCGCCCCGGCCTGCTTCCACAGCATCTGCTCCCGCTCGTGCGTCCCCGAGGCGTCGCCGCGCGACACGAAATCGACGCTGGACTGAGCGATTCGCCGGAACGCATCCAGCACGTTGGTGGTGGTCTTCACGCCCGCGGGATCGGTGGGCGGGCCGACGAGAACGAACCGGTTGAAGGCGAGTTTCTGATACGACCAGTCCTGATGGGCGGCCAGGTACCGCGCCTCGGCCTCCGGCGCGTGGCTGATCACGAGATCAACGATCCCATCCTGCAACATCTCGAGCGCGCGGCCGCTTCCCGCGGCGTGCATGCGTACCGTCGCCACATCGAAGTGAGGAAGCAGCGCGTCGAGGAGCCCTGAATTCTGGACGCTGGTTGTCGTTGCGACGTCGAGCGTGGGAGGTTGCTGCGGCTGCTGCGCGCATCCGATGGCCAAGCCGGCCAGAATCGTACAGACGAGTCGCCCTGAGTTGCGCGTCTTCATGGGCGTACGGTAACTAGCCTCGGATGGGCTGCCGTTCATTGGCGGCATCCATAGCCCCATCAGTGCAATCAATTGGACGCCGCGCGGCATCAGAGGTGATTCTCGTCGACATGCTCCGCTCGTACCGAACACTGGGATTCCTGCTGTTGCTGACACTCCTTGCCCCTGCGTCCGCTGACGCGCAGGTCGGCGCCGGACAGGTGACCGGCACCATCATCGACATGCAAAGAGCGCCTGTTCCAGGCGCCACCGTTACAGCTGTACGCGGGCGGGGAGGAGCCGTTCGGACGGCCGTCTCTTCCTCGTCCGGCGACTACACCCTGCCTGTGCTTCCGCCGGGCGAGTATCGCATCGACGTTGAGCTTCCGGGCTTCCGTCCGATTCACAGGAAAGGCATTCGTGTTGAAACGGGCGAAACCATTCGCCTTGATTTCACGCTGGTCGTTGGCGCCCTGACCGATGCGACGACAGTTACCGCCGACGCGCCGGTTCTCCGGGCCACCGCGAGCCTCGGTCAAATCATTTCCGAGGAGAAGATTGCAGCGCTGCCGCTGAACGGCCGCAGCTTCATCACGCTCGCGTCGCTGGTTCCGGGTGTTGCCGTGCCACCGGCGTCGCCGCTGCCGCGCATCAGCGGCGGACGGCCGCGCGCGAATGAGTATCTGTTCGACGGCATCTCGGTGCTGCAACCGGAGCCGGGACAGGTCGCCTACTTCCCGGTAGTTGATTCCATTCAGGAATTCAAGATCGAGACGAACGGCCCGCCGGCGGAATTCGGCCGCTTCAACGGCGGCGTCGTCAACCTGACGACGCGCAGCGGCTCGAACGAGTTTCACGGAACGGCCTTCGAGTTTCTTCGCGATGAAAAGCTGAACGCGCGCAACTTCTTCGCGCCCTCGCCCGCGGTCAAGCCGGTGTTCCGACGCAATCAGTTCGGCGGGGTCCTTGGGGGGCCGGTGCTGCGCGATCGGACGTTCTTCTTCGTCGACTATCAGGGACAGCGGCAGGAGATTGGACGCACCGTCACCTCTACCGTCCCCACGCTGCTGCAGCGGCAAGGCGTGTTCACCGAGTCGATCGGCGGAACCGTTCCCCGGATCTTCGATCCCGCGACGACGGTGGCGTCGGGCGGTGGGTTTGTTCGCACGCCATTCGTTGACGGGAGGATCCCACTCGAGCGCATGGATCCGGTTGCGGTTGCCCTGCTCAATCGATATCCGCTCCCGACGTCCGCCGGCACGGCAAACAACTTCCGCCGGACGGCGCCGGAAGTGAACGACCAGAATCAATGGGCCGTCCGTCTTGACCATCGCTTCAGGAACAACCAGGACTCGGTGTTCGGGCGTTTCACGAACGTCCGCGATCGCTTCGTTCCCGTGACGCCGCTGCCGGAAGGCAGCGGTGTGACGACCGGCACCCTGGGCCCGCAAAACACCGTGTCGTGGGCTCTGGCGACCAGCTATCAGCGCACGTTTTCCAGCACGCTGCTCAACGAGGTCCGCGTCGGCGACACGCGCCGCCACGTGACGCGCGAGGCGGCGCAGCTTGCGACCACGGCGGGATCGGCGCTGAGCATTCCAGGAATTCCATCGGGAGCCCAGTTCCCCAACACGCTGCCGACCTTTCTCATCAGCGGTTACACGCAGCTCGGGTCGCCGCCCAATACAGCAACCGATTTCAGGACCAGCGTCAGTGAGATCGCCGACACGCTGACCTGGGTGAAGGGGCGCCACACCGTCAAGGGGGGCTTCGACTGGCGTTGGGAACGGCTGAACGTCATCCAGCCGCCGTCGCCAACCGGCTCCTTCACGTTCAACCAGCTGGGCAGCGACCAGCCGGGCATTACTGACACGGGATCGCCGCTGGCCAGCTTCCTGCTCGGGCAGGTGCAGAGCTTTTCAATCGATCTGCAGACGTCGCAGATCAGGGAGCGTGCGCGGTTCCAGGAATACTTCGTTCAGGACGACTGGAAAGTCGGCGAACGGCTGACGGTCACGCCCGGGGTGCGTTACACGCTGAACTTCCCGTCCACCGAGATCAACGGGCAGACCGCGGTGTTCGATCTCGACAACCAGGTACTGACGTATCCGGGAACTGAACCCGTGCGTCCGCTCAAGAAGGACAATTTTGGTCCGCGGCTCGGATTGGCATACCGCGCGACCGATCGCACGCTCGTCAGCGCCGGATATGGAATGGTGTGGATCGAGATGGCGGGGATCACCACGCCGTTCACGACGCCGGCCTTCCCGTTCCTGCAGACAGTCACACAGCGTGCGCTCGACACGATCAATCCCGCATTCGTCCTGCAGAACGGGCCGTCCGTTGCACCGCTGGAGCCGACGCCGCTCGCCGGGCTCGGCCAGGGTGTTTTTTCGGTCGCCGGCGATCTCGGCTCGGGATACGTGCAGCAGTGGAATGCGTCCGTGCAGCGCGAGCTCACGCGCGACGTCTCCGTTGAAGTGGCCTACGTCGGGTCGAAAATCACGCGTGTCGGCATCCCTGATACGAATCTCAATCAACTGACGCCTGAGCAGCTGGCGCTCGGCAACTCGCTGCTGGCGCGCGTCCCGAATCCGTACTTCGGCGAGATCCCGAGGTCCTCATCGCTCGGCGAGCCGACGATTACCGTCGCACAGCTGCTCAAGCCGTTTCCGAAGTACACGACGGTCAGCCTCTATCGACACAACGTCGGCAACACCAACTACCACGGGCTGACGGCGAAGGTGGAGCAGCGTCTCGCGCGCGGCTTCAGCTACCTGGCGAGCTACACGCGCTCGCGTCTCATGGACGACGCCTCGTCGGTGTTCGATGCGTCGGTGCTCACGGGCCCGGTTGCGAACGTTCCCGTCGCGGACAGCTTCGATCGGCGCCGCGAGCGTGACTATTCGAACGGCGACATCCCGCATGTGTTCGTGGCGTCCGGCGTCTGGAACGTGCCGTCGTTCGGACCGCGGCGTGGGGTCCTCGGCCTCCTGGCCAGCGACTGGACGCTCTCCACCATCGTGACGCTGCAGGCCGGGATGCCGATTGCCGTCACGCAGCAGACGAACTTCAACGCCTTTGCCGGTTTCGGCACGCAGCGGCCGAATCTCGTCGGCGATCCCGAGCTGCCGGAAGACGGGCGGACGACCACGCGCTGGTTCAACACCGCTGCCTTCGGCGCGGCGCCGCAGTTCACGCTCGGGAATTCGTCACGCAATCCCGTGCGGGGGCCCGGGTACCGCAACGTCGATCTTGCCGCCAGCCGGCGCCTGCGGCTTCAGCGGGGAATGACGCTGGAGCTTCGTGCCGAAGCATTCAATCTGCTGAATAACCCGGCCTTTGGAAATCCGAACGGCGTCCTCGGATCCGCAGCCTTTGGATCGATTACGACCGCCGGCGATCCCCGCGTCGTGCAGCTGGCGGTCAAGTTCGCCTACTGATCGGGGATCGGGGATCGGGGACCAGGGATCGGGGACCAGGGATCGGGGACCAGGGGTCGGGGATCAGGGATCGGGGTGCTTGACATATTCCGTTGTGGGAATGTATTGTCCACGACGTGCCCAGAGCCGCGACCACCTCGGACATCTTCAACGCCGTCGCCGAAGCCAGGCGCCGCGACATCCTCGCCTATCTCGCTGCTGACGAACGACCGGTCGGCGAGATCGTGTCGACGCTGAAGCTGGCGCAGCCGTCGGTCTCGAAGCATCTGAAAGTGCTTCGCGACGTCGGCCTCGTACACGTGCGGCGTGAAGGGCGTCAGGTCTTCTATCGCACGAACGTCCAGGCCATCCGGCCGCTGCACGAGTGGACGAAGACGTTCGAGCAGTTCTGGACGCACCAGCTCTCGCGCGTCAAGGCGCGGGCTGAAGCCGCACACGCAGGAGGGAATACCCGTGACCGTGACCGCACCGACAACCGTTGAAGATCTGACATTCCACATCACCGAGGAGATCGAGGTACGCGCGCCGCTCGACGCGACCTTCGCGGCGCTCCTCGAACAGATGGGGCCGGGGAATGAAACCCCCGATGGGACGCCGCTGCCGATGATCATCGAGCCCCGACCGGGCGGACGCTGGTTCCGCGACCTCGGCGGCGACAACGGACATTTCTGGGGGCAGATCCAGGCGATCAAGCGCCCCACGCTGCTCGAGATTACCGGGCCGCTGTTCATGTCGTACCCGGTGATCTCCAACGTGCAGTATCGATTGACGGAAATCAGCGGCGGCACGCTGATTACGTTCCGGCACTCCGCGTTCGGGTTCATCCCCGACGAGTTCCGCGACGGCATGCCGCGCGGGTGGACACCACTGCTCGAACGCGTGCGCCGGCAGGCCGAGGCCCGGCGCGGCAGTCACTGAAGGAGACAGACCATGTCGATGATCCAAGCGTTGATTCAGGAGCTGGAACAGGAAGCGCAGACGACGCGCCGCGTGCTGGAGCGGGTGCCCGGCGAGCGCCTCGAGTGGAAGCCGAATCCCAAGTCGATGTCGCTGGGGCAGCTGTCGCTCCACGTGGCGACGATTCCCGGCTTTGTCTCGGACATCGCGCGGCAGTCGCCGTTTTCGTTCCCGAAGATGGTTCAGCCGAGCGCCACCTCGTCTGCCGAGCTGATACCGGCGCTCGAAGCGAGCGTGGCCAGGGCGAAGACCAATCTCCTCGCGATCGGCGACGGCGGGCTGGCAGACGTGTGGCGGCTCGTTGAAGGCGGCAGAGAGTTGATGGCCGTGCCGGTCGGCGGCGTCGTGCGGTCGATCATGCTCAACCACTGGTATCACCACCGCGGACAGCTGTCGGTGTACCTGCGCGAGCTCGGTGTTCCGCTCCCGTCGATCTACGGGCCGAGCGCGGATGAGAATCCGTTCATGGCCGCGCAGCCGTCGGCCGCCGCCGTCGTCTGAGGACGCGCTACGTGCAGCACGTGGAGTCGCAGCACGCCGTCGCGGCGGGTTGCGGCTTCCGTGCACGAATGAACGCGCTCGCGAACCGCGCGTCGATGTGCTCCAGCGTGCGCGTGACTTCCACGTCAACGTGCTCGAATCCCGCCCGCGCCAGCTTGCTGCGGTAGCTGTCTTCCTCGAGCGCGCCGCCGAGACATCCAACCCACAACTCCGTGTCCTGACGGATCGAGTCAGGCACCTCGCCGCGCGCGATGACGTCGGAAACCGCGAATCGCCCGCCCGGCTTCAGGACGCGGAACGCCTCCGACAACGCGCGGTCCTTGTCGGCGGACAGGTTGATCACGCAGTTCGAGATGATCACGTCCACCGAGTTGTCCGGCAGGGGTATCGCCTCGATCTCGCCCTTGAGAAATTCGGCATTCGCGGCGCCGGCCTTCCGCTGATTCTCGCGGGCGAGCGCGAGCATTTCGTCCGTCATGTCGAGCCCGTACGCCTTGCCCGCCGGTCCGACGCGGCGCGCTGAGAGGAGCACGTCGATTCCGCCGCCGGACCCGAGATCGAGAACCACGTCGCCGGGATGAAGATCGGCAAGCGCCGTGGGATTGCCGCAGCCGAGTGATGCGAGCACCGCCTCGGCAGGGAGGCCGGCCGCCTCCTCGCTGTCGTACAGGTTCGAGGTGATCGTGTCGCAGCAGGTGCTGTCGCAGCCGCAGTTCGCCTGTGCGCCGGTTCGTGCCGTTTCCGCCGCCGCACCGTATTTCTGTCGAATGGCGTCCTTGATCGCGTCCATGTCCGTCTCCTTATATATGCTTGTGCGAATATATTGCCCGGTGATATATTTGTCAACGCGAATATATGAAGCGAACCGCAGCAGCCGGAAACAGCGGCAGAATCGAAGGCCTCGAGCGTGTGTTCCGCGCGCTGGCCGACAAGACGCGCCTGCGCATCCTCGCGCTGATTGGGGGCAACGAAGTCTGCGTCTGCCATATCCACGACAGCCTCGGTCTCGCGCAGCCGACCGTGTCGCGTCATCTCGCCTATCTGAGACGGGCCGGGCTCGTCGATACGCGCCGCGACGGCGTGTGGATGCATTACCAGCTGTCAGCATCGCTCGACCCGTCGGTCAGGTCCGTTGTGAACGCCGCAATCGAGGCACTCACCGGCACTCGCGACGCGGTTCAGGACCGGAGGCAGTTCGAGCGGTCGTTTGGCGGACTCTACGTCCTCGCCGCGAGCAACGGCGGCTCGTGCTGCGCACCGCGGGCGTGAGGATGCCGATCGTCATCGACGCAGCGCGCGCATCGGATTTGCCCGCCGTCCATCGGCTGCTCGAGGCACAGCAGCTCCCGTTGGACGGAGTGGACGAGCACCTCGACACGATGATTGTGGCGAGGACCGATAAAGGCGTGGTCGGTGCGGCGGCCATCGAACTCTATGCCGACGGTGCATTGCTCCGGTCCGTGGTCGTGGCCGATGCGCATCAGGGCCAGGGTCTCGGTCATCGTCTGACGGAGTCAGCGCTGCAGGTCGCCAGCCGACACGGCGCGGATACGGTGTTTCTGTTGACGACGACGGCCGACGGGTTCTTTCCACGATTTGGCTTCGGGCCGATCCCGCGTGGCGAAGTACCCGCATCGGTGCAGGCCTCGGTCGAATTCCAATCGGCGTGTCCGGCGTCCGCGACCGTCATGAAGAAGACACTGGCGGCGACCCGATGAGCGGCGATCGCATCCGGCAATTGACTGCTGAATTCGTCGGCACAGCGTTGCTGCTGGCGGCCGTCGTCGGCTCCGGCATCATGGGTGAACGCCTGGCGGGCGGCAACGTCGCCGTGACGCTGCTCGCGAACACGCTCGCGACCGGTGCGGCGTTGCTGGCACTCATCCTCACGTTCGGCCCCGTTTCGGGCGCTCATTTCAATCCCGCCGTGACACTCGCAGACGCGTCACAGCGCGGAGTCGCATGGCGGGCGGTCCCGGGCTACGTTGCCGCGCAGCTGGCGGGAGCCGTCGGTGGCGTCTGGACCGCGCACGCGATGTTCGGTGAGTCCATTCTGATGCTGTCGACGCACCCAAGGAGCGGGTTCGCGCAGATGCTCAGCGAGTTCGTGGCCACCTTCGGGCTGGTCGCCGTGATATCCGGCTGCTCGCGGCGTCGATTCGAGTTTGTGCCGTTCGCGGTGGCCGCGTACATCACGGCAGCCTACTGGTTCACCGCGTCCACTTCGTTCGCGAATCCTGCCGTGACCGCCGCCCGCGCCCTCACCGACACGTTTTCGGGCATTGCACCCCGCGACGTATCCGGATTCGTCGCCGCGCAACTGCTTGGCGCGGCGGCAGCGACGCTGCTCTTCAAATGGCTTGTGCCGGCCGCATCGGCATCAGACAGGATCGTGCCGCGCGTGGGGGAGGCGGTGCGATGAAGACCGTTTTGTTCGCCTGCGTGCACAACGCCGGACGATCGCAGATGGCGGCCGCGTGGTTCAACCTGCTTGCTGACCCGTTGAAGGCGCGCGCGATCTCGGCAGGGACCGCGCCGGGAACGCGCGTGCATCCAGAAGTGGTCGCGGCGATGCGGGAGGTCGGCGTCGACCTATCTGCTGCCCGGATGACAAAGTTGACAGACGAAGTCGCCCGGCAGGCGCAGCTGCTCGTGACGATGGGGTGCGGCGACGGATGCCCGATCGTGCCGGGCGCCGCGCGTGACGACTGGCCGTTGGACGATCCGAAAGGCAAGCCGATCGAGCAGGTTCGCGCCATCCGGGATGACATCCGCGACCGCGTGCGGTCGCTCGTCGAAGGTGAAGGATGGTCCAGCCGCTGATCCGGTTGGCGACGGCGGACGACGCTCCGGCGATCGCGGAGATCTATCGCCCGATCGTCGAGTCCACGCCGATCTCGTTCGAGACCGTCGCGCCGGATGCCGATGAAATGCGCCGCAGGATTGAAAACATATTAGGCTCGCATCCCTGGCTGGTTTGCGAGCGGGATGGTGTGGTCGCCGGATATGTCTACGCCTCCAAGCATCGTGAACGCGCCGCCTACCGGTGGTCAGTTGACACCTCCGTGTATGTCGACGACAGGTTCCGGCGGCGCCGCATTGGACATGCCTTGTACCTGTCGCTGTTCGCGGTGTTGAGCGCGCAAGGGTATGCGAATGCGTTTGCCGGCATCACGCTGCCGAGTCCAGCGAGTGTCGGGCTGCACGAGCACGTCGGGTTTACTCCGGTCGGCGTCTACCGTCGCGTGGGATACAAGTTAGGCGCCTGGCACGACGTCGGCTGGTGGCAGCGATCGCTCGAACGACCGGAGGAGGAGCCCTCATCCATTCGCGGCCTGAGTGAGGTTCAGCAGCGAAACGAGTTCGGCGCCCTTCTCGCCGCTGGTCTGGCGGTCATCCGAGACTAGCGATATGTCAGCGGAACCGCGACTGCCCGCAAGCGCGACAAGATATTGAAGCTGGCGAATGTCCACCGCCCTTGGATGGTAATCCGTGACGCGTAGCGCCCTCATTGTCGGCGCAGGCATTGGCGGTCTTTCGGCGGCCATTGCCCTGCGCAAGGCCGGGTGGGACGTCCGGATCTTCGAGCGGTCGGCGTCGCTGCGCGAACTCGGCTTTGGTCTCGGCCTCGCGCCGAACGCCATGGCGGCCCTGGGCGAGCTGGGAGTCGGCGAAACCGTGCTCGCGCGCGGCTGCGAGCCGGCGAGCGGCGAAATGCGCCGCCTGGACGGCACGGTTCTGAAACGCGCACAGATACCGCGCCGGATCCTGGGCGGACCGTTCGTCATCGCGATGAGGACGGCCCTGTACGGGTCATTACTCGACGCCGTCGGCGTGGACACGGTAACGGCGGGAAGCGAAGCGACCGGTTTCACCATTCACGGCCGGCGAGTGACGCTGCATCTGGCGAGCGGGAGCAGCGCCGAGGGAGATCTGCTCGTTGGCGCCGATGGCGTTCGCTCGGTCATCCGCCGGCAACTGCATCCGGCCGAGCCGCCGGCGCGTCCAAGCCGCATCGTCAGCCTGCGAGGAGCCGTTGATGGCGCGGCGTCCCACCTCGGCGGCGTGGACGGGCTCTATTACCTCGGGCCGGGTGTCGAGTCGGCGCACATCCGGGCCAGCGCGACGGGCATCTACTGGTTCTGTGCGGTCGCCGAGGAACTGGTGCCGCAGTCGGTCCGCCTGAAGGCCGACACTACGAACGGCGACGCTGCGGCGAGAGCGTTGCTGGCGCACATGGCGCCGACGTTCGACGAAACGTTCCGCGCGATCACCTCTGCGACGTCGGAGTTTCATTACGACGGCGTTCTGGTCGATCGCGATCCGTTACCGCGCTGGGGTGACGGCGTCGTCACGTTGATCGGCGATGCCGCTCATCCGATGCTGCCACACACGGGGCAAGGTGCCGCGCAGGCGATCGTCGACGCGGTGATGCTTGGACGGATGCTCGCCGGCAACGCTGATGTCGACGACACGCTTCGAGCATTCGAAGCAGAGCGAATGCCGAAGACCGCTGCGCTCGTGTATCAGGGACGGAGAACGGCGCGATTCATGCGGATACGGAATCCAGCAGCGTGCTACCTGCGGGAGGCGGCGGTCCGGATGGCTCCGCTGAAGACGGTGATGAAGCTGTACGTCCGCGTCAATCGGCGCGCCGGAACATCAACGTCCTGAGCCCGTTCGGGTTATAGCGCGGCCTGAACCGCCACGCTGCTCCGCACGTGTGCGGCAAACTGGCGCAGCCGCCGGTTGAAGGCATCAGGCTCGTCGAAGAACGGCGCGTGTCCCGCCTCCCGGGTCCAGTGAACCTGCGCGTCGGGCATGGCCGCCAGATGTTCGTCCACCGCCGACGGCTTCACGATCGTCTCCGCGCTGCTGTGCGTGATCAGCACCGGCTTGCGGATCGTGGGCAGCAGATCGTCGTTGTCGAACGCCCGGGCGAACAGCGCCTGTCGAACGTAAGGCGGCACGCTGACGTTCCATCCCAGCATCAGATAGCGATCCTGCGGCGTCAGGTTCGACGAAATCGCCAGGTCGAGCAGGGTTTCCAGCGCGCGGGTGCTTTCTTCGCCGTCCGACGAAAGCAATCCCGGGACGTTGGCCAGGAAGTCGGGCGTCAGCACGGAAAGCGCCGCTTCGCTTCCCAGCTTGCTGATGCCGCCGACGAAGTGGATGCCGCCTATTGCCGCTTCGCCGTAGTGGCGGATGTAGTCCAGGATGACGAGCGGGCCGTACGACCATCCGGTGAGGATTGGCTGTTCGAGGCCGAGCGCCTGCACGACCGCGTTGACATCGTCCGCCCACAGCTTCGAGTCGCCATACGCGTCGCGAGGTTTGTCGGAGAGCCCGTGACCGCGGAGGTCCATGGCCACCAGCCGGTGGTCATCCGCCAGGTCCGAACTGAACTGACGGCCCCAGCACAGGGCGCACTGCGAGAAACCGTGGATAAACAGGATCGACTGCCCGTTCGGATTCCCGGTTTCCAGGACGTGCAGGCGCGTTCCTCCGCCGCCGGCGACGTATTCACTTTTCATGTGTCCCCCCAGGCGAGCTCGGTCCGTGAGCGGCGAGAACCATATCGCCGCCCGCCCGCCTTTTCAACGGGGAACTTGTTGATGAGCTTGAGGTTAGAGTGGTCCGCCGGAAGGCGGACCCTGCGGTCAGAGAATCGCGTCCAGGAAGTTCGACCCCACGTTCACGCAGTCGAAGACGTGCAGTCCGAGCCGTGACGCCAGGTCGATGCAGACCTCGGTGCCGCGGACGCTGTTCCCGTAGCGATCAAGTCGGGGCGAGTAGGTGCCGATCCCGAGCTGCCGGTTCACGACCGCCATCACGCCGCCCGCGACACCACTTTTGGCCGGGACGCCGACGCGGTAGGCCCACTGCCCGGAATAGTCGTACATCCCGCACGTGAACATGATCGACAGGATGTCCTTGACGTAGCGGATGGAGAATGCGCTGCGGCCGGTGACCGGGTTGCAGCCCATGTTGGCCAGCGTGGCGCCCATCATCGCCAGGTCGCGCGCCGTGACCTGGATGGCGCACTGCTTGAAATAGACGTCGAGCGCCGCCTCCGCCTCGTCGTGGACGACGCCGAAGTTGAGGAGGAGGTGGGCGATAGCGCGATTCCGGTGGCCCGTTCGGCGCTCGGACCCGTAGACGTCTTCGTCGACTGCGAGCTGCCTGCCGGCGATGGTGCTGAAGCAGTCGAGCAGGTGGCCGAACGTGTCGTCGCCATGCTTTGCATGCAGCATCGCGGTGACCGTGATGGCCCCGGTGTTAATCATCGGATTGAACGGCCGGTTGGTGAGGCCGTGCAGCTCGATGGAGTTGAAGGCGTCACCACTCGGTTCCACGCCGACGAACTCGAGCACCTTGTCCGGGCCGAATTCATCCATCGCCAGGCCGTAGGTGAAGGGCTTCGAAATCGACTGGATCGTGAACGGCCGGTCGCAGTCGCCGGCCTCGAACAGCTGACCGTTGGCGGTCGCCACACATACGCCAAATTTGTCTGGACATGCCCGGCTCAGTTCGGGAATGTAGGTCGCTACATGTCCCTCGCTGTTGCTCCGGTGCTTGTCATGAAGATCGTCGAGCAGAGTCTGGAGGGTGTGGGGAACGGTCGGCGCGGTCTGGGGCACGGCCGGCCGGATCGCAAGCGCCGTTCCGGCCGAGCTTGGAGCGCGCTATACCGCTATCCGACGACAGGTCAGTTGATTAGCTGGCCATACGAGGCTGTCGCCGGAATCTACACATCAGACAACTGCGTCTGGACGCGTCTGATATGAGACGTTTCCGTAGGAAAGCACGGGGGAGGTCCGCCTAAAGGCGGACGCGCGTCGGCCGCCTGTCGTCGTAGTGTCCGCCTTCAGGCGGACCCGCGCGTCAGCGCGGCTTTACGCTAAGCAGCAGCCCGGTGTACTGCATCTCCTCCCACGTCTGATCGCCCCACTTGACCTCAACGCTCGGATCAGGGTTCGCGCGGTTGGCGGCGGAGTTGTCGTACCACGCCGACGAGTGGATGCGCGAGCCTTTCGGAATCTCGAGCGGCTCCTTGAACATGTAGTACGTCTGCCAGTTGAAGTCGTATTTCGGGACCGAGAGCAGCGGCTTCCTCGTGCCGTCCGGCAGCTCGAGGACATAGTTCCAGCGCTTGCCGCGCACGTGCGTGTGCGGAAACACCCCCCACACCGTGACGTCCTCGCGGAAGCCGATGTCGGTGTCCACCTGATAGTCGGCCGCGCCAGGCGGAATAGTGAACTGGCCGTTCAGGAACTGCGTAGCGAAGATCTCGCTCTTCGGCGGTTCCTTCGCGAAGATCAGTCCCACCCTGGACCGGTCGGTGCCCGCCGTGCCATTGGCGGTGTAGTGCATCTGCAGCTCGATGACTCCGCCTGCCGGCAGCCGCATGGCGGTGCCCGGGCGGAACACCTGCGGCGCCGTTCCCGGTGCATAGGTCGCAATCAATCTGCGCTGCCCGACAGCGCGCTGACGCGGACGGTTGCCGGGAGTCGGCGGCGGTGTGCGGCTGTGCTGCAGGTTGAGCTGAAGCGCCTGCGCCGCTGCCGCCAGCGTTGGATCCGGCGGCGCCTGGTAGTAGACGAGCACGTGATGCACGAGCGCGCGGTTGCCTGGACGCACTTCGATCGCCTGCAGCCATTTCGACTCGGTGAAGTTGGTCGGGATGGTGAAGTACTCGTACTGAACTGTCCCCGTGGCCGGCACGGCGTAGTCCTCGGCCATCTGGAACACTACGTCTGGAGCGCCGATGCTCCACCCCTCCGCGAACGTGGGGGCTGCGGGCAGGTCCTTCGGATCGCCTTCGGGCGCACCGGCGTCCGCCCAGCGCGCGATGATCGATTTCTCGTCTGCCGTTAACCGCCGCTCGTTCTCGAACGTCCCGGCTGCCGCGTCCGCGTGCCACGGCGGCATCGTCCCGTCGGTGACACGGCGGGTCATTGCCCGTGCCCACGGCCGTGCCGCGGCGTAGGTGAGGAACGACATCGGCGCCGCCTCGCCGGGGCGATGGCAGCCGACGCAGTTCTTGTAGAGGATTGGCGCGACATCGCGTGAAAACGTCGGCGCCTGCGCTGCGGCGGTGCCCTGAGCGAGCACTGCGAGTCGAAGGGCAGGGGGCCGCGCCTGACTGGCCGTCAGGGCGGCCGCGCCACCGATCAGGAGCACGCCAAGACCGAGACCAGCCGCGTAGATCTTCTTCATGCGGCTGATTTTACGCCGTCAGTAGGTGACCCGCACCCGGTAGTTGACCTTTACTTCGCCATCTGACGCAACGGGCACGTTGAACTGCGCCGCCCACGCATCGGTCTTCGTCGCCTGGTGCGTCGAGCGGAGGATTCGCCACGTTCCGCCGATCGGCTCGTTCACTTCCACCGCGATCGGCGTCGTCTTGTGGTTGCGAAGGACGACCTCGTACTCCACGTCATAGATGTTCGCCGCCACCTTCTGGAAGTCCACCTGCTTCCGCTCGGCGACGACGTCGAAGGCGTTGCCGATTTTGAGCTTCAGCGTCTCGTCCTTCGGCGTGTGGCCGATGCGGTCCTCGCCCACGAACTGCACGCCGCCCTTCGAGTCGGCCTGGTAGACGCGCACGGTGCCGGCGGGCATCGGCATGCCAAGTCCGGCTGCCTTCTCATTCTTGAACTGATAGAACACCTGCACGACGTCCTTGATCGGCGCACCGGGATTCTGGGCGTTGCGATAGTAGAAAGCCTGGCCGTTGACGACGTAGCGCTTGGCGACCGGAACTTCGCTTGCGCCAAGCATGCTGACCTGCTTGGTCTGGTTGTTGTTGACGGTGGTCTTCCGCGGCAGCGTGTAGAGGTGATAGTCCGAGAACGCTTCCTGCGTCATCGCGGACGCCGACTCGGGCACGGCCGCCCGGAGCTGCACGTCGGCTTCCATGCGGTCGAACATCCGGCGCACGCGATTCAGCTCGCCGGCGACGAGCTGGAGCGAGGCATTCCGGAATGCCGTGCCGCTGCCGTTATTGATGGTCACCCAGCCGTCGATGTCGGCGACCTTGTCGTCGCGGGCGACGGTCAGGACGTAATCGGCGTTCCACGACAGCTTGGTGGCCAGATACGACGCTTCGACGCGATGGCTGGTGCCGCCTTCGTTGTTCAACGACCAGATCAGCGTCGGGCGCTCGAACAGGTTGCCGGGCAGTTCGGGAAAGCGGATGTGGTCGGCGTGCATGCCGGTGACGATCTCACTCCCGATCTGCCAGACCGGTGCGTTGTTGTAGCTGAGGAGACGCGCAGTGATGGTCTCCTCTCCCTTGCTGCCCATGCGCACCAGCGTGACGTCGCGTCCCACGTACTTGCGCAGCAGCTTTTCCGGTTCGAGCAGGTCGTACTCGTAGTTCTGCTCGAGCACGCCGAGCCGGGCCGGCTCCGTCAGCGAGCGGAAATGGACGGTCGCCGGATTGACGGTCGCAGCGACGTCCATGAAGCGAAGGTCCGAGACGCCGCGGGGAAGCCGCAGCGTGCGGACGTCGCGGACGAGGGCAAGATCAGAGTTGTAGACGGTCAGCGCCAGCTCGGTCTGATCGTCGAGCGTTGAGGTGTCCTGCGCCGGCGGCGGTGCCGCGGCCAGCGTACGAGAGTCGATGGTTAGAGCTGCGAGCGCGCCGGTCAATGCCAGCGCCGGGACCGCGAACCAGAAACGAACGGCCATGTTAAGTGCTCCTCCTGTTCTTAGAACGGGCTCGTTCGGGTTTCTTGCAGGCGGGAGGAGACGGAGGATACGGAGGGAACGGTTGCACAGGAGGAACGAAGGAACGGAGGCGAACGGAGTTTCAGGCCCGAAGGACACGAAAGTCCACGAACATCACGAAATTGCGCCCTCCGTTTACCTACGTTCCTCCGTTCCTCCTGTGCAACCGTTACCTCCGTCCCCTCCGTTCCCTCAGGGCGCCCAGGTTTTACCGAGATCGTTGGTGCGGAATTCCCGCCCGTCGGCGGCGGTGGCAATGGCGCTCGTGGCAGTGGGAGCGCGCACGGCGATCACGTCGACGGGTTGCGGCAACGCGACCAGTGCCCACGTCTTGCCGCCGTCCGTCGAACGTTCGAGCCGCCCTGGCGGGACGATTCGCCAGCGAATCAGTGGGTCCGGCGAGACGACCTCCGGCATCGCGGCCTGGCGCTGCAGGCCGCTCAGTGTTTCAGTGCGGAGCCGAGCTTGATCGGGTGCTGCTGACGCTGCTGGCGCTTCTGGTGCCCGCGCCGCGGCAGGCGGTGCCGCCTGGGACGCCTCGGCCCTCAGATCCTGTTCGGGCGCGTTTGCCGAGGCTGCCCGTTTCTCCTGCTTGTCCGCGCGGTCCTCGAATCCTGAGATCGCCTGATCGCCGCGGGACGACTGAGGCTTCGCCTCCTGCTCTGCGGGTGGCGCGTCAGCAGAGGCCGGCCCGCTCGGCGCGGAGGGGCGCTGTTCGAGTGCCGGAGCAACAGTGCGCTCGAAGTCATCCTGGCTCGTGTTGTCCGGCACCGCGACCCAAATTGCCGCGGCCGTGGCCGCGGCCGCTACCGGGACGGCCCACCGCCACCGAAACCAGCTGAAGCCGGAACGTTCGGGGCTTATCCGGCTGAAGCCGGACTCCACGTCCTGAGGCTCCGCGCGCGCAAACACCGCGAGCGTTTCCTGGCAGAGCGTACAACCGGCCAGGTGCGCCTCGACAGTTGCCGCTTCGGCAACCGCGAGCCGTCCTTCCGCCCAGGCCGCCAGGGCTTCCGCCTGCACGTGGTTGTTGCTCGTCACATGGCGCCTCAGCGTCGACCGGAACGCCTCAGCGGCGCTCCTTTCCGTTGACCGGAACGCCTTAACGGCGTTCCTTTACGTAGAACGATCCTGCACGGCATTCTTGCGCACCAGCGGGAGAATCTCCGCGAGATCCAGCGTCCCGGCATCGTCCATTACCGAGGCGAGGCACTCGGCGACCTCGGCCTCGCTCATCCTTTCGTCGTGCCGCAGCTGGCGCTCGACGTCCTCGCGGATCGCGCGCCGGGTCCGCGTGAGGTGACGCGAGGTCGTGGCTTCGTGCTCGCGGAGCGTGCGTCCGATCTGGGCAAGCGTCAGGCCCTGGGCATGGTAGCAGGCGAGTCTCAGTCGATCTCGCGGCTCCAGACGGTCTACCGCAGCGGTCAGCGTCCGCCGCATCAGTTCGAGGAAACGTGTCCGCTCGGCTGGGACTTTTTCAATCTGCGCTGGCAGCCGTCGAACCGGTTCGTCGTCTCCCTCGATCGACTCGAAACGGCGTGTGCGGCGGAGACCATCGACGTACCGCTGCGCGAGCACGGCGCGGAGCCATGTTGCCAGCGTACTGCGGCCGTGGAAGTAGCGGAAGAGCGAGCGCCGCTCGCCCTCTCGCTCGGTCATTCCAAAGAGGTCCGCGTACAGGGCGTCCGCCGCTTCGCGGGCGGCGCCGGTCTTGTCGATGGCGTCCGCCGCTCGATAGAGGATCGGCCGGTGCTCGCGGATGAAATGTTCCCATGCCGCCTCGTTTCCGTCCGCGCACGCGGCGGCAAGGGCGAGGTCGGCAAGGTTCAGCGCAGCGGCGTGGCGTTCGGCAACAACCGCGGTTGCGCCATCGGGAAAGGCGTGAGCGATGCTCGACTCCAGCGCCGCGGCGAAGCGATCGGGAGTCACACTCCATCTGCCGGCGTTGGCGTTCCGGTGGAGCCGCTTAACAACGGCCGCGTCGAGCACAGGGTAGTATTGTGCCCGCTGTTCCCGCATCTTCCGCCTGAAGGCGGACGCACGATCGGATCGACCTTGGAGGTTTCCGTGAAGCAGCTCGTGTTCTGCCTGGTAATTGCCGGTTCCGTGACCGTTGCGGCGCAGTGGGGGAAGGTGCCTGAATCGCCCGCCGTGCCGCGCGACGCAAAAGGGCAGATCCGATACGACGCGCCGGCCCCTCGCACCGCGGACGGTAAGCCGGATTTCTCCGGCATGTGGATGCGGGCGCAAAGTGGTCCGCCACGTGGTGGAGGCGCAGGCGGCCGGCAGGGCGAAGCGGGGCGACAGGGCGGCCAGGCGCCCGCGGCGCAGGGAGCAGCGGCGGCAGGCGGCGCCGTCCCGCTCCCTCCGCCCACTGGCGGTGGACCACCGGCTGGTGGAGCCGGTCGCGGCGGAGTCTCGCTCGAGCCGACGACGGCGGCTTTCCCGTACGACCCGAAAGGACCTCCAGTCGCCGAGTTCTTCGAAGCTGGCCGCAACATGGAGGGCGGACTGCCCTATACGACGTGGGGGAAGACCGTCAGGGACGAACGCTTCGCACGCGGCGCGCGCGACAACCCGGATGCGATGTGCCTGCCGATGGGTTTTCTCCAGTTCCACCAGCAACCGCAGCCGCGGCGGATCTATCAGTTGCCCAACGTCATCCTCATTGAGTACGAGGCCAACTACGGCCTGCGCCACATCTATCTCGATGGCCGCAAACTGCCGCCGCAGGGCGAGCCGCAGCCGTTCTGGTACGGCTACTCGGTGGGACGCTGGGAGGGCAACGACCTGGTCGTCGAGACCAACAACCTCAGAGGCGCCGAGGATGGGCCGAGCGATGGCTGGATGGACGTCAATGGAAGCCCATACAGCAGGGGTGCGAAATTCACCGAGCGCTTCCGTCGTCTCAGCTATGGTCAACTGCAGGTCGATCTGACGATCGACGACCCGAAGTCGTACACGAAGCCGTGGACCGTGCGCGTTGATTTCCGAATCCGGCCGGAGGAAGAACTGATCGAATTCGTCTGCAACGAGAATCAGCAGTTCAGAAAGATGATCAAAATCGATTGACGCGAAGGACACGAAGAAAGAGGGCGTGAGGCAGAGCTTCGCGCGCTCTTTTTTTGCCTGCGATCACTTTTTTGCGTTGATGCTCCTCTTCTGTGCTGCTACTCTCAGTGAGCTCGTGACCCCAACCGCACGGGGCGCCTCGTCTCCTGCTTGTTAATCCGGCTGAAGCCGGACTCCACGACGGGGCATGCGGTAATTCCTTCCTCGCGGGTCAACGATAAGCCGCTCAACCACACGGAACAACCACCACTCTGGGATTTGGTCATGGAACAAACCCTCGGAGCCCGGCTTCGCTCGCAGCGTGAAAGTCAGCGGGTGGCGCTGGCAACGATTGCCGAAGAAACGAAGATTAACGCGGCCCTGCTCGAAGGGCTCGAGCGCGACGACGTCTCGCGCTGGCCCGCTGGACTGTTCCGGCGCGCCTACGTGCGGACCTACGCACAGAAAATCGGCCTCGATCCCGAACAGGCTCTTCGTGACTTCCTGGCCGTGCACCCCGACCCGCTCGAGTCCGCGTCGCCCGTCGAGGCGATCGCCCAGAACGCCGATGCGAAACGCCCACGAACGCGCATTGGCCTGATGCTGGCGGGCCTGGCGCAGCGCCGGCCGCAGCGTGTGCACCACGTCCAGCATCGGACCGTGACGGCGGACATGTTTGCCGTCGATGAACGCGCGCCTGTCGTGGTTCCTGAGACGCCCGATGCGCCGGAGCTCCAGCCGTCTGCGGAACCCGCCGAGGCGGTCGTCGAAACCGCCGCCGACGCCGCTCCGGCTCCGAAGCTGGTGATGATTCCGTCGCTCGACGCAGCCCTCGAGTCCCGGCGTGACGTTCGCGCGTGCGAGCGCAGCGTTGCCGCGGCAGCGCGGCTGTGCACGCGAATCGCCTGCGTACGGGACGACCAGGATCTCGGCAACGTCCTTGAGGACGCGGTCAGCGTGCTCGACGCCCACGGCGTGATTCTGTGGATCTGGGATCCCGACCGTGACGCTTTGTTTCCGGGCCTCGCGCATGGGTATCCCGCCGAGCTGCTGGGCAGGCTCCCCGAAGTCGATCGCCTCGCCGACAACGCCATTGCCGCCGCGTTCTGTTGTGGTCAGAAACAGGTCGTCCGCGGCACCAGCGACGCAACCGGCGCCTTTGTGGCGCCGCTGCTGACGCCGGACGGCTGCGTCGGCGCTCTCGCGCTCGAGTTCGCAAACGGCGGCGAGCAGCACGATCTCGTGCAGGCGCTCGCCATAATCCTCACGGCTCAACTGTCGACCCTGTTCTCGGCGCCGCCGAGCGGTGCGATCGAAGAGGGCTGGGCTCAACAGGACCGAAGCCTCGTCGCCTCATAAGGGAACGTTCCATGCACATCTCTCCTCCGGACACGGAGGAGGGATCAATCGTGGAATCATCAGTCATATGGGTGCTGGTCGCGCTTGTGCTGATCGGCGCCGTCGTATGGATCACCATGAACCGCATGCGGAGCCAGAAGCTGCGTCAGCGGTTCGGCCCCGAGTACGACCGCACCATCCGCGAGGAAGGCAACATTCGACGAGCGGAGGCCGCGCTCGCAGCCCGCGCCAGGCGCGTAGCGAAACTGGACATCCGTCCGCTCAGCCCGGCTGACGCGGACCGGTTCGACAGCGCGTGGCGCGGCGTCCAGGCGCGCTTCGTCGATGATCCGCGTGGCTCCGTCACCGAGGCGGACCGCCTCGTCGGCGAACTGATGGCCGCGCGCGGATATCCAGTCGGCGAGTTCGAGCAGCGCGTCGCCGACATCTCGGTCGATCACCCTGACGTGGTCGTCAATTACCGCGCGGCGCGCGAAATCGCTCTGCTGCATTCCGCGGGCAAGGCGAATACGGAAGACCTGCGCCAGGCGATGGTGCACTACCGCGCGCTGTTCCGGGATCTGCTCGAAACCAGAACCACGCACCCACCCGTCCCCCACGATCATGCGCACCACGACGAGGTCGTGGGCGACACGAGGAGGCAGCGATGAAGGAGCGTCGCGAGATTCACACGGAAGACCTGGCGCGGCCGAGCGCGGCGGACGATCGCGCGCTACTGGACCGCGACCCGGTCACGGGACGCGAGGAATTCTCCCGTTCGGCCGAAGCGGTCGAACGGACGATGCTGTTCCGGCCGGAAGAAGCGGGGCAGTTCCGGACGCGCTGGACCGACGTTCAGGGCGCGTTCGTCGACTCGCCTCGGAGCGCGGTCGAGCGGGCCGACTCCCTTGTGGCCGAGACAATGAAGCGGCTCGCGGAGATGTTCTCCGAGGAGCGCGCGAAGCTTGAGGCGCAGTGGGACCAGGGGGATAACGTGACGACCGAGGATCTGCGGGTGGCGCTGCAGCGCTATCGCGCGTTCTTCGATCGATTGCTGAATATCTAAACCGAGCGTTTCGAGGTCAGCCACGGAGGCACTGAGGCACGGAGATTCTTACCTCCGTGACTTCGTGACTCCGTGGCTTCCTTTCAACCCACCCGGTACTCGGTGCGCGCCGGCTCGGCGTAAGGCACGGGCGCGACCGTCGCCCGAATCTCGAGCTGCTTGTGCCGCTCGACCGTCGGCTTCGACGACCCGCCGCCCTCTTCACCCCACACGAACGTGACCTCGGTGCCGGGCTCGCTGTGCTCGGTGTCGACCATCGCCAGCGTCAGCATTCTGCCTTCGTTCGAGCTGTAGCCGCACCAGGTCGAGACGCCGATCACTTTGCCGTCCTTGACCACCTTGTCGTACGGCAGCGTCGAATAGACGGCAGAGGGGAACTCGAAGTACTTCGTCCGCTCCGCCCGAGGTCCGTAAATCGTCGAAATCCCCTTCAGCACGTCGTCGCTGTTCAGCGCGAGCGTGACTTTCCTGCGCCGCGGGTTGGCGGCGATCTTCTCCAGCGCTTCACGGCCGATGAAGTCGTGGTCGAACTTCACCACCGTGCCGTAGCCGAGGTCGTACGGCGTCAGGTAATAGTCCTCGATGTTGGTGGAGGAGAAGCTGCCGCCCAGCGACGCGATCCCCTCGAACGACGTCGCCGGCAGCCACTGCCGGTAGGCTTTCATCTTCTCGCCGCTGTAGACGGCAGGCATCGGCGAGGGTATCCATCCTGATTCGAGCGTGTTGCTGGAGTACGTGCGCGAACCCGACAGTTTGATTCCGAACTCCTGGCCTGCTTCGACCAGCGCCGCCTTCACCGCCTCGCCATCATCCCATGGACCAAACAGCTCGAATCCCGGCTGGCCGACCATGCCGTGACGCAGCGCGCGCACGCGCTTGCCGGCGATGGTGAATTCCGTCATGTTGAAGAACTTCACGTCCGGAACAGCCTTGCCGGAGGCCTTCTCCATCACCTTCAGCGCGTTCGGTCCCTGCACCTGGAAGCGGTACGCCTTGCGTGTCAGCGCGTTCGGTCCCGTACGCGCCACCGTTCGTTCGTCGCGGTCGAGTGTGACGTCGTATTTCCCGGTCTGCGCGTGATACTGCACCCAGTTGTGCACCGGAGGGCGGCCGACCAGATTGAACCGGTTCTGTTCGAGGTGGAAGAGGACGACGTCGCCGATGACGTAGCCGTCGTAGTTGACCGGCACGTACTGCTTGGCCTTGTTCGGCCCGAAATTCTTGAAGGTGTTGACGCCGAGCCGCTCCAGGAGTTTCGGCGCGTCCGGCCCTTCCACATACATATCGGTCATGTGGTAGGACTGATTGAACAGGATGCAGGTTTCCCTCCACGCACGCTGTTCATCCCTCCAGTTCGAGTACTCCGGCGGCACGACCGGGTAGACGTAGGGTCCAGTCTGCGACTCGCGCAGCAACTTGACCGGACCGCCGGCGGCCTGCAGCAGGTCCTCGAGGCTCTTCTGACTCATTCAACTCTCCTGACGCAACGCGAAACTCTAATCATATATCCGTGGCCGTTCATGCTTCCGTGTTCGAACGTCGTCCTTCATGGCTTCGCGGGAACCGAACTCCGGAACACGAACCGAGAAGTGAGCACCCGGACGAGTGAACTGCCTCAAAAAATCCTCAAACACTTGCGTCCTCGAGCGAAGCGCTATAGCCTGCTCGCGCCGGAGGGTCCATGCGATTGATCGTCGGACGCTCGTTGTTCGTGCTGCTTGCCGCCGCTGTGACGGGCGCCGTGTCCGCCCGTGCCCACCACTCGTTCTCGATGTTCGATACCGCCACCCCGGTGACGCTCACCGGCGTGGTCTCGAGCGTTGAATGGACCAACCCGCACGTCTACATCGAGTTGGATCTCACCGAGCCGGTGAAAGGCGCGCGGCACTGGAGCATCGAGCTGGGAAGCCCGAGCATCCTCCAGCGGGGCGGCTGGAAGTTCAACAGCGTCAGGAAAGGCGATAAGGTCACCGCCATCGTCAGCCCGCTGAAGAGCGGTGAACCGGGCAGCCTGCTCACGCGCATTACGCTGCCGGACGGGCGCGTTCTGGGAAATGGCGGGCCCACCGGCGTGGGACCGGGCATTACCGCGCCACCGGCAACTGCTCCGGTGAAGTAATGACACGCATGGCCCGCATACTCGGCATTCCGTTGCTGCTCGTCGCGTCTCTGACCGCGCTCGCGGACGCCCAATCGAGCGCGGGGCGCGCCATCAGCGGCGCCTGGGTTCCGATGGGTGGCGGCCGCGGCGCCGCCGCGGATCCCAAAATCGCGCCGCCGCCGGCGACGCCGATCGTGCTGAAGCCTGCCTACGCCAAGATGTTCGACGCGCGGCGGGCCGCCGACGCCGAGGCGACCAAGCGGGGCGACGCGCCCGCGACGCCGGCGGTGCTCTGCCTGCCTTACGGCATGCCGCGCATGATGACGGTGGCGTCGTATCCGATCGAAATCCTCCAGACGCCAGGACAGATCACGATCGTCACCGAGGCGTTCAGCGAGGTCAGACGCGTGTTTCTCGATCAGCCGCAGCTGCCGATCGACGAAGTGCCGCCGGGCTTCTACGGCCACTCCGTTGGGCGATGGGACGGCGACACGCTCGTCGTCGACACCGTCGGGATCAAGGAGTCGGTGCCGGGCTATAACCTGATGCCGCACAGCGATCAGATGCGGATCACCGAACGGATCCGCCTGGTGACGCCCGACGTGCTGCACGACCAGATCACTATCGAGGATCCGGTCGCCCTCGAGAAGCCGTTCACCTACACGCTCGCGTTCCGCCGTCTGCCGAACTACAAGATGGTGGAGTTCGTGTGCGAGAACAACCGCGAGTACATCGACGAGCAGGGCAGGGTGCGGATGAAAGTCGGAGGACAGAAATGATTCGACGGGTCGTGTTTGCCTGCGCCGCCGCGTGTGTGGCGACCGGCGCCTTCATTGCCGCTCAGGCGCCTGCCCAGCCGGCGCCTCCGGAGCCGACCGCGGCTCTCTCGCGCGCGAACCTCGCGAAGCCACGGCCGAAAGCGCCGTTCGACCTGACCGGGGTCTGGCTGCACGGAGGCGGTGCGGACAACTCTTTCCGCTTCTCGCCGCCGGCGGGATTCAAGCTGACGCCCGCCGCGCAGGTGCACTACGACGCCGCGCGCAAGGCGCAGGCGGAAAACAAGGTCTATCGCGACGATATCGGCCAGTGCTGGCCGGCGGGCCTGCCGCTGATCATGACGCGCGTCTGGCCGATCACGATGATGCAGTATCCGACCGTCATCTACATGATCAGCGAGTTCATGAACAGCCTCCGGATCGTGTATCTGGATGGCCGGCCGCATTCCGATCCGGACGTCGTCGTGCCGAGCTGGAATGGGGAGTCGATTGGCCGCTGGGAAGGCGACACGCTGGTGGTCGATACCAAGTACTTCACCGGCCACCACCACTGGGTCGATTCCGGTGTCCCGGCAAGCGACGCGCTGCACATCGTGGAGCGCATCAAGCCGTTGAACGACGGCAACACGTTGCAGATTGAGTACGAACTGACGGATCCGAAGAGCTGGGAAGGCACATGGAAGTACACCAAGCGGTGGCGCCGGGTCGAAGACCGCGACATCGCCGAGGTGTCGTGCCTGCCGGACCTGAACGACCACATGCCGACGACGAAATCGGGCGCGAACGTGAGATAGGTAACCTGAAGGGAACAATAAGCGATGAGAACACGAGCATTCCTCGCCGGCGCGATGCTGTTGGTTGCGGGCACGGCGTGGGCGCACCACTCCGGCGCGGGCGTCGACCGTACTCGAACGGTCACCATTACCGGCGTCGTGAAGGAATTCCGCTGGACGAATCCGCACTCCTGGATCGATCTCGAGGTGGCCGACGCGAAGGGTGCGCCGACCGTCTGGTCGATCGAGATGAATCCGCCGCCGTATCTCATCCGCTCCGGCTGGAAAGCGAGCACGCTCAAGCCGGGCGACAAGGTGAGCGTGACGCTGAACCCCATTCGCACCGGTGAGCCCGGCGGAATCTTCGTCTCGGTCACGCTGGCTGACGGGCGTGTGCTCGATGGCCGCGGAGCGGGACCGCGTCCGCCAGCGCCTGCGGCACAGTAGGAAGATCGTGGGGCGCGCCTTGTCAGGCGCGCCTCGCGGACCTGACAAGGTCCGCGCCACGATCCCCCCGCCGAGCCCGACAGGGCTCGCCCGATGATCGTCGAACTCGTCCGTCCGTCCTCCGTCCTCCGTCCTCCGTCCTCCTCATTACCACCCATCGTGATCGCGCGACGACACGTAGTCGTGCGCTGAACGCTCGCGGCGATTTTCCTGCCAAAACGCGTGGCTGCCGCCTTGCTGTTTCAAGCGAAGCAGGAGAGCTACGGGAGCACATCATGGTCGATTGGTTCTTTGCGACATTGCGTCAGTACCCCGAAATCGCCATCTTTCTCACGCTGGCGCTGGGCTATTACTTCGGCAAGTTCACCTACAAGGGCATCGGCCTCGGCTCGGTCACCGCGACACTGCTGGCCGGCGTCATCATCGGGCAGATAGGCATCACCATTAACCAGCCGCTCAAGGCGTTTGCGTTCCTCCTGTTCCTGTTTGCTGTTGGTTATGCGGTTGGACCGCAGTTCGTCCGCGGGGTGGCGAAGGACGGCCTGCCACAGGCGTTCTACTCGGTGGTCCAGTGCGTACTCTGTCTGCTGGTTCCCGTGGCGATCGTCAAGTTCGTGGGCTACGACCTCGGGTACGCGGCCGGACTCTATTCCGGATCGCAGACGATCTCCGCCGCGATGGGCCTCTCAACCGACGCCATCAACCGGCTGGGCCTGGCTGCCGATCAGGCCAAAGCCCTGATCGACTCGATGCCGATCGCGTACGCGGTGAGCTACATGTTCGGCACGATGGGCTCGGCGATCATCATCGCTCTCGTCGGTCCCAAGCTGCTCGGCATCAATCTCGTCGCCGCCTGCAAGGACTACGAGGAGAAGCAGGGCGGCGTCAAGGAGCTGGGCGGTCCCGGCACGGCCTGGCGGCGGTGGGAAGTGCGCGCCTATCGCGTTGCCGAGGGCGGCAGGGCAGTGGGTCTGCGGGTGAGCGAGGTCGAGGCACTCCTCCCTGACGCGCGCCTCTTTATCCTGCGCGTGCGTCGCGACGGCAAGATCGAAGACGCGGCGGCGGACACCGTTCTCCGGGTTGGCGACACCGTTGCCGTCGCCGGCGCGCGTGACGTGCTGGTGAAGATGCTCGGCACACACGCGGACGAGGTCGAGGATCGCGAGCTGCTGGCGATGCCGGTTGAGGGCGTCGACGTCCTGGTGAGCAACCGGGCGGTCGATGGCAAAACGCTGGTGGACCTGGCGCAGATGCCGGAGACGCGAGGTGTCTTCCTGCGCAAGATCGTGCGCGGCGCCACTGCGACCGTGATCCCGATTCTGCCGAACACCACGGTTCAACGCGGCGACGTGTTCACCATCGCCGGCCGCACGCAGGACACCAACAAGGCCGTCAAGCTGCTCGGCGTTGCGGACCGTCCGACTGATGCCGCCGACATCGCGTTCGTCGGGCTGTTCATCGTGATCGGCGCCCTGATCGGCTCGCTGGTGTTCAAAGTCAGTGGAGTCCCGCTGACCCTGTCCACCGCGGGCGGTGCGCTCATCGCGGGAATCGTCGGCGGTTGGCTGCGTTCAGTACATCCGAGCTTCGGGCGCATTCCGACTCCCACGCTCTGGTTCATGAACTCGGTCGGCCTCAACATCTTCATCGCCATTGTCGGCATTTCCGCCGGGCCGGGGTTCGTCGACGGCCTCAGGACGCAGGGCATCGGCCTGTTCCTGTGGGGCGCCGTCGCCACGACGATCCCGCTGGTGATCGGGATGTTCATCGCCAAATACCTGTTCCGCTTCCACGACGCGCTCACGCTCGGCATCGTCTCCGGGGCGCGCACCACGACGGCGTCGCTCGGGCTGGTGTGCGATCAGGCGCGGAGCCAGGTCCCGGCGCTTGGCTACACCGTGACCTACGCCGTCGGCAACACGCTGCTGACAATCTGGGGCATGGTCGTGATCATGTTGCTGGCATGAGCCCCCGCACACCATGGCTGCCCACACTCATAAGGACGCATCAATGGACGATCTGAACCTCAAACAGTACGAGAAGCTCGGGCCTTTCGAGATCAAGGACTTCCTGGCCAAGGCGGCCATGAAGTCGGCGCAGGAGGAGTCCCTTACTTACCTGAACGCCGGTCGCGGCAACCCGAACTGGGTTGCCACTGAGCCGCGCGAAGCGTTCTTCCTGCTCGGCCAGTTCGCCGTCACCGAGAGCAAACGGGTACTCGACCTGCCACCGGGCGTGGGCGGCATGCCGAAGGCGCCGGGCATCGCCGGCCGGCTCGAGACATATCTGAAGGCGCACGCCGACATGCCGGGCGCGGACTTCCTGCAGGCCATGGTGCCGTGGACGGTCGGCAGGTTCGGCTTCGACCCGGACAAGTTCGTCCACGAGCTGGTGGACTCCATCATCGGCGACCACTACCCGGTGCCGGACCGCATGCTGGTCCACAACGAGCAGGTCGTCCACGAGTATCTGCAGTGGGCGATGTGCGGGTCACCGCGGCCGGAAGGCACGTTCAAGCTCTACGCGGTCGAAGGCGGCACCGCCGCCATGTGCTACATCTTCAAGTCGCTGAAGAGCAATCGGCTCCTCAACCCCGGTGACACGATCGCGATGGGCGTGCCGATCTTCACCCCATACCTCGAGATGGCCCACCTCGAGGATTACGACCTGCATTTCGTCGAGGTGCACGCCAAGCAGGAGAACCGGTTTCAGTACCCGGACGAAGAGCTCGACAAGCTCCTCGATCCGAACATCAAGGCGTTCTTCATCGTCAACCCGGGCAACCCGTTCGCCGTGGCGCTGTCGGACGAGACGATCGCGAAGATCGGGGCGGTCTTGCAGAAGCGGCCGGATCTCATCCTGCTGACGGACGACGTCTACGGTACGTTCGTGCCGGGCTTCCGCTCGCTGATGGGAGCGTTTCCGAAGAACACCATCGGCGTCTACTCCTACAGCAAGTACTTCGGCTGCACCGGCTGGCGCCTTGGAACGATCGCCGTCCACGAAGACAACATCTTCGACGAGATGATTGCCGGGCATCCCGAGGAGATCAAACAACTGCTGGACAAGCGCTACGGCGGGCTGACGCTCGAGCCGCGAAAATTCGCGTTCATCGACCGCATCGTGGCCGACAGCCGCGACGTGGCGCTCAATCACACGGCCGGCCTGTCGCTGCCGCAGCAGGTGATGATGTCGCTGTTCTCTCTGGCCGAGCTGATGGACGACAAGAAGGCCTACCAGAAGGCGTGCATCGGTATCGTCAAGAAACGTTTCGAGGCGACGATCGAAGGGCTGGGCATCGAAGTCGGCGAGAACGCCAACTACGACTACTACTACGGCCTGATCGACTTCGAATTCTGGGCTCGCAAATACCTGGGCGAGGACATCGTCACGTGGATGAAGGCCAACGTGCATCCGCTCGATATCGTGTTCCGGCTGGCCGAGGATCACGGCATCGTGCTGCTGAACGGCAGCGGCTTCGCCGCGCCGGACTGGTCCGCGCGCATTTCGTTCGCGAACCTGGATGATCACGTCTATGACGACATCGGCCGCGCCGTGCGCGCGATCGCGCGTGAGTACCGACACGCCTATGAGGCGGCCACAGGGAAGAAGGCTGAACGTGTTGAGGAGCGGGAACCCGTCGGGAAGCACTAAGTAACCGATCGTGGGGCGCGCCTGGTCAGGCTCGCCCCTGCGGTCAGGCGGATGATCGTGGCGCGGACCTTGTCAGGTCCGCGCCGGCCGAACGGCGGTCTCGTTGGCGAGCTCCGCCAGTCGGGCGACGGCTTTCTCGCGCAGGGCCGCTGCATCACGCGCGATTGCCGCCTCACCCGCCCGTTCGACACAGGGCACGCGCCGGTCCAACGCGATGATCAGTTCCTCGAGCTCACGCGCGAGCTCCTGCACGTTCACTTCCATCGATATCCTCCGGGCACGACAGTATCCCTCCTGGAGGCATTCCAGATCTCGCCGCAACCGCCGCACCGCCAATAGGTGTTCTCGTCTGGGTTCCGCGCCGTGGTCGTAATCGACGACGACTGACACGCCGGACACGCCGTGGGGTTGACCGCACTCGCCGGACGTGGCCGACCGCCAAAGCCGTTTCCAAAATCGGATGAATTCACTGGCTGCGAGCCTCACGCAAAGGGCTTTGGTGAGGGCTGGCCGGGATGGCCCGAGCTCAGAAAAGCAGGAACCTGATTGTAACCGGAGATTGAGTTGGCGACTCCCGGATCGTGTGCGACCCGGGAGTCGCCCCGCAGATGCGCTTACCAGCGCGACTCGCGCCGCTGGCGTCCGCCGCCGGACGCGCCGCGCGGCGCCATCGGCTTTGCCTCGTTGACGGTGAGGCTGCGTCCACCGTACTGATGCCGGTCGAGCTCGCTGATCGCGCGGCGCGCGCTCTCAGCATCGCTCATTTCGACGAACGCAAATCCACGCGCCTGGCCGGTCGCGCGGTCGCGGACGATGTTGATGCTCGCCACTTGTCCGGACGCCTCGAACAGCGTCTGCAGATCGGATTCGGTGGCTTCGTAGGGAAGATTTCCCACGTACAGCTTCGTGCTCATGAACTACTCCTGCATCTCAAGGGATGCGCGTGAATCTGATGACAGGCTCGAGCGGAGTGCCCGTGACGAAACGCAGGAGAGGCGAGCAGTCTCGGATCTGATGCGGAAGGCCGGAAAGCGCTGCGGTCAGAAAGCAGGGAATAGTGTAACACCCATTCAGCGCCCCCGTCGGACCTCGTCGATGGTTTCGGTCATCGTTTGACCGGGCTCGTTCCACCACAGCAGGAGCGCGAGAGGGGGAAGGAGACCAAGAGCGGCGACCGCCAGATGGAGTGGCCAGGACACGCGGGCCGCGATGGCGACCGCGAGCGTGACCACAACCCATGACGCGGCGACGATCATCTTGATTCGCTGAAGTTGCATGGCGCTGCAAGCATAGTCTGGCGGGTCTGCCGGCGATGTTCACAATTGAACAGCGCCGTTCCGACCATCTCCGCCAGTGTGTCCTGCGACAGTTTCGGCAACTGGATGCCGTGGTACACTGACCGCAGCTGTCCTGAGCCTCCCGTGCGTCGCGGGTTCCTCACCATGGCCTCGAGGAACCCTTGCCCAGTACCACGATCGTTCCGACCTTACTGAATCATCCGACCCGTGCCTGCCCCAGGTGTGACCGGCGACGCCTTCGTGCGTTGCCCGTGAATGCGTTTGGGGCTTTCGCCTGGCACGAATGCGAGGACTGTTCGTATCTGTGGGCGGTGCCGCACGGCTGGACCCCTGAGCGGGATGTGCATCTGCCGAGAGTGGCGGAATAGGACGTCATGGTGACACGTCCCGCATCGGTCAACGTGTATGAATTCATCGCGGTCAGCGCGTTGCGTACGCAGCAACTGCTGGCCGGCTGCACGCCACGTCTGCCCGGCGAGCACGCGCCGATGGTGATGGCACAGATGGAGGTCGCGGCCGGGTGTGTGGTCCGTGCGGCCGCCACCAGTGATGCGCCGCGCCAATGCCGCTGGCAGCGTTAGGCGACGGCGTTGCAGGGCCGGGCCTTGTCGCGTCGCCTGACGGCGGAAGCCACCTTATAGAAGGTTCGGCTGCGTCTCGTCTTCTGTGCTCGCCGCGGGCTGTGGTACAGGCGCCGCCCGGCGGCCGCGCGGGAACTCGATGCCCAGCGTCTTGATC
This sequence comes from Vicinamibacterales bacterium, assembly GCA_035711805.1. Lineage (GTDB taxonomy): Bacteria > Acidobacteriota > Vicinamibacteria > Vicinamibacterales > UBA2999 > Gp6-AA40. Next base: position 45,850 of record DASTBV010000083.1, read on the forward strand.
TTGTAGTTCATCACGCGCGGACTGATCGACAGCAGCTCCGCGGCGTCCTTCTGCACCCAGTTCGACATCTTCAGCGCTTCGATGAGCGTCAGCCGCTCGACTTCCTCGAGCGCCACGCCGGTCGGCGGGATCTTGACGATCGACGCGCCTTCGCGCGCGGAGCCGGTCGTCGTCGTGTCGCCGAGGCGCAGGTCGTCGACGGCGATGTGCGTGCCGTCGGCGAGGAGCATCGCCCGCTCGATGGCGTTCTCGAGCTCGCGGATGTTGCCGGGCCAGTGATACCGCATCAGCATCTTCAGCGCATCCGGCTCCGGCCCCTGGATTTTCTTCTTCAGCTCGCCGGCGAATCTGCGGATGAAGAAGTTGGCCAGCGCCGCGATGTCTTCCTTGCGCTCGCGCAGCGGCGGCATCTCGATGGTCACGACGTTGAGGCGGTAGTAGAGGTCCTCGCGGAACGTGCCGGCGGCGACCATCGCCGACAGGTCGCGGTTCGTCGCCGCAATCAGGCGCACGTCAACCTTGATCGTGCGCGTGCCGCCGAGGCGCTCGAACTCGTGCTCCTGCAGGACGCGGAGGATCTTCGCCTGCGTGTTCGGGCTCATGTCGCCGATTTCGTCGAGGAACAGCGTGCCGCCGTCCGCCTGCTCGAAGCGGCCGATGCGCTGCTTGTCGGCGCCGGTAAACGCGCCCTTCTCGTGACCGAACAGCTCCGACTCGAGCAGGTTCTCCTGCAGGGCGGCGCAGTTCACCTTGACGAAGTTGCGCGACAGCCGCAGCGAGTTGTGATGGATCGCCCCGGCGATCAGCTCCTTGCCGGTGCCCGTTTCGCCGCGGATGAGGACCGTTGTGTTGCTCTTCGCCACCTTCTTGACGATATCGAGCACGCGCTGCAGCGAGGCGCTGGAGCCGACGATCTTGTCGAAGTCGTAGATGTCCTGCTGGGTGTGGCGGAGGTAGTCGATCTCGTGCTTGAGGCGCCGCACTTCGAGCGCCTTCTCGATCTTGACCTCCATCTCCTCGATCTCGAACGGCTTCTGCACGTAGTCGAAGGCGCCGATCTTCATCGCCTCGACCGCGGTGTTGACCGAGCCGAACGCGGTCATCAGAATGACGGCGGTGGTCGGGTGCATCGCCCGTGTCGTCCGCAGCACGTCGAGCCCGTCGCTGCCGCCCATCTTGAGGTCGCTGAGCACCACGTCGAACGAGCTGTCGTGCAGCCGCTCGATGGCCGCGTTGCCGTTCGAGGCCTCTTCGACTTCGTGGCCTGCTTCGGTCAGGCCGCGCACGAGGCCGCGCCGCAGCGCGTCGTGATCGTCAGCGATGAGAATTCGACCCATGTCAGCTACGCCTTTCGGTTAAGCCTTACTTGAACCAGCTCGTTCCGCTCGTCACCGGCAAGGTGACCCGGAATCGCGTGCCCTGCCCGGGCGCACTGCTCAAGTCGATCCGCCCGTCGTGAGCGTCGACGATCTTCCGCACGATCGGCAGCCCGAGGCCGGAGCCCTGCGGCTTGGTCGTGAAGAACGGATCGAAGATCCGATCGTTCAGCTCCACCGGGATGCCCGGCCCGTCGTCCGCCACTTCCACCACCACCACCCGCGTCGCCCCGTGGGGTTCGTGGGCGAACGCCGGGTCCTGCTCGATCGCGTCGGCCGT
>DASTBV010000084.1:0-7839 GCA_035711805.1 Vicinamibacterales bacterium
GACTTCAAACACTACGCCTACGACGTCAGCCTGAGCGTCAGTCGCATGGTGCAGATGTCGGTGCCACCTGAAAACAGGAACACGAACGTCAGGGCGACGGTGTGGCGTAAATCGGTGCTCCGTATCGTCCTGCCCGGTAATACCGGGCGCATGCGAGAGGCGATGGACGAGCTCCTGCGCGCATTCCTGATCGACTTCGCGGCGGCGAATCCGAGGTGACGTCCGTAACAATGCGGTAACGAGACGAGCCTATGGTTCTCTGAACGAACCGGAGGCTTCGCATGAAGAAGTTACTGGCGGGATGGCTCATAGTTGTTGCGGCGCTCGTATCGGGTGAACCGATCGCCGCGCATCATTCGCTCGCGAATTTCGACACCACGACGCCCATTCGCCTGAAGGGCACGATCGTCCGGTTTCACGAGATCAATCCTCACAGCTTCCTGTACATCGAAGTGACCGGCGAGGATGGACAGGTTCGCCGCTGGGCCGTCGAGGGTCCGCCAATTCGTCAAATCGGGCGGATGGGGTTTGCCACGGATGCGCTGAAACCGGGCACGGTCATCGAGGTGTGCGGCTACGCGCCGAAGGAGAACACCGTCTGGCAGATTGCCAGCACGGCTCCAGGCGCGGTGAGCATGGCGGGGCGCCTGCTCGACGCCGAGATGCTGGTGCTCGCTGACGGAAAGGAACAGAGCTGGGGCGATTACGGCGTGCACAAATGCTTTTCGCCCGGGTACCGCGATGTGCACTCGAGGTAAACGCGACGCGCTCTATCGAACGAGGCCCGCGGGCAAACCGAAATTCGGGATCAGGTCACCCTGCGCGATCGTCTGCGTCGTGCCGGAGCTCGCGATGACCTGGTAGCAATCGAGCTTGAACTGCAGCCGGCCATCATCGCCTCCAAGCTGGGCGAGGGGAATGGACAAACGTCGTACGTTCGCTTCTATTACGACGTCCAGGGTTCCAAGGAAGGAAGGGGCGCCGCCGGTGATGTTGCGCTGGAGCGCTGCACGGGAAGGATCGTGTGGATTGAAGCCGGTGACCGCGTAATCGGCTCCGATGGTGTTGTTTCCTTCACCGGTAAATGTCGGGGTCCCGGTCGCCGCATTTTCGTCCGTATCGAGGTGAACCCTGAACCCCGTTTGCGGCGCCAGCGTGCCGGGAACAAACGTCACTATCAAACTTAGAGTTTGGTTGGCGACGTCGATCGTCGCTGCGATTACGTCGGGTGGATTCGGCACCTGTGCGGTCGCCACGACGTCGCCGGCCGGGTCGCTCAGCATGCCGCTCAACCGGGGGGAACCAGGTGGTGACGGCCCAGTGGTTGATGTGCCGTTACCCGAATCGGCGCAGCCACACATCACTGCGGCGAGCAGTGCCGCCGGCAACATGAAGAGCGGCGATCGCACGGCCGGAGTCTACACGACTAGTTGGTGGTTGGTAGTTGGTAGTTGGTAGGTGGTTGGTAGTTGGTAGTTGGTAGTTGGTAGTTGAGCACGCTCCGGCGCTTCACTACGAACTAGCCAACTACCTAACTATCCAACTAACGTCAGCAGCGCCCCTTCTTCGCCTGGCCCGGAGGACAGTGCCCACCGCCGGCCCCGCGCGCGTGCTTCAGATGTCCCGGCGGCACACGGTAGTACGTGACCGGAACCGCGAGGATCTGTTGCGGCACCTTGCCGACCGCGATCGCGACCCACGGCGTGTTGATCTGCGTGGCGTAGAACCACCGGTCGTCGCGGACGGTGTAATAGCGCCCGCTGTAGAAGAACACATCCGAACCGTACGACGGCGCGTAATACACCGGCGAGGCCTGCACGGGCACCAGCACCGGCTGCGCGACGATCACTGGTGGCGGCTGGCCGATATTGACCGAGACGCTGACCTGACTCTGCGCGGGCGTAGCCGCCGCCAGGCTTGCGGCGATGAGCGTTGCAACAATCGGCACCTTGACCACGATGTCCTCCATCGCGCTACGGGGGTGCCGTCTGACGGAGCAACAGGGGTGCCAGCCCATCATTTCCCGCGACTTCGCCGGATTGCGCGCCAGAACTGACGCCGCTCAGTGACAGCCGCAAGCAACGAGGACGCTTGTGATCGCGTTCTGACGATGTACGCAATTTCACTTTCGCGAGGGCGTTGATTGCAGATGCCCGTGAGTCACGATCATGTCGAGCTCTGGCGGACCCGAGTCGCGGTTCGCTTCTTGCTCGTATCCCGACATGGCCAACAGAGACCAGAACACCAATACGCCTGAGCACAGCGAGAACGTGGACGCGAACACTCGCAACGAGAATCAGCACAAGCAGGAACAGCGGGACGATCGCGAGCAGGTGACCGGGCGCGTGCCGTCGAAGGGCACCGATACGCCGGCGACCACGGACCCGGATGCCGCGATACGGGACAAAGGCAAGCGAATCACGATGTAAGGCACAACGCGCACGATCGAAGATTTCTTGAGGGCCTTCGAGAGGCGCATTACCATCTCTCGGATGGCCCTCCCTCGACTGTTCGTCCTCCTTGCAGCGGTGCTGGCCCTCGGCGCCACCGCGAACGCGCAGCAGCCCCAGCGTCCAACGTTCGTGTCTCCGGAGGTGCTCGCCGACGGCCGCGTGATCACGCGGCTGTGGGCGCCGGCGGCAACCGAGGTGCTGCTCTCGGGCGATTGGATGGGGCCACAGCCGGCGGTACCGCTGGCCAAAGATCCGAACGGCGTCTGGACCGCAACGGTCGGGCCGCTCGAGCCCAACCTTTATTCATACGCCTTCATCGTCAACGGCGTGCGGGCCGACGATCCCGTCTGCCGTTGCAGCTTCACTGCCGCCGAACGGTTCGCGTTCAGCCGCTTCATCGTGCCGGCGGCGACACCGCAGCCATGGATGGAGCGTGGTGCTCCAAAGGGAACGCTGCGCCACGAGGCTTTCGCGGCGCCCGCCGGTACGGCGCGAAAGGTGGTCGTCTACACGCCGCCCGGATACGACCGCGACACCTCGCGACGGTATCCGGTGCTGATTCTCATGTCTGGCACGCCGGGAACCGAGACCGACTGGACGAGCGGCGGCGGGTTCGCGGAGATCGTGTTCGACAACCTGATCGCGAGCCGCGCGATGGAGCCGATGCTCGTGGTGATGCATGCGTCCGACGTGCTGCGGAACGGCCGGCGCGCCGACAACCTCAAGGAGATCGAACCGATCATCACGAACGTGCTGGTGCCGGAAATGCGCGCTCGTTACCGCGTCCAGCAGGATTCCCGTTCGTGGGCAATCGCGGGCCTTTCGCTCGGCGGTGAATATGCCTTGACCGTGGGCCTCCGCCATCCGCAACTCTTCCGCACGGCCGCGTCCATCAGCGGATCGCTCGTTCCACCCGACTTTGAGAATCGCTTCGGCGCGGGGTTCGCGGACGCAGCCCGGATCCGGAAGGAGTACCGCCTGATCTGGATCGGCAGCGGGACTGAGGACACGTTCGTCGGTGGAGCGAAGGCGCTGCGGGCGCGTCTGGACGCGGCCGGCATCCCGCATCAGTCCTTCGACCTGCCAGGCCCCCACGTGATGCCGGTGTTTCGAAAGCAGCTGATCGAGCTGATGCCGAAGCTGTTTCGATAGAGAGACGTCAGCGCTACTTGCCGTCGCCGGGATCCTTCGGCGCGCCGGTGCCCGACGAGCCGAGGAACAGACGGCGTCCGTCGGGCAGAATCAGGTCCGCGCCGTTGGCGCGCAGCGCACCGTTCTTCGCGCGGAAGCCCTCGACCGTGATCTCGGTTCCTTCCTTGAGCGACTCCTTGGTAAACCCGCGCCGGGTCAGTGTGTTCGGCGTGCCGCCTTCGATCATCCACTTGCTGACGGTGCCGTCAGGATTTTTTACGTCGAGGTGGATCCACGTGTGCGGGTTGATCCACTCCATTCGCGTGACCGTGCCCTTCAGCGTGACCGGCTGCTTGGCGTCGAATTCAGCCGCGAACGAATGGTGCGCGATCGCCGGCGCCGCGCACGCAACGAGGAGGACGAAGGCATACAGGATCGATCGCATCTGAGTCTCCTTTGCGGGGGCTATTTCTGACCCGCCGCCGCGGCAGCCTTCTCCTCGTCGCGGGCGACTTCGAGGATGTTTCGCAGGCCGTAATTCCCCTCGTGACAGGCGTACTCGACCAGATCGCCTTCAGTGGGGCGCATGCCGAGCTTCACCGTCCATGGCTTCGTCCAGACGGACGGATCCTCGACCGTCAGCAGCAGCTCCACGCGGTTCGCGTTCACGCGCCGATATCGCTCGGTCAGCTTCAGATTCACGTTCGCGCCGCGGTAGTTCGTCCGCGTGCCGAAGTTGGTCGTCTCCACGACCAGCGTGTCGCCTTCGAACCATCCGCGCGATTCGCCCAGATAGTTGCGCGTGTTACTTCCCTTTCCCGTGACGCGCGGCCGGCGATCGAGCGGGATGACGCGCGCATCGTGCACCATCTCGTGGACGATGACGACGTGATCGGGACTCTGCACGATCTGGATGTTGTTGTTGTAGAGACCAGGCAGGCTGGCGGTAGGAATACCCCACGTGATGCACCGCTCGAGCAACGAGCGATCGAGCCACGAATCAGCGCGGCCACCCGGACGCGCGGCGCCGCCGCCGCGTCCGCCGCGGCCACCGCGCCCGCCGGCGCCAGCGTTGACCAGCGGCGGCAGACGTCCGTCAGGCGGATCGATGATGAGCGACGTGCGCCGGTCGTCGTCCACCCGGGTGCCCGGATCGGTCAGGTACGTCGCGTGGATCGTCCCCGACTGGTTGGGCTGTTCGTCGGACGGCGGTTCGTCCATCCGCTTGGCGGCGCGTTCCTCGAGCGCCTTCACTTCCGCATCCGTCAGGTACTGCCGATCGCCGTACTGTTGCGGACGTTCCAGCGGCGTGATGGTCTTGTAGTCCCAGGTTCCCTGCAGGTCCGGATGTCCCCAGGGAGTCCGTGGGACGGCGGCCGCTGCCGCAGGCGATCTGGGCGCGGGCGACTGGGCAAACAGATGATCGGCCGCGACGATCGCGGCAATGAGGAGAGTGGCCAGGACGAGGGCTCGCATTCGCACGGCTGGCTCCTTGGCTTCGGTTTAAGTTGGGCGAATCGTAGCAAAACGTGAAGGCGGGGTCTAACGTTCTCGTGGCAAGGCTGATTTTTCTGCCGTGGCTGTTCGTTGCCGTCTCGAGCATTGGGCTGCTTGGGCAACAGGGCACAGACTTTTCGGGGAGCTGGGTGCTGGAGGACGGGACCGCTTCTGCAGATACGCCTGTCAGGTTGACAGTTCAGCAACCGCTCACCACCACCACCCGCCGCGGCGATCCGATGCCTCCCGCATACCTGACGCTTACCGTCATACGACATTTCGCGAACAATGCTGAGGAGGCCAGCTACAGGATCGGGACTATGGGCGGAGTGGTTGGGGGCCTGCCGGACCGTGGGGCGACGTCCAGTGGCCGTGCGTCGCTGTCGCGTGAACGGTCGGTCCGATGGAGGGAAGACGCTCTGTGGATCGAGGAATGGACCCTCACAGCAGGTGTCGTTACCGGCGCACGGACCGAGGTCTGGCGACTCGACGAACGCGGCCGTTTGATCGTGACGCTCGAAATCAGAGAAGGCGAAAGAATCGACAGGCGGATACTCACCTACCGAAGAGACAGCACGCAGAAGTGACGGCGGAAGTCGCGCGCGGCTAGGGTTTGGGCGTGACGTTTGCTTGTGAAAGCGGCCATGATGCGAATCCTGATGAGTGCACTGATTCCTGCGGTGCTGGCGCTGAGCGTTGGATGCGGCGACAAGTCGGACGCCGTGCAGACGACGCCACCGGCGCAAGGTGGCCAGCCAGCGGCAGCACCAGCACCGGCAGCCGCCGCACCCGCACCCGCGCCTGCCCGGCTAACCGTTGCAGAGCATGCGGCGACGATGAAGACCATTGCTCAGTCCGTTCAGGCCGCAAACAAAGCGCTCAAGGGCGCGGATACGGCAAGCGCGACCACGAGCGTGCAGACGTTGGCGACGTCCTTCGCGACCGTCGAAACGTTTTACACCCAGCGTATGAAACCTGACGCGGTGAAGCTGGCACAGACCGCGCGCTCGGGCGCGCAGGACGCCTTGGCCGCCCTGAAGGCAGGGGATGCGATGAAAGCGCAGACGTCACTCGCGACCGCTCAGGCAACGTGCGCGCAATGCCATAAGATGTATCGCGAGGGCGACGGCAAGACCACGCCGTACGCGTTCAACGCGGCCTCGGGAATCACCCCTCCGTAATCGATTCGCGCATTCTTCAGCTGCGAATAGCGCGATTCGTGGGGCGAGCCTTGCAGGCTCGCCTCGCGAACGCGAAGGGTTCGCCACGGACGTGAGATCCGCGCTAGCGCCGGGCCTGCGAGATTCGGTCCGCGAACGCGCGAAGCTTGTCGCCGCCGGCGGCCGCCTTGAATCGATACGTCTTCGCGGCGGAGCGCAGCGTCAGCGTGTCGTCCGAGACGGCGTGCAGGAATTCCGCAAAAGGGAGCGTAAACGCGTCGTCTTTTTCGTCCGACACGAACGCGACGCCGTCGCGGCTCACCTGCAGCCGTCCGCGGCAGTCGCCCAAGCGGTGGAGATGGACGACGTCCAGCGAGGCGGTCTGAGCCGCTGCGGCAGCACGTCTCGCGGGAGCCGCCGCGGCGCCACGTCCGGCGGCCGTCGTTTTCGCCGTGGCGGGTGAAACGGACGGCGCTGCGGTGATCGCGACCGGCGCTGTCGCGACCGGTGGCGCGGGTGCGGTCGCGATCGAGTGCGGCTTCACGTCCGCTGCGGGAACCACGGGACCGCCGATCGCGGATTGGACGCTCTTGGCAACCGTCAACACTCCCGCCATGGAGAGCGCGACGACGGCAGCCGTAAACGACGCCGCGTTCGCGGTCACGAGGCGGCGTCCCCGAACGAAGAGCTGACGAACATCCGTCGTGGCACGGTGCGGAAACCGCAGCGTCTCGCCCTCGGGCTCCAGGCGCGGGGCGAGCCCGGTCTTCAACACCTCCATGGCGGTATCGGCATCAAGCGGTTTCGCGAAAAGATTCCCCTGGCCGGCGTGGCAGCTCAATTCGCGAAGGTGCGCGCACTGCTCCTCGGACTCGACACCCTCCGCGATCACGCAGAAGCCGAGTTGCTTCGACAGATTCATGATGCCGGCGACGATCCCGGCGGTGTCCTTGTTGCTGACCATCCCGCGTACGAACGAGCGATCGATCTTCAGCGTGTCGATCGGAAACTGACGAAGATAGGCCAGCGACGAGTAACCCGTTCCGAAATCGTCCACGCTGATGCGCACGCCTATCGCCCGCAGCTGCATCAGCAGCGTGATGACCGCGTTCGGATTCCCGATGGCGATCCCTTCGGTCAATTCCAGCACCAGGCGGCGCGGCTCCAGGCCGGAGTCGTGCAGCGCCTGCTGAATCTGGTCGATGAGCGTGGGATCGTTCCACTGGACGCTCGAGATGTTGACCGAGACCGACAGGTCGTCCCTGAGCGGCAGACTCCGGTGCCATTCGGCCAGCCGGAGGCAGGCCTCGCGCAGGATCCACGCACCGAGAGGAACGATGAATCCGGTTCGCTCGGCGATTGAAATGAAGTCGAGCGGCGCGATCATGCCGAGGACCGGATGCCGCCACCGCACCAGGCTCTCGAACCCGAGAATCTCATTCGACGCCAGCGAAACAATCGGCTGGTAGAACAGCTCGAACTCACGGCGCTGGAGCGCGCCCTCGAGATCGCCCTCCAGCTGCAGCTCGGTTTGTTCAGACTGCAGAATCGCGGTATCGAAGACCTCGCAGTGGGAACCGCCCAGGACGCGGGCACGG
>DASTBV010000085.1:0-41678 GCA_035711805.1 Vicinamibacterales bacterium
CTACAAGATGGTGGCGCTGGTGCAGGGGACGAACCTGGTGAAGCAGGAGCTCGGGCTGCCGCCGACCGAGTCGCTCGGCGCCGATCCCAAGTTCTCGCTGTTACGGCTGAAACAGTAAGTGGAAAAAGTACAAAAGTGGAAAAGTGGAAAAGTGGAACAAGTAAGGGCGAAGTGCAACGCGCTAGCTCGCGATACTTTCCAGTTACTTTTCCACTTCTTCCAGTTTTCCAGTTTTCAACTTTATGAGAGTCGGTTTCATTGGATTAGGCCGCATGGGCAGCGGGATGGCCCGTCGCATTCTCAGCGGCGGACACGACCTCGCGGTCTATGACGTCGCGCCTGCCGCCGTCGCCGCGCTCGTTGCGGATGGCGCGCGCGGCACGGCATCGCTGCGCGAGTTGTGCGACGGCCGCGAGGTCGTGGTGACGATGCTCGTGGAGGACGCGGCCGTGGTGAGCATTGCCACACAGCCAGGCGGACTATGCGAGTCCCTGTCCAGGGGCGCAATCCATCTCGCGATGGGTACCTATGGCGTCGGCGCCATCCGGACGCTCGAAGCCGCGCACGCGCAGGCGGGCCAGACGCTCGTCGCCGCGCCGGTGCTCGGCCGGCCGGACCTCGCCGCGGCGGGCCAGCTCGGTGTCGTGCCCGGCGGGCCGGAAGATGCCGTGGCGCGATGCGCGCCGCTCCTCAACCTGATCGGCCGCCGGATCTTTCCGGCCGGGCCGAAACCGGAGTGCGCGACGGCAATCAAGCTCGCGAACAACGCGGTGCTCGGCTGCGCCATGGTCGCCATGGCGGAGGGCTTTGCGCTGGTCCGTAAGTACGGCGTGCAGCCGCAGGTGTTTCAGGACGTGATGGTCGAGGGACTCTTCGCGTCGACGGCCTACAAGGTTTATGGCCAGAAGATGGTTGACGAAAGCTACGACCAGGTCGGCTCCCCGATCACGGTCGGCCTGAAGGACGCGCTGCTGATTGCCGCGGCGGCCGATCTGGCCCGCGTGCCGATGCCGAGCCACGACGTGTACCATCAGCGCCTGCTCGGCGCCGTGGCGCACGGCGACGCCGACCGCGATCAGGCCGTGCTGGCGCGCGAACAGGCTCGTGCTTCGGGGATCGACTCGTAGTGTCCGCCTTCAGGCGGCCCTGACACTATGCGAAAAAACAAACCGACACTCTCGCGGCGGAAGTTACTGACGAGCGGTGTCGCCGCCGGCGGCGCGGCCCTGCTTGGCGGCGCGGCGCCAGCAGCCGCGCAGGCGCCGGGTGTCGTCACCCGCCGGCGCTTCAAGGCCTGGATTTCCCGCGGCAACGGCGCGGGCCGCACCACGCTCCACGACGTCGTGCTGCGGCCGATCTCCGGTCGCCAGGTTGTCGTCCGTACGGAGGCGACGAACCTCTGTTACTCGAACGTGCCAGCCGTGCTCGGGTTCCAGCCGGCACCGCCGCCCGGCGTCACGCCGAGCCCTCTCGCCATCGGATCCGGCGTGCGGCAGATGAACCAGATGGCGGTCATCCAGGGGCACGGTGGCATCGGGATCGTCGAGGCCGTCGGCCCCGAGGTGCGCCGCGTGCGCGCGGGCGATCGCGTGCTCGTGTCCGGCACGCCGCAGTGCGGCTCCTGCTATCACTGCCTGCGCGGACGCGCCGACATGTGCCAGTTCCTCAGCGCGATTGGCGCCGACGATCTCGTCGTTGTGGCCGACATGAGCGACGGCACCCCGGTGTTCGAGAACTCGCATATCGGCGGCCTTGCCGAGCTGATGGTCACCTTTGAAGAGTGGGTCGTGCCCGTGTTCACCAAAGCGTCTGCCATCGAACTCGGGATGGTGCTCAGCTGCGTGAGCGTCGCGGGACTCGGCGCCGCGTTGTCTCCATCGCTGGCCCCGGTCGAAGCGGGATCGACGGTCGCCGTCGTCGGCTGCGGCCCGCTCGGCCTGAGCGCCGTGCAGGGTGCTCGCATCGCGGGGGCCTCGACGATCATCGCGATCGATCCCATTCAGGTTCGCCGGGACATGGCGCGCACAGTAGGCGCGACGCACGTTCTGGATCCGCATGCGGAAGGGAGCGCGCTGGTCGAGCGGGTCCGCGCGCTTGCGGCCTGGCCCACCGATCGGCTCTGGTCGGGCGGAAGGAACCCTGCCGGCCGACGCCCGGGTGCGGGCGCGGACTTCGTTATCGAGGCCGCCGGCGCCGACAATGCGCCGCCAAAGCTGGAGCGGTCACCCGATCCGACGGGCGTGCTGGCCGTGCAGCAGGCGTATCAGATGTGCGCGCTCGGCGGCCACCTGATCACAACCAGCCTGGTGCGAGGAAACATCTTGATACCCGGCACGCAGTTCACGATTGGCGGCGTGACGCACCATCCCGGCCAGGCCGGCGGTGCCAGTCCGATGCGCGACGTTCCGAAGTTCGTCCGCCTGCTCGAGCAGGGACAATACGACGCGAAGTCGCTCGCAACACGGGTCGCGCCGCTCGAGCGGATGCTCCAGGCGTACGAAGAAGTCGCGTATCGCACCACGATCACCGCCATCATGACGGGGTAATGCATGCGTCTCGTACTTGTGATTCTCGGAACGCTGATCGCGTCGAGCCCATTGGCCGCGCAGTGGGTGAACTATCCGACGGCCGGAGTGCCGCGACGGCCCGACGGCAAGGTGAATATGTCCGCGCCTGCACCGCGGCTGGCGAACGGAAAGCCGGATCTGTCCGGAATCTGGATGACCGCGGAGCCCAATCGGGGCGTCGGCCGCGGGACACCGCCCCCGGCAACCATCCCCGACGAGGCCGGCGACCAGCGCAACATCACAGCCTCTCGCCAGATGCGGGATATCGGCATCGACCTTCCCGGCGGGCTGCCGTATCAACCCTGGCTGATCCCGATCGTCAAGGAGCGCACGGCCAACGAGGCGATTGACGATCCCCACATCAGATGCCTGCCCGATAATTTCCTTCGCGCGTATGGACTGCCGCATCTGCTGAAGTTCGTGCACTCGCCGCAACTGCTGGTCGTTCTCAACGAAATGAACGCCGGATACCGCCAGGTGTTCACCGATGGCAGGCCGCTGCCCAAGGATCCGCACCCGACATGGCAGGGATATTCGTCCGCGACGTGGTCCGGCGACACGCTCGTGATCGACACGATCGGACTGCGCGACGACACGTGGATCGACTGGAACGGCAGCGTCCTCACCGAGGCGGCCAAAGTGCGCGAGGAAATCCGCCGTCCGGATTTCGGCCACCTGGAAATCAAGGTAACCGTTGACGATCCGAAGGCCTACACGAAGCCCTGGACCGTCACGCTGAAGCAGCGTATCGTCGTCGACACGGACTTGATCGACGAGATTTGTCTCGAGAACGAGAAGTTCGAGAAATTCGTCGAGAAAATCAGGCCCAAGGCCTAAGGCCCATGGCCCAAGGGCTGGTCAAGGAATCAGGCGGAAGGTTCTTCCGTACGAAAGCGTGCGGCACATCAGTCGGGTGTCGGTCGCGTCGCCGAATCGATCACGAGCACGTCGACGGGGCCACGCGAGGGTTCGAGCGTCAACCCGAGTTGTTCCTGCAGTGCGGTGAACACGGATGGCAGTTCACTCGGGGCTCCCGGCGCGGGTTTCAAACCGCTGCCACTCCACGCCAGCTCGAAGTTGAATCCACCGGCGAGTCCCGTTCGATCCTGCACGATTCGATCGACGGCCGTGCTGACATGCGTTGCTAAGACCGCGAGCGGCTGCCCTACACCTTTCAGCGTTCCGCCGCTTCCGGTGAAGCGACCGCCCATCTCGCATCGATCACTTTGGTCCGGTTGCCCCGAGCACGTCAGCGTCGACGCTGTCAGCCTGGGGCCAAGACGGCCATCAGCGCGGGCGGTCACCAGCGCGTACACCGGCTGCTCGCGTTTCTCCAGGTGGGCGACCAGCTTGAAACGTTCTGCCAGGAGCGTCCTCAGCATGGCGAATATTTGATTCGGCGGCGTGCCCTCAGGTGCGCGGGCATTGAGATCGTAGCGCTCACCGTCGATCCAGCCCGGACCCCCGACAACCTGGAAGGACCGCAGTTCATATGCGCGAACGATCAACAGACGCAGCGGAATGTTCGTCATGGCGTAACCGCCCGGCCGCGGGCCGATCGATCCCTCGGCATCGCCGCTGGTATTCCGCTTCACGGACGCGACTTCGAACGCTGGAGGAGCTTGCTCCGCTGTAAGCGTGGCGGCGAACACGCACAAGACGAGTACCGCTAATTGCTTCATCAAACGGCGATCCTGCGCTTTCATCAGGCTAGACGCCGTGAGCTGGCTGCCGGTTCGGTGCCCGTCCCGGTCCTCGGTTCCCTTATTCCTAAACCAGCCCTTCGGTCCTCATTGACCCTGTTTCCTCGACCAGCCCTTAGGCCTTGGGCCTTAGCCCTTGGGCCTTCAGAGAGCCGGTGGAACGTACGCCAGCGTGTAGTTCAAGATCCAGACGAGGAACAGCACGAGCGGCACGTGCACGGCGAACTGCAGCATCGAGTAGCCGACGATATCGCGCGCCTTGAGGCCGAGAATTCCCACCAGCGGCAGCATCCAGAACGGGTGAATCAGGTTGGCCAGCGCTTCGGTGGCGTTGTAGGTCTGCACAACCCAGCCGAGATGCACTTCGAGCGTCTTTGCGGCTTCCAGCATGTATGGCGCTTCGATCAGCCACTTGCCACCGGCGGACGGAATGAACAGCCCGAGAAACGCGGAGTAGATCCCGATCATCACCGGGAACGTGTGCTCGTTGGACACGCGGACGAAGAAGTGCGCCATCTGCGTCGCGAGCCCTGACTCGGTCATCATCTTCACGATGCCGGCATAGAGTGGGTACTGAATCAACACGCCGCCGACCGGCCCGACCGCGCTCGAAATTGCGTTCACGAATGAACGCGGCCGCCAGTGCAGCAGCAGGCCGACCATCAGGAACGTGAACACGTAGTGATTGAGCTCGAGGAGAACGTCCCACCCGTCAGTGGCAACACGGCTCGCCAGGTAACCGAACCCGAGCGCGCAGATCACGATCGTCATGAGCGGGCTGTATTCGAGCCATTCGCCGGGCTTCTCCCGCTTGCCCGCTTCCTGCGTGGCGGGCGCGTAGGTCACGCCCATCTCTTCCATGGTCTTGGCATGGGCCGGCGCGGGCGCCGAATAGTACGAGACGAGCATCGACGCGACGATGATCAGGGCGGCGACGAGAAGGCTTTGCCACAGCAGCAGCGTCTGGCTGAGCGGAATGACGCCGCTGATCTTTTCGATGGCGTCGGGCAGTGAAGCGGGCGCGGCCATGATCAGCGCCGCCGACGAGGACAGGCCGAGCGCCCACACGCTGCCGACCCCGAGATAGGCGGCTGCGCCGATGGCGCGATAGTCCGATCCGCGCACGCGGTGCGCCACTTCGCGCGCCAGCAGGCCGCTGAAAATCAGGCTGAAGCTCCACGATACGAGCGAGGCCAGCATCGAGAACAGGCCGACGTACGCGGCCGCCCCGCGGCCGGTCTTCGGCACGCTTGCCATCCGCCGGATGACCGCGTAGACCGGGGCCGACGTCGCCACGGCGTAGCCGGTCAGGATGATCATCGACATCTGCATCGTGAAGGCGACGAGATCCCAGAAGCCCGAGCCGAACCACTGCGCGCTTTGCGCCGGCGTGGCGCCGGTTGCCAGCGTGGCGACGAAGACAATGGCGACAGCCGTCAGCGCCAGCGCGAACGCATCGGGAAACCAGCGCTCGAACCAGTCGGACAGACGGAGGCCGATCTGTGCAAGGCGGGATTCGGCGGGCGTGGAATCGACCCTGGCCATTGGGCGCTACTGTCCTGTCGGCATGCTGCGCCAGCCGCCACGGCCGGGTCCGTACCAGCGCGTGTCCCAGCCGGTGGGCTCCGCGTCGGGGCGGTTCATCATCACGGCCTGCACTTCCTGGATCTTTCCCGACTTGACCGTGAAGAACTCGGCCACCAGCCGATCGATGGACGTGACCGAGGCGGCGTTCTGCGCGCCGTCGATCTTGCCGAAGCGCAGGATCACCAGCACGATGCCGCGCTCTTCATCCACGACCGCGTAGCGGCGATCCCACAGGTTGCGGCCGACGAACCGGCCGCGATCGAATCCGTCCTGCGCGGTCGTATAGACCCCGTTGCGGATGTTCCCGGTGAACTGGGCGCCGTTCTCGAAGCGCCGCGTATCGGGCTGCAGGTCGGCGCGGTGATAGTCCGGCGTGCCGTTGGTCTGAAAGGCGCGGAAGTAGCCGTCGGCCACGGCGACCAGCCCGTAATAGGAATCGCGCTCGGCCGGCGGGATGGAGAGCGTGAGGAAGGACGAAGGCTTCGGATCGAGCTGCTCGGGTCCCCACCATTGCTCGCCTGCATCGCCCTTGTTGCAGCGGACGATCTCCATCTCCGTGATGGCGCCGCCCGCCACCTTCAGGCGCACGACCTCCATCGTCTCCGAGCCGTCGTCGTTGCTGATCACCACCTGCGTGCCGGTGTCGCCGAGACGCTCGTTGACGGCATCGAAACGCCATCGGACGGCCCTGGCTGCCGGCCAGAACGTCGCCGCCAGCGGCGATTGCCTGCCGTTCAGCGTAATACGCGCCTTCGCCGCCTGAGGCAGCGCGGCTGGATTGTTGGCGACCAGCGCCTGGTAGTACGCGTCGATGAAGCCGGTGAGGCAGGCGCGGTTGCAGGCGATGGGCGCCCACCCACCGCGCGTTGGCCCGTAGTCCGGCGGCCACGCCGAGGGCAGTTTCTCGTCGCGATTCACCATGACCGCCTGAATGTCGAAGATCTGTCCCTTGCGCACGGCGAAGAACTCGGCGACCAGACGCTCCGCGGCCTGCGCCGGGCGATTCGGTTTCACGCCGGTCTTCAGCCCGAAGCGCGCGACGCTCATCACCACGCCGTATTCCTCGTCCACGACCGGGTAGCGCAGATCCCAGATGTTCCGTCCTGCGTGAAAGCCGGCATCGAACTGCTCCGCGGCGCTCGTCGGCGGGTTGCCCTGCATGGCGACGTCGGTCGTCTTGAAGCCATTCTCCAGGCGCGGCACGTGCGGCCAGAATGCAGCGGGCCGGTATTCGGGCGTGCCGTTGGTGTTGAACGCACGCCAGTACCCTTCGGCTGCCGCGATGAGGTCGTAATAGGAATCCTGCTCGGCCGCCCGGATGGGCGTCGTGAAGTTGGGGTTCGGTCTCTGCAGCGTCTTGAGGTCGAACAGCCCGCCCTCGGCGACATTGCGGATCAGCATCGCCTCGACTTCCGTGATCCGGCTGTCCTTCACCTTCAGACGAAAGGCGTAGATGAACTGGGAGCCGTCCGCATTGGTGATGACCGTCTGGGTGCCCGTGTCGCCCAGGCGCGGGTTGGCGATGTCGATGCGCGCCTGCACGGACGCCGCTTGATCCCAGAACAGCCTGCCTGCGCTGACGACGTCGTCGTTCAGCGTGAGCCGGGCGCCGGGGGCCAGCGGCAGCCGGGACGGATCGTTGGCCAGCAGGCCAGCCACATACGTGTCGACGACGCGGGTGAGACACGCGCGATTGCACGGATGCGTGGCGTCCCTCTGGTTCTGCGCCGACGCGGGCGCCACAGTCAGCATCGCAAGCGCCGCGACCGTAATCAGCGCGCGTTCAGCACCACAACGGGTCATAGGTCCTCCACCGGGCGTTTCGCGGGGCCGCGAGGCCCGATTCAGCGTGAAGCGAGTCGACGTTGGCCATCGGGCCGGGAATATATCAAAGGCGCTGGACTGACGCGCCCGGCCAATGCAGAATGCAGGATTCAGGATTCAGAGCAACGAGCTGCTCGCATCTTCTGAATTCTGCATTCTGAATTCTGCATTTCCTGAGGCTCTCATGGTCCGCCACATTCAGCTCTCTGTTGTCCTGTGCTTCTTCCTTCTGCCCTCCACTGCCTTCGCCCAGCTCGTCGCGGCCAAGGAAGGTCCGATTGTCTACGGCCATCATCACGTCAACGCGACGGATCCGGCCGCTCACAAGAAGTTCTGGGCTGACGCGCTCGGTGGCGTTGTCGCAAAGGTGGGCACCGACGGCCGCGAGGTGATCAGGATCCCGAACGTGTGGATCTTCATGCGCGCGCAGGCGGCCACAGGCAGCAGCAAGGGGAGCACCGCCGATCACATCGGCCTTTCCGTCTCGAACCTCGACGCCACCCTGGCGAGAGTGAAGGCCAACGGCTTCCGAGTCGCGACGGCGGACGAGTCGCCGGCGAGCTACAACGTAAAGGGCGACGTTGCGAATCCCGGCCCCGGCACCAGGCTCGCGTTTGTCTTCGGCCCGGACGATGTCAAGGTTGAGTTGCTCGAGGCGACGAATCAGCCGGAACCGATCAAGCTGCATCACATGCACTTCTTCGGCGAGCAGAATTCGGCAATGCGTGACTGGTATGTGAAGGTGTTCGGTGCCACGGCAGTGCAGGCGGGACCGAACGCCCTGTTCCTGAGCGCAACGCTGCCCGGCCTGCGGATGAATTTTTCCCCCTCAACAACGCCGACGGTGGCCACCGCCGGCCGTGCCGTGGATCACATCGGATTCGAAGTGAAGAACCTCCAGGAGTTTCTCGGCAGGCTCGAAGGGCAGGGGATCAAGCCGTCCGTGACCTTCCGCCGAGTGGATGCGCTCGGCATCAATATCGCGTTCATCGTCGACCCGTGGGGTACGAACATCGAGCTCACGGAAGGTCTCGACAAGATTCAGTAGGGTAGAAACTCATGGCTAATCTTGGATTTGTCGGGCTCGGGGCGATGGGCAGTCGGATCACCAAACGATTGCTGGCCAAGGGCCACGCGGTGACCGGTTACGATCTCTTTCCTGCGAAGCAGCCGGAGCTTGTCGCCATGGGGGGGAAGTGGGCGTCCTCCCCTCGCGCCGTGTGTGAAGCCGCCGACACGACGTTCGTCATGGTGACCAACACCGCAGCGCTCGAAGGCGCGTCGCAGGGACCGGATGGGCTGCTGGCCGGCCTCGGCGCCGGCAAGCTGCTCATCGACATGAGCACGGTCGGCCCGGCGACCAGCCGCGCGCTGGCAGCGAAGGTACGGGAAAAGGGCGCCGACATGCTCGACGCGCCGGTCTCGGGCAGCATCTCGATGGTCGAACAGGGCAAGCTGTCGCTCATGGTCGGCGGACATCGCGCGACGTTCGACAGCGCCAAGCCGCTGCTCGAGGACATCGGCCAGAAAGTCACTTACATCGGCGAGAACGGCCTCGCACTGTCCATGAAGCTCGCGACCAACATCAGTATCGCCGTCCAGATGCTCGCGTTGGCCGAGAGCGTCGTTCTGGCTGAGAAGGCCGGCGTGGCCCGCGAAACGGCGATTGAGGTCCTGACCAATAGCGCGATCGCTTCGCCGCTGGTGCAATACAAGGGGCCGTGCGTCCTGAAGATGCCCGAGCAACCGATGTTCAGCGCGAACATGATGCAAAAGGATGTGACGCTCGCGCTCGAGCTCGCCCGCGAGGTGCAGGTGACGTTGCCCACCGGAGCCGTGGTCAACGAGTTCCTGTCGTCCGCACGCGCGCAGGGCCTTGGGGAACAGGATTTCGCCATCCTGTACAAGGTGCTGGCTCACATGTCAGGGATCGCCTGACCACGTGTCCGCCTGACGGCGCTTCGCGCTCTTCGATCCTTCGTGCCCGTGGTTACGGACGGGTAACGGTTGTTGGAGCGTGACTCCCCGTCGCCGTCTGATTCCCGGTTTGGCACACTCGTGTCCGCGCTTTGGGAGTTGGGTGTTGGGCGCTGATCAGAAATATACTTTTAGGCTGTTTCTCCTATGGCAAACCTCGGGTACATAACGATTTCAGGAGTCCCCGCATGACCACCGCCACGAAGATGGCGACCGATGCCGCAGTGCAGATCGGAAAGGAAAAACTGCTGCGTCTGTATGAGCAGATGATCGCGATCAGGCTGTTCGAGGAGCGCGTGAACGATCTCTATACCCGTGCGCTGATGCCCGGCCTGGCGCACCTCTACATCGGCGAGGAAGCGATTGCCGTCGGCGTCTGCGAGGCGCTGCAGCCCGACGACTACATCACCAGCACCCACCGTGGCCACGGGCATTGCCTGGCGAAAGGCGCATCGCCTCCTCTGATGTTCGCCGAGCTGCTCGGCAAGGAAGCCGGCTACTGCAAGGGCAAGGGCGGCTCGATGCACATCGCCGACCCGGCCACCGGCAACCTCGGCGCCAACGCGATCGTCTGCGGCAGCGCCGGTATCGCGACGGGCGCCGCCTACGCGTCGAAGTATCTGAAGAACGGCCGCGTCGCGGTATGCTTCTTCGGTGAAGGCGCGCTCGGGCAGGGCATTCTCTACGAAGAGATGAACCTCGCCCAGCTGTGGAAGCTGCCGGTCATCTTCGTCTGCGAGAACAACAGCTACAACGAGTACACGCACTTCAAGGAAGCAACCGCCGGCGATGTGGCGGCGCGCCCCGAAGCGTTTGGCATCGCGACCCATACCATCGACGGCCAGGACGTGCGCACCGTCTACCAGACGGCCTCGCGCTACATCGAGCGCGCGCGCCGCGGCGAGGGCCCTGCGTTCCTGCAGTGCATCACCTATCGCTACCACGGCCATCACGTCGGCGACATTGCCCGGGCGTACTACCGGCCGAAGGCGGAAGAGCAGGAGTGGGTCACGCAGAAGGATCCGATCACGCTGCATGGACAGTGGCTGATGGACAACCGCATGGCCGACCGCGCAACGCTCGACGCGATACAGGAAAAGCTCGTGAAAGAGATGGATGCGGCAGTGGAGTTTGCGGTCAACGCGCCCTACCCGGATCCCAGCCGCGTGACCGAGGACATCTATGCCTGACGCAGCTACTGCCACCGTCGCGCCGCCGCGCGACGCGACGAAGGAAATCGGGTTCGGCGACGCCGTCCGCGAGGCGATTGCCGAAGAAATGCGCCGCGACCCGACGGTCGTCCTCATGGGCGAGGACGTCGCCGAGGCGGGAACGACGTTCAAGGTGCTGAAGGGGCTGGTCGAAGAGTTCGGCCCGGGCCGCATCATCGACACGCCGATCTCCGAAGTCGGGTTCACCGGTCTCTGTGTCGGCGCCGCGATGACGGGGATGCGGCCGATCGCCGACATCATGTTCGGCGACTTCCTGATGCTGGTCATGGACCAGATCGGCAACCAGGCGGCCAAGATTCATTACATGTCCGGCGGCAAGTGGAACGTGCCGATCGTCATTCGCGCAACGATGGGTGCGACCAGGCGGTCGGCGGCGCAGCACTCGCAGTCGCTGCATGCCTGGCCGAGCCACATTCCCGGATTGAAGGTCGTCGTGCCGTCGACCCCGTACGACGCGAAAGGACTCTTCAAGGCTGCCGTCCGCGACAACAATCCGGTGGTCTTTTTCGAGGACAAGATCAGCTACACCAAGGTCAAAGGGCTGGTGCCGACCGAGGAATACGTGATCCCGCTGGGCGTCGCCGACGTGAAACGTGAAGGCAGCGACATCACGTTCATCGCGACGAGCAGCATGGTGCAGGTCGCACTCGGTGCCGCGGCAATGCTCGAGGAGGTCGGCATCAGCGCCGAGGTCGTCGATCCGCGGACGACGTGGCCGCTCGACGAGGAGACGCTGATCAACTCGGTGAAGAAGACCTCGCGCTGCATCGTGATGGACGAGGGGTACGGCCGCTACAGCGTCGCGGCCGAGCTGGCGCAAACCGTCCAGGAGGGTGCGTTCTACGACCTCGACGGCCCCGTGCGCCGCCTCTGCGCGATGCACGTGCCGATTCCGTTCTCGCCCGCGCTGGAGGACGTGACCGTACCGACGGAGAAACAGGCGTTCGATTTGGCTCGACAGATGTGCAATCGCTAGTTCGCAACCGAGACGGGGCCACGGAGGCACGAAGACACGGAGAGTTTCTATGAGCTCCGTGCCTCGGTGTCTCCGTGGCCTGTGAAACAGGAGAAAGTCGTGGCAATACGAACCTACGGCACGATGGCGGTCGATTGGGAGCGCCGGATCGATTTCGATCGGCTGCGCCGCGAGCGTCTCGCTCGCATCAAGAAGCTGCTGGCGGAGTCGGAGCTGGGCTCGGTCCTCTGCTTCGACATGAACAACGTCCGCTACATCACGGCGACGCACATCGGCACCTGGGCGCAGGACAAGATCAGCCGCTTCACCCTGCTGCCGCAGAACGACGAGCCGATCCTCTGGGACTTCGGCTCCGCCGCCAAGCATCACCGCATCTACTGCGACTGGCTCGGCGAGCGGTCGCGCGCCGGCATCCCGCTGATGCGCGGCGCGATGACGCCGGAGATGGGCCGCTCCGAGGATGTGGCGCGCAAGATCCGCATCGAGCTCGAGTCGCGCGGCCTGCACAAGGAGCCGGTCGGCGTCGACGTGGTCGAGCCGCCGGTGCTGTTTGCGCTGCAGAAGGAAGGCCTGAACATCGTCGACGGCCAGCAGCTGATGTCGAACGCGCGCGAGATCAAGACGCAGGACGAGATCTCGCTGCTGACGCATTCGGCCGGCATGGTCGACGCCGCGTATTACGACCTCTACAAGGCGATGAAGCCGGGCATGCGCGAGAACGACGCCGTGGCGCTCGTCGCCTCGCGGCTCTATGAGATGGGGTCGGAGTACGTCGAGGGCGTCAACGCGATTTCCGGCGAGCGCTGCAGCCCGCACCCGCACGTGTTCTCGGATCGCGTCTACCGGCCGGGCGATCCGGTGTTCTACGACATCCTCCATTCGTACATGGGGTACCGGACCTGCTACTACCGCTGCTTCGCGATCGGCTCGGCGTCGCATGCGCTGGTCGACGCCTACAAGCGGTGCCGCGATTATCTCGACGCGTCGATCGAGCTGATTCGTCCCGGGCGCACGACCACTGAAGTCGCCTCGGTGTGGCCGAAGGCGCAGGAGTTCGGGTTCCCCGACGAAGAGTCGGCCTTCGCGCTGCAGATGGGCCACGGCGTCGGCCTGGCGATCTGGGAGAAGCCGATGATCAGCCGGCTCGTCTCGCTCGACCACCCCCACGAGATCAAGCCGGGCATGGTGTTCGCGCTCGAGACCTACTGGCCCGCGTCCGACGGCTGGAGCGCGGCGCGAATCGAGGAAGAGATCGTCGTCACCGAAACCGGCCACGAAGTGATCACGCGCTTCCCGGCCGAGCAGCTCCTCGTCGCGGGCGCGCCATTCGTCACCGTCACCGGCACGCTGCCGCTCGTGCGCGAGACGGAGGCGCCGGCGCCGAATCCGGAGGTCAAGGAGCTGATCGCGCGCGCCGCGCGCGCGGAAGCGCAGAGCCCGGTGGGAGCGAAGACTTAGTGGCGATTTCAGTGGTGATGCCTGCGCTCGAGATGGCGCAGGAGACCGGCAAGCTCGTCTCGTGGCTGAAGAAGGAAGGGGAGCAGGTCAAGAAAGGCGACATGCTCCTCGAGGTCGAGACCGACAAGGCGGTCGTGGAAATCGAGGCGCAGAGCGACGGCATCCTCGGCGGCGTGACGGCGAGGACCGGCGACGTGATCCCGGTCGGGCAGACGATCGCCTGGCTGCTCAAGCCGGGTGAGTCGGTTCCGCAGCAGGGCACGCACGTCCAGACCGGCCGTACCGGTGCCGCGGCGGTGCCCGCCTCCGCCCCTGCCGCGGCTGCCGCGGGGCGAGCCCCGGGGGAGCCTGCCTCCGCGCCGGGTGCGCGCATTTCCCCCAAAGCGCGGAAGCTCGCCCGCGAGCATGGCGTCGACATCGCGACGATCAAAGGGTCGGGTCCGGGCGGTGAGATCCTCGCCGACGACATCCTGAAAACCGCCGCCGCCAGCGTCGCCACGCCCGAATCCGAAATACGGTCCGCTGCGCCGCCGCTGGCCGCATCCGCCGGTCCGGCCGATGCGGTGACGTCGATCGGCCGCATCATGGCCGAACGCACGACGCAGAGCTGGACGACGGTGCCGCACTTCTTCGTGTCGCGGGAGATCGACGTCAGCGCGCTGAAGAGCGCGCGCGACGCGATGGGGCCGAAGATCGAAGAGCTGCACGGTGTGAAGATGACGCACACCGATCTCATCGTCGCGGCCGTGGCGCGTGCGCTGCGCAAGCATCCGCGCATGAACGCCAGCTGGGACAATGGCCGCATCACGGTGCACCAGGACGTCAACGTCGGCCTGGCCATCGCGGTCGAGAACGCGGTCGTGGCGGCGGTGGTGCACAACGCGGACCGCGCGACGATTGGCGACATCGCGAAACAGCGCATCGACAAGGCCTCGCGCGCGCGATCGAACAAGCTGTCGCCCGCCGATATCAGCGGCGCGACGTTCACCATCAGCAACCTCGGCATGTTCAACGTCGATGCCTTCACGGCGATCATCGTGCCGCCGCAGGTCGGCATCCTCGCCGTGGGCGCCATCGTCGATCGCGTGGTCGTGGTGGATGGAATGCTGGCGGTGCGACCGATGATGACGGTGACGCTGTCGTCGGATCACCGCGTCGTCGACGGCGCCAGCGCGGCGAGATTCCTCAACGATGTCGTGCAGGCGATCGGGGAAGCAGGGAAATTTTCGTAGGATTCGGATTTGATCGTGGCGCGGACCTTGTCAGGTCCGCGACGCGCGCCTGACAAGGCGCGCGCCACGTGAGCGGAAACATCAAATGGATCTTCGACTGAAAGGCCGCACTGCCGTTGTGACCGGCGCGAGCAAGGGCATCGGCAGGGCCATCGCGCGCGGGCTCGCCCAGGAGGGCGTCAACCTCGTCGTCCTCGCGCGCGGCAAGGACGCGCTCGACCAGGCGGCGGACCAGATTCGCCGCGAGCAGGGGGTCAAGGTCCTCGCCGTGCAGGCCGACGTTCGCGACATCGGTCAGGTCAAGGCGGCCGCCGATGCCGCGAAGGCGGAGTACGGCACCGTCCACATCGTGATCAACAACGCCGGCAGCGGCATCCGCCGTCAGGATCGGCAGATCACCTGGCCCGACAGCGACTGGGTGGACGATCTCAACCTCAAGCTGATTGGAGCGCTGCGCGTGACGCAGTCGTTCATGCCGATCATGCCGCGCGATTGGACCGGCCGCGTCATCAACATCAGCGGGATCGCCGGCGTGTCGGCGTTCATCGGCGCGCTCACGCACGGGCTCAACAACTCGGCGATGAACCACATGACCTCCTATCTGGCTCGCGATCTGGCGGCGGAGCAGATCACCGTCAATACCGTCGTGCCCGGATTGATCGCCACCGAGTGGCGGCACGGCTGGGCCGAGAACATGGGCAAGCAGCAGGGGAAATCCAAGGAGCAGTTCGTCGAGGATATCTGCCGGGCGTGGGGCATCGTGCAGGGACGATGGGGCTCGATGGAGGAGCTCGCGGATTTCGTGACGTTCCTCGCCTCCGATCGCGCCGTCTACATCAACGGCGCACGCATCGCCTTCGACGGCGGATACGCGATCAATCCGAGATAGTGAGCTGGGGATCGTGGGGCGAGCCTTGTCAGGCTCGCCAGGTGGGTGACTGAAGTGACGAGCCGCAGATTGATCGGTCTTTCAATCGCCGTGTGTCTGGCTGGTTTCCCGCTGCTGGCCGCGGAAGAACGCCCGGACGAAGCCGTGTTCTGGAAGATCCGGCAGGAAGCGACGGCCAGATCGCAGATTCTCCAGACGGTCCACGTCCTCACCGATGTGTACGGGCCGCGGCTGACCGGGTCGCCGAACCTGAAGGCGGCTGGCGAGTGGGCCATTCAGCAGATGACGTCGTGGGGTTTGCAGAACGGCCATCTCGAGCCGTGGGACTTCGGCCACGATGGTTGGGCGAACGAACGCGTGACGGCGCACATGGTCTCTCCGGCACAGGACGCGCTGGTCGTGGAAGTCCTGGCATGGACGCCGGGGACGAACGGCGTTGCGCGCGGTCAGGCGGTGCAGATCACGCTGCCGGCACGTCCGACGGCGGCGGAGATGACATCGTTCCTGGAAGGCATCAAGTCCACGGTCAGCGGCCGCATGGTCCTCGTCGGACCGCACCGTGTGGTGCCCGTCACCTTCAACGCGGCGCCGCTCCGGCGCGACGAGGCCGACCTCCTCACGCAACTGAACAACCAGCCGGCGCAGGCGGCACCCGCGCAGCAGCCGGCCGCGCCGCAGCAGGCGCAGGCGCCGGTATCGGTCAACGATTCGCAGCGTCCGCTGACGAACGCGCAGATTCAGACGCAGCTCAATCAGTTCCTGCTCGACAACGGCGCGCTCGTGCGCATCAACGATGCCGGACGCGATCACGGACAGATTCGCGCCTTCGACAACGCGACGCGTGACGTGGCCAAGGCACCGCCCACCGTCGTCATGCGCAACGAGGATTACGGGCGCATTTCGCGGCTGCTCGCGGACAAACGTCCGGTCGAGCTCGAATTCGAGATTGTGAATCGCAGCTATCCGGAAGGGCGCACCAGCTACAACGTCATCGCCGAACTCCCTGGCAGCGACAAGGCTGATGAAGTCGTGATGCTCGGTGGACACCTCGACTCATGGCACGCGGCCACCGGTGCGACCGACAACGCGATCGGCTGCGCCGTGATGATGGAGGCGGTACGGATCCTCTCCGCTATCGGCGTGAAGCCGCGGCGGACCATCCGGGTTGCGCTGTGGAGCGGCGAAGAGCAGGGACTGTTTGGTTCGGCCGCTTACGTCAAGCAGCATTTCGGCACGTTCGAAGATCAGAAGCCGGCCTACGGCAAGCTCTCGGCGTACTTCAACATGGACTCGGGTACGGGGCGCATCCGCGGTATGACCGCGTTCGGACCGGCGGCAGCGGCAACCGTCATCCGCGAAGCGACGGCCTCGTTCAAAGACCTGGGGATGCTGGGCGCGACGACCACGCGGACCCGGACGGCGGGCGGCGGGACCGATTCCGCCAGCTTCAGCAACGCCGGCCTTCCCGGCGTCAACATGATCCTCGACGGGATCCAGTACGACAACGTGACCTGGCACACGAATCTCGATACGTACGAGCGGATTGTCGAAGACGATGTGAAGAAGGCCGCGATCGTCGTGGCGGGCACGGTCTACCACCTCGCGATGCGCGATGGGCTCCTTCCTCGGTTCTCGAAGGAGGACATGCCGCGTCCGCCGGCGGCGCCATCGAAATGAGACGAACCACCATCCACTAACCACCATCCAGCAAGGCGCAATATGGCAACTCACACGAATTCGAGCACATTGACGGGGGTGGCGCTGACCGACCCGAAGCTGTTCAGGCAGTCGTGCTACGTGGACGGCGCGTGGGTGAATGCCCGCGGCGGCGCCACGATTAACGTCGACAACCCGGCGACGGGCGACATCATCGGCACGGTGCCTAGATTTGGCGCCGTTGAAACACGCGACGCGATCGAGGCGGCCAACCGCGCGTTCCCCGAATGGCGTAAGAAAACCGCGAAGGAGCGCGCGGCCGTGCTGCGGCGGTGGTTCGAGCTGATGCTCGCGAACACCGACGACCTGGCGAAGCTGATGACGACCGAGCAGGGCAAGCCGCTGGTCGAGTCGCGCGGCGAGGTCGCATACGCCGGCGCGTTTCTGGAATGGTTTGGCGAGGAAGCGAAGCGCATCTACGGCGATACCATTCCCGGCCACCAGCCCGACAAGCGGATCGTCGTCATCAAGCAGCCGATCGGCGTTGCCGCATGCATCACGCCGTGGAATTTCCCCCTGGCGATGATTACGCGCAAGGCCGGCCCGGCGATTGCTGCCGGATGTACGGTCGTGTTGAAGCCGGCATCGCAAACGCCGTTTTCAGCCCTGGCCCTCGCCGAGCTCGCCGAACGGGCGGGCCTTCCGAAAGGCGTGTTCAACGTCGTCACCGGATCGGCCGGCGAGATCGGCGGCGAGCTCACCGCGAACCCGATCGTCAGGAAACTCTCGTTCACCGGGTCCACCGAGGTGGGCAAGGTGTTGATGGCGCAGTGCGCGCAGACGGTGAAGAAGATCTCGCTCGAACTGGGCGGCAACGCGCCGTTCATCGTCTTCGACGACGCCGATCTCGATGCGGCCGTCGAGGGCGCGATCGCGTCTAAGTACCGCAATACCGGTCAGACATGCGTCTGCGTGAACCGGATCTACGTGCAGGATGGCGTCTACGACGCGTTCGCGCAGAAGCTGGCGGATTCGGTGAAGAAGCTGAAGCCGGCGCCCGGGCTCGAGCCCGGCGCGACGCAGGGGCCGCTCATTGACGACAAGGCTGTGGCGAAGGTCGAGGAGCACATCAAGGATGCCGTCGAGAAAGGGGCACGGGTGGTCGTCGGCGGGCACCGGCATGCTCTTGGTGGACGGTTCTTCGAGCCGACTGTGCTCGCCGATGTGGCGCCGGGCGCGCTGATGGCGCGTGAAGAGACGTTCGGTCCTGTGGCACCGCTCTTCCGGTTCAAGACGGAGGAGGACGCGATCGCGCAGGCGAACAACACCGAATTCGGTCTGGCCGCGTACTTCTACGGCCGCGACATCGGCCGCGTGTGGCGGGTTGCGGAAGGCCTGGAATCCGGGATGGTTGGCATCAACACCGGTCTGATCTCCACAGAGGTGGCGCCGTTCGGCGGCGTGAAGGAGTCCGGGCTGGGACGCGAGGGATCGAAATACGGGATCGAGGAGTTTCTCGAAGTGAAGTACCTCTGTCTCGGCGGAATATAGATCGTTCGGATCGTTCGGATCGTTCGGATCGTTCGGATCGTTCGGATCGTTCGGATCGTTCGGATCGTTCGGGAGGCGGCCATGAAACGTGCGTTGGTGCCCCTCGCTGCAGCGTGTTCCCTGCTCCTCTCGCTTCCGGTGTTCGCTCAGGCGCCGGGCAGCGTCGGGCAGGGAACTCCGGTTCCAGGCGGCGCGATCCCTGGTCTTCCCACCGGCGCCCCTCGTCCCGGCGCTCCTCCACGGGATACCGCGCGCACCGCGGTCACAGGCACCGCCATCGTGCGCGGCCGCGTCCTCGCCGCGGAGGCGCCGAACGGGCTGCGGCGCGCGCAGATCAGTCTGTCGCGTGTCGATGCGGCCCAGCCCGGGCAGCAATATCGCCGCGTGACGACCACCGACGCAGAGGGGCGGTTCCAGTTCGGCGATCTGCCGGCCGGCCGCTTCTCGATCACGGCCGACAAAGCCGGCTACGTGGCGCTGCAATATGGCCAGCGGCGGCCATACGAAGCCGGAACACCCGTCACGCTGTCGGATGGCGAGACGCTCGACCGCGTTGACTTCATGCTGCCGCGTGGCAGCGTCATCTCCGTGCGCGTCACAGACGAGTTCGGCGAACCGGTGGCCGGCGTCCAGGTCCAGGTTCAGCGCTATCAATATGGCACCGACGGTCAGCGGCGCCTGACTACGGCCGGCAATCAGACGCCTTTTGCGACGACCGACGACCGGGGCGAGTTCCGCGCGTTCGGCCTCATGCCCGGTGAATACGTGGTGCTCGCGTCGATGCGGACGCTCGGCGGCGGCATGGCCACCGGGAGCGGACCGAACGACGTCAACGAAGGATTCGCGCCGACCTTCTATCCGGGAACGCTCAGCGCCGATCAGGCTCAGCCGCTGACGCTCGGCATCGGACAGGAGCAGGCGATCCAGTTTGCGCTGATTGCATCGCGGCTCGGGCGAATCAGCGGAACGGTTGTCGATTCGACCAGCCAGCCGGCTGTCGGCGCGGAGTTGACGTTGATCACGGTCAGCGGGAGCGGATCGAGCTCGCGACCTGTAGGAACCGTCGGGCCCAACGGCGAGTTTACCGTCACAGGAGTGGCTCCCGGCGAGCACACGCTCAGCGTCAATTACTCGCGGCCTGGAAGGAGCAGCGAATTCGCCGGCTTGCCTATTGTCGTCGGCACCGGCGACCTCGCCGGGCTGCGGCTCACGCTCGGCGGCGGTGCGACGATCTCCGGCCGCGTTGTTTTCGAGGGAAACACGCCGCGCACCGGTGGCGGCTCACCTCGCGTCGCCGCCCAGCAGTCGGATCCGCGTCGCGCATTCCTGTTCTTTGGCGGCAGCACCGATCCGTTGTCGAACGGAACCATCGGCGAGGATGGCAGCTTCAAGCTGTCGGGACAGACCGGGCGGGCGTTTCTGAGCGTCGTTCCTCTCCCGGCAGGGTGGTCGGTCAAGTCGGTGATCCACGACGGTATGGACATCACCAACGTCCCCCTCGATCTCAATGAGGCGGCCGCGGTGTCCGACGTGCGGATTACCCTCACCGACAAGATCACGACTGTCGCCGGGCACGTGACCGACAGCCGCGGCCAGGCGATGACCGACTATGTCGTGGTCATTCAGCCCGCGGAGCAGAAGGAGGCGGTCATCGCGGCACGGCTGATTCGCGTCGCGCGGCCCGACACGCGAGGGCGCTTCGAGGTTCGCAACGTTCGGCCGGGACGCTACGTCGCCACGGCCATCGAAGCGCTCGAACAGGGTCGCCAGTACTCACCGGAATTCCAGAAGGAACTCAGGCGCGGCGCGCGCGAATTCACGCTGAAGGAAGGCGAGACGATCGCCGTCGATCTTCGACTGACGACGGGGCTTTAGTCGTTCGAAGCGTTCGAATCATCGAGGTGCAGATGCGGAAGATCTGGATGCTCGTCATCACGCTGGGTATCGTGTCCGCGTGGACCAGCGTCAGCGCGCAGGTTGCGTTGCCGGCCGGGCAGGCTCCATCCGTGCCCGGCGGCGTCGCCGGCGCGCCCGTGCCGGGCCAGCCGCGGCGCGATACGGCAGCCCAGCCCCAGCCCACCGGCACCGGGCGCATTCGCGGACGCGTCGTTGCGGCGGTGACCAACGGTCCGCTTCGCCGCGTCCAGATGGCGCTGCAGTGGTCGGAAACCCCGGCGTTCCGCCGCATCGTGATGACCGATGCGGAGGGCCGCTACGAGTTCGCCGAGCTTCCCGCCGGGAAGTTTTCGCTCAGCGCCAGCAAGCCGGGCTACGTCTCGCTGCAGTACGGTCAGCGGCGGCCGTATGAGGGCGGCACGTCGATCGCGCTGAACGTCGGGGAGACGATCGCGTCGATCGACTTCGCGCTGCCGCGCGGCGGCGTGATTGCCGGCCGGATCACCGACGAATTCGGCGAGCTGATGCCGCAGGTTCAGGTGCAGGCACAACGGTTTCAATTCGCACAGGACGGACAGCGGCGCCTCGTGACGGCGGGAACGGCCACCACCGACGATCGCGGTGAATTCCGGGTGTACGGATTGATGCCCGGGGAGTACGTGATCAACGGATTCGTCCGTGCCCCGACCAGCTTCGTCGTCAACGGTCTCCCGTCCCCGCCGAACGCAATGCCGAGCGACGGCTATCCGCCGACCTTCTATCCGGGTACTGCGAACGCCAACGATGCCCAGTCGATCACCATCGGCATCGGCGAAGAGGTCAATATCCAGTTCGGCCTGATTGCAGCGAGACTGGCGCGCATCAGCGGCACCGTCCGCGACTCCGAGGGACGGCCCGGTGCCGGAGAAGTGATTCTCCTCCCGCGCCAGGGTCTGACGGCGACGAATTTGAGCTTCAACCAGCTTGGAGCGGACGGCAGCTTTGCCATCAACGGCGTTGCCGCCGGCGAATATTCGCTGGAGGTGAGACAGATTCTTCCTGGACGTGAAGGTCCGGAAGCTGCGTCCGTCCCGATCACCGTCGCCGGTAACGACATCGCCGGGCTTCGCATAACGACGTCGAAAGGTTCGTTGATCACCGGCCGCGTCGTCTGGGACGGGACGGCGCCGAAAACGAGTCCGCTCCCGGGACCGCTGCGCGTCGGCGCGATGCCCGCGGATCCGATCAACTTCTCGCTGGGAAGCGGAAACGATCCCAAGGCGAACGGTGAGCTCGACGACAACGGGAACTTTCAGCTTGGCGGTGTCGCGGGGCGCGTCTTCCTGACGTTGATGACGACGTTGCCGAGTTGGGCGGTGAAATCGGTCACACTCGACGGGCAGGACATTACGGACATCCCGCTCGATATCGGCGGCCGCCAGTCGATTGATGGCATCCGCATCACGATGACGGACAAGCTGACGAACGTGTCCGGCCATGTGACCGATGCGAAAGGGAGCACCGTCCCGCAGTATGTGGTCGTCGTGCAGCCGGCGGACGAGCTCGATCCCAACGTCGTCATGCGCTTTGTGCGCACCGTCCGGCCGGACACGAACGGCAGGTTCGAGCTTCGCGCTCTGCGCCCGGGCCGCTACGTGGCAACTGCGCTCGACTCGCTGGAGCAGGGCCGCCAGGCGTCGCCGGAATTCCGCCGCCAGCTGCGCCGCGGCGCGCGCGAATTCTCGGTCAAGGAAGGCGAAACGCTCTCGCTGTCGCTGACGTTGACGACGGGATTTTAAGTCGTTCGGATCGTTCGGGTCGTTCGGATCGTTCGGATCGTTCGGATCGTTCGGATCGTTCGAGTCGTTCGAGTCGTTCGAGTCGTTCGAGTCGTTCGAAACGTTCGAAACGTTCGAAACGTTCGAGGCGAGTACGCATTTTCTGCGAGGTCACGGTATCCCGCGCTTCGGCAATTTCTGCAATGCCGAGCGTGCCCGAGGCCCGATCTCCACGCAAACAGTCGCGGCACGGATCACGCCTATCTGGCGCGGTGTGGAGAGCGCAGAGCGGTTTGAAGACCTCCTCACCTGGCGGCTCATGTTCAGGCTCAGTCGCGAGGTCCGGAAGTTCACGAAGAAACCTCCGGCGTCGCGCGACTTCAAGCATCGCGACCAGATTCGTGATTCAAGCGATTCGGCTCACCGCAACGTTGCCGAAGGATTCGGCCGTTACAACCCAGGCGAATTCGTACGGTTTCTGGATGTCTCGCGAGGTTCAGCCGAAGAGACGCGTGCGCTCCTCAGAACAGCTCACGCGGCAGGCTTTCTGTCCGATGAGGAGTTCGCCGCGCTCGATTCGCTCGCGATCCGCGGCTTGCAGGCGCTTGCGAAGCTGCAGCGTTACCTGCGATCACCGGCAGCCAAGCGTAGTGCCGAACGGTGGCGGTACAAGAAGCGACGCCGCCGCCTGACGCACGACTCGAACGATCTGAACGGTCCGAACGACTCGAACGGTCCGAACGAGTCGAACGACTCGAACGACTCGAACGACTCGAACGACTCGAACGACTCGAACGATTAATCCAACGCCTGCCCGCTCCTGTCTGGCAGCGTAAAGACGAGTGCCGCCGCCAGGCCTAGCTTTTCCCTTGCCAATCTGAGTGTACTAGTATAGATAGTACACCTGCCAGATGAGACTGCCCTTCAGCGTCGATATTCGGCCCGGCCGTCCGCTGCACGACCAGGTCGTGTTTGCGGTGACGAAGGCCGTCGTGACCGGCCAGCTCGCCGCCGGCGACGCGTTTCCCTCGGTGCGCGCGCTCAGTCAGGAGCTCCGGATCAACCCGAATACCGCCCAGAAGATCGTCGGCACGCTGATCGAACGCGGCCTGCTCGAGCCGCGGCCCGGGATCGGCACCGTGGTCGCGGCGTGGCAGCCGGCCGCGAACCCGGCCCGGCGCGCGTCGCTGGCATCCCAGATCGATCGGCTGGCCGTCGAGGCACGGCAGCTCGGTATGACGCTGAGCGACCTGCTCGATGCCATACGCCGGGCGTGGAAATGAGGACGCTGTGGACACTGTGATCGACGTCACCGACCTGACGTGCCGCTACCAGCAGGTGGAGGCGGTCACCGGCATCAGCTTCACCGTAGCGGAAGGCACCGTCTTCGCTCTTCTTGGACCGAATGGCGCCGGCAAGACGACCACGATCCGCGCGCTGATGAACATCATCCGCCCGTCGAGCGGCGAGGCGCGCGTGCTCGGCGTCGACTCGCGGCGCCTCGGCCGGAGCGAGCTCGAGGCGATCGGCTACGTCTCGGAGAACCAGCAGATGCCGCGCTGGATGACGCTCGCCGACCTGCTCGCCTACTGCCGGCCGTTCTATCCAACGTGGGACGACACGCTGTGCCGGAAGCTGGTGGACGACTTCCGGCTGCCGCTCGACCAGAAGATCGGGCGGATGTCGCGCGGAATGCGGGTGAAAGCGGCGCTCGTCTCTGCGCTGGCCTATCGTCCGCTTCTCCTCGTGCTCGACGAACCGTTCAGCGGCCTCGATCCCGTGGTGCGCGACGACCTCATTCACGGAATGCTCGAGCGCGCCGGGGAAGAGCGGTGGAGCGTGCTGATCTCGTCGCACGATCTCGAGGAAGTGGAGCGGCTTGTCGACGCCGTGGCATTCCTCGACTCCGGCCGCATCGTCCTGTCGGAGCCGATGACGACGCTGCAGGGGCGCTTCCGACAGGTGGAGGTCACGGAGTCCGGGCCCGGGCCAGCCCTTGGTCTCGAAGAGTCCTGGATCGGCGCGACGCAGACAGGTCGCGTCCTGCGCTTCATCGACACCGCCTACAGCGGCCCCGCCTCGGATGACCGGATGGCCGCGAAATTTTCTGGCGCCCGGATCGAGGTTCAGCCGATGAGCCTGCGGCAGATCTTCATCGCCCTCGTGAGACACCGGCGCGGGCAGGGTCAGGAGAGCGTGCAATGAGCCAGACCATGCACATCATGCGCAAGGATCTGCGCCGCCTGCGCTGGCTGCTGGCGCTTGGCCTCGCGATCCTCGTCGCGAGGACATTACTCGTCGTGAATAGTGGGGCAGCCGTCGACTCGGTTGCTACTGGCCTGCTCATGCAGCAGATGTGGGGGACTCTCGCAGTCGTCGAGCTGCTGCTGATGGCGGTGATCGGCGCCCGGCTCGTTCACGAGGAACCGCTCGTCGGACTCACGCCGTTCTGGCTGACGCGTCCGTATGGCGTCGGCAATCTGCTCGGGGCGAAGCTGCTGCTGGCGGCCGTTTTCCTGCTCGCGCTGCCCGTGATCGCCGATCTCGTGATGATGTCCCGCTTTGATGCCGGCCCTCAGGCGCTTGCCGGGACGGCCGCTACAGCGGCCCTCGGCTACGGCAGCTGGATGCTGTTGCTGATTCTGCTCGCCACTCTGACACCTTCTCTCGGTGCCTTCGTGCTGACGATCGTCGGCGTAGTCGCTGCGGCCTCGATGCTCATGGCGACACTGCTCGGTGTCGCCGAAATCCGGAGCGCGATGCGGACCGAGATCCCGACGTATACGCCACCCGGAGCGCCCGACGCCACGCGGAGTGTGGTGATGATCGCGACGTATGTCTGTGCGACGCTCACAGTGGTCGTCTATCAGTATCGGCACCGCCGCTGGCGAGTGGCCGCCGGGTTGGCGGTCGCCGGTCTTGCCGCCACTGTTCTCGCGCCGATGCTCTGGCCGTGGTCGTTCGCTCGAGGCGAGCAAATCCCTCCCGGCGCATGGGCGTCCACTGTGGTTGTGCGCCACGACCCGTCGT
Source organism: Vicinamibacterales bacterium (assembly GCA_035711805.1). Classification (GTDB taxonomy): domain Bacteria; phylum Acidobacteriota; class Vicinamibacteria; order Vicinamibacterales; family UBA2999; genus Gp6-AA40. Next base: position 25,336 of record DASTBV010000085.1, read on the forward strand.
GGGGAACGCAGGCGACCGACGTGTTCAACGTGAGTCGACGAACGCGCGAAACCTGGCGCCGGTTGAATGCGCACATCATGGTGACCGGACTCCCTCCGCAGGTAACGGTGCAATGGGTCGGCATCCGAAGCAGGTTGCAGTTTCCCGACGGGACTGCTGTAGAGAGCAGCCAGAGCGCCGGGTTCGCGGATGCATTCAACGCACGATCGGCGGAGGCCGCGTTGGGCGCTCGGATCCTCGCGGCACCCGAGTTCTTCAAGACACAACGGGAAAGGTGGACGCCGATGCTCACCATCACCGGACAGGAGCTCGTCCGGCGACGCGGGCGATCCGGCCGGCTCGAGGCGAACATCGACGTCTTTGGCACGGAGATGCGTGCGGTCGGAACTCTTCGTCTGACGCCAGGCGTGTCGCTCGCTCAACGAGTGGCGGGACTCGAAATCGTTAGTGTCCAGCGAGGCCCGGACAGCCGCAACGTCGTCGTGCGGCGATGGCGCACAACGTCACCGATTTCGCTGGCACCCGCGCCGCAACAATACTTCGCCCTCCGGCGTCGTTCGAGCAGCGAGGCGTTGATGGGCGGCGTCGAAAATCGTTGGCAGGTGGGCGGCCGTCCGACCGTCGTGATGGCATTGTTGAGGATACCGTTCGGCTTCGCGGGCTGGGGCAGCGGTGGATTCTCTGTTGAGACGATGCATCTCCGATTCCCCGGACGTGGTTACGAGCCGTCACCGCTGGACCCTTCGTGGTTCGACGACGCAGAGCTCGTCGTTCTCGAGACGAGACCGGCGGGGTTCGTGAGCCGGCGCCTGACGATCGATCCGTTTGGGGTTCCGGCAACGTAGGGGACGAATGACACGCTTACCAGGCTTGTTGGTGGTCGCGCTCGGTGTTCTCTCAGTGGGACGGTCTCGCGCAGACGCCCAGCCAGCGGGTTTAAATCGTTCGCTTCGGTGCGTGAATCTGCTCGAGGCCACACACGACCATCGTGCCGTCTGTGCCGAGCCCGCCGAACAGCGTCACGTCGTCGCCGTCCCGGCCAACGACCTCCCGGCCGCGCTTCAGCTCGCCCACGCCAGCGTTGCCGATACGCGTCGCGAGCACGCCGGGCAGAAGGACGATCACGTCGCCTTCCGGCGTGTTGAGCCGCCCGCCGCTGGCGTCGATCCGGAGGATCCCGCGCCACAACGCCGCGGCACGCGCGTCGTTTGCGGATCAGCACTTGTCTCGACCCCCGAGGGTGCCTCCGGTCAGCGAGCAGCCGCTGAGCGCACCTGCAAGGACGGAAAAAGCGAACGCGATGGGGATGGCGGCTTGACGCCTTCGAGTCAGAGAGGTCAGCCGATTCGGACGATGGCTGCGAATATGGCGGTAAGCACCGCCATCGCGCCGACGTTCCACTTGATCAATTCGACCTTCATCTCTGACAGTTGACGCTTCACCTCGGACAGGTCGCCGGACACATCTGCTCTTAGCGCCAGAAGGTCGCTTTTCGTGACCAGATCCATTCGGACATCGGCTGGAAGCACCGCACACGCTGCGCGCTGCGCGAGCTGCTGATCGACTCCTGCTTTCCGCAGCGCGTCATACAGTTCGGCCACCATCGTGCTCATCTCGTCTCCTTCAGTATAAGCGCCCGGCTTGCCTCTGGGGCTCGAAGTGACGACACGCGTAAACCGTGCCGCTCGAAATATGCGGGAAATTGCACGATTGTGGGCGCTGATACGCAGAAACCGCGTACGACGAGCGACCCAGCACAGATCGGATTCTGAGTACTCAGTCGAGCGCTTGTCCGCTGCGATTCGGCAGCGTAAAGACTAAGACTGCTGCGAGCAGAAAGAACGCTGATGTGACACCCAGTGCCAGGCCGATGCCGACGCCCGGAACCGTTGCCATCGCACCAATGACGTAGGGCGCTACTGCTCCAGCCATGCGGCCGATGTTGTAGCTCGTGCCCTGACCCGTTGCGCGAATGCGGGTCGGGAAGAGTTCGGCCACGAAGCTGCCGAACATGCTGAAGTGGCCGCTCGCGAAGTATCCGAGCAACGGGCCGGCAAGCATCAGGACAATCGGGCTGCGCGCGTACTGACCGTAGATCGGTGCCAGCGCCGCGGCGCCGATCATGAACAGCACGAACGCCTGCCGGCGCCCGATCCGGTCGGCAATGAATCCAAACGTCAGATAACCCGCATACGCGCCGAGCTGCACCGGAATCAACCATCCGAGCGAGCGGACGACGTTGAGCCCCGCACCGCCGGCTTCAACGGAGCGTCCGAGAAAGCCCGGCAGCCACGTGAAGACCCCCCAGTAGCCGAACTGCACAGCGCCGCCGAGCGCGATGATGAGCAGCGTTCGGGTGATGAGTGCCGGCCCGAAGATCTCGCGGAACGGATTTCTCGACGCGTGCGCGCGTCCCGACGTCCACTTGTCCGGCTCTTTGACGTACCGGCGGATCCAGATGGCGAAAAATGCCGGGAGGATGCCGAGCGTGAACAGGAGCCGCCAGCTGTTGTCGCCAAGCGGCTCCAGGCCGAGGATCACCTGCGCGGCCAGCAGCGCGAGGATGTAGCCAAGCGCCCAGCCGGACTGCATGATGCTGATCGCCTTGTTGCGGTGCTCGGGCGGCCAGGTCTCGCTGACGAGGACCGCTCCCGACGCCCATTCCCCGCCCATGCCGAGTCCGAGCAGTGCACGCCAGAACATCAACTGCCACACGCTCTGAGCCGAGGCCGCGCCCAGCGACGCCACTGAGAACAGCGCGATCGTTCCCATCAGCGCGCGCGTCCGTCCGAATCGATCGGCGACGTATCCGAAGGTGAGCCCGCCGACCCCCGACATCACCAGCGCAACGGTCGCCAGGAGCCCGGCCGTTGCGTCGTTGAAGCCGAAATAGCTCCGCAGCTGATTGAGCGCGACGACATAGAGCATGAAGTCCATGGCGTCGAGCATCCAGCCGACTTTCGCGGCGGCCAGGGCCCGCCACTGCTCGCGCGTGATCGTGCGATACCACGGAACGGCCGGCGCGGCCGGCGCAACCACGGGAAACGGGGTCACGATGTGGGAGAGAATATACGACTTGCGACAAGGAGACTTCGATGTCCATAGAGGTTGGCGCCAAGGCGCCCGATTTCACACTGCACAATCAGGATCGCGAGAACGTGACGCTGAGCGAGGAGCTCAAGAAAGGGCCCGTCGTCCTCGCCTTTTTTCCGGCGGCGTTCAGCAGCGTCTGCCAGCAGGAGATGTGCACGTTCCGCGATTCGGCGGCCGACCTGAATAAGGTCAATGCCACAGTGCTGGGTGTCAGCACCGACACGTTTTTCGCGCTGAAGGCCTGGGGCGATCAGCAGAAACTCGATTTCCCGCTGCTCAGCGACTACAACAAGGACGTGATCCGCAAGTACGGCGTCGTCAATCCCGACATGATCGGGTTGAAGGACATCGCCAAGCGTTCGGTTTTCGTCATCGATCGGAGCGGCATCGTCCGTCATCGCGAAGTGCTCGACGACGCGCGCAACGAACCAAACTATGAGAGCGTGAAAAAAGCACTCGCATCGTTGTAGACTGCTCGCCTCCCCGTTTTCAGATGCCCGACACCGCCGTTCTTGCCGCCGAGCGTACGCTTCCGCACAATCTCGAAGCGGAACGCTCGGTGCTCGGCGCGATTCTCGTCCACAACGACGCGTTCAATCTGGCCGCGCAGGTCATCGACAGCAGCGACTTCTATCGCGACGCGCATCGCCGCATCTTCGAGCGGATGGTGCAGCTCAACGAGCGGAATCAGGCGATTGATTTCGTCACGCTGAAAGAGGAGCTGTCGCGGGCGGGGGAAATCGACGAGGTCGGCGGACCGTCGTACGTGGCGGCGCTCGCCGACGGCGTGCCGCGCGCCACGAACGTCGAGTACTACGCGCGGATCGTCAAGGAGAAGTCGACGCTCCGGAGCTTGATCTTCGCGGCCAACAAGATCCTGACCAACGCCTACGAGGCCGATCAGGAATCCGATCTGATCCTCGACGAGGCGGAGAGCTCGATCTTTGCCGTCGCGGATGACCGGCTGAAGGCCGGCTTCGTTCCGATGCGCGACCTGGTGAAGGACAGTTTCCCCAAGATCGAGCAGCTGTTCGAGCAGAAGCGGCTGGTGACCGGTGTGCCCACCGGCTTCGTCGATCTCGATGAGATGACGCGGGGGCTGCAGCCGGGCGATCTGATCATCGTGGCCGCCCGTCCGTCGATGGGGAAGACCAGTCTGGTGCTCAACATCGCGCAGTACGTGGCGATCCAGCCCGAGCACACGGTCGGGTTCTTCAGCCTGGAAATGTCGAAGGAATCGCTGTTTCTGCGCCTGCTCACGTCCGAGGCGCAGATCGACAGCCATCGTCTGATGAGCGGCGCGATCGGGCAGAAGGACTACGGGCGGATCTCGCACGCGCTCGAGTCGCTGAGCGCCATGCGTCTGTTCATCGACGACACCGCGAACATCGGCGTCATGGAGATGCGGGCCAAGGCCCGCCGGCTGCAGAAGGAGCATCGCCTCAGCCTGCTGGTCGTGGATTACATCCAGCTGATGAGCGGGCGCGGCCGGTTCGAGAACCGGACGCTGGAGCTGGCCTCGATTTCACGGTCGCTGAAGGGCCTGGCGAAGGAGCTTGGCGTGCCGATTGTCGTGCTCTCGCAGTTGAGCCGCGCGCCGGAGTCGCGATCGGATCACCGGCCGCAGCTGTCGGATCTTCGCGAATCGGGTGCACTGGAACAGGATGCCGACGTTGTGGTGCTGATTTACCGCGAGGATGCCTATAACCGCGACCCGAACAACCCCGACGCCGGAACCGCGGAACTGATTCTGGCCAAGCAGCGCAACGGCCCGACCGGTACGGTGCGCCTGGCGTTCCTCAGGGAGCAGACACGATTCGCGAACCTCGCACAGGGCGGCTAGCACCGCGCGGATGATTCGCAACACCATCGCGCGTGTTGATCTGAACGCGCTGCGGCACAACTTCGCGGCCATTCAGCAGTGCCTCGCCTCGGAACCCGGACGAACGCCACCGGGCATCATGGCGGTTGTCAAAGCCAATGCGTACGGCCACGGGGCCGACCGCGTCGCGCGTGCGCTCGAGCAGGCCGGCGCCACCATGCTCGCGTGCGCCGATATCGAAGAAGGGATCGTGCTGCGCGGGGCCGGCGTCCGCGTGCCGATCCTCGTCTTCGGCGCCCTGAGCGTCAGCGATCTCGACGGGTTGTTCGAGTACTCACTTACCCCGACGATCTCGACCCCTGGCGCGGCGAAAGCGGTCCACGCCGCTGCCGTGAAACGGCGGTCGGTGATCGGCTACCACCTCAAGATCGACACCGGCATGAACCGGCTCGGGTTCCGCCACGATAACCTTCGCCGCACGCTGCCCGACGTGCTCGCCAGCGATCACATGCGGCTGGACGGCGTCTTCACGCACTTCGCGTCGGCCGACGAGCCCGAGAGCCCGGTGTTCAACACGCAGCGCGAACGGTTCGATGCCGCGTGGGACGTAGTGTCCGGCTTTCGCCGGACCCTGGGTCCGCCTGAAGGCGGACACTCCGTGATGAAGCACGCCTCCAACAGCGCCGCACTGCTGCGCGATTCCCGCGTCTGGTACGACGCTGTTCGCCCTGGGCTCCTGCTCTACGGCATCGTTCCACCGCCGCTGGCGTCGACGATTCCGCTGCGGCCGGTGATGTCGTTGACGAGCCGCGTCGTGGCGGTGAAAGGAATACGGCCGGGCGAAGGTGTAGGCTACGGCTGCCGCTTCCACGCGCAGAGTCCGCGCACCATTGCCGTCATCCCGGCCGGCTACGCCGACGGACTCGATACGCGGCTCTGCGGACGGGGGCACGTGCTGATCCGCGGCCGTCGTGTGCCGATTGTCGGCGCCGTCTCGATGGACATGATTACCGTGGACGTCACGGACGTTGGCGAGGTGCAGCCGGGCGACGAGGTGGTCCTGCTCGGACGTCAGGGCGAGGAGAGTTGGCAGCAGATCGACGCGCGCGAGGTGGCGGCCGCGATCGGCACGATTCCCTGGGAGGTCGTGTGCCGTCTTGGTACGCGGATCGAGCGTTACTACGATTGACCTTTCCTGTCATCCTTTGGCCTGAGAATGATCCTGCGGCCTGATCCCTTGACCAGCCCTGAGGCCTGTGGCCTGAGCCCTGGGGCCTGTGCCGGAGTATGAAGCCATCGAAGTCCGTATTTGTCTGTCAGGAATGCGGGGCGCAGGCGCCGAAGTGGACCGGCCGCTGCGCTGATTGCGGCGCCTGGAATTCTCTCGTCGAAGAACGTCCCGCCGCGGACAACGCGCTGGCGGGCAAGGCTGAGAATCGCTACGGGCAGTTCGGCGCCGGCTCCAACGCGAAGTTGTACGCCGAGGTCGAGAACGCCAACGCCGCGCGCCTGACGACCGGCATCGGCGAGTTCGATCGCGTGCTCGGCGGAGGCGTGGTCCCCGGCTCGCTCGTGCTGCTGGGGGGAGAACCCGGGATCGGCAAGTCCACGCTGCTGCTGCAGGCCGCGGGTCACTTCGCGCGCGAAGCCGGCCCCGTGCTGTACGCCTCGGGTGAAGAGTCCGAGCATCAGATCAAGAGCCGCGGCGATCGTCTCGGCATCGGCGCCGCCCCTCTCTATCTGCTGTCCGAAACGTGCATCGAGCGAATCCTCGAGGAGATCGCGCGGCTGAAGCCGGCCCTCGTCGTCATCGATTCGATTCAGACGGTCTTTTCGATCAAGTTCCAATCGGCGCCCGGCAGCATCGGCCAGGTGCGCGAAGCGGCCACGCAGTTTCTGTTTGCGGCGAAGGGGCAGAACATCCCGACGGTGCTCGTCGGCCATGTCACGAAGGACGGCAGCCTTGCTGGTCCGAAGGTCCTCGAGCACGTGGTGGATACCGTGCTGTACTTCGAAGGCGAGCGGCACCACTCCCACCGTGTGGTCCGGGCCGTCAAGAACCGCTTTGGCGCGGTGAGTGAGCTCGGCGTGTTCGAGATGACGGGAAGCGGGCTGCGGCCCGTGCCGAACCCGTCGAAGCTTTTCCTCTCCGAACGGGCGACCGGTACGCCTGGCTCCGCGGTGTTGTGTTCGGTCGAAGGATCGCGTCCGATCCTCGTCGAGGTTCAGGCGCTCGTCAGCACGAGCACGTACGGGAATGCGAGGCGCATGGCCATCGGCATCGATCAGAATCGCCTGTCGCTGCTGCTCGCCGTCCTGGAGAAGCGGGCCGGGCTCAGCCTCGCCGGCGACGACGTGTACGTCAACATTGCCGGCGGGATGTCGATCGAGGAACCCGCCGCCGATCTGAGCGTCGCCGCGGCCGTGGCGTCGAGCGTCCGCAACCGTGGCTTGTCCCCGGCGACGGCGGTGTTCGGTGAAATCGGCCTGAGCGGCGAGATCCGCGGCATCCCGCAGGCGCCGCTCCGGATCCGTGAGGCCGTGCAGATGGGTTTCACCCGCATCGTCATGCCCGCGGCCAACGTCGATCCCGCCGATGAGAGCGCCGGCGGTGCCGAGCTGGTGGGCGTCCGGACGGTAGGGGAGGCCCTCGACGCGTTGATTTAGACCGGCTGCCGCTGCCGTGGCGCGAACCCTTAGGGTTCGCGAGGCGAGCCTGGAAGGCTCGCCCCACAACGGCGAACACAGCTTGCATTTCAGGCCCGGCGGTTCTAACGTTCACCCATTCATAGTCGCCGGTTCCCTGAGGTTCATTCATGGCCTGGTTTCTGATCGCCCGCCTTCTTTGTATTGCTGCGATAGGCTACTCCGCCCACCAGCTGGCGCCGCTGCCCGGGGGGCCGGTCGTCAATACGCTCTTCGGGATCGCTCTCGGCCTGGCGATCGTCGCCTTCGAGATCCGCCTCAAGGACGGTTCGGTTACACACATGCTCGGAGCGCTGCTCGGCGGCGCCATCGGACTGGGTGCAGCCAAGACCATCGGGCAGGCGCTCTACTGGGCCAACCTCGACGACAAGAGGGTGGTCTTCCTTCACAGCGTCATCCTGCTGGCGCTGCCGTATGTCGGCCTGGTCCTCGGCGGGCGCAAGGGAGACTGGCTGAAGCCCGAAAATATCATCGGCCTCTTCCGCTCGACTGCGCCGCGCAAGCGGTACAAGGTGCTTGATACCAGCGTGATCATCGACGGGCGCATCGCCGACATCTGTGAAACCGGTTTCATGGATGGCACGCTCGTCATCCCGCAGTTCGTCCTCAAGGAACTGCAGCTGGTGGCCGACTCGTCCGATTCGATGAAGCGGAACCGCGGCCGCCGCGGACTCGACATCCTGCAGAAAATTCAGAAGATGGCCGGCGTCGAAGTGATGATCTCGGATATGGACTTCCCGGAGGTCCGCGAGGTCGACCTGAAGCTGATCGAGCTGGCGCGTTCGCTGCAGGGCAAGATCGTCACCAACGATTTCAATCTCAATAAGGTCGCGCAGCTTCGCGGCGTCGAGGTGCTGAACATCAACGAGCTCGCCAATTCACTGAAGCCGGTCGTGCTGCCGGGCGAGATCATGAAAGTGTTCATCCTGAAGGAAGGCAAGGAATACAACCAGGGTGTCGCGTACCTGGATGACGGCACGATGGTCGTCGTGGACAACGCGCGCAAAATGATCGGCCGCACCATCGACGTCGTCGTCACCAGCGTGCTGCAGACGACCGCCGGCAAGATGATCTTCGGCCGCTTCATCGAACCGGGAATGGCGGCGCAGAGCGCACCCACTCCGGCGCCAGTCGTGCAGGCAGAGGGTGAGATCGGCCGGCGGCCGCGACCACAGATCCCGCCGTCAGCGGCCGCGGCCGGGAAGTAGGACCTCGGCGGCACCAGCGGATCAGCATGTCAGCAGTCGCAATCGATGTTCGTCCGGCGACCGCGACCGATGAAGCCACTGTCATCGGCGTGATCACGCTCGCGTTCAGCACCGATCCGATGGCGCGCTGGGCCTTTGGCGACACCAGAACCTATCTGGCAGTCATGCCCGCATTCGTCCGTGCGTTCGGCGGGAACGGACTCGCCCACGGTGCCACGCATCTGGTCGACGGCGGATGGGCGGCAGCGATGTGGCTGCCTCCCGGCGTGCAGCCGGACGCGGACACCATGATGGCGCTGACCGAGCAGCACGTTCGCAAGGATCTGCTGGAAGACATGATGCAGGTGTTCGCGCAGATGGAGAAATACCACCCTGCGGATGACTGTTGGTACCTCCCGCTGATTGGCGTTGATCCGTGTTCTCAGGGGCGCGGGTACGGGTCCGCGCTGCTTCGTCATGCGCTGCAGGTGTGCGATCGCGACGGCCTTCCGGCGTATCTCGAGTCGTCCAATCCGCGGAACGTTCCTTTGTACGAGCGCCACGGATTCGAGGCTCTCGGCGCCATTCAGTCCGGCACGTCCCCGACGATGGTGCCGATGCTGCGGCGGCCGCGGCGGCCGTGAAACGTCCTCCATTCCACTGGTGGCGCACGGTCTTCTATCTGATCCCAGCCATCGCGCTGTACACGATCGTTCTCGGCACGCTGTCGCTGACGTCGAGCCTGTTCCAGAAGACCGGTTACTTTGCCCATTGGTGCGCGCGGACGTGGTCGCGGCTGATTCTGGCGACGACTGGCGTCCGCGTCGAAGTCGCGGGCCTCGAGCGGCTCGAGCGCAATCGCACCTACGTGTTCGTATCGAACCACCAGAGCATCTACGACATTCCAATCCTGTTCTGGTCGCTGCCGTATCAGCTGCGAATCATCGCTAAGGACTCGCTGGGCCGGTTTCCGTTTCTCGGCTGGCACCTGCGGCGCACCGGCCACATGCTCGTGGATCGCAGCCGTCCGGACCGCGCACGGATCTTCGGCTGGGCGTCGCGGCTGACGTCGAATGGCCTGTGCCTGATCGTGTTTCCTGAGGGGACGCGCAGCCGGGACGGGCGCGTCGCGCGCTTCAAGGGAGGCAGCTTCTTCCTGGCGCTCGAGGCGGGGCTGCCCGTGGTGCCCATATCGGTCGTCGGCAGCCGCCACGTCATGCTGAAGGACCGCCTCGCAACCTATCCGGGCAGCGTGAGGCTGGTTGTTCACGAGCCGATCGATACGGCAAATCTGTCAGGAACCGATCCGAGAGAATTTGCCGAGCGCGTGCGTCAGATCATTGCGCCAGAGGCGGAGTCCGACATCCATGTAAGCCCGCCTGATGCTCACTTCGCCGATCGTGGCGCGGACGTTGTCCCGTCTTCGCCGAAGGCTCCGGCGCGGCTCGCCGAAGCGGAACGCGGAGGCGGCACGTCCGCGCGGCGAGCCTGACAAGGTCCGCCCACGCGATGCTCTTCTCGATATCACCGGCTCTGGCGTCGATCGTTCGCGCCGGCGTCCTGTGGCTCGACGGAGCCACGGTCGTCGAGCGCGAGGCGCGTTTGAACGCTCCGCTCGCGGCGGCCGAGGCCGCCGTGCGCATCAATCCGCCGGCGGAAGTGACGGCCGTGCGGACGATGTATAAACGCGTTGGGCTCGATCCCACAAAAACCCGTCCCTCCTCGGAAGCGCTGCTGCGCCGCGTGCGTAAAGGCGACACGCTGCCGCGCATCAACAGCATGGTGGACGTGTGCAACTGGTGCTCGTTGGAGTTTCAGCTGCCGTATGGCTTGTACGACGCCAGCCGGATCGAGGGCGATGTGGAGCTTCGTATTGGCATCGAGGGCGAATCGTATGCCGGAATCAGGAAAGACGAGGTCCACGTCGGCGGGCGAATGACGCTGGCCGATCGCGACGGGCCGTTCGGCAATCCGACGTCCGATTCGGCGCGCACGATGGTAACGACGGCAACGACCCGCGCATTGCTGGTCGTCTTCGCTCCGCACGAGGTGAGCGAGCGGCGGCTGATTCAGGTCCTCGACGCGACCTCAGCGCGCATGACGCAGTTCACCGGCTGCAGCGAGACTTCGCGCTCCATTTCCTGAGAAAACGCGCATCCGGCTGAGCCGTTGAAAAGGACGGCAGGATTTCTGCACGGAGTTCTGGCATGAGGACTCTGCCATTACACACCGCCGTGCCGTTTGTATTCGTGGCCGTTCTTGCCGTGTCGAACTGCACCGGTGGCCGGACCGTGAGGACGACGCCCGAGCCGGCCGCGGACATCTCGCAGCTCTGGCAGGAACCTCGCGATCTGGAAACACGCGACCTCCGCGTGGGGCCGCCCAGTCCGACGCCGCTGCCCGAACCGGCGGCGTTCATCTTCGTCAAGGCCGATCAGACCGGCTTCAGCCCGGGTTATGACCTGCGCGACGCCAATGGAGTCGAATGGAGCGTCAAGCTGGGCCCGGAGGCGCAGACCGAGGTCGTCGCGTCCCGAATCCTGTGGGCGATCGGGTATCACCAGGTGCCGACCTATTACGTCACCACGTGGACGATGGAAGGCGGGCCTGAGGGGAATCCGGGACCGGGACGCTTCCGCCCTGTGATGCCAAACGCCAAAGTCGTCGGCGACTGGGCGTGGCACAAGAATCCGTTCGCCGATACGCAGCCGTTCAAGGGGCTCATTGTCGCCAACCTGATCATCAACAACTGGGACTGGAAGACGTCGAACAACAAGATCTATGACCTGATGAATCCCGACGGCACCGGCGTGCGCCGCTACGTCGTTCGTGATCTGGGCGCCTCGTTTGGCAAGACGGATGCGCCGGGGATCGCGCGCGTGCTTGGCGCCCGCATTGCGCAGGGCAATCGCAACAATCTCGAGGACTTCGAGCAACAGGGTTTCATCAAGGCGGTCAACGGCAGCCGCGTCGATTTCGATTACGACGGCATCTACCAGACGATCGTGGATACCGTCACGGTGAACGACGTCGTGTGGACCTCGAAGCTGCTGGCGCGCCTGTCGGACGAGCAGTGGAACGCCGCCTTTGCCGCGGGCGGGTATCCGCCCGATCAGGCGGCGCGTTTCATCGCCAAGATCAAAGCCAAGATCGCGGAGGGCCTCGCGTTGGCACAGGTCTCGACTGAATGACCGTGGGGCGCGCCTTGTCAGGCGCGCCACGATCGCGAGTTAAACTTCTTTCTCTGGCTCGACACGTTTCCGCAATCATTGCCGCGGGTGGACGCGGGCTGCGCTTCGGTGGCGGGCCGCCGAAACAGCTCGCCACGCTCGGTGGCCGCACGATCCTCCAGCGCAGCGTCGACGCGTTCGTCACTTCCGACGCCGTCGCCGATATCGTGGTCGCGCTTCCCGCCCTTCTTGCCGCTGATCCCCCTGCCTATCTGCGCTCGCGCACGAAGCCGGTGCTGATTGTCGGCGGCGGCGAACGCCGCCAGGACTCCGTGCGGCAGGCATTCGAGCAGATCGGCCAGCGCGCGGAGGTGGTCGTCATCCATGATGCGGCCCGGCCGCTCGTCACCGATGCGCTGATTCGCCGCACCATCGACGCGGCCTTCGAGACCGGCGCCGCGATCGCGGCGCTTCGTGCCAGCGACACGGTGAAACTGGCGGATGCCGCGGGACGCATCGCGGAGACACTGCCACGCGATCGGATCTACCTGGCGCAGACGCCGCAGGCATTTCGCGTTGACGTGCTGCGGCACGCGCTGACGAGCCGCGCCGACGCCACCGACGAGGCCGCGCTCGCCGAACAGGCCGGCCATCCGGTGCAGCTCGTCGACGGCGACCCGCGAAACCTGAAAATCACCACCCCGGACGACCTCGCGATCGCCGAGCGGTGGCTCGGTGGCACGACGGCAGGAGTGCCCTACGCAGGAATTCGCATCGGCAACGGGTACGACCTGCACCGGCTCGTTGAAGGCCGCCCCCTGGTTCTCGGCGGCGTGACGATTCCGTTCGACAAGGGGTTGCTCGGGCACTCCGATGCCGACGTGATTTGTCACGCCGTGACCGATGCCATTCTCGGCGCCGCCGGCGCCGGCGATATCGGCCGGCACTTCCCCGATACGGACGCGGCGTGGAAAGACGCGAACAGCCTCGATCTGCTTCGCCGCGCCGCGGCGATCGTCGCGGCCGGCGGCTACACGGTGATCAACGTGGACGTCGTCGTCGTGGCCCAGCGGCCGCGGCTCGCGCCGCATGCCGACGCGATTCGCGCCAGCGTGGCCGGGGCGCTCGGCTGCGACGCGTTTCAGGTGAGCGTGAAAGGGAAGACGAACGAAGGCGTGGATTCCGTTGGCGCCGGCGAAGCGATCGCCGCGCACGCGGTGGCGCTGCTGGCCCGCGCCGTTTAGATCCCGAGGCGTTCCTTCAGATTCTTCACGCGGTCCCTCGCGACGCTGATCTCCGTCTTCTTCTCGTCTTTCAATCGCACCAGCAGCCCGCCGTCCACGTCCGGATAGAGCTCGTCGACAAAGTCGACCGCCCGAACGTCCGGGAAACGATCGTCGTCCACCGCGTCATGACCACCAGGCATAACGAGCTGATCGTTGTTGAGACGACGAAGCCAGGCCACGCGCGGACGGGGACCTCCAGCCACGGCACGGGGTGGTCGTTGAGCGTGACGTCGGCGACGAGGTTCGCAAGCACGTTGATGGCGAGCAGCCACAACCAGTCTCGCAGCCGTATCCCCGGTCCATTCATGGGCGATTCCGTTGACGGCGATCCTATTTCGATCCCGGTGCGGTCGTACTCGAGCTGATCAGGAGACCGGGGACGTCGACGGCGGCAGGTGCGAATCGCCCTCCCGCCGCGAGACCGCCCGGGAGTGGCGCGTACAGCTCGATCGCGATCTGCGACACGGGCGGAAGTCCCGTCTGAGGAATGCCGTCCTGCGGCCGTGACAGCATGACCGACGCGATCGCCATGATCGGCCGGCCGTCGTCCGGGACATCGGCCATCGGACCGCGTGGACGGGACGGCCCGCCGCCCATCATCTTCATCAGCGCCTGATGGGTCTGGCTATAGTACCAGGCGAGCGCTGCCTTCTTGTTCTCGAACCACGCGAAGATGACCATCTTGCCGCTCTGTGTCATCGCGGTCTCGACGCCGAGGCATCCGGGCGTCGCCTGGATGACTTTCGGCAGATTCAGCAGTGGATTCGGCGGCGCCTCCGGCGCCTGCGCGAAGGCGGGACTCCAGGTGCGAAAATGAGACCGGCGAGCAGCAGCGCGGCCGCGATTTCCCTGATCATCGTTTGTGTCGTCATGACATGCTCCTTGACCAGTCACGGTAAATCGCCGCGGCCGAGCAGTACCGCCCTTTCGGATGGACGGCCTCTTTGGACCGACGAACGGTCGTGATGCGCCTTCGCTTCGCCTGCAGCCCCAAGGGACGACGACTGAAATGATCGTTTACGGGATCAATCCGGTGCTCGAGGCATTGCGCGCCGGACGCGTCACCGCGGTTCGCGTCGGTCAGCGCAGCGGCGGCCGGATCCAGGAATTGCTTGCGCTCGCCGCGGAACGCGGCATCAGGGTTCAGCGCGTCGACAGTCAGCTGCTGGAGCGCCTGGCACGGGGCGGCGTGCATCAGGGCGTCGTCGCCGATGTTGACGACGCATCGGCAGACTACAGCGTGGAAGAGCTGGTTCGCGGTGCCGCCGGTCCCCCGTTGATCGTCGTGCTCGACGGCGTGGAAGATCCGCACAACGTCGGCGCGATTCTTCGAACGGCCGACGCGGCCGGGGCCGACGGCGTCGTGATGCAGAACAGGCGTTCGGCGGCGCTCGGCGGGGCTGCGGCGAAAGCGTCGGCAGGCGCTGTGGCGCACGTCAGGATCGCGCAGGTGGTCAACATCGCGCGTGCGCTCGACGAGCTGAAGGAGAGTGGCGTCTGGACGGTCGGCCTTGCGGACGATGCCACCACGAACTACGACGAGATCGACTTCCTGACGCCGTCCGCAATCGTGGTTGGTGCCGAAGGCAGCGGCCTGCGGCGGCTCGTGCGGGAGAAGTGCGACTTCACGGCACGCATCCCAATGCGCGGACATGTGTCGAGCCTGAATGTGTCGGTGGCGGCCGGCATTGTTCTGTTCGAGGCGCGCCGCCAGCGCGAGGCGGGTCGCAAGGCGCGGGGGACGAGACGGGAGAACGGCATAAATAGCTGAGCTAATGGCCGTTAAGCGATTTCTGACAAAATCAGGGATGGGGCTGACGCCATCTGGCGTCGGTTGCCCCTGTGGCACGGGAAGTGCTATTATTCGCTCTTTGTCTGGCTGGCGTAGCTCAGTCCGGTAGAGCAGCTGATTTGTAATCAGCCGGTCGGGGGTTCAAATCCCTCCGCCAGCTCCATCGGAGCTCCAGCCAGCATGCGAAACGTCGTGAAGGCGGTTTGCCAGACAGCGAAACGCCGTAAGGCGGTTTGCCAGACAGCGAAACGCCGTTAAGGCGTTTTGCCAGATAAGGCCGGGACGTCGAACAACCACGATTCCAAGACATTGATATCGGTGTCTGCGCGCATCAACGCGCAAACGCCGGAGGCACGACGAAAAGATTCGGGGAGGTGGCAGAGCGGTCAATCGCAGCAGGCTGTAAACCTGCCGCCCTTGTGGCTACGGAGGTTCGAACCCTCCCCTCCCCACCATTCGACTCGGGCGCTTCGCGCCCTCGCTCATGGCAGGCCCGGCGAGGGCTGGCGCGATCGAGTCGAATGGTGCCCTGAGCGAGCGAAGCGAGTCGAAGGGCCTCCTCTGTTTTTTGCCGCGGCGCTTCGCGCCGCGATGAAGTACGCGGGAGCGGAAAGCAGGTTTGTCGAACGGTTGATTGGAGTTGCGGCACGCGGAATCGTTCGCGACCACATGGCGGCCGGCCCGCCGTAGTCGGCGAGTGAGCGAAGGAAGCGAGCCGCGAAGGCGGGAGTAACTCAGTGGTAGAGTCACAGCCTTCCAAGCTGTTGGTCGCGGGTTCGATCCCCGTCTCCCGCTCCATTGAGTTCGTAGTTGGCTGGTTGGTAGTTCGTAGTGTGTGTGTTCACGAGCTACTAACTACGAACTACCAACTAGCTAAGGGCCGATGTAGCTCAGTTGGCAGAGCGCGTCCTTGGTAAGGACGAGGTCACCAGTTCAATCCTGGTCATCGGCTCCAGCCTTCGCTCACGCTGGCCTGCCGGCCAGCGTGAGGCTCCGGCTGGCAAGCCACGCGAAGGCTGTCCGCCGGAGTCGCGAAGCGCGAAGGCGGACTGAGATTGCGTAAGCAGGACGGTTCGAAGGGCACGGCAGTTACTTCTTGATCGAGAAGGCACACGGCATATGGCAAAAGAGAAATTTGATCGTTCGAAGCCGCACGTGAACGTGGGGACGATCGGCCACATCGACCACGGGAAGACGACGCTGACGGCGGCGCTGACGAAGGTGGCGGCGGACAAGGGCTGGGCGAAGTTCGTGCCGTATGACGAGGTGGCGAAGGCGTCGGAATCG
>DASTBV010000086.1:0-20074 GCA_035711805.1 Vicinamibacterales bacterium
CGATTCGATTCCCGTGGCCGCCAACGATCCGGTCGGGCTGAATCTTGAGCCGGATCAGGTTGTCGTAGAAGTTCGTGATCGTCGCCGTCGGCGGCGGCACCTGCGCACCCTGCGCCGGCGGGTTCATCATGTCCGACTGGAAGAGAATCTTCTCCGCCGGCATCCACGCCACCAGCGTCTGCTCGTTGTGGGGGTTGCCCTGCAGCACGTGCAGCTCGATCGTCCGGTTGTTGCTGCCTTTCAGCACCGAACGGTCGGTCACGCCCTGGAAGATCGGTTTCTTGCCGGACTTCGCCATCTGATCGGGCAGCAGCGTCCGCGGACCTGCCCACGCCTTCTCGAAGAACGCCGTGTTGGCCGTATGGGTAACGACGGTTGCATCCTCGGCCACATACCGCCGCAGTCCGCCGGAGTGATCGAAGTGCAGGTGCGTGTTGACCACCATCCGGATTGGCTTGTTGGGAATCAGTTTTCTCGTCGCCGCGATCACCAGATCGGAGCGCGCTTCGTTCTGCGGCGCTTCGATGACGACGACGTGATCGCCCATGTCCACCGCCAGGCTGTGGTGGGAACCGCCGGTGATCCAGAAGATGCCGTCGGCGACCTTTTCCGAATTCGCCGCCGGCGCCGCCGGCGCGGAAGCGTTCCGCACTTCAGCCGGGACCGAAATATCGACGAACTGGTTGATCTCCACGCCCGTTACCGTGAGGTCGATCGTCGGATGGCCGCCCTGCGTCTGCTGGATGCGCGACGGGAACGGAAGGCCGTTGAAGTTCCGGTAGCCGGAATACGTCGTCTCGACGAGCATGTCACCGAACACGTCGTTCGGGACCCACGCGCGGACGCGATCGACCTGGTTCAGCTTGTTGATGTGCACGTGCAGCGGATAGCGTCCGCCGACGGTCAGCTGGATTTCCGCGCCGTCGGCAACCGGCTTCGCCAATGTGGCGCCGGCGGCTTTGAGCGCCCCCTGTGGCGTCGCGGACCACATCCAGATCAGGCGGTCGGCCGCCGCATTCGGTGCGGGCGTGAAGGTAGCCGCACCACCGCCGGCGGGCTGCGTTTCGTTCCACGCGTACGCGCCGCGCACGAACTGGACCTGCCGCTGCTCGCCGGCAATCGCTCCGCCGCCCCCGCGCGGCGCGGGCGTCGGCATCGTCAGCACCTGCTCGACGCGCATCGCGCCCGGCCCGTAGTCGATCTGAAGGGTGTATGCCTTGACCTGTCGCATCGGCCAGGGCTCTGCCGCGGTCGGCGGTTGGCCAAGCACGAATAAACGCCCGTTCGCGGTGACCTTGATCGAACGGACACCTGTGACGTTGAGTGCGGCGATGGCCGATTGAAGAGTGGGGCCCTGCGTGCCGCGAGCCTGTTGTGCGGGTATGGAAGCGCCAGCGAGCAACACGCAGGCGCCGGCCAAAACGGTCATTCTGCGCATGGGAAACCTCCGCCTGCCGACTGGTCGGCAATGGCAGGGAGGTTATACACCAGAGGCGGCGCTGTAGCGCCGCCGGCGATCTATTGATTTCGCATCGGGCGGACGACGCCGCCGCAGGCCCCCGACGTATTGCCGGTACTCGCGGTCCATGCCGGCGCGTCGCTCGCGGGGAACGATTCTTCAGACGCTTCCCCGATCGGGTCCGCGGGGCGGCGGGATGTGGGCAGTGCGGCCCGCATCTGTCCGCGCCACTGAATCCGTTCGTCGGCATGGCCCGCTGCCCACCAGGCGAATGCGCCTCCGCCCAGCGTAAACAGCAGCCCGGTCAGCGATCTGCGGCGCAGGCCGGCGATGACGCAGACGCTCGCTGCGATTGCGACCAGCCAGCGTTCCGCATCCCACTCCCGCTGCCGGCCGACCTGATCCCAAACGTTCGACTCGACACGATGCTGCACCAGGTTCAGGGGCATGAAGTCCTCCGAAGTGACGTGTGCAACCAGTGTGCCCCGACGGAAGCCGGCTTCCTTTAGTGACCGGATTCAAGACAGAGAAGGGGTAACGCGCTACACGGATGAGCCTCGGACCAGCTCGTCTGGGGCATGACTTTGACGGCAAACTCGGTCGTATCGCCTGTTTTTCTCAACGATCCTGATGCCGGGCCGTAACCCCCAGCGCGTTCGCCCTGGTGGCATATGCGTTGCTCGAAAGTAGCCTCGCGGATCCTCTAACAGCCAAACGGAGCTCCAATGGCCGGACAACAGCAGTCTCTCGACGTGCTTCGACGTGTACAGGGTGAGTACATCGAGATGCCTGGCCTTCGCTTGACGATCGCGCAGGCGCAGCGGCTGTGGGGATTGGACCGTGCAGTATGCGATGCGCTCCTCGGCAGACTCGTCGAGGCCAAGTTTCTGTTCCGCACGCGCGACGGAGCGTTCGTGCGGGCCGACCACGGGGTCGGCGCTTTTTGAGGAGTTGAGTAACGAGTTACCTCGCCAGGCCGGTCGTATTAATTCCTTCCTACGAGCCGTAAGACCGACCGGCCAACACGTCCCGCCCCCACGAACCCGGGCGTAATTGCTCGCGGCCAGACACTGGGTGATGGAACGGAGAACAGCGCCAACGTTCTCCGTTCTATATTCCCCCCTCTGATTCCAGCCATGTGCGCAGACTTCGGAACGCATGACCGCGGTGCGCCACGCGCAGCTTGTCCGCGTCGTTCACTTCGGCGAGGGTTTGTCCGTAAGGTGGATACAGGAATATCGGGTCGTATCCGAATCCACGAGTGCCCTGCGGTGAAGGACTGATTTCCCCCTCGATCACGCCTGTCGTTTCGAACACTACGCCGCCGCCCCGAACGGCCGCCAGCGCGCAGATGAACCGCGCGGTGCGTGGCGCCGCCGGGTGCGACGACATCCGGCGGTAAATCTCGTCGAAGCGCTCCGGGTAGGAGGCGTCGGGCCGCAGGAAACGAGCGGAGCGGATGCCGGGCTCGCCGTCGAGCGCATCGATGACGAGCCCGGAGTCCTCGGCAACTGTCAGCAGTTCCGGATCCCGGATAACGCCCGCCGCCGCATCGGCGTAATGTACGGCTTTCAGCCGGGCATTCTCCGCGAAGGTGACACCGGTTTCGTCGGGTTCGCCTGCAGCCGGCAGATCGGCGAGCGTGAGGAGTTCGACCGGCAGCCCGATCAGGACGGACTGAATCTCGCGCAGCTTGTCGCGATTGGTCGTCGCGATGAGCAGCCGCGTCATCGCTGTGGCGCGGACGTTGTCACGTCCGCGTGTTCAAGTACTGACCAACAAGTCCGCGCTGCAGTGCAAACAGCTGACGCGTTCCGGTGTCGGCGAGGTCGAGCAGGCGATTGAGCGCTTCCCGGCCGAAGGGGAGCGCCTCTGCGGTGCCCTGCAGCTCGATGTAGAGTCCACCGCCGGTTTTCACCACGTTCATGTCCACGTCGGCGCGTGAATCTTCGGTATACGCCAGGTCGAGCATCGGTTCGCCTTCGACGATGCCCACGCTGGTGGCGGCGACGTAGTCGGTGATGGGCATCGTCCGGATGACGTCCTGCTCGCGCAGCTTGCTCAGCGCCAGGACGAGAGCGACGAACGCGCCGGAAATGGATGCCGTGCGCGTCCCGCCGTCGGCCTGGATGACGTCACAGTCGAGCGTGACCGTTCGCTCGCCAAGCTCCTCGAGCCTGGTCACGGCCCTCAGGGAACGCCCGATGAGCCGCTGGATCTCCTGCGTCCGGCCGCCGACGCGACCCGCCGACGATTCCCGCTGCGTGCGCGTCGTGGTGGCGCGCGGCAGCATCCCGTACTCCGCGGTGACCCACCCCTTGCCGCTGTTCCGCCGGAAGGGCGGCACGCGGTCTTCGACGCTGGCGGTGCAGATGACTTTCGTCTTGCCCGCTTCGACGAGAACAGACCCTTCGGCGTGGATCAGATAGTTCGGAGTGATACGTGTGGGGCGGAGCTGCTCGGGGAGACGGCCGTCGGAACGCATAGTGTTCTTTCACTCTAATTCAGAATGCAGAATTCAGAATTCAGAAAGCACTGCCTGCATTCTGCATTCAGAATTCTGCATTACGGCGCGTTCGCTTCCTGCGCGCGAACCAGAGAAGTGTCGCGCAACAACGGCTGCCGGATGTCGACGTGCCCGGCAATCGTGTCCACTTCCTTGCCGTCCACGAGAATCTGTACCCGCTGAACGGCCGGAAGGTTCGCGGTCACGGCATTGACGATGGCGTGCACGGTCAGCAGCTCGGTCAACGAACCGCCGGGATGCCCCGCGGAGATGCCGCTGACGTCGACGAAGGCGTCCCCTTTTTCAGTGAGGTAAAACGCGCGGAGCATGGTCCCCGGCGGGATCGCGGATATGTACGGCGCGGGCGGCGGGGCGAACTGCGCTGCCAGGATCTGGCGCCCTTGTGCAACGAGCCCTTCGGCGAGCGGGACCTCGCGCTGCACCGGGAGCAGGGCGTCGCCTTCGGCTGCCGCATAGAACAGGGTTGCGGCGATGTGCGCTGTCTCGCTCGGCGGCGGAGGCGCCGCCGTTACAACGACCGCGGGATCGCGCTCCGTCAGCCGTTCCAGCAGCGAGGTCACGCCCCACGCGAGCAGACCGAGCAGAGCGACGCCAATGGCGACGGGGAGAATCCGGCCCAGGTTCACGGTGCGGCTTTCTCGTCGGCGAACGTGCGGAACCGCGCGATGGCTTCGTACAGCGCGTCCGCGACACCATTGCGGAACTCGTCCGAGCGCGCTTTGCCCGCCTGCTCGGGATTGGTGAGGTACGCCATCTCCACCAGAGCCGCGGGCATGTTCGCGCCCGTGAGCACACGCATGCCGGCGCGCTGCACGGCGCGCGGGCTGACGGGGATCCGTCGCCGCAGTTCCTCCTCGAGCATCGCCGAGAACGTGGACGAGGTCTCGATGTGCGCCGCCTGGGCCAGGTTCCACGGGACCACTTCCAGCGTGCGGCGGCCGCCGCCGAGCGCGGGCAGCGAGACGGCATCCGTCCGCCGTCTGCGGCGCACCTCTTCTCCCTCGCGATCCAGACTGAGCAGGTAGACCTCCGCGCCCGACATCCCGGCGCCGAGCGCTCCGTTGGCGTGCAGGCTGATGAAGAGATCGGCCTTGCTGTTGTTCGCCACGGCAGCACGCTCGTCGATCGCAATGGCGCGATCATCTTCGCGCGTCATGATCACGCGAACGCCAAGCCGTGTTTCGAGCCGCTGCCGCAGCCGGCGCGCGACGTCGAGCGTCAGCTCCTTTTCCTCCAGCCCATCGGCCGTCCGAACGCCGGGATCGTTGCCGCCGTGTCCCGGGTCGATCGCCACCAGATCGAACTGTCTTCGCGCGGCGGCAGACAGCACGTCAGAGGCAGGCGCGGGAGCCGGTGGGGGGATCGCTGATTCGGCGGGGGGCGGCGCCGTGCTGGGTACTTCGACCGTGATTCGAGCGACGCCATCGGCCGTCGCGATTGCCGTCCGCGGCATGCCGGCATTTCCGCCGAGGACCAGAACGATGGTGTTGGGCTGATCCCCGGCGCGAATCTGATCGATGAGTCCTCCGCCGCCCGGAGGCAGCGCCAGGTCGAGCGCGTCCGCTTCGACGCGGACGATGACCCGGCCGACGTCGGGCGTCGCGGTCGCCGGCGCAGCGGGACTGATTTCAATCGTCGCCCGCGTCGGCGGCCCGACGGCGTCCACGCGCGCGGCAACGCGGGGGACGACGACGTCACCGACGATCAGCAGCCGCGACGTTCGCCGCAGGTCCACGCGCCGGTCGTAGATGGGAGCGAGTGCGCGGGGAAGAAACTCGACCGGAACCAGAAGACGGCGTCCGGATCGCGAGACCGGCGCCGGCAGTGTGACCACACGGCCGTTCACGGATGCGATCGGTTGTGTGGACGACAGCACGATCGTACGGCCGCGGAACGTCACCGTGACGGCACCGGTCGGCGCGTCCTCGGCGACCGTCACCTGGAACAACGCCGCCACCTCGTCCAGCGCGATGAGCTCCTGGCCGCTCACCATGGTGGTGGGGACGGCGCGCCGCCCCTCTCGGGCAATCAGGGTCAGCGGCGCCGGCGGAGGAGTGCCCTGTGCCTGCACGAACAGCACCGGCACCATCAGGACAATTGCGGTCGCGAATGCGGCTGTTCGATGCAATCTGAACTATGTTCGCACAGCCGCCTTCGCACTAAGCTTCTCCCGCGACTTGTTTCGATGAAGAAGAGACCGCGTCGATCTCCGCTCGCCAATACGCCGCCGCAGCACATGCCCGGGGCGCCTCCGAAGCACGGTCGCGTCCCGTTGAGTCCGCCGATCGATCTCATGGCTGTGCCACGTCAGCGCCCGATTGCCGAGGTGCCGAACCCGCGGCGGCCAAAGGTGGTGCGGGTCGATCGTAGGGAGCTGCTCGACCTGTTCGCAGTGTTTCCGGATCTGCCGCGTCCGGCGCGCCCGCAGCCGCGACTCGCGACACGCGTTATTTCACTTCGCCGCCGCCACCCGTAAGCGACTGCTGCCGCAGCGCCGCGGCGCCGAGCAGGCCGCCCATGCCCATCGATTCCACCGCGCTGCTGGGGATGAGCATCAGGGCGCCCTTCTCCTTGAGCCCCTCATACAGCATGTTCATCGCCCGCAAGTGCAGCGCCGTGGGGTCGTCGTGATACGCCTTGGCGGCCTCTGAAAACGAGTGGGCGATCTCGAGTTCGGCCTGGCCGAGGATGATGCGCGCCTGCTTCTCCCTCGCGGCCTGCGCTTCGCGCGACATCGCATCCTGCAGCGCGACGGGAATCACGACGTCGCGCATTTCCACCGCCGAGACGGTCACGCCCCACGGCGTGGACCGCTGATCGATCAGCTGCTGAAGGTCCGCTTCGATCTTTTCGCGGCCGCGCAAGAGGTCGGTCAGCGCCGTGCGGCCGATGATGTCGCGCAGGGCGGTCTGCGCGGCCCAGCTGATCGCCGTGCGGTAGTTCTGCACCTCCAGCGCCGCCTTTTCGGCGTCGTGCACCATCCAGAAGAGCACCGCGTCGACGTTGACCGGGACGGTATCGGACGTCAGCGTCTGTTCGGCGGCAAAGCCGGTGGTGATCGTTCGCTGGTCGATCCAGGACGACACTGAATCGACGAAGGGCAGCACCCAGAACAATCCAGGGCCGCGGAGCCCGACGTAACGGCCGAGCCGCAGCACCACGCCGCGCTCCCATTGCTGCGCGACACGCGGCGACTGCATCAGCACCAGCCCGGCGAGGATGATGATCGTCGGGGCGACGGCGGTCTCGGCCTGAACGCCGACGATCACCGCCGCAGCGACCGCGACGATGAAGATCGCCAGCGAGATGACGTTGAGGCGCGGCGCGTTGACAGGAATGGCGATGTCGGCCATTACGAATCTCCCTTTCGATGTGCCTGAAGCCCTTCGAGGATGTCGTCGAGCGTGAAGCCGGCGGCCGAGGCGTCCGCCAGGAGCCGGGTGATGAAAGTGCGAAGCCGGCGCTCGTGCTGCTTTGGCGGGTGGGCCTGTGCCGGCGTCGCGCTCACGAACGTGCCGACGCCGCGGCGCGTCTCGAGGATGCCCGCGCGTTCGAGCTCGGCGTAGACGCGCGCGACCGTGTTGGCGTTGACGCTCAGTTCAACGGCGAGCTGGCGGACGGTCGGCAGCTGGTCGCCGGCCGCCAGGCGGCCGGTGGCGATGGCCGCGCGCAGGGCCCGATCGAGCTGCGCATAGATCGGCGTGCGATCCCGCGAATCGACGGAGACGATCGCCACGCGGACGATTGTACTAGTAGATTAGTACACTGTCAACAGCACCGGCAGCGGCCCCCCGGCCCGTGTCCTTCGCTCAGGATGCGGCCGTCGCGCGCAGCCAGCGTGACGCCGATCGCCCGGCCGTCCTCGAGGCGCAGCGTCAGCGGCCGGCCGATCAGCGAGACGTCGGTCACTTCGTAGTCCGTGGCACCTTCGATCCGGTGCAGACCGGGGACCGGCATGCCGGAGCCGACCAGCATGCCCTGATAGCGCGTGATCGAGTAGCGGACTTGCCGCAGGACTGTTCCATCCTGGAACAGTTCGCCGACGCCGGTGAGCTCCTCGACGATTTTGAAAGTCGCCTGCTGCACGTTGCCATCTTACTTGCACGCGCGCGCGCATGGTATAAGTCCCGGCGCTCAGGACAGGTCCTGCGCTTCGCAAGTGAGGAGAGCGATGAAAAAGATTCTTGGTGTGCTGGTGGCTGCGGCGTTGTGTTCAGCGACCGACGCGGCGGCGGCGAATTGCAACGATGTCCCCTCGGCCTCAGAGTTGCGCCAGGCGATGCTGGCCGCAGCAAAGCTTCCAAACGCCGGCGGTCTCTTTGGAGGCGCGCGGATGTGGGGCGCTGTGGTGAACCGCGACGGCGAGATCTGCGCGTATATCACGACGACCGCCGATCCGACGCAGGTGTGGCCCGGCAGCCAGGCCATCGCAAAAGCGAAGGCCTACACCGCGAACGCGTTCAGCCTCGACTCCCTGGCCCTGTCAACGGCGCGGTTGTACACGTTCACGCAGCCAGGCCATTCACTGTGGAGCCTCGGCCAGTCCAATCTGTGGCATCCGTCGCTCAACGCGCCGCCCGGCGGTCAGGCTGGAGGAACCAACCAGATCGGCGGCGGATTGATCTTTTTCGGCGGTGGCGTCCCGATCTATCAGGGAACCAAACTGGTCGGCGGTCTCGGTATCAGTGGCGACACGTCGTGCGCAGATCACGAGATCGCGAAGCGCACACGCAACGAGCTGGGCATGAATCCACCCGGTGGCGCGCTTGTCGATGACATCACGTACAGCGTTCCGGACGGAGCTTCGGTGTTTACGCATCCGCGGTGTATCAATACATGGCGCAACGGCGCGTTCATCGGAGAGGAAGCCGTAGCCTCGGGTTACTGATGTCTTGCCTGCGGGCAGGAGATCGCGAGGACGCGTGATCTTCTGCCCGCTGCCTTATTGCGTGAGATCCTTCGTGACAGCCAGCACCGACAGCGGATCGACGCGCGCGTTGTTCAGCCGCACGCTCCAGTGCAGATGCGGCGCGGTCACGCGGCCGGTGCCGCCGACGAGTCCGACGACGTCGCCGCGCGTGATGTGATCCCCCTCCGTCACGCCGATCTCCTGGAGGTGGGCGAGCAGCGAGTAAAGCCCGAGACCGTGATCGAGGACCACGGTGTTGCCGGTGAAGTACAAGGGCCTGGCGAGCGCCACCTGGCCTGAGGCCGGGGCCGTGACCGGCGTACCCGCTTTGGCGCTGAAGTCGGTGCCGCTGTGCGGGCTCCTCGGCTGACCGTTATAGATGCTGCGCGCGCCAAAGCTGCTGTTCGGCGGGTCGCTGACCGGCGCCTGAAAGGCGCCCTGCCACTGCCGCGGGGTGCCGGCGGCTTCGAAGATCGTCTGCAGCGCTGCGGCGTCCTGCTGGATGCGGGTGAGTTCACTGGCAGGCGGGTCAACGAAGTTTGCCGCCACCCGGAGGCGCCGGACCGGGTACTTCTTGTCGATCACCGTCAGCGTCTGGGCTGAGGCAATGGCGGCGGAACCGGCCGGTGTGACGGCGACGTCGATCGGGTAGGTACCCGGCTTGACGTCGAGATCGATGCCGATCAGTCCTTGCCAGCGATCACCGACGCGCGCGAGGTGGATGGGGCGGCCAAAGATGGTGGCCGACGTGCCGGTCGCTTCGCAGCTGCACGTGACGTCGAGCCGCACGATATCCCCCGGCCCGCCGGTTTCAGCCGACAGCACGGTTTGAATCACCGGCAGTGTCTGCGCACGGGCGTGGCTTCCGCCTTGCGGCGGAAGTACATACGCTCCAACCAGCGTGGCCGCCAACGTCGTCACCGCAATCCGGGTCGGCTGCATGTCGCTATAGCGATTTAGACGCATCGAGCCGGCTGCAGGTTGTAACGCCATCTCATTAGTTCCACCCGCGGCAGGCGCGTAGGATGGCGGAAGGAGACGAACATGGCCGAGAAGACCGGGGACCGGAACGAAGGCAAGCAGGGTGCGCGGCGGCCGATGGCGCCACAGCCTGCGAAAGGCGACGAGCAGGATAAGGAACCTCACCCGGACGAACGTCACCCCGACGGGGAAGGACGCGACCGCCCGCCGTCGGATCGGCCGCGCGGCACGGAGAGTCCGTGGCTCGGTGGCGGCTAGGGACGCGGTGGATCGTCACAATCACCCCCTCGATTTATCGGCCGCGCGCGCGGGGCCATGAGCCCGCGCCATGAGCCCTCTCGCATTTTTCAAATGCGCCTAGCGCCGATTTCGTGGGGCGAGCCTTGCAGGCTCGCCTCGCGAACCCGCAGGGTTCGCGCCACGGAAGTGAAATCTAGGGGATCACGGTGCTCGTGCGGACGTCGCCGCCCGTGACCCCAATCATCAGCTGCGGGCCGTAGTTGTTCTCCTGGCACACGTATTCGAAAGGCTCGATGCCCGGGTTCCAACGCTTGGTGTAGCCGCTCGTCCACGGCGCCGTATACGCGCCCGGGTCGTCAACGGTGATTTCGTATCTCAGGGTGTTGAAGTCGGTGCGCGTCACCCGTTCGACGGTGTGGAGCCGGCCGGTGTGCGGCATTCCCCAGCGTTCGAGCCAGGCGTTCTCGTTGAAGCCGACCGTATCGATCACCAGCGTGTCGCCGTCCCACCATCCGATTGAATGTCCGAAGTAGCTCGGCTCCACGATCGCGGGATGCGATCGGCCATCCATATAGATGACGCGGAACGAATGCGCTCCACCCGTTTGAAACAGGTAGATGCGCCCGCTGCCCGGCAGGTTCAGCAGCTCGATGCCGTACGCGGTTTGAAACGCGCGCGCCGCGGGCGACGGCTTGCAGCGCGTATACGGCTCGTCCGCGAGAAAACGGGCGTGACGCACATCGAGCAGGGCCTTCGCCCATGGCTGTATCGGAATCTTGTCGAGGTGGACGAGACCGGGCCGCGGCTGGCCGCCGGGCCTCTCGTAGTTGCTGGGGATTGTTGTGAGCGGCTCGCCGCCGTCCCACATGCCGGTCTGGCCTGGCGCCGCGCCAAGGTTGATGGTGCCGTCCGGCCAGCGCGGAGCAGCGGGCGCCGGTGCCGCTGGTTTCGCGCCGCCACCGCGGCCTGCCCTGAGCTCAGTCGCCCCTCGAGCGTCCTCGGGGCGACCCTGAGGCTCTCGAAGGGTCGAAGGGCCTTGAGCGACAGCTGTGGCGGGAAACAGCAGGGCCAGGACGATCGCGACGATGCGCATGCGACGCGGACGATCCTACACACTTTCCCCGTTTCTCAGCCGCCCTGTTAATAGTGACAGGGGAAGTGCTGGAATTTTTGCCATCTGGATCAACACCCAATCAGACCGCACAATCGGCCCGCCATCGTGACCGTCCGCAAACCCATTGGCAGCGTGGAGGACGAAATGGAAGCTCTGGTTCAACGTGTGCGCGGAGAGTTTCGTGAGATGCCCGGATTGCGGCTCACGTTCGCCCAGGCATGTCGCCTCTGGCAGATGGACTCAACCACCTGCGCAGTAGTGCTCGAGCGCCTGACTCGCGATGGTGTCCTGCTTCGAACTCGGCAAGGGCACTACATCGCCGCCCCACGCGCACGCCAGCTGGGTGCACCGCTCGATCGATCTCAGCGGGCTGCTTCATAGGCGGCAAATCCATGCGCATACCTGTCTGCCATTGCTCCCGGTGCCACTCGCCAAATACGATCCGCGTCCATAAGGAACGGTGCGAACACTGGTATTGCTACGACTGCGGCCGTAGTTTCGACGTGCCGATCGCCGAAGACACCGGCGTCAGTCAGGGCTCAACCGCACCGCCCCCTCGATCGCCCCAGCTCATTGGTTCCGCCCGCCAGACATCAGTACGATCCGCTTAGTGACCGAACAAAAGGGGTTCAGCACTTCGGATCATCGGCGGCGAATCGACACCCTGGGGAAAGAGCTCGACGAATGGCGGCGTCACTTCGACGCCGCCAAAGCTGAGGCGCACGATCGCCGCTCCACTGCAGATCGGCGTCGTGTCCCGCGCGGAGAAGATCGCCGGCGAACCGGATAGGCGCTCCGAACGAATTCGCCCCCTTATGGGGTCCGCAAGGAGGTCTGTGTGCCCATTTCCAGGCTGTCGGCCGTTTTCGTAGTCGGGCTGTGTACTGCCGCTGCCGCCTGCGGGGGCACCGAGGCTCTTTCGCCGGCCGGGCCGTCGGGCTTTCTTCGCGCCGGAACCGCAACTATTACAGGCCGCGTAACGGGAGTTCCCGTCTCCGCCACCGCAAGCGTCACGGGCGCGCGGCCGATGGCAACGACGACCGTCACCGTCACGATCGTTGGCACCGACATCACGACCACGGTCGACGGAAGCGGAAACTTCGAGCTGAACGGTGTGCCGCCCGGCGATGTCCAGTTGAGATTCGCCGGCAACGGAGCCAGCGCGACGATCACGTTGAGCGGTGTCGCGGCTGGAGATCGCATTCACATCGTCGTGTCGTTAAGCGGGACCGGTGCGCGCCTCGAGGACGAGGACCGGGACCATCACGACGATGATGATGACGACGAGGATGATGACGGGGATGACGACGAGGCGGAGGTCGAAGGAGTAGTGTCGGGCCGGACTGGAACCTGTAATTCGATTACGTTCACGGTCGCGGGCGTGACGGTGATCACGAACGGCGCGACGAAGTTCGAGGACCCGTGCGCGAGCATTGTCAACGGCACGCGTGTCGAAGTTGAAGGAACGCGTCAGGCGAACGGATCGATCGTGGCGAGCGAAGTCGAGATTGATGACTGACGGCGGCGCGTTAGACCCGCCGGCAGAGACACAGCTGAATTCGGCTGCCAGCAACGAACGGGTCGCGGGAAAGCTCACCGAACCGGCTGATTAGTTCGAGGCCGGCGGCCGACAGCAGCAACGGCAGTTCCTGCGGAAAGATGCTTCTGAGTACGAGAGGCACGATCCACGCGTCTCGCTTCTCTGGCGTCGAGATGTACCACGTCCCGTGGTTCACCTGCGCCGCGGAGTCGTAGTCGCACGCGTCTTCGACAGTCAGCGAACCCCACCGCGGTGTGCTTACCTCCATTGTCGGAAAGCGCTGGCCGGCAGGTCTGGCCAGGAGCCTCGGGTTCGGGTTGAAGATGTCGAATGCGAACACGCCATTCGGCGCCAGGTGCCGCCTGATGGCGCCAAACGCAGCCAGGAGATCCGCCGTCGACAGCAGGTGCAGGAGCGAGTTACGGGCGACGAAGATCAGCTCGAAATCGCGGTCCAGCGCGAAGTCGCGCATGTCGCCCTCGACGAACTCAACCGGCGCGTTCGCCGCTGCCGCTCGTTTCCTTGCGACGTCCAGCATGGCGCGTGACCGGTCGAGCCCCACGGTCGGATTTCCGTTCAACGCAATCGGGATCGTGATCTGCCCCGTGCCGCAGGCGAGCTCCAGCACCGCGCCGGCCTGCTGCCGGGCCAGGCCGGCATAGAAGGGCAGATGCGCGCCGACCGGCAGGAGCGCGTCGTAAAGATCAGGGTGATCGTAGAAGTCGGAACTCAAAACGACCCGCGAAAGGAAGAAGTCTGAAGGATAACGCCGCGGCAGGGGATATGCACTCGTGTACGTCGGACGTGAGCCATGACTTTTCTACGTACCGCCGCCATCTCTTTCTGCATCGTCATCACATCTCCAGTCGCATACGGCCAATGGCAGAGCGACACGACCGGTGACCTTGCCCGTCAGCGGCGGCTGCACACACGAAGCGAATCCGGCGGCCGGAGAGTCGTTGTCGAAACCGTCGAAGGGCGGAACATCGAGGGCAGAGTGGGGCCGCTTGGAGAAGTCGTAACGGAAACGACCGAGGCGCGCGATACCACGCACACCAGACAGGATCTGTTTCGGGTCACGGTGGACGGTCGCCGCCGACTCGAAGAAGCGAATGAATCCCGGCAGGAGACTCGATCCAACGGAACGACCAGCGCGGTTCACAGCAGCTGGGTTCCGGACCTCAATGGCCGTCTTCGCCTGACGTCGCAGTTGCTGGAAGAGACACGATCGGTCGCACCTGATGTTCGGCAAACCGACACGACCCTTCTGTTGCCGGGCGTCAACGGAGCGCTCAGGGAAGCGCAGCGCACGGAATACACCGCGCGCCAGATCAGCCCGGAGGCGGTCCGGCACGAACAAACTCAACTGGTTCGCGACGCCAACGGGCGATGGAAACCCATCGAGATACGACGGGGCGAAATTCGGAAAGCCGGAACGGCGGAGCGCGTCGAGGAAGAGACAGTTCAACGCCGGGATCTGAACGGAAACCTGGCCGTCAAGGAAGTGAACGTCATCCGCAGTTCCGGCACGAAGGAACAGGAGCGGGTGGTGACCGAGACGTATTCCCCACAGACGGACGTGCAGAGTCTCAACGGCCGGCCACCGCTGCTTACGCGGGTCCAACGGACGACGACGGCGACGGCTGATGGCGGCAGCTACACGGTGGAAGAGGTGGAAGGCCGAAGTCGCGTCGCGCCGAACGAACCGATGCGGGTCATCCGGCGGACCGTAACCACCGTCAGCAAGAGCGGTCCCGATGAATGGGTGACCGAGCGGCAGATATTCGAGTTGGATCCGAACGGCCGACTACGGCTGGTCAGGATGGAGTGAAGCGATCGCAGCCCCCTGTCAATTCTGACAGGGCGGCGGCCCGCACTTTTACCAACTGGCCCGACAGCCGGCTCGCCACTACCATCGCACGCTGATTGGAGCATGCCCCTCCGCCGGACGCTGGTATCCCTCGTCGCTTTGGCTGCGGTGGTTCCCTGTGACGTATTCGCGCAGGCGATTGCGGGCGTCGTGCACGACACGTCCGGCGCGGCGCTTCCTGACGTTACCGTCCGGGCCGAGAGTTCGGCGCTGATCGAAAAGGTCCGCATCGTCGTCACCGACGGCGGCGGCCGATACCGCATCGAAGATCTCCGACCGGGCACCTATACCGTCACATTCGCACGCGAGGGATTCAGCTCATATGTGCGGGCCGGAGTCCAGATCACCAGCGCGTTCACCGCCAGCGTCAACGCGCAACTTGCGCCCGGCGTGCTTGTGGAAGCGATTACGGTGACCGGCGAGGCGCCCGCGGTCGACGTCCGCAGCGCCGCCTCAGCGACCACGCTGCATGCCGACGTCGTGCAGGCACTCCCGACCGTCCGCGGCTACAACGCGCTCATCGTGCTGATCCCGGGTGTGGTCACCACGACGAACGACGTCGTCACCGGCACGACGACGATGCAGTTTCCCATCCATGGCGGCCGCGCCAACGAGGGTCGTCTGACAATCGACGGTGTTCCCGTCACCGGTGCATCGAGCAATTCGCCAACCGGCTTTGTGATGGACGCCGGTGTCGCCGAGGAGATGACCTTCGCCGTCGCGGGAGGCCTGGGCGAAACCGAGACAGCGGGCCTGCTCGTCGCCGTCGTGCCGAGGACGGGCGGTAATTCGACGCTTGGAAGCCTGTTCGCCAGCGGAACAGGACAAGGACTCCAGTTCGACAACCTGACACCCGCGCTGCGCGAGATGGGCGTCTCGTCGCCGAGCCCGCTCAGCAAGGTCTACGACGTCTCCGGCGCGATCGGGGGACCGATTGCGAGAGATCGCCTGTGGTATTTCGCCGCCGCCCATCGGGGCGGCAGCACCACAGAAAGCACCAACGTGTACTACAACGTCAACGCCGGCGACGTGGCGCAGTGGCTGTATGCGCCGGACATGAGCCGGATCGCGTACTCCGACCGGCTGTTCGAGAACGCCAGCGCGCGCGTCACGTGGCAGATAACCGCGCGCAACAAGGTCAATGGGTTCTGGGACGAACAGACGTTGTGCCGGACCTGCACCGGCGCCACCTCCGCCGGCGTCGATCCGGCGCGCGTATCCCCTGAGGCGGTCGGGGTCTTCGGCCGCCCGTTGCGCATCGCGCACGCATCCTGGTCTTCCCCGGTGTCGAATCGAACGCTCCTCGAAGCCGGTTTGGGCCACACGTTTTTCGGCTTCGGCAACTTCGAGCGCGAACCGAATCCAACCCGCGACCTGATTCGGGTGCTCGAACAGTGCGCGAGCGGCTGCGCCGCCAACGGCAACATCCCGGGACTGGTCTATCGGTCGCAGGACTTCAGCGAGGCGTACAACTCGTCGTACCTGTGGAAGGGCTCCGTGTCGTACGTCACCGGGTCGCACAGCGTGAAGGTGGGCTATCAGCGCACGTTCATGGCGCAGGACATGACGTGGATGACCAACAACCAGAACCTGACCTACCGATTCAACAACGGTGTTCCGAATCAGCTGACGCAGTCGATCTCGCCCTGGATGAACCGGTCGCGCACGTTGTGGGACGCGGTCTTCGCTCAGGAACGCTGGACGCGAGGGCGTCTGACCGTGCTGGCCGCCGTGCGTTTCGATCGCGCCTGGAGCTGGTTTCCCTCGCAGCAGCAGGGTCCGTCCAGGTTCCTGCCGGTACCGATCCTGATTCCGGAAACGCCGGGTGTGGACAGCTACAAGGACATCAGTCCGAGGATGGGCGCGGCCTACGACCTGTTCGGCAACGGCAGAACGGCGCTCAAAGTCCATTTTGGCCGATACCTGGAGGGGGCTGGCACCGGCGGACTCTATACCGCCACCAATCCGACGTTGCGGATGCCGCAGACGACGCCGATGCTCGGCACTGCGGGTGTCACACGGGCGTGGAACGATGCAAACCGCAACTTCGTGCCCGATTGCGACCTGCTGAATCCGAACGCGCAGGACCTCCGCCCGGGCGGCGGCGACATGTGCGGCGTCATGTCGAACACGCGCTTCGGTCAGAGCATCCTCACCAACAACTTCGATCCGGCGCTCCTCCGCGGATGGGGGGTCCGGCCATCGGACTGGACCCTCGACGTCTCGATTCAGCGCCAGATCCTTCACCGCTCGTCGGCGACCCTTTCATACGTCCGGCGCTGGTTCCGTGGCTTTACCGTCGTCGACAATCTGGCGCTGGAGCCCTCCGATCTGACGCCGTTCAGCGTCACGGCTCCGCTGGATCCTCGTCTGCCCGATGGCGGAGGCTACGTCGTCTCCGGTCTGTACGACGTCGTGCCGGGCAAGGCAGGCCAGGTGAGTAACCTCCTCGCGGATTCCAGCAATTACGGCCGCTGGTATCAGTATTTCAACGGGCTCGACGCGATGCTCAACGTGCGAGCCGCGGGGTTCACGCTCATCGGCGGCACGAGTACGGGACAGACCGTGGTCGACAATTGCGACGTCCGCGCGCACCTGCCCGAACTGGCGACCACGGCTGCCGGCTCGAGCCCCTTTGGTCCCGGGCTGGCCAGCGCCACTGTGAGTCCGGCGAGTCCGTACTGTCACGTCGCATTTGGCATCCAGACGCAGTTCAGAGGCCTCGCCTCATACGAGCTACCCAAAATCGGCGCGCAGCTGTCCGCAACATTCCAGAGCAAGCCTGGAACGATGCTCGCCGCGAACTACGCTGCGCCGAACGCGGCCGTGGCCGCGTCGCTCGGACGGGATCTGTCGGGGAACGCGTCCAACGTCACCGTGAACCTGGTGGCCCCGGGCACGCGGTACGGCGTCCGGATCAACCAGATGGACGTCCGGCTGGCCAAGGTCCTGCGGCACGGCCGGATGCGAACGATGATGGCGCTCGACGTCTACAACATGCTGAACTCGAGCGCGGGGCTCACCTACAACAACGCGTTCGTCCCAGGCGTTGCGTGGCCACGGCCCAATACGATCCTGACGCCGCGGTTCTTCAGGATGACCGTCGAAACCGAGTTCTGACCCGATGCGCATGCTGAGCCGGGGACGATGGGTGCGGCGTTGGTTGGTGGTTGGCGTCGTCGCGTGCAGTCTGGTGCCTGACGCCCACGCCCAGGACGCCGACGGCCGGCGGCAGGTCGTCGTGCTGAATTCGACGCGGCTCGATGACCAGTTCTCCGTGACCTGGGCGCGAGAGTTGCCGAAGCTGCTCGGCGACGGCCTTCCGGAGGGTGTGGATTTCTACGCTGAGTACTTCGACTTCGTGAGGTACGGGCAACCCGAGTATGAGCGCGCGTACCTCGACCTCCTCCTTCTGAAGTACGCAGGACGACCGATCGATCTCGTCATCGTGATTGGAGCGCTTGCCATCGACTTCATGAGCAGGCATCGGATCGATCTCTTTCGCGGTACCCCCGCGGTGTTCTATTCCCTGGCGCCATCGCCGAGCCGTCTGGCGAATTCGACGGGGTTGATTAACCCGCTTCACTTCGGCCGTTCCATCGGCCTCGCGCTGGCGCTGCAGCCCGATCTGAAACATCTGTATGTGGTGAGCGGTGCGGGTGCATCCGATCGCATGTACGAGAGCCAGGCCAGAGAGGAATTCCGTTCCTTCCAGGATCGGGTCGAAATCACGTATCTCTCGGGCCTGAAGATGCCGGATCTGGAGCAACAGCTCCGGGCATTGCCCTCACGGTCGGCGGTGTTCTACGTGGTCGTGAGAGAGGACGGGGCGGGCGAGCGGTTCCAGGTGATGGACTCTCTCTCGCGCGTCGCGTCCGCGGCGAACGCCCCGACGTACAGCTGGGCCGACCCGGCGGTTGAAACGGGCATCGTCGGCGGCGCGCGCCGCGATCAGCTGGCCCAGACGAAGGCGATCGCCACGCTCGCGCTTCGCGTGCTTGGCGGAGAGCGAGTCGAAGACATACCGGTATCCTCGTTGGACACCGACGTCGAACAGGTCGATTGGCGCCAGCTGCGGCGCTGGGGAATCGCCGAGTCGCGTATTCCGGACGGGGTCCGCGTACTGTTTCGGGAGCCGACCGTCTGGGATCAGTACCAGCGCTACATCGTCGGTGCGGCGATTCTGATGATGGCGCAGACGGCGTTGATCCTGGGCCTGCTCGTCCAGCGGACGAAGCGGCGGCGCGTCGAGCTGGAGCTGCGCGGTAGTCAGAGCAAGCTGCGCGTCAGCTACGATCGCATCCGCCATCTCAGTCGACAGCTCCTGATGGAACAGGAAGCCGAGCGCGCCCGGATCTCGCGCGAGTTGCACGACGACATCAATCAACAGCTCGCGGTGCTGTCGATCGAGCTGGATCGAATCGGTCCGGAGCAGCTGCCCACACAGAGCGTGAAACGGCTCAACGCAGCAGTGGAACTGGCGCACGGGATCTCGAAAAGCCTGCGCGACCTCTCGCACCGCCTGCATCCGCCGAGACTGACGCCGGCCGGGCTCGTCACCGCCCTCGAGAACCTCTGTCGAGAGCTGTCGACCCCGCATCTGACGATCACGTTCTCCCATCGGGACCTGCCGCCCGAGATCGACGACAGCACGACACTCTGCCTGTTCCGGGTCGCACAGGAAGCGTTGGTCAACGCCGTCAAGCACAGTGAGGCACGGCGCGTCTGGATTGATTTGGTTGGCGAGCCGTCGGGAGTGGCGCTCACGGTCGGCGATGACGGAAAGGGGTTCGTCGTCGACGGTGTAGCG
Organism: Vicinamibacterales bacterium; assembly: GCA_035711805.1. Classification (GTDB taxonomy): domain Bacteria; phylum Acidobacteriota; class Vicinamibacteria; order Vicinamibacterales; family UBA2999; genus Gp6-AA40. The sequence goes on from DASTBV010000086.1 coordinate 19,451, forward strand.
AGCGCGGGCCTGGGTCTGATCAGCATGAGAGAACGTGTGGAATCAGTCGGGGGTGTCCTGGAAGTCCAACCGACGCTGGCGTCGGGCACTCGACTGCGGGTCACCGTACCGGTTCGCGTCCCGGATGGGCCCCCCGAGGTGACGACGGCATGACCAGCAGGCAAACCGTAAACGGGGCGCGCCGAGGTTGACGGGGTTTCATCGTGTGCTCGTCGTCGAGGACCACGCCGCGTTCCGGGGAATTGTCTGCGAGCTGCTGCAGGAGTCGCCGGCCGTGCGCATCGTCGGCGAAGCAGCTGACGGGTTGGAGGCCGTTCATCAGGCCGCGACGTTGCGTCCGGACGTCGTCGTCCTGGATATGAACCTGCCGTCGCTGAACGGTTTCGAAGTCGCCCGCCGCATCCGTGCCGCGGTTCCGCACGCGAAGATCATGTTCTTGACCGTTGAAACGTCACTGGAGGTTGTCGAACAGGCGTTCCGGAGCGGTGCGCACGGGTATGTGTACAAGCCGCGCGCGCAGCGGGACATGCTGGCCGCGCTCGACGCGATCACTCGAGGCGCGCGCTTCGTGAACGGTGGGCTCGAGCGTGTCGCCGACGGAGACAGCCTCGCGTCGCACCACCA
>DASTBV010000087.1:0-3560 GCA_035711805.1 Vicinamibacterales bacterium
CCCATCGACACCAGCGGCCAGCCATAGTTGTGGCCGGGCAGCAGGATGTTGACCTCATCGCCGCCGAGCGGGCCGATCTCCGCCTGCCAGACCTCGCCGGTTTCCGGATGCACCGTCAGCCCGTAGCCGTTGCGGTGGCCGTACGTGAATATCTCCGGCTTCGCGCCTGCGCGGCCGACGAACGGATTGTCCGGCGGAACCGTCCCGTCGTCGCGCAGCCGCAGCGTCTTGCCGACGTGGTTGTCGAGCGCCTGCGCCTTCATGCGGAGGCTGTTGTCTTCTTTTCCGTTGTTCAGGCAGCACAGCCGGTCGCGGTCGCCGACGGTCATGAACAGCATGCCGCCGGGTCCGAAGAAGATGCGGCCTGCGGTATTTCCGCTGGTCTCCCATGCCTCGGCGACGAAGATTTCCTTCACGTCGCGAAGTGTGGTGCCGTCGAATCGTCCTCTCGAGATCGCGATCGTGTTCATCTTGTCGCGGTGTGTCGGATGCGAGACGTAGACCCACCCGTTCTGCGCGAACTGCGGGTGCACGGCGACGAAGTGCAAGAGATCGGTAACGGGTTTTGCTCCGGGCGCCAGGGCAGGCGAGGGCGCCACCCAGGCCGGATCCGGAAGCAGCTGGCCGTCGCGCACGACGCGGAGACGACCCGGCTGCTCGGTGACGAGCATCGTTTTCGCGTCGACGAAGGCAACGCTCCACGGGTGCACGAGACCGGACGCGACCTGCGTCACTTTGATTCGCTGACCCGTCTGCGTGCCCATTTCCGCGGGCAGAGCCGGGTCCGGTGGCGTCGGCTGACCGCGTTGTGCGACCGCGGTGGCGGCTGATACGAACAGGATGACGGTGACGATCGACGCGACGGTGCGGTGCATGGAATCCTCGCGGCGCGAATCTTAGGTCAGCAACTGGTTGATTTCTAGAAGATTCGGAACGCCCCCGATCGCTCCCTCGCGCGTGCAGCTGACGGCCGCCGCGGCGTTCGCGAAGCGCAGCATCGCGTCCGGAGAGTCGCCGCGCAGCAGCGAAAAGATCAGCGCCCCGCGGAAGACATCGCCGGCGCCGGTGGTATCGACGGCGTCCACGCGGAAGGCCGGCACCTGGTACAGCCGGTCGCCGGCCAGCAGCATCGACCCGCGTGCCCCGAGCGTGACGCACAACATGCCGTCGTGCTGCCGGCGGAGCGCCCGCAGCGCGCGTTCCGGGTCTGTCTCCGCTGTGAGCGCCTGCGGCACGTGCTCGGCAAGGACCGGGAACGTCGCCGCGGCGAGCAGTTCCGCCGTCCGTGGGCGGACGTCGTCGATGTCCGTCGTCACGACCAGGCCGGCGGCTCGGGCGAGCTGCGCGACCGCGATCGCCGCGTCTTCATCCACGTTGTCGACGTGGAGCACGCGCGTTTCTGTCAGGATGTCATCGGAAATATCGGCAGGGCGGATCTGCAGCGACGGGTCGCGCTGCCAGGCGACGATGCGTTCGCCCGAGTGCTCGTCGACCAGGATCACGGCGTGGCGATTAGGCGCGTAGCGGACGGCGGCATACGTGGTGTCGATGCCGCGCTGCTCGAGCTCGCTGCGAATGAGGCGGCCGTGTTCGTCGTTGCCGAACGCGCCGACGTAACGCGTCCGTAGGCCGAGCGCCGCGCACGTGGCAAGCGCCGTCGCCACCTGTCCGCCCAGCAGCCGGCGGCAGCTGCCGACGCGCACTTTTTGTCCGCTGCCGGGCAAATGGGGCACGCGATACACGAGATCGACTGAGTTCTCACCAACCCCGACGACGTCGCATGCGCTCATACCGGGCGGTGCGCGCAATGCAAAATGCAAGATTCAAAATGCAAACAGAACGCTTCGTCGTTGCGCAGGGTTTGCATTTTGCATTTTGAATTTTGCATTTGTTTACACCGTATTCAACTCGTACAAGGCAATGGCAGCCGCGGTGGCCACGTTCAGCGAATCGACCGACGGGCGAATCGGGATTCGCACGTGGTATTCGCACGCCGCGAGCGCGGCGTCGGTGAGGCCGTCTCCCTCGTGACCGAGGACGAGGGCGACTCGTAGCGGCCGCGTTGCCGACGAGAACTCGCGCAGTGGCGTGGCATCAGCTGCAGGTGTGAGGGCCACGACCGCCCAGCCGTCAGCCGCCAGATCGCTCAGCGTTGCAGGCCAAGGCTCGGCGTCCGCGAAGGGAATCGTGAGGGCGGCGCCCATCGACGTGCGAATGGCCTTCCGGTACAGCGGATCCGCGCAGGACGGGCCGAGCAGCACGGCATCGGCACCGAACGCCGCGGCACAGCGGAAGATTGCGCCGACGTTATCGGCGTCGCCTACGCGCTCGAGGACCATGGCCCGCCGCGCGCCGGCTGTACACGCGCGCCACTCGGCGCGCGGTGGCCGTGCGCCGGCGGCAAGGCATCCGCGGTGGAAATTGAATCCGGCGATGCCGTCCATGACGTGCTTCGGCACGATATAGACAGGAACAGCGGGGCGAACGGCCAGCGCCTCCTCGAGCGCCTTCATGGCGCTTGGGGTGACCAGCACGGCGCGCGTTTCGAACTCACTGCTCTCCAGTAACCGCTCGACGACGAGGCGTCCTTCGGCGATGAACAGCTTGCGCGTACGCGCCAGCTCCGGATCGCTGACCGCCCGGAAGTCCGACAGCCGGCTGTCTCCCGGGTCGTCGACGTAGATGACGTTCACGTCTCGGCGCCGCTTCGGCGCTCCGCCCCCTTGTAGGTGCCGAGCACCCGGGTCCACCGCGCGAACTCGGCCAGATGGGTCAATGCGCGTGCGCACATCAGATCGTCGCGGCGTGCTTCGACTTCGACGTAGAACAGGTATTCCCACGGGCGGCCGCGAATCGGCCGGCTTTCGAGCTTCGTCAGGTTGATGTCGCGCAGCGCGAAGACGCTGAGGGCCTTGAACAGCGCCCCCGGCGTGCTCGGCAGCGCAAAGACAATCGTCGTCTTGTTCCCATCGGCCGGCGATGCTCCGCCGATGATGGCAAAGCGCGTGATGTTGTATTCGAAGTCCTGCACCGCCTCCTGCAGCACCTCGAGGCCGAAGACTTCGGCCGCACGGCGGGACGCCAGCGCGGCGGCGTTGGGGAGCTTCTGTTCAGCGATCAGTTTCGCGCCGCCAGCCGTGTCGTAGACCGCCTCGACCGTCGCGCCGAGATCTTTCAGGTAGCGCTCGCATTGCGCCAGCGCCTGCGGATGCGAGTAGACGATCTTCACGTCGCTCAGCTTCGTCCCTGGCAGTGCCTGCAGGCAGTGAATCACGTCGAGCTCGACCTCGCCGGTGATCGACAGCTCGTGCTCGAGGAGCAGGTCGTAATTGCGATGGATCGTCCCGCCGATCGAGTTCTCCAGCGGCACCACGCCATGCGTTGCCTTCCTCCTGACGACCGCCTCGAACACCTCGTCAAAGCTCTTGCACGGCAGCGTTTCCGCGTTCGGCCCGCCGAAGTGCAGCGCGGCCGCCTCGCTGTAGGCGCCCGGTTCTCCCTGATATGCCAGTCTCACGGTTGCTCCAGAAATGCAGAATTCAGAATGCAGAATGCAAGCA
>DASTBV010000088.1:0-75255 GCA_035711805.1 Vicinamibacterales bacterium
GTCTCGACGTTGACGCGCCGGATGATGCGCCGTCCCATGTCGCGCATCCGCTGGTATTCCTTGTCCGTGAGCGTCAGCGCCGGGGCGACGGTGATCGAGTCGCCCGTGTGGACGCCCATCGGGTCCACGTTCTCGATCGAGCAGATGACGACGAAGTTGTCCGCGCCGTCGCGCATCACCTCGAGCTCGAACTCCTTCCAGCCGATGACCGATTCCTCGACGAGGATCTCGTGCACCGGGCTGAGGTCGAGGCCGCGGCCGGCCAGCTCCCGGAACTCTTCGATGTTGTAGGCGATGCCGCCACCGACGCCGCCCATCGTGAACGACGGCCGGATGATGGCCGGGAATCCGGTGTTCTCGACCAGCGCCATCGCTTCCTCGAGCGTCGTCGCCACACCGCTCTGCGGCACCGCGACGCCGATCTCCTGCATCGCGTCGCGGAAGAGCAGACGATCTTCGCCCACCTTGATGGCCTCGATCTGCGCACCGATCAGCTTGACGCCGTACTTCTCGAGCACGCCGCGCTCGTGCAGCTCGACGGCCAGATTGAGCGCCGTCTGGCCGCCGACCGTCGGCAGCAGGGACTCCGGCTTCTCTTTGGCGATGATCGCTTCGACGATGTCCGGCGTCAGCGGCTCGACGTAGGTCGCGTCCGAGAACTCCGGGTCCGTCAGGATCGTGGCCGGGTTGCTGTTGACCAGCACGACCTCCAGCCCCTCGGCGCGCAGCGCGCGGCACGCCTGCGTGCCCGAGTAGTCGAACTCCGCCGCCTGGCCGATGACGATCGGACCCGAGCCGATGACGAGGACGCGTTTGATGTCGGTGCGTTTAGGCATCAGACGTTGCGGGCGTTAACCACGAAGAACACGAAGGATCGACGATCACGAAGAATCTTCTTTGTCAGATTTCCTTCGTGAGCTTCGTGGGCTTCGTGGTTCAAAGTCATCGTCTTTCCATCGACTCGATGAACTGCCGGAACAGGTAATCCGCGTCGTGCGGGCCGGGCGACGCCTCGGGATGGTACTGCACCGAGAAGATCGGCTTCGTCAGGTGCCTGAACCCCTCGACGGTGCCGTCGTACAGGTTCTCGTGCGTTACCGTCGTATCGGACGGCAGCGAGCCCGGATCGACCGCGAAACCGTGGTTCTGCGAGGTGATCTCGACCTTCCCTGACTGCAGATCCTTCACCGGATGGTTGGCGCCGCGGTGCCCGAACTTCAGCTTGTAGGTCTGCGCGCCGACCGCGAGCGCCAGAATCTGATGGCCGAGACAGATGCCGAACATCGGAATGTCCGATTGCGTCAGGTCGCGGACATTCCCGATCGCATACGGCAGCGCCGCCGGATCGCCTGGGCCGTTGCTGAGGAAGATGCCGTCGGGCTCAATCTTCCGCAGCTCGGACGCCGGCGCGGACGCGGGAAACACGTGGACGTCGCAGCCGTAGGCGTCGAGCCGGCGCAGGATGTTGTATTTCACGCCGAAGTCGTACGCCGCGACGCGCAGCCGCCGCTTCGCGTGTGCTTGCGGCAGAATGCCGAACTCCGCGTGATCGGCATCGCCGACCCGGCCCGGGTGTTCGCGCCATTCGAACGCGCTGTCGCACGTCACCCCTTGAACCAGATCCGCGCCTTCCATCTTCGGGATCGCGCGCGCCTTCTCCACCAGCGCCGCCGGATCGACCTGCCCGGTCGCGATGACCCCGCGCATGACGCCGGCGTTGCGAAGCACGCGCGTCAGCGCCCGGGTGTCGATGTCCGCGATGGCCACGATGTGATGGCGGGTCAGGTAGTCGCGCAGGGTGCCGTCGGCGCGCCAGTTGCTGGCGAGTGGCGACGCTTCCCGCATGACGAACCCGGCAACGCGCGGCGACTCCGATTCCGCATCGCCCTGGGCCACGCCGTAGTTGCCGATCTGCGGCGCGGTCATGGTCACGATCTGGCCGGCGTACGAGGGGTCGGTCAGCACCTCCTGGTAGCCGGTCATGCTGGTGTTGAAGACGACCTCCCCGGAGGTCTCACCCGTGGCGCCGGCGGCGACTCCCTGATACCAGGTCCCGTCTTCGAGCGCGAGGATGGCGTTCATGGCCTCGCGCTCGAATGCAGAATGCAAAATTCAAAATGCAAAAAGAGACTCAGAGTAGTACTCAGGCGCCTTTGCATGCTGAATTCTGAATTCTGCATTATTCGACTACTGCTCAAGCGATCCCGACACGCGCGTCGTGACTCCCGGCTTCACATCGACGGTCGTCGCCCACCCCTTGAATCCCGGCAGCGACAGACGAATGTCATGTGACCCGGGACTCATCTCCATGGACAGTGGAGTCCGCCCGACTGACTTTCCGTCGACGATGACCTCGGCACCGGCGGGACGGGACACCACCTGGAGCGAGGCTGGCCCGGTCAGTGGCGCCTTCTCTTCCACCACGGCCCGCGGAGGAACGGCCTGCTTCGGTGGTGTGATCGTGGGGCGCGCCACGCCACCCCGCGGCGCGGGGACCCCGGCGTCAGACGCGCCAGGCGGACCCGACAGGGTCCGCCCCACGGGCGGTTCGACCGGGCGGGGAGCAGTCGGAGCCGGCGGCTTGGGCGCCGGAGCCTTTGCGGAGGCGGTCGGAGCTTCGGGTTCGGCCACGATCTCTTTCGCGGCCGGGGGCGGCGCGGGTTCGGCGACAGACGATTCGCTGAACGGCTGTCCTGGCGACGCCGCGCCAGAGGTCGGCGCCGGGCTTTCAATTGTTGCGGCAGCGTCGGATGAACCCTGCCCGGCCCGGTAGCCGCTCGCGAACCCGATCACAATGCCCAGCACGAGCGACGCGGCCGCCGCGAACCAGATACCCAACCCGCTCTGCCGGCGCGGTTCATCGAGGGCCGACGCAAAGATCGTCGGCTCCGCGTACGTCATGCGGGCCGGTTCTTCGTGCAGGGCGTCCGCTTCGACCACAGCCGTAGCGTACGGCGCCAGCGTGGACTCCGTAGAGTCCGGCTTTAGCCGGATCGGCGCGCCGGTACGCGCCGCATCCGTGTCCCGCAACGGAAAATCTACGAGCGGATCGTCGTGTGGTGAGTCTGACCCCTGCAGTGGAAGACCTTTCGGTGAAGCCTTGCGATCCTAACATTTTCTTATACGCTTCCCCGCGAATGCCCAGACGTTTGCTCCTTGCCATCCTGGCGTGTCTCTCGCTGCCGGGCTGCAGCGGCGATTCTTCCGCGCCCCGGCCATCGGAGCCGGCAGCCAGCCGGGCATGGTTCGACGAGTACGCCGCGGAGGCCGGCATCGATTTCGTCCATTTCAACGGGATGTCGGGCCAGCTCTTCTACCCGGAGATCATGGGTCCGGGTGTAGGGTTGCTCGATTACGACAATGACGGCGACCTCGACCTGTATCTCGTGCAGGGGCAGATGCTCGGGCGTGGCAAGTCGGTCAAGGACGCTACGTTCCCGCCGAAGGGTGCATTGCGGGACCGCTTCTTCCGCAACGATCTGACGGTTGGCCCGGACGGGGAGCGACGCCTCCGCTTCACCGACGTCACCGCCGAGGCCGGCATCGACATCGCGACCTACGGCATGGGGGTCGCGGCGGCAGACATCGACAACGACGGGTTCGTCGACATCTATCGCACCGGCCTCACCGAAAGCGTGATGCTCCGCAACAACGGGAACGGCACATTCAGCGACGTCACGGCAAAGACCGGCACGTCGAACAAGGGCGGCTGGGGCGTCTCGGCGGCATTCGTCGACATCGATCGAGACGGCTGGCTCGACCTGTATGTCGGCAACTATCTCGTCTACAGCGTCGACGGCGATATCGACTGCATCGGCCTTACCGGTCAGCCCGACTATTGCCCCCCCACGAGCTACCGGCCGCAGCCCGACAAGCTCTATCGCAACCGCGGCAACGGGACGTTCGCCGACGTGAGCGCTGCGGCGCTCGAGAGCGGAGTGTATGGCCCGGCGCTCGGCGTGTCGACGGCCGACTTCAACAACGACGGATGGCTCGACATCTACGTCGGCAACGACGGGATGGCGAATCAGCTGTGGATGAACCAGAAGAACGGCACGTTCAAGGACATGGCGTTTCTGAACGGCGCCGCGGTGAACGGGCAGGGCAACGCGGAAGCCAGCATGGGCATCGACGCCGGCGACTTCGACAACGACGGCGACGAAGACCTGTTCGTCACCAACTGGCTGGCGCAGATGAACATCCTGTATCAGAACACGGGGAATGGCGTCTTCGAGGACCGTAAGGCGGCGTCGGGACTTGGCGCGCCAAGTCTCGCGAAGACAGGGTTCGGCACGGCCTGGTTCGATTACGACAACGATTCGTGGCTGGATCTGATCACGCTCAACGGGAGCGTGTCGACGATCGAGGCGCAGGCGCGCGCCAACGATCCCTTCCCGCTGAAAATGCTCAATCAGCTGTATCGCAACCTCGGCAACGGCCGCTTCGAGGACGTGTCGGCGCAGGGCGGCGAGCCGTTCACGCTGCTCGACGTCAGCAAGGGCGCCGCCGTCGGCGACATCGACAACGACGGCGACGTGGATGTCGCGGTCGGCACCACCAGCGGCCCGACCCGTCTCTTTCTCAACAACGTCGGAAATCGCAGCCACTGGCTCGGCCTTCGCCTGACGGGCGTCGGCGGGCGCGACATGATCGGAGCGCGTGTGTGGGTCGCGCGCGGCTCCGGCCCGGAGCTGATGCGCCGTGCGCGATCCGATGGGAGCTATGCGTCGGCCAACGATCCGCGCGTCCTCGTCGGTCTTGGACCGTCGACCGGCCCGGTGACCGTCCGTGTCCAATGGCCGGATGGGACGCTGGAGTCGTGGGCGAATCAGCCGGTCGATCGCTGGACGACGCTGAAACAGGGGACCGGCAAATGATCCGCCGGCAGTGCGTCTGCCTGCTCGTCGTGATCGGCGCCGCATGCCACTCTTCGCGGACGCCCCCCCCGGTTCCGGCACTCCTCGAGGTCACCTTGCCGGATCTCTCCCGCATGGACGCACCGTCGCAGCAACAGGTGCGTGAGCGCTTCGAGGCCATGCGGCAGACCATCGCGCGGCCGGACGCCACCGACACCGAGCGCGGACAGGCATACGGCGCGGTCGGTATGGTCCTGCAGGCCGGCGAGTACTTCGATGCCGCCACGCCCGCCTACCTGAACGCACAGCGGCTCATGCCGCGCGAGCCGCGGTGGCCCTACTTCCTCGCGCACCTTCACAAGAGCAAAGGGGACATCGCCGCGTCGATCGCCGCGTTCAGGCGTGTGCTGGAGATCGTGCCCGACGACGTGACGACGTTGATCTGGCTCGGACGGATGTACCTGGATCAAGGCGGGGCGGATCAGGCGGAGCCGCTCTTCGTGCGCGCCAGGGAGCTCGCCCCGCGCGAGCCCGCCGTGCTCGCCGGACTGGGCCAGTCGGCGCTGGCGCGGCGCGACTACGGCCGCGCCGTGTCGGCGCTCGAGGAAGCGTTGTCGATCGATGCCTCGCTCGCGAGCATCCACTCGCCTCTCGCGATGGCGTACCGCGGGCTCGGCGACACGGCGAAGGCCGAGGCGCACCTGAAGCAGTGGCGCGACACGGAGGTCCGCGTGCCGGATCCGTTCCGTGAGGAGCTCGATCTGGCGCTGCAGACCGGCCTGTCCTTCGAGCTCCGCGGCGTGCGTGCGCTCGAGCAGCGGGATTTCAAGGCGGCCGCGGAGTTCTTCAAGCAGGGTGTGGATATCACGCCGGGCACCACCACGCTTGGACGATCGCTGCGCCACAAGATGGGGACCGCGCGCTATCTGAACGGCGACATTCCTGGAGCCGTCAAGTGGTTCGAGGAAACCATCCGTCTCGCTCCGGAAAACGGCCTCGACGAAACGGCCGGCAAGGCCCACTACAGCCTTGGCGTGCTCATGGCCTCGGGCGGACGCGGCGCCGACGCCATCAGACACCTGTCGGAGGCCGTGCGATTCAGTCCGAATTACGTCGAGGCCTACATTGCTCTCGGGGATGCCCTGCGCCGGGCGGGACGCGTTGAGGGGTCGATGGAACCCTACCGTGAGGCGCTGCGCGTCAGCCCGAAGGCGGCCGACGCCCGGTTCGGGTACGGGATGGCGCTCGTGCGTCTCGGGCGGTATCGCGAGGCGCGCGACTGGTTCGCCGATGCCGCGCGCCAGCACCCGGATCGCCCTGACTTCCAGCACGCGCTCGCGCGACTCCTCGCGGCGGCGCCGGACGATCTGGTCCGCGACGGCCGGCAGGCGCAGACGATCGTCGAGGGGCTGCTGAAGACGATGCAGACGCTGGACGTCGGTGAAACTTTGGCAATGGCGCTGGCCGAACAGGGGCAGTTTGCGGACGCCGTGTCAGTTCAGCGAGACGTCCTGAACGCCGCCCGCGAAGGGGGCTTCGCAAGGGAGGCCACTCGCATGGCCGCGAACCTTCGGCGCTACGAGCGGCGTCAGCCCTGCCGGGAACCGTGGTCGAAGGACGATGTCGTCCACTCCCCCGGGCCTCCTGTAGACCGCGGGTTGCTGGAGCCTTAATGGGGGTTCAAGGGGTTCAAGGGGTTCAAGGGGTTCAAGGGGTTCAAGGGGTTCAGGAGGTGCAAAGGTTCAGGAGGTGCAGGAGGTGCAAAGGGTGCAGGAGGTGCAAAGGGTTCAGGAGGTGCAGGAGGTGCAGCAGGATTGAACCCACTGCACGACTGCACCCTCTGAACCCCGTGAACCGACTGAACCTACTGAACCTGCTGAACCTACTGAACCACCAGCGTTAGAAGTCTATCTGTGCGCTGAGCTTGACGAACCGCGGTGTGAGCACCGACTGCGGTGCGAGCCACGGACCGTTCACCTGGAACGTCTGGTTGTAGGTCAGGATCGCATCCGAGTTCAGGACGTTGAACACGTCGATCCCGACGTGGGTGCGCGTGCGGCCGTAGCGAAGCACCTTGGCGAACCGCAGGTTGAGCTCGTTGACGCGATCGCCCCACACCTCGCCCGGCTTCACCAGATCGATCGACATCGTGCTGCCCGCAACCGCCGGCTGGCGGCCGAGCGCCTGCCACACGCTGCCGGGTGTCGCCGCAGAGGTGCCCACCGGCGCGTTGTACTGCGCGCGCAAGGGCGCGCCCTGATCGCTGCGCAATGTGGCCGCAAGCAGTATCTCGACCCGCGGGATCATGTACGACGCCAGCCCGGTGACTTTCGTGATGAAGCCCGGGTCGTTCCGGCAGTTCGGGTTGAGCGGACTGGTGAGCCCGCTGGTCAGCTCGGGGATCTGACTGCGCACGTCGCAGACGTCCTGCACCGTCTTTCCGGTGTTGATGCCGCCCTGCAGAGTCAGCCCTTGTGCGGCGCGCGCGCTGAAGTTGATCAGCACGCCGTTGTAGATCTGCGATTGGCCGCCGAACTTGTTCGCCGAGGTGATGTTGTTGCTGGGCGCTTTGGCAAAACCGGCCGCCGTCACGTTGTACAACCCGCTGATGGCATAGCCGCCGCCGCCCGGGAGCCGTGGATCGCTGGGCGCCGTAAAGGTGAAGGAGTCGAAGTCCGCGGCGACGAGGCTTTCGTTGTCTGTCGTCGTGAAATTCGTGAGCCAGCGCCGGAAATAGCCGACCTCCACGGACATCCGCGGCATCAGCTCCTGCTGAATCGAGGCGCCGATCTGCCAGTCGGCAGGCCGCACGCTCCAGCCGCTGAGGATCCCGGGATCGATCGCCGATGTCGTCCGTACGTTGGTGCCGAACGTCGGCGAGTTCATACGCCCGCATTCGCCGTTGGCATTGACGTTGAGAAGATCACACTGCACAACGAAGTCGCCGAATCCCGGCGTACCCGCCCCGCCCGTCCCGTTGTCGGTCCAGGTCCGCGACGTCGTCGTCGCAATCCGCGCGATCGGGTTGGAGATCGAGTAGCTGCCGCTGAGGTTGCTCGCCGCCTCGAGGTACTTCCCGAAGTTCACCTTGACCGACGTTCGGCCGTTTCCGAACAGGTCATAAGCGACGCCGCCGCGCGGCGAGATGTCTCTGTACGAATCGACGCCGGGCGTCTCCGGGAACTGCAGCTGCGTGAGCAGGAAGTTGGTTGGACCGATCGTCTGCTCCGGCGAGTAGCTGCGGGCGTGGTCGAAGCGCAACGCGCCCTGCATCGTCATCCGGCCGCGCGTCCACTGGTCCTCGACGTAGACGGCGTCCCATCGCACGCGATCCTTCTGCTTGAAGACGCGCAGCGTCTGCGTAAGCGACGACGGGCGCCCGTTGTTGAACGTGTACGCGAGATTCAAGTCGTTGCCGTGGTTCTCGATGTCCTCCACCATGTACGAACCCTGATACCCGACCTTCATGCTGTGCGCGCCAGTCACGTAAGCCATCGTCGCGCGCCAGCGGTTCGGGTTGTCGAGGTGTTCGCCCCAGTTCGCCGATCGGTACTGAAGATTGGCCAGAGACCGGACCTCTCCGTTCGGCGTCTGGTAGGTGCGCGACAACTGCTCGGTCACGCGCACGAGATTGCGCGTGTTGTTGCCCGGCGCCTCGAACGGTCCCCACTTGGCGACATACGAGCCGAGGCCCGCTTCGAGCAGCAGGCGGCTGGTCGCAACCATCGTCCACGTCAGCTGCCGGTTCTGCACCAGCGTCCGCAGGTACTGCGATGTCTCTGGAGACGTCGTCGCACTGAGACCGCCGAGACCGAGCGCGCCAACCACTGCGTCGTCAGGCTGCTTGCGGCACGCATCGGCGGTGTTGACAGCGGCGGCGCCATTGCAGGGAACCTGGAGATCCCAGTGGAAGTTGAACTTGTTTTTCGGCGTCGCCTGCACGGTAAAACGCGCGCTGTACAGCTGGAAGCTCTCGGCACCGCGTGCCTGCCGTGTGGTGTCCGGCTCGTAGGTCCACTTGGTCGGATCGCCCGCGTTCAGGTTCGGGAAGATGCCGGGAATAGAGCGGTGCTGTCCTTCGTCACGGGCCGTGGCGTAGTACCAGATCCGATCGCGAATGATCGGGCCGCCGAAACCGCCCGTGAAGTCCCACTGCCTTAACAGTTTGCCTGGGACCGAGAGACCAGCATTCCGCAGCTCGTCCGAGAAATTGCTGCCCACCATGCCCTTGGAGACGCCCGACAAATACGCCTGCCCGGCCATCCGGTTGCCGCCGCTCTTCGGGACGATGCTGAGAGTGGGCCCACCGACCTCGGCGTCGCCGAGACCGCCGGATGTGGTGGTCACGACTTCCGCGGCGTTCGAGATGTCGGCGACATACGTCGAGACGCCGCCGCCGTTCAGCGCGGCACCTGTGCCGAGGCCGTCCACCTGCATACGGCCTTCGTTTCCACGGCCGCCCATGCCGCCGAAGACGGTCATCTGGGGCGTCACCTGGATGTCGGCGCTCGCGCCGGCCTGCGTGACGATGCCCGGAATCAGAACCGCGGTCGCGGCCCAGGATCGCGCGGTCGGCACCGTGGTGAGAATTTCGTTGTCGAGCGTGGTCTGCCGGCGCACGCTCTGCACGTCGACGATTGGCGTCTCGCCGGTAACGGTGACGGTTTCCTGAAGATCACCGACTCGAAGATCAGCGTTGACGGTCGCCGTGAGGGCACCCGTCAGCTCGATGCCGTCGCGGCGGAACTGATTGAAACCGGAAATCGTGAAGACGACGGAATATGTGCCAGGACGGAGGTCGATGACGCGGTATTGACCTGAGCTGTCTGACACCGCCGTGCGGGCTTTTTCGATGAGCGCCGGGCTCGAGACTTCGACCGTGACACCCGGCAGCACGCCCCCTGATTGATCGCGAACAACACCCGCGATAGACGCCTGCGCCCATGCCATGGACGGCAGGAGCAGCACCCACGCAGCGGCTGCAATCGCCCTTGCGAGATTACGCATCGGTCTCTCCCTCTTCTGTACGTGCTTTTAGCCCCCGCTAAAACGACCGGAGCGTACGGTGGGCGCCAGAGCGGTGTCAAGCATGCGTTTAACATTCTTAACGTCCAGCCATCGACGATCGTGGCGGGACGTTGTCACGTCCGAGCCTTGACACATGTGCGAAGGCGGGCGACAGTACCGGCGGTGTTCCCGCAATCCGACGTGTCAGCCTCGGCACCCGTGCGCGCGGCTGCCCGTGGCGGGGACGACGCCTCCACCGTGCGCCTCCCCATCGACATCCGGCGGTTTCCCTGGATCCGGCGCCTGGCGGCCGATTACGCGTTCGATTACTCGCGTGTCGCCGGCTTCTTTGCCGGCAATCCGGACGATCCGGCGGCGTGGCGGGCGGCCATCGCGCGTGCGCAGCGCCAACGGCGCCAGCGGGACGCCGTAGCGGACGTTCTAGAGGCGCAACAGCGTCAGCGGGGAGCCCCGGCCGAGGCATTGAGGGCCACGGCACAGCTTCGCGATCCTCACGCGGTCGCCATCGTCACGGGCCAGCAGGCGGCGCTTTTCGGCGGCCCGATGTTTACGCTGCTCAAGGCGATCACCGCGATCCGCCTCGCGGAGCAGATTCGGGCCGAGCATGGCGTTCCCGCTGTACCGATCTTCTGGATCGAGGGTGAAGACCACGACTGGGACGAGGTGAAAGCGTGCCGCGTCCTGGATGCGGACTTGAACGTCTGTCGGGTGGCGCTCGGCGACCCTCCGGGAGCGCATCACACCGCCGTGGCCCGGGTCCGCCTCGACGAATCGGCAGCCGGCGCGGTGGCGGAGCTGGAAGCGCTCCTGCCGAAGACCGAGTTCACCGCTTCCCTTCTCGATTCGCTCCGCCAGGCCTATCAGCCGGGCGCCGGAATGGCCGACGCGTTCGGCCGGTGGCTCGAGCAGACGATCGGCGCACGCGGCCTCGTCGTCTACGACGCCTCGGATCCCGCCGCCAAGCCGCTGGTCGCCGATCTCTTCGCTCGAGAGCTGGAAACGGCCGGCACGACCGCGCGGCTGGCCGCCGAGGCCGGCGACGCGCTGCAGGCCCAGGGATATCACGCGCAGGCGAGCGTTCAGTCCGACACGGTTGCGCTCTTCTCGTTGAACGCCGGCCGCGAGGCGATCCGCCGGACGCCCGGCGGGTTTGCTCTCGGCGACCGGACCGAACCGGTTGGCAGCCTGGTCGAGCAGGCGCGCCAGCATCCCGAGCGATTCAGTCCAAACGTTCTGCTCCGGCCGCTGGTGCAGGACACGCTGTTCCCAACGGCCTGCTACGTGGCCGGGCCGAACGAGCTCGGTTACCTCGCGCAGCTCAAAGACGTCTATGCCGCCTTCAGCCTGCCGATGCCGCTCATCCACCAGCGTGCCACCGCCACGGTCGTCGACGCGAACACGATGAAGTTCCTCACGCGCCATGAATTCCCGTTCGAGACGCTCCACGCCCAGGATGAGGCGGCGCTCAACGAGCTGCTGGAATCGCAGCTGCCGGCCGCGGTCGAGGCCTCGCTGCAGGACGCGGTCCGAGCGGTCGAAGATCGTGTAGGACGCCTGGCGCAGGAAGTGGCCAAGGTCGATCCGACGCTGGAAGGCGCGGCACGCTCGACGCTCACACGCATGCAGGACGACCTCAGGAAGCTGCACGGGAAGGTCATTCAGGCCGCCAAGCGCAAGGACGACACGCTGCGGCGGCAATACCACCATGCGCAGGCGCTGGCGTTCCCGGGCGGGCACCCGCAGGAACGCGAGGTCGGCTTCGTGGCGTTCCTGAACAAGTACGGCCCCAGCCTGGTCGACCGATTGAGCGAGGAGATTCCGCTCGACATGGGGACGCATTGGGTAGTTCAGGTCTGAAGAAGACGCGCGTCGTGCTCAGGCTGCGCGGCCTCGCGCGCAAGCGGTGGGTGCGATACCTGCTGTACGCCGCCGGCGTCCTCATGGTGGCCTTCGGCGGGACCTTCTTCTACTTCTATTTCTCCTACGCGGATCTGATCGAGCAGCGGCTGCATGGGGAGCGCGAGCGCACGCTGCCACGAGTCTACGGCCGTGCGGTCCAGCTGCGCCGAGGTCAGATGCTCTCGGTGGAGGATCTGGTGTCGCGGCTGAACGACCTCGGCTACGCGCAGCGCCAGCAGATCGATGGTGCCGGTCAGTTCACGGTCTCGCGCAACAGCGTCACCATCTCCCCGCGCGAAGGGCCGCTCGTCAACCGATCGATCCGCCTCGTCTTTCCCCAGCCACGGCCGGTCAAGACCGGACGCGGCGCGGCGGCGACGCCGCCTCCGCCGCCGCGCGGCATCCAGCAGATTGAGATTCGCGGCCGCGGCAACGTGCAGTCGGTCGAGCTCGATCCACCGCTGCTGACGGCGCTGATGGCCGACGGCGCGCGCGAAAAGCGCCGGCACGTCGCGCTGACGACCATCCCGCCGCGGATGCGGCAGGCGGTGATGGCGATCGAGGATCAGCGTTTTTACTCGCACTTCGGCATCAGCCCGGTTCGGCTGTTCGCCGCCGCCATCCGCAACATCAGGAACAGCGACGACGCCCCTGTCGGCTACAGCACGATCACGCAGCAGCTGGCGCGGATGTTCTTCCTCTCCGAGGAGTTCAACGCCGAGCTGCGGAGCGGCGAACGCGGCCGGACGTGGGCGTCGCGCCTGCGGAAGGTGCGCGAAATCATGATGGCGCTCGCGCTCGAGCGACGTGCCTCGAAGGACGAGATCCTCGAGATGTACCTGAACGACGTCTATCTCGGCCAGCGCGGGTCCTTTGCGATCCACGGCGTGGCCGAGGCGTCGCGCATTTACTTCGGCAAGGATGTCTCGAACATCACCAATAGCGAGGCGGCGATGATTGCCGGCAGCATCCAGCTGCCGGGCCTCCCGTTCACGAACCCGAAACGCGCAACGGAGCGCCGGAACACGGTTCTGCAGGCGATGGCGTCCGAGGAATACATCACCGCGGACGCGGCGACGAGCGCATCCCGCGAGCCGCTGCAGATCGTTCCACGCGCCGTGGACAACGAATCGCCGTACTTCGTCGACATGGTCGTGCAGCAGGTCGAAGCCGCCTATCCGGGGCTGATGGCACAGTCCGCGGAAATCAACGTGTTCACGACGCTCGATCTCAACCTGCAGCGCGCCGCGCTCGATGCGGTACGGAACGGCTTGAACAGCGTCGACCTGCAGCTCTCGAAGCGCCGGCGCAAGTATCCGGAGCGCCCGCAGGCGGCGCTGATCGCCGTCGATCCGCGCACCGGCGAGATCCTGGCGCTGGTCGGCGGCCGTTCGTACAACACGTCGCAGTACAACCGGGTGACCACCGCGCGCAGGCAGCCGGGATCGGTCTTCAAGCCCTTTGTCTACCTGGCCGCTTTCGAACGCGGCGTGGAGGAAGGGCGCACCGACCTGACGCCCGCGTCGCTGACATGGGACGAGCCCGCGGTCTTCGAGTACGACGGACAGGTCTGGGAACCGAAGAACTACGACGATTACGACGGCGAAGTGACATGGCGCCGGGCGCTGGCGATGTCGCGCAACCTGGGCACCATTCGCGTCGGTGAACTGGTCGGGTTCGATACCGTTGCCCGGCTCTGGCGCCGCGTCGGCGTCGGGACCCCGCCGCAGGCATTTCCGTCGATTACGCTCGGGGTCTTCGAGCTGACTCCACTCGAAGTGGCTCAGGCCTACACGCTGTTCACGAATAACGGCAACGTCCGTCCGCTCAGGGGGCTGAATTACATTCAGGCTGGCGCCCGCGTGCTGAGACCGGCTGCTCCCACGGTGAAGCCGGTGGCGCGGTCCGATACGACATTCCTCGTGACGAACATGCTGCGCAGCGTCCTCAACGAGGGCACCGGTGCCTCCGCGCGCGCGAATGGATTCACGCACGACGCCGCCGGCAAAAGCGGCACGACCAACGATCAGCGCGACGCCTGGTTCGTCGGCTTCACGCCCGAGCTGCTGACCGCCGTCTGGGTCGGCTTCGACGACAACACGCCGATTGGCCTGACGGGCTCACAGGCGGCACTGCCCATCTGGACCGAGTTCATGAAGGCGGCGGTCGCCGGGCGCCCGAGCTCCCAGTTCGGGGCGCCCGAGGGAATCAGCTTCGTCGCGATCGACCGCGACACCGGCAAGCTCGCCAGCCCGAATTGCCCGCGTACGTTCACCGAGTCGTTCATCACCGGCACCGAGCCGCTCGAGATCTGCCCGCTGCATTAGGGTTGCCTGGGTTGCCTGGGTGGCCTAGGTGGCCTGGGGTACAGGCCGACGTTTACGTCGGCCTTTCGACTCACTGCCCGATCAACAGCCGGATGCCGACCATCGCGCGCCGCGGATCGACGAACTGAGACGGTTGTCCGAAGTTCGCCGCGAACAGGTTGTCGCTGGCCAGACCTTCTGCCGCCGTGTCGTCCAGGAGATTGAACA
Organism: Vicinamibacterales bacterium; assembly: GCA_035711805.1. Classification (GTDB taxonomy): domain Bacteria; phylum Acidobacteriota; class Vicinamibacteria; order Vicinamibacterales; family UBA2999; genus Gp6-AA40. Next base: position 14,318 of record DASTBV010000088.1, read on the forward strand.
GGTCGATCAGCAGGTCTCCGCGCACTCCACGGCCCAGCGGAACCGGACGCGACAGGCGGAGGTCGATCAGCGTCTGCGACGGCAGCCGCCGCGTGCCACGCGGCTCGAGCAGAATGCGCTGATCGCCCTGCGGAAGCGAGACCTGTGCTGTTGCTGCCCAGGGCTTGCCGCTGAAGTGCTGGAGGTTCGCCGCCACGACGAACCCGGTGCCCGGCACGTCGACGCTGCCCATCGCACGCAGCATGTGCGGACGGTCGTTTGGCAGCCGGCCGCGCGCATTCGTGAGGCTGTTCGGATCCTGGCCGAACGTGAGGAACGGGGTGCCGGCAATCGTGCTGACCTGCGAGCCCGCCGCCGTCGCCCCGCTCGACACCTGCAGTCCAGAGACGCGCGACACGGTGTACGACCCGAACGCCTGCCATCCGCGCGATCGCCGCTTTTCGACGGCGACGATCAGGCCGTTGTAGGTCATCGAGTACTCGGCCGGGTTCGTCAACAGGAACCGCCGGCTCGAGGTTCCGTTCGTGATCACATGGACGGGCAGCGTTCGTCCATCAGCGAGTACTCGCGTTTCCTCGCGGTATTCCCCGCCGGCGTCGGTCCAGCCGATGAAGTCCCGCCCCTCCTTGCGGACGTATGCCGCCGCGAGCGAAAGCTGGCGGCCCAGCTCGCGATCCACTCCGATCGAGTACTCGTCGGTTCCGGGCGAGCGCGTGTGCGGATCGAGCTGCAGGTTGCGCTTCGGATCGACGACCGACACGAGCGTCGTGTAGTCGTTCGTCTGCGCATTCCACGCCATCGTCGTCGTCGGCGTCGCCGCCGGATGGATCGGTGACAACTCGCCGGTCAGCACTCCCTGGTTGAAGCGGCCGTAGCTGCCGCGGAGCATGGTGCGGCCGTCCGGCGTGAGCTTGAGCGTGACACCGAACCGTGGAGACCAGACGTTCCACGTATACAACGTGCTCAGCCCCTCGACGGTCACGTCCGTTTCCCGGCCGGTGAGATCGAGCTGCGGCACGTCCTGGCTGATGGCGCGGCTATGGTCGTAGCGGAGGCCGGCGTTGATCGTCAGGCGATCGCGGACGGTCACGGCGTCGCTGACGAACGCGGACGTCGTGAAGAACACACCACCCGTCAGCGACGGCGCCGCCGCGATCGACTGAAACGGGCGGCCGCCATCGTCGCTGAATCTGACGCCCGTCGGGATGATCGACGCCAGTCGATGCTCGCCCTTCTCGATCTGCATGCCGATCTTCCACTGATGATCGGCACCGGCGAAACCTGGACGGTAGGCGTTAATCGCGCCTTTGGCCGTCGTCCTGATCAACGTCAATCCGCCGAACGTCTGCGGCGCACCGCTCAGGACGTTCGTGACGCGATCGATGCGGCTCGGGATCGTGACGTCGCCGGTGCTGGGGTCATCCTCCCGCGTGTACGTGAATCGTCCGAGGCGAACATCCCACACGGTATTCGACGAGAGCGTGTGCGTCAGATGTCCGAATGTCATTGCCGGAACCGACGCGTGCCGCCGTTGTGTGGCTTCGAACGGCCTCACGCGCGTGGGCACCTCCGGGTTGACCCACGCCTCGCGGTGGAAGCTCTGGATCAACTGCCAGCCCGGAGCGAGGCGCCAGGTGAGCTTGCCGAACAGCTTGTCCTGCTCGTACGAGCGGGGAAACCGCGGATCGGTTCCCGGCTGAGTGTCGGAATCGCGAAGGTATTGATAGCCGGTGAAGAACCAGACGCGATCCCGGATCACCGGTCCGCCGAGATTCGCCGTCATGTCGCGATACCTGACCCGCTCGTAGCCGCTGGTCGGCTGACCGGGTCCGGGATAGACGGCCTGGATGGGCTGGCTGGTGAGCGCTCCGGTCTGCCAGTAGTAGGACGCGTCGGACTGGAAGCGCTCGCCGCCCTGCCTGGTGACGACGTTGATGACCGCGCCCTGCAGATTGCCGAACTCGGCGGACGCGCCAACCGATTGAATCTGCACCTCCTGAATGAAGTCGACTCCGGGCTCCGAGCGCGCCTCACCGCTGCATGGACAGGTGAAATTCGTTCCGTCGATCAGAAAGGCGTTCTCGTTGACGCCCGATCCGAACGCCGACACGCTGTTGGTCGTGACGCTGCCGGGCGACGTCGGGGAAATGCCCGGCGCCGCCCGGATGAAGTCGAACATGCTGAAGCGGCGAACCGGAATCGCCCTCAGATCCTCTGGGCCGAAGCGCGTCTCGACGCCGCTCGAGCGAGCGTCGAGCCGCGACCCGGCGCCCTGCACGACCAGCGAGTCCTGCAGGCCGGCCAGCACGAGCCTGACCCGCCGCTCGATGGTGCCTCCAACGCCAACGCGAATACCTTCCTCACGATAGGGACGGAACCCTTCGAACTCGACGGCCAACGCGTACACACCAGGCGGAAGCGCCGGGAACCGCAACTGTCCCCTCGCGTTGGTGGTGGCCAGTTGCGGGCCACCGATCAACGCCGGCGAGCTGACGCGCACGCTCGCTCCGCGAAGTGCTGCGCCCTGCGGATCCTCGACGGTCGCGATGAGCGTGCCGGTCACCTCCTGCGCGGAAGCGACACCCAGAGGCACTGCGCACGCGATGGCGAGAACGAACGACGCGCGTCGGTTCACAGTAACCATGAATCACCTCAGAGCGGACAATTCGGCGGCGCGGGTGCATCGATCCGCCGCGTGGCGCCGGCGGGAATCAGTTGAACGGTAATGCTCCTCGCTTCGACCAGCCCTTCGTTGCGAATCAGATGGACATGGCCGTCCCCGGCGTCGACGATGCCCTGTCCGACTGTGTAGGTGTGCGGCGTGCAGTCAGGGTCGTCTGCTTCGTAGGCCGTCACTGTACCGGCGGTGATGGTGATCAGGCTGTGACCGGGGTGAGTGTGCCATCCGGACGTTCCTCCAGGCGCCCAGACGTTGCTCTGGACGTAGAGGTCCGACGGCCCCTTCGTTTTCTGCATCGAGAGCCAGAGATTATTCCCCGGATGAGTGTTGGTCGGAGCGGCCGGCGGGAAAAAGGAAAGGTTGTCGACGTCGATCGCATCAAATCGACCCAACGCAACCGTCGTGCTCGTAAAGCCGACGGCCGGCGTGGCCCACACGGTACCGACATACCCCGCCGCCCCCAGCATCACCGCCCCGAGAACCCACATGACTTTCGCTCGCATATCGTCCTCCGTTATCAGCGCTCCGGAGTGGAGACGCGGGGACGACGATAGGGACCGGTAATACATCGAACAACGGACAATCGGCGACTTTCCCGCAATTCCGGGGTGATGTCGTCGAATGTCGTCGATTGCCGCCCCCGGGAGGCGGCGTTACAATCCCCCTTCTCCGTTTCGCCTGATCGCTCGCGGACCTGGCAAGGCCCGCCCCACTGGCCCACCGAACGATGACCGACGACAGGCTCGACTCGTGGAAGGAAATCGCGACCTACATGAGGCGCGACGTCAAGACGGTGCAGCGGTGGGAAAAGCGCGAGGCGATGCCCGTCCACCGTCACCTGCACGATCGGCTGGGATCCGTCTACGCCTTCCGGAACGAGCTGGATGCGTGGGCGCAGAATCGGCGCCTCTCCCAGCCCGACGCGCCGCCGACCGCGTCCGAACCCACCGCCGTCTCGTCCGGCACCGCCATGAGGCCGCCCGTTCGCCGATGGCCGTGGATTGCTGGAGCAGCCGCGGTCCTGGTGCTGCTTACCGTCGCGGTGATGTGGCCTCGCGAAGAGCCGCTCGATCTCACCGACGCTCGATTCCAGCCGGTCACCGACTTTCCGGGCATCGAACAGGCAGCCGCGATCAGCCGAGATGGGAAACTCGTGGCGTTTCTGTCCGACCGCGCCGGCACGATGGACGTGTGGGTCACCCAGGTGGGAACGAATCGCTTCTACAACCTGACCAATGGAACGGCGCGTGACATCGTGAACCCGTCGATTCGCGCCCTGGATTTCACTCCCGATTCCTCCCTTGTCACGTTCTGGGCGCGGCAGCCCGACAGGTCCATCAGCGTATGGGCCGTTCCGGTTCTTGGCGGCGCTCCGCGTCCGTATATCGACGGCGGCGCCGAATTCGACTGGACCGCCGACGCGGCGCGTCTCGTGTACCACACACCGGCGGACGGCGACCCGATGTTCGTGCGCGACGCAGCCCCGTCTTCCATGCCGCGCCAGATCTACTCGGCGCCCAACAAGCTCCACAGCCATTTTCCGATCTGGTCGTCCGATGCCGCGTTCATCTACTTCGTGCAAGGAAGCGTCGAACCGGAGCGGATGGACATCTGGCGTATCCGGTCAACGGGGGGTACACCCGAGCGCATCACGACGCATGACGACGTCGTCAAGTACCCGGTGTTCCTGAACGAGCGCACGCTGCTCTACGTCGCCGGCGATCGGGATGGATCGGGACCCTGGCTCTACAGCGTGGACGTTGAAGAACGCGTACCGCGGCGCATGAGCGTCGGCGTCGATCGCTTCACCTCGCTTGCCGCGAGCAGCGACAGGCGCACGCTGGTAGCGACCGTGGCGAGCCCGAAAGGCACACTGTGGCGTCTACCGGCAGGGACCGGACCTGTCGGGATGGGTGATGCGCAGCCGATTTCGCTGACGACAGGCAACGGTTCGTCGCCACGGTTCGGCGCCGGCTTTCTCCTCTACGTGTCGTCCAGGGGAACAGGCGACGTCATCTGGAAGCTCGAAGGCGGCCGGGTCACCGAGCTCTGGAATGGGCCGGATACGCGCGTCGTCGGCGGCCCGGCGATCGCGCGCGACGGACGCCGTCTTGCGTTCACCATCCGGAGAACGGACGGGCGAACGCTGCTCACGGTTGCGAACATCAACGGGACGAACGCCCGGATCGTGGCGACGTCGCTCGAGCTGCAGGGCGCGCCGGCTTGGGCACCGGACGGCGAGACCGTCACGGTCGCCGCCCGGGTCGATGGCGTGCCGCGGCTGTTCAACGTGCCGCTCGATGGGCGGCCCCCGTCGCCTGTCGTCAACGAACATGCCGTCGATCCCGTCTGGTCACCCGCGGGTGACGTGGTCGTGTTCTCGGGCGCGGACGTCGGAACGACATTCCCGCTCAAAGCCGCAACGGCTGACGGCCGTGCGTATCGCATGCCCCAGATGATGCTGACGCGCGGCGCACGGCGAGTGGCGTTCGTTCCGGGTCAGCGAGCGATGCTCGTGCTGCGTGGAGAGATCCGGCACAAGAATCTCTGGTCGATCGATCTCGACACCGGCGTGGTCACGCAACTCACCGATTTCAAGCCCGGCTTCGACATCCGGGACTTCGATATCTCACCGGACGGGCGCGAGATCGTCGTCGAGCAGGTCCAGGAGCACTCCGACATCGTGCTGCTCGACGTGCGACGGGAGTAGCCCTTACTTGTTGTGAGACGCGAAGACGCGAGTCGATCCGTCCTTGGCGAATGCAATCACGTCATATGCCTGCGGCTTCATCCCGGCCACCTCCATGCCTGGTGAACCAATCGGCATCCCCGGAACGCCGATACCCGCCAGCGCCGGACGTTCGTTGAGCAGTCGTTGGACGTCGCGAACCGGCACATGCCCCTCGACGACGTAGCCGGCAACGAGTGCCGTATGACAGGAGCGGACCTGGCGCGGCACGCCATGCTTGTTCTTCAGATCGTCGAGCGCCTCGGTGTCGGTCGTGCGAACCGTCAGGCCAGCGGCTTTCAAGTGCTCGACCCACTTGCTGCAGCAACCGCATGTCGGGCTCTTGTAGACCTCGACGATGGCAGATGGCCGCTGCGCAGCGACGGTGGCGAGGAATCCTGCGAACACAACGACCAGGCAAGCGAGAAAACGTGTCATAACCCCTCTCAGAACCAACCAACGACGTTCGTAGAGTTCTACCCGAATCGGCGCTGTACGGGTTGCCGTACTTCGCGCTCAGAAATTCGTATCCAGCTGCACCGTGATCCAGGCCACCCGGCGGCGGAGGAAGTCTTTCAGCAGAGCGATCTCGGCGGCGTGGGAGTCGTCTTGCCGCCCGAACTGCGTCCAGCGGCGAAGGTTTCGATCCGCCGCGTCACCAACCCGCGCGACCATTCCGTCGACGATGCGGTCGAGGTTGTCGGCGGAGAACTCCCCGTGCACCAGCGCCTTGAAGCGCGCCCGGTATCGCGACCTGAAGTCCGGGTCGCGAAAGAGGAGCCCCCACCATCCCTCGTTGAAGTAGTCGCTGCCGCCCCACGTCTGCCACTCCTCCGGCTCCGCGGCGCGCGGGTCGTACGGCGTGCCCAGGCTGCGATCGAAATCCCACACCGGACCCGCCGCCAGACGGCCGCCGCGCTCCTTGTGAAAGTACGCGCTGATGCGCAGCCCGTCAACGTTCTTCGTCAGCGCGTTGAGGATGTGATGATCGATCCAGGCATCGACGTCGATGAACTCCGAGTAGTGCTGTCCGGTTGACGGATGCTTGAAGTCCGCCCCCCTCGCGGCCTGTCCGAAGCCATCGATGAAGGTGCGGATGAAGTCGAGCTGCGGCCGCCGCTCCGGCGACATCATGTCTTCGGGATCGGGGTAGACGAACTGGAGCCACCTCCCCGCCGCGCTGAAGTCGGGGACGCCCTTGTCGATGCGCAGGATGAACCCGCCGGTCATCGCGGGCGCGCCTGCCGCCGACTCCGGCAGCGTGCTGACGTTCACGCGCTCGGGAGCGCGGCCGATCTTCTCGATGAGCGTGAAGAACCCGAGAAAGTTTGCTTCGCGCACATCGCCGCCGTCGTCGACCAGGAACACTTCGGCGAAGCGGGTGCGCGGCGCGTAACGTCCGATACGGTTGCTGAGCTCGAAGGCGAGCGCGTTCCTGATCAGCGCCCGATCGTAGACAACAGGATCCGACAACACCCAGTCGGAGTTGGCCGGCAAGCCGAGCAGCGGCCGATCGGCGTCGGTATCGTCGCCGTCGGCGCGCAGTTCCATGGCGTATTGCTTCTTCGGAAACCTGCGCGAGGTCTCGCCGCGCACGTGAATGCCGATGCGCGCATCGAGCGCGGCGCGCCCGACGATGCGGCTGGTGCCCGACTGCGGCTGCAACACCTGGAGTGCCGCGGCAACGTGGTCGGTCCCGAAGGCATCCAGGGGGCCCGACTCGAACGTATGAATCAGGATGATCGGCAGGTGGCTCGTGAAGCTGCGGGTATCCGGATCCACGCGCAGGTAGATTTCTGTGGAGACGGGTCCCTGAGACGTGCCAGATGCGATGGCGACGGCGCGAAGGCGCGTCGATTTGTCGAGGGTCACGGCTTCGCGGTAAATGGGCGACGCCACGGTCGGCAGCGAGCCGTCGAGCGTGTAGTGGATGTCGGCTTTGCCCTGAACGCTCAGGGTGACCGTTTCGCTGCCGACAAAGGTTCCCGCGCTCGGGCTGAAGAGAACGGGCAGCGAATTCGACTGTGCGGGCGGCGAGGACTCGAGGCGCGGCGGGCAGGTCAGCACGGCAAGGACCAACGCCGCCCGGCGTGCCCGCAGAGTCCACGTCGTCTTCGCGCTCGGCATCAGATCTGCTCAGTCCCCAAGGGAGTGTAGCGCGGCCGCGAGGTCCACCTCCTATAATCATTCTGTGAACCAGGAGGTCTTTGCCGCCCTCGCCGAGGCTCTGTCCAAAGGCGAAGAAGTCGCGCTCGTCACCATCACCGGATCGACCGGCTCCACGCCCCAGCGCGTGGGCGCCAAGATGCTCGTGTATTCCGACGGCCGGACGGTCGGCACCATCGGCGGCGGCTGCTACGAGAACGACGCCTTCTGGAAGGCGCGCGAGGCAATCAAGGCGCGGCGCCCGCTCAACGTCAAGTACGAGCTGAACGACGACTTCGCGCAGGAAACCGGGCTCGTCTGCGGCGGGCAGATGGAAGTGTTCATCGAGCCGGTTGAAGCCTCCCCGGACGTCTATATCTTCGGCGCCGGCCACGTCGGCTACTTCGTCGCGCGGCTGGCGCACGATGCCGGCTTCCGCGTGCACGTCGTAGACGATCGCGAGAAGTTTGCCAACGCTGAACGCTTCGGCGAAGGCATCGACGTCGTTGTTGAACACATCCCCACCTGGCTCGAGAACAACCAGCTGTCGCCGACAGCGTACGCGGTGATCGTCACGCGCGGGCACACGCACGACCTCGATACCCTGCGCGCAGTGGCCGGGAGACCCATGCGCTATGTGGGTCTCATCGGCAGCAAGGCCAAGGTCCGCCGCATCTTCGACGCGCTGCAGGAGGAAGGCGTCGCGCCCGAGGCGCTGAGGCCGGTGCACGCGCCGATCGGCCTCGACATCGGCGCCATCACGCCCCAGGAAATCGCCGTCAGCATCGTCGCCGAGCTGATCGCCGTCAAACACGGCAAGATCGCCGAACCAGCGGTTGCCGCCGTAGCGATGCGCTGGGAAGGAGCCCTGAAGAAGTAGTGGGTTCAACCCTGTTCCGCAACGCCACCATCCTGACGATGAACGACGGAATGGAGGTGGTGAATGGATCGGTGTCCGTTCGCGACGGACGAATCGCGGCGATCGGTCCGGAGCCGTCAATCCCGCACGACCTTGTCCTCGACGCGACGGGCCACTATCTCCTTCCGGGATTCGTCCAGACCCATATCCATCTCTGCCAGACGCTCTTCCGCGGATACGCCGACGATCTGCGCCTGATGGAATGGCTCCGGACGAGGGTCTGGCCGATGGAGGCGGCGCACACGCCGGCTTCGCTGCGGGCGTCCGCACGCCTTGCCTGCCTCGAGCTGCTGCAGAGCGGCACGACGTCGGTCCTGACGATGGAAACGGTCCACGGCACGGACGCGGTGATCGAGGCGACGGCCGCCGCGGGCATCCGCGCAACGATTGCCAAGAGCCTGATGGACCACACGACGCCCGACGCGCCGGACGCGCTGCGCGAGGACGGCCAGCGGGCGCTTGCGGAAAGCGTCGCACTGTTCCGCCAGTACAACGGCGCCGCCAACGGCCGTATCCGGGTTGCATTCGCGCCGCGATTTGCGCTGTCGTGCGCCAGAGATCTGCTCGAGGCGGTTGCGGCAACATCGCAGGAACTGAACGCGCTCGTCCACACGCACGCGTCCGAGCAGCGCGACGAGGTGGCGATGGTCCGGTCGGCCACCGGACAGAGCAACATCGGATACTTCGACGCCGTCGAGCTCCTCTCGCCGCGGCTGAACGTGGCTCATTGCGTGTGGGTGGATGAGGAGGAACAGACGCTTCTCGCCGGCCACGAGGTGAAGGTAACGCACTGCCCGGGCTCCAATCTCAAGCTTGGATCCGGCATCGCACCGGTTCAGGAGATGCGCGCACGCGGGATCAACGTGTCGCTGGGCGCCGACGGCGCCGCCTGCAACAACCATCTCGACATGTTCGCCGAGATGCGCCTCGCAGCCGGCCTTCAGTCGATAAGGCATACGCCCGGAGCGCTTTGCGCGCGCGACGCGCTGTGGATGGCCACACGCGCGGGCGCGAAGGCGCTCGGGCAGGCCGCCGAAATCGGCTCGATTGAGGTCGGAAAGAAGGCCGATCTCATCCTGATTGACGCCGCGTCCACCCACACCGCGCCATCCCCGGACCCCTTTTCGGCCATTGTCTACGCGGCTCATGCGGCAGACGTCAGGGTGACGATGGTGGACGGTGAAGTTCTGGTGCGGGACGGCCGCCCGCTGCAGCTGGACGCCGCGGAGATCGGCGCCGAGGCACGGCGGCGGGCCGCGGAGCTGGAGCGAAGAGCGTTATAATTTTCCTAACCTTCTGATAACGAATGGGTTCTTTCGAACTGTCCGATCGGCCGCGCCGCGTGCTCGCCACGCTCGTCCGCGAGTACATCGAGACCGGCGAGCCTGTGCCGTCGCAGATGCTTGCCCGGAAAAGCGGGCTCGGTGTGTCGTCGGCGACCGTTCGCAACGTTTTGGCCCAGCTGGAGGAGCTCGGCTACGTGCACCAGCCGCACACCTCCGCCGGACGCGTGCCGACGGATCGCGGCTACCGGGTGTTCGTCGATCTTCTGTTGGAGAGCCGAAAGCCAGCACGGCCGCCATTCAGCGTCGAGGATGAGATTCGCGCGCAGGCTGGAAGGTCGCCACTGATTGACGACCTGCTCATCAGCGTCTCGCACGTCGTGTCGCGCGCCGCGCGCTACGTCGGATTTGCACTGGCCGACAACCACGGCGGCATCCTGCAGCGAATCGAGTTCGTGGCGCTCGGCGGAAGCCGCGTGCTCGTCGTGGTCGTCTCGCGCGGAAACCAGATCACGCAGAAGGTCGTCGATGCCGGTGAAGAGGTCCGGCCGGTCGATCTGCTTCAGGCGGCAAACTACCTGAACACCGAGTTCGCGGGCCTGCGGCTTGCTGACGTCCGCGAAGCGGTGCTCGCGCGGCTGCAGCAGGAACGGAGCCTGTACGACGAACTCCTCCGCCGCGCGCTGCGGCTCGCGCAGCAGACGCTCGAGGCGCTGCCAGGCCAGCCGTCCTTCCACGTGGAGGGCGCCGCCGCGCTGCTCGACGATGCAGACGACAGCGTGTCGCGGGCCACACTGCGAGCGCTGCTGGAAATGATGGAAGAGAAGGAACGCCTCGTGCATCTGCTCAACGAGTACATCGACGGCCCCGGCCTGACGGTGGTGATCGGCGCCGAGCACGCGGCCCCGGATCTGCGCTCGTTCAGCCTGATCGCCTCGACGGCGGTGGACGGCCACGCGACGCGCACGATCGGCGTGATCGGGCCGACGCGGATGCACTACTCGCGCGCGATCACGCTCGTGGACGGGACGACGCAGGCGGTTGCACGGGTACTCAGAGAAGCGAATTGAAATGCAAGATTCAAAAGGCAAAATGCAAACGCAAGCGCCGTAGTTTGCATTTTGCATTTTGAATTTTGCATTTGACGATCCAGTAATAATGCCAAACAGACGCTACGAAGACCCTGAATTCGCGGAGGCCGCGGCCCCCGATCCGAACGCCGGCGACGAAACCGCCGCGGAACAGTCGGAGGCAGCCGCGCCGGCGGAGGTGCCGGCGGACGAGGCGGTCATGGCGAGCACTGCCGTGCTCGAAAAGGAGCGCGACACGCTGAAGGAGCAGCTGCTCCGCGCGGTCGCCGACTTCGACAATTACCGCAAACGGATCGAACGCGAGCGCCGCGAGTTGTCGGACTACGCGGCCACCGACGTTCTTCTCGAGCTGCTGCCCATCATCGACAACTTCGAGCGGGCGCTCCAGGCGCCGGCCGGCGGCGACGAGGCATTCAAGAAGGGCGTCGAGCTGATCCACAAGCAGATGCTCGATCTGCTCCGCAAACGCGGCGTCACGCTCATCGATGCGCTCGGCGCCGACTTCGACCCGAACATCCACCAGGCGGTGATTCACGAGCCGAGCGACGACCATCGCGAAGGCGAGGTCATGCAGGAACTGCAGCGCGGCTACAAGCTCGGCGATCGGCTGCTGCGTCCGGCCATGGTGAAGGTCGCGAAACGTTCGTGAGTACAGTGGCGAAACGCGACTATTACGAGGTCCTCGGGATCTCGCGCACGGCGAGCGACGGCGAAATCAAGAGCGCCTACCGCAAGCTGGCGCTCAAATACCATCCCGATCGCAATCCGGGCGACCACGCCGCCGAGGAGAAGTTCAAGGAATCGGCCGAGGCGTATTCCGTCCTCGCGGATCCGGACAAGCGTCACCTCTACGATCGCTACGGCCACGCCGGCCTCGGCGGGGCCGCCACCGGCGGGTTCGACCCGAGCGTGTTCACCGGCTTCGAGGACATCCTCGGCGGGCTCGGCGACATCTTCGGCTTCGGCGACGTCTTTGGCGGGGGCCGCCGGCGCGGCGGCGTGCAGCGGGGGGCGGACCTCCGCTACGACCTCGAGATCTCGTTCGACGAAGCGGCGAAAGGTGCCGAGACGTCGATTCAGGTTCCGCGTCAGGAGGCCTGCGACACCTGCTCGGGCAGCGGTGCCGCCGCCGGCTCCAAGCCAACCACGTGTCCGCAGTGTCACGGCCGCGGCCAGCTGCGCTACCAGCAGGGGTTCTTCACGGTGGCACGCACCTGCGGCCAGTGCCGCGGAACGGGCAGCGTGATCGCCAAGCCGTGCGCCACGTGCAAAGGCGCCGGACGCGTGCAGAAGGAGCGCAAGCTGACCGTTCGCGTGCCGGCGGGCATCGCGACCGGCCAGCGCCTCCGCCTGACCGGCGAGGGTGAGGCGGGCGGGCCGGGCGGGCCGCCGGGCGATCTCTACGTCGTGATCCACGTTCAGGATCACCCGTTCTTTCACCGCGACGGCAACGACCTGTACGTCGAGGTTCCGCTCAACTTCTCGACGGTTGCGCTGGGCGGCGAGATCACAATTCCGACGCTCGAAGGCGATGAGCCGTTCAAGGTGCCCGACGGCACCGAAAGCGGGCAGGCGTTCCGCCTGCGCGGGCGCGGTATGCCCGACGTCACCGGCCGCGGCCGCGGCGACCTGTTCGTGACGATGAAGGTCACCACGCCCAAGAAGCTCACCAGGGAACAGAAGAAGCTCCTCGAGCAGCTCGCCAGCTCGCTCCCGAAAGAGAAGTTCGAGCCGACGCCGGTCAGCCAGGAAGACAAGGGGCTGTTCGGTCGCGTCAAAGACATTTTCGGGTAGCCGTGCCTCGGACCTGGCCCGCCGTTGTGGTGTCCGGCCTTACCGAGGCTGAGGACGCGGAGCTGATTCACGCCACGGTGGCCGGCCACAACGTAGCCGCCATCGACGAACCGTCCGACGATCAATGGCGCATCTTCTTCAGCGGCACGGCTGACCGCGACGCCGCGCTCGCGGCCCTTCGCGGCCGGTTTCCCGCCCTGCGCCTCGATCCCCTCGACGTGGCCGACGAGAACTGGGCGGCGCGGTCGCAGGAGAGCCTGCGCGCCGTGCAGGTCGGACGGGTCATCGTGGCGCCGCCGTGGGACGCGCCGATCACCATCGTGATCCGGCCGTCGATGGGATTCGGCACCGGCCACCATGCGACGACGCGTCTGTGTCTCGCCGCGCTGCAGCGAATCAGCCTCGACCGCGCCACGGTACTTGACGTCGGCACCGGGTCCGCGGTGCTGGCGATTGCCGCCAGCCGTCTCGGCGCCGAAGACGTCACGGGCATAGACGACGACCAGGACGCGATCCAGTCGGCGTGGGACAATCTGTCGCTGAATCCATCGGCCCAGGTGACGCTGATCGTCGGCGACCTGCGCTCGACGGAACTGGTCCCGGCCGACGTCATCCTGGCGAACCTGACCGGCGGCCTGCTGATTCAGTCGGCCGAGCGGCTGCGTAAGCTGGCGAATGCCAACGGCCGTCTGATCCTCAGCGGCTTCACGGTGGACGAGGAGCGCGACGTCCTCGCGGCGTTCGGCGCGTTCTCAGTGGAACACCGCGGCGAGGAAGAAGGATGGATATGTCTGACGCTCACCTGACCAAGTCAAAAGGCAAAAGGCAAAAGGCAAAAGTAAAGGCAAGAGTAAAGGCAAAGGAGGCCCTCCTGTTGACTCTTTTGACTTTTGCCTTTTGCCTTTTGACTTTCAGCCTCCAGGCGGAGCGGTTCGGCTATCCGCCCGGGGAATTCACGGCCCGGCGCGAGCGTCTCATCACGGCGCTTCGAGCGCAAGCGCCCGAGCGCGGCACCGTGATCCTCTTCGGCGCGAGCACGGCCACGCCCGGCGTGCGGTTCCGGCAGGACCACGATTTCTACTATCTGACCGGCAGCGAGGCGCTCAACGCGGTGCTCGTCATGGACGTGCCGAGCGGCGACGCGCACATCTTCATGCCGAAGCTCTCGGCAACGCAGGTGCAGTTCAACGGCGGCAACTGGCTCGATGAGAGCGACGCCGCGAAGAAATACGGGTTCGCATCGGTCCAGCCGGTGTCTGGCCTGCTGGAGTTTCTGGCGAAGCGTCGCGCCGAGGCGCCGAGCGGCACGATGTGGGTGCGTCTGTCGGATCGCGACGAGATCGACCAGAGCCGCGGGGAGGTCCGGACCGGGATCGCGCGGCGGCGGGCCAATCCGTTCGCGCAGTTCCCGACCGAAGACGGCGCCCGCGCCGCGGCCCTGCGCGCCGAGTTCACGTCCGCCGACTTCCGCGACGTCACGCCGCACCTCGATCGGCTGCGGCTGATCAAGTCCGCCCGCGAGATCGAGATCCTGCGCTACAACGGCCGCATCAGCGCCGAGGCAATGGTGCGCGCGATCAGGGCGGCGGCGCCCGGCAAGTTCGAGTACGAGCTCGAAGCCGAAGCCACCGGGTGGCTGATCAAACACGGCCTCCAGGCCGCCGCCTACCCGGCCATCGTCGGCTCCGGACCGATGGGCAACCAGTGGCATTACCAGGACAACGGCCGCCAGATGAAAGCCGGCGAGCTGATCGTCATGGACTACGCCGGGTCGCTGGACTACCTGACGGTGGACATCACGCGAACGTGGCCGGTATCCGGCCGGTTCACGGATCAACAGCGCCGGGCCTACGACGCCGTGCTGGCGACGCAGAAAGCGATCATCGCCGCCATCAAGCCAGGCGCCGCCCGCATCGTCGTCCGGCGGATAGCCGAGGACACGATGCGCCAGCAGGGCTTCGACCCGCGGTATGCGAACTCAGGGCATTACGTCGGGTTGTCCGTGCACGACGTGGGCGACTCGAACCTGCCGTTTGCCGAGGGGATGGTGCTGGCCATCGAGCCAATCATCGATCTCCCCGATCAGCAGCTGCACGTGCGGATCGAGGATACGGTGCTGGTGACCGCCACGGGCGCGGAGGTGCTCAGCACCGCAGTACCGAAGGAAGTCAATGATCTGCTGGCGCTGCTGAAGCGCTAGCGCGTCTCGATGGTCGTACCCCGGGGGTGTCGCCTTCTTTCGAGGAGCGGACGCGATGCGGACACAACGCCTGTTCAGTGCTGTCCTGATCATTGCGTCAGTCGTGGCAAGTCGTGGAACGCTGGCCTAGGCGCCCCGGTTCACGCCGCCGGGTGAATTCCGTCCGCGATCGACGTCGTCCTGCGGTCCGTTGAGGGCGGCGAGACCGGCGCTGCGTGACTGGCGGCGCAGGAGTTCACCACCTCGCCACGGCCGCTGATCACCGCTCGACAGAGATATGCTGGGGCATCTCCCATGGACGACGCGAATGTTGCGCTCGTGTTGAGCGGCGGCGGCGCTCGTGCCGCCTATCAGGTCGGCCTGCTGCGATATATCGCGTCACGCTACCCGAACTTCGCGCCCGGCATCCTGACCGGCGTGTCGGCCGGGGGCATCATCGCGACGGGTCTGGCGTCGCGCGAGGGCAGCTTTGGCGACGCGGTGTCCCGGCTTCACGAGTCATGGCGGGCTCTGCGAATCGAGGACGTGTTTCGGGTCGATCCGGGCGATCTCGCGTCGCGCGTCACGCGGTGGGGGTTTCGCCTCGTGTCAGCCGGTGCACCAGGGACTCCGCGGACGCGGAGCCTGCTGGATACGGCGCCGCTGCGCGAGCTGTTGACTCGCACGCTGGCACCCGCGCCCGATGGCACGCTTCCCCTCATCGCCCGCAACCTCGACGCTGGTACGCTCCGCGCCATCGCATTGACCGCCTCGAGCTATACGACCGGTCAGTCGGTCACCTGGGTGCAGAGTGCCGAAGGCTGCAGAGTCATGACCTGGGAGCGTCCGCAGCACCGAAGCCTGGACGGGAGCCTGCGCGTGGACCACGTGATGGCGTCGGCGGCGCTGCCGTTCTTCTTCCCGGCCGTGGAGGTCGATGGCGCCTGGTACGGCGACGGCGGCATCAGGCTCACCGCACCGCTGTCGCCCGCGCTACACCTGGGCGCGCGGAAGATCCTCGCGGTGTCGACGCGATATCCACGCGGGCGCGACGAGACCGCTCCACCCGCCATCGGCGGCTATCCACCGCCCGCCCAGGTCGCGGGCGTGCTGCTCAACGCCATCTTTCTCGACCTCCTCGACGCCGACGCGTTGCGCCTCGAACAGCTCAACGCGCTGATCGATCGACTGCCGCGCGGCGCGCGCGACGGCCTTCGGCCCGTCGAGCTGCTCGTCCTACGGCCGTCAATCGATCTCGGCCGGCTCGCGAACGAGTTCGAGGCGGACCTTCCACGCACCTTCCGGTTCCTCGTCCGCGGCCTCGGCAGCCGCGAGACGCGATCGAACGACATGCTCAGCCTGTTGATGTTCCAGCCCGACTACATCGCGCGGGCCATCGACCTCGGCGAAAGCGACGCGCGGGCGCACAGCGGGGACATCGACGCGTTTCTCAGGAAGGAGGTCGAATCGCGCGAGGCGATTCGAGACAAGCTCGTGCGTTATCTCGGCGTGTTCCGGAACAGGCGACGAATGCGCTTCCGGCAACAGGCGTAAGCTCACGGTATGCGTCTTCTGCTCGCTGTCTGATCCTGAACGGATGCGGGTCAGGCCGGCCTGTCGTTATGTCCGCACGGCAGCCCACCGCTCCGACACCTTCCGGATCCGGTCGAGCGCGTCCTGGATGTTCTCCAGCGACGCCGCGTAGCTGAATCGCAGGTAGCCGTCGCCGTAGCTGCCGAACGCCGTGCCGCTCAGGCAGGCGACGCCGGCGTCGTTGAGCAGCATGTCCGCCAGTTCCTTGCTCGACAGGCCCGTCCCGCTGACGTTCGGGAAGACATAGAACGCGCCATCCGGCACCACGCACCGGAATCCGGGAATCTCGTTCAGGCCCTTCACGATCACGTCGCGGCGCCGCCGGAACTCGGCGACCATGCGATCGACGTCGTCCTGGGGCCCCGTCAGCGCCGCCAGGCCGGCGCGCTGCGTGAAGCTCGCCGTGCACGAGTTCGAGTTGACCATCAGCTTGTCGACCGCATCGGCCAGCCACAGCGGCATCACGCCGTAGCCGAGCCGCCAGCCGGTCATCGAATAGGTCTTCGAGAACCCGTCGAGGATGACCGTCTTCTCGAGCATGCCCGGGAACTGGGTGATGGACGAAGGCTCGACGCCGTAGCAGATGCGCGAATAGATCTCGTCGCTGAGCACGAGCACGTCGCGCTCGCGAAGCATCTCGGCCATCTTCGCCAGGTCGTCGCGCGGAATCATGCCGCCGGTGGGATTGGCCGGCGAATTGAGGACGACCATCTTCGTCTTCGGCGACAGCTTCTGCCGGAACGTGTCGAGGTCGAACGAGAAGCCGCGGCTCTCGACGAGCGGGATCGGCACCGGCGTCGCGCCGAGGAAGTTGATCATCGACTCGTAGATCGGGAACGACGGGTTCGGATAGATGACTTCATCGCCCGGCTCGAGCACCGCCATCATCGTGAAGAACATGATCGGCTTGCCGCCGGGCACAACCATCACGTTCCTGCCGGTGACGCTGATGCCGCGGCTGCGCGAGATGTATTCGGCGATGGCGTCGCGGAAATCCGGGAACCCGGGGGTCGGTCCGTATCCGGTCCAGCCCTCGTCGAGCGCCTTCTGCCCTGCCTCGATGACGTGGCGCGGCGTCGGAAAATCCGGTTGGCCGATTTCGAGATGAACGATCTTCTTTCCTTGTGCCTCCAGCGCGCGGGCGCGCTGCAGCACCTCGAACGCGGACTCGATTCCGATCCGCGTCATCCGTTCAGCGATTCTCATGGGGTCGATTCCTCAGTCCCGTGGGGCGCGCCTTGTCAGGCGCGCCCGGCGGACGTGACAACGTCCGCCCCACGATCGTATGCGATTACTTCGCGGGTTCGATACGGAGAAGCGCGGCGTTGTCCTCTTCCGTCAGCACGTAGAGATATCCATCCGGCCCCTGCCGCACGTCGCGGATGCGCTGCTGCAGTTCGCGGAGCATCGGCTCACGCCTGATCTCTTCCCACTTCTCGTTGAATTCGATCCGCTGCATGTGTCCGGTGCGCGGCGACTCGCCCTGGCGCAGGCCGCCGACGAACACATTCCGCTTCCAGCCCGGGAACACGTCGCCGGTATAGAACGTCAGGCCGGAGACGGCGATTGAGGGAATCCAGATGACGACCGGCTCCTCCATCTCCGGCCGCGACGTCCCGAGACGCGGCCCCATGTAATTGCGGCCGTAACTGACGATCGGCCAGCCGTAATTCCTCCCGGCCCTGATCACGTTGATCTCGTCGCCGCCGTTCGGCCCCTGCTCGCCGGCCCACAGCTCCCCTGTTTCGGGATTGAGGGCCATGCCCAGCTGCGTGCGGTGCCCCATCGAAAAGATTTCCGGCTTGTATCCGGCGCGCCCGACAAACGGGTTGTCCGGCGGGACGGTGCCGTCGTCGCGAAGCCGCAGCACCTTGCCGCGATAGTCGTTCGGATTCTGCGGCGGGCCGTCCGAGGTTTCGTCGGCGTTGCCGGACGACATGAAGATGGTGCCGTCCTTCGCGAAAACGATGCGCGAGGCCGACGCGTTGATATGCGTGTTGAAGATGTCACGAACATCAGTGAGCGCCTTGCCGTCGAACGTGCCGCGCCCGAGCACGAGTTCGAACGGCTGAGCGACGCCACGGCCGCCGCGTCCTGCCTGCGCGCCTGCGGCCGGCGGATTCGCCGCGGGCGCCGCGCCCGCCACCGCCACCGGCTTGTGGTACGTGAAGTAGACCCACCGGTTCTTGGCGAACTGCGGGTGCAGCGCGATGTCGAGCAAGCCGTTCAGGCCGCTGGCGGCAATCGCAGGGAGCCCTGAAATCGGGGCGGGATCAACGGCGCCGTTGCGGACGATGCGCAGCCGTCCTGCGCGCTCGGTGACCAGGATGCTGCCGTCGGGCAGAAACGCCATCGCCCACGGGTGGGACAATCCCTTCATCACCGTGAGGCGCAGATCCCGGTGCGCGGGAACGGCGGACTGCACCATGATCGGGCCGTCAGGCAGCGGCGGCGCCGGCCAGTTGATCGCCGGCGGCGCAAAGGCAGCGGCGCCCCGTCCGCCCTGCCTGTCGCCCGCAGCCCCGCCCTGGGCCGCTTGCCCTTGTGCAGGCTGCTGTGCAACGAGGCCGCTTGTCGCGATCAGGGCGACGACGACGAGCGCCAGGATTGCCGCGAGAAGGCGATGGTTCATGACGGTGCTCCCTCAACGCGACAACGCGTCAATCAGTTCCGTATGCCCGTACTTCCGCGCGAGATCGAGGGCGGTGAGTCCGTCCTTGTTTCTGGCGTCGGCCCGGGCACCGGACTTCAGCAGCAGCTCGATCATCGCCGGGTCGCCGAAGTCCATCGACGCGGCCCAGAGCAGCGGCGTCATCCCCATCTTGTCCACGACGTTGACGTTGGCGCCCCGCCCGATCAACTCCTGCGCCATGCTCACTTCGTTGTTCAGCGCGGCCCGTCCGAGCATCGTGATGCCGTTGCCGTCGGCAAACTCGATCGGCGTGCCGAGATCGAACAGCGCCCGCGCGACGTCGGCGTCGCCAAACTTGAACGCGCCGAGCAGCGGCGTCGTCCGCGACGTGCCGATGAGCAGCATCGGCTCGTCGATCTTCGCGCCCGCATCGTGCAGCCGCTTCAGCGCCGCCGCATTGCCGGCGTAGGACGCGAGGAAAAACGGATTGGCGTTGAAGACCGGCGCGCCGCCTTCGGCTGGGGGGCCGACCTGGGCGCCGCGATCGAGCAGCAGGTTGATCGCGGGGACGGAATCCTGGAACTGCGCGGCAACCATCAGCGCGCTGAACCGGGTCTGCGCCCGGGCGTTGACGTTGGCGCCCCGATCGAGCAGCAACCGCATCTTCTCGACGTCAGGCGCCGCCGCCATCAGCGCGGTCGTGCCGCCGGACTTCGTGGCCACGTTCGGGTTCAGGCCTTGATCGAGCAGGCGCCGCACGTCGGCAACCGACCCAAACACCACCGTCTCGATCCACGGCTCAACGTTGGCGGGCATCGTCTCGGGCAACGGCGGGGCCGTCACCGGTCGCGTCGGCGGCAGCGCATACGCCAGTGCCATCACCGCCCAGGCGGCACCGGTCATGGAAATGAACTGATCGTGCCCGTCCGGGTAGCCCGCATCGAAGTACGGCGGACTGAGCGGTGCCGGCGGGTTCAGGCGCGACTTCACGCGCCAGGAACCATCAGCGGCCTGCGTCTTCACCAGATACTCGACGCCGCGGCTCCAACCCGGATCGATCTCGCCAACGCCCCCTTCCCGCAAGGCGACCAGCGCCTGCGCGGTCGCGTAGACGTCGCTGTCGCGTCCGGGGAGCGCGCCCCACCCGCCGTCGGGCCGCTGCGCCGCCTTCAGCTCGCGGGCGAAACGCTGCAGCGTATTTCGATCCGCTCCGGCCCATTTCAGGCCGATGATTCGGTACGCGTGCTCCTCCGTGGACCGCACCGGACGGCTTTCGAGAAACTTCCGCGCCCGCGCCACCGCCGCGGCAGCCGCGGACTTCTGGCTGGCGTGGTGATAGACCTGAACCGCCCGCAGGCCGAGCGCGGCCATCGTGAACCGGCTGTAGGAGGACGGCGGACGCTGATGGAAGCCGTCCCAGTCCCCGTCGCGGTTCTGGCGCGAGATCAGGAGACGCGCGTAGAGCGCCGCGCCAAGGTTCGGCGGCACGCCGGCCGCATGTGCCGCCACCAGGCGGTACGCATCGTCCATCGCCGGCTCGATGACGTACGAGTACTGAATCGCGCGATCGATGTCCGCGAAGGTAAACGCCTTGACGGCGTCGGCGCGCGCGATCGCTTCGTCCACCGGGATACCGCGCTCGCGGGCGGCGCGGTACGCCAGAGCCGGCTGATACTGGTGATGGCACGACGCACACACCTGCTTGTTGGCCGTATACCAGCCCGATTGAGCCTTTTGAATGGCCGCGACTCCCTTTGTGGCCGCCGCGCGCACATGGGTGTCGTCTCCGCCCTGTGCACTGGCGAGAGCCGGGATCACGAGGAGCGCCAGCCCGCCGAAAAACCGCTTCATCATGGCGAATGAATTCTACAACCGACTTGTCCGCCGTAGCCTCGCGGCGCGAAGGCGGAAGGGCACGAAGTAAAATCAGGGTTCCCAGATGAAACATGCTCTCGTGACGGGAGCTGCCGGATTCATCGGCAGCCATCTCGTGGATTCACTCCTCGCCGCCGGCTGGCGTGTGACCGCGTTCGACAACTTCGATTCGTTCTACGACCCCGCGATCAAGGAAGCGAACGTCTGCGCGCACCAGGCGAACCCCGCCTACCGGCTGGTCCGCGGCGATCTGCTCGACCCCACGGCCATGGCCTCGCTCGCCGGCACGACCTATGACGTCATCGTCCATCTGGCGGCGCGCCCTGGCGTCCGGCCCTCCATCAAGGATCCGGTCGGTCATCAGAACGTCAACGTGACCGGAACGCAGCTGCTCCTCGAGCTGGCGCGGCGCACCGGCACCCGGCAGTTCGTGTTCGGCTCGTCGAGCAGCGTCTACGGCGTCAACCCGCGCGTCCCGTGGCGCGAAGACGACCACGTGCTGCAGCCGATCAGCCCATATGCCAGCACCAAGGTCAGCGGCGAGCTGCTCGGACATGTGTACAGCCACCTCTATGGCATGCGTTTCATCGCGCTGCGGTTCTTCACCGTGCATGGTCCGCGGCAGCGCCCGGACCTGGCCGTTCACAAGTTCGCGGCGCTGATGCTCGCGGGCAAGCCGATTCCGGTGTTCGGCAGCGGCGGGACGAGCCGTGACTACACGTTCATCGACGATGTGGTGAATGGAATCCGCGCGGCAATGGAATACACGGCCTCACCGTACGAGGTGATCAATCTCGGCAACACGCGGACGGTGCAGCTGTCGGAAATGATCGCCGCCCTCGAGCGCGCAACGGGCGTCTCGGCGACGATCGAGCGGCACCCCGAGCAGCCGGGTGAAGTGCCTCGGACGTGGGCGAACATCGACAAGGCGCGGGGCCTGCTCGGTTACAGCCCGAAGACGACGTGCGAAGAGGGCGTGCGGCGCTTCGTCGACTGGCTCCGCCGCCACAAGGAACACGCACTGTAGTCACAACGGACACACAGACACACAGAGAACACGTCAACGGAAGACCGAGATGGTCAGATCGAAGTTGTAGCAGACCGGCGACGTCGCGCGCATCGACATCCGCAGTTCCCGGTCGAAGAATCCACCGCTGAAGGTGTAGTTGTAGGTCCCGCAGTCAGCATCGTTGAAGCTGCCGCTGCTCGCCGCCACGAAGGCGCCCTCCCTGTCGATGAGCGCCGCACCCATCGGAACGCTGACGCCGCCGCAGTCGCCACTCAGCACGAACGGCGCCATCGTGAGCTGCGGACCGCTCTGGGTGACGGCCGTGGTCGTCGGACATGACACGGTTTCCGACAGTTCCGGAAACGTCATGACGGTCGTGCCCGAGTAACTCCCCGCCACTGACGGATATTGACCGGACTGCGCACTACCAGGGGACGTCGGCGATCCGCCGCAACCGGCGGCAACAAGAGTAATGAGGGTGAGAACGAGTACGGCCTTCATCGGGATCCTCGCTGGAGCAGCTAGATGCGCTTCGGCGGAATCGCGTCCGGGCTTTAGGTGCGACAGTTTTTGGGTGGCGCCGTCAAGAATGTTGTCGATCGCGGTGTCCCGGATTTCCACACCGCCAGGATTCCGACGCATAACGAGACCGGTTTTACACCGCTGCACCAGGCGCACCGATTGCACCGTCGCGTGGCATGTCCGGCCAGCGGAACCGGCTCTTCGTGACGACGGCGCTGTGGATCGTCAGCGTCTGCTCCACATCTCTCGGTTTCGAAGCGGGCACGCCCCCGGCCAGCACATCCCAGGTTGCAGCGGAAGTCGTCGAACTGACGAATACGGAACGAGGCATCAGCGGACACACCCGGCTGCGTACGAACGCGCGGCTGATGCGTGCGGCGCAGCTTCACGCCGAGCAGATGGCCCGGGCCGGGCAACAGGCGCACGTCCTGCCGCATGCTGCGTATCCTCGCACTGAAGATCGACTGGCGGCCGCTGGTTATCAGTGGCAGAGCTATGGAGAAAACCTTGCGCTCGGTCAGGCGGGGCCGGCGGAGGCGGTGCGCAGCTGGATGCACTCCCCCGTTCATCGCAGGAACATCGTCCACCCCAATTTCACCGAGCTCGGCGTCGGGTATGCGATCGACCGGGCCGGCCGGCCATACTACGTGCAGGTCTTTGCGACTCCCTCTCCCTCGTAAGCGGTTTCCTAGGGCGTGATCGCCTCGATTTTCCAGCGCAGCGTCGCCTGATGCGTACCTGCACGAACGGCTGCTCCAGGCGCTGAAAGCGTCCAGGCGATGTCCACCCCACCGGTTGTCGCCATTGGCTGACCCTCGAACGCCACGGTGTAGGACGTCTTGCTCAGCACGCCATTCACGCCGATTCCGTTGGTCACGTTCGACGTCGTCCACGAGACGTTGGACGCAGGAATCGAGGAGCTTTCCGGCCCGGCGAGGTCACTGTCAGCGCGTACGCTGATCCGGATTACCTGCGTCGGCGGAATGACTGCGTTGTCAAAACTGACGCGTGTCGGGTTCGAAGAAGCCGCCGCGCTGGCGAGCACATCGGTCACGTCGAACGAGGCGAGCGAGGGCACGGCCACGCGGACGGTATCCTGCGCGCGGGCGTCGCTCGACGTCGCGGCCAGACCGAAGGCAACCACCGCCAGCAGCGAGCTGAAGTTCAGGCGGCGTCTCATGGCGCCGGCGGCTGAAAGATGATCGGTTTCACTTTCGGAAGAAGCCGGAACTCGACATCCGTCGCGGGGCCACCGTCTTCGAGCTCGATCAGTCGCTCCACGGGACCGCCGGCTTCGACGTCCGGCGGCAGCTTTTCCCCGTGGAGACGAACGATGTGCTGGCCTGGACTGACGTTGTAGAAGCTGAACGTCCCCTCGTCGCCAGCCGACGTGATCCGCTCACCGAGGTAGATGACCGCGCGCGCCAGTCCTTCCGTCGGGTCGAACCGCCCATTCCGGTTGCGGTCCACATAGACCCGCCCGTGAATCGAATTGAGCGGCACGGCGACGAGGTCGGCCGTCACGTTTGTGAACGCCGTCAGCGCGAGCTGCACACGGCGGCCGTCCCACGCGTAATCCGCCGGCAGATATGCGGGGACCAGCGCCAGTTCGTAGTCTCCGCGCGGTACGTTCCGGAAGACGTAACGACCGTCGGAACCGGTGTCTACCTGGTATCGGCCAAGCTTGACCCGCGCGCCGGCCACCGGACGTCTGGTGTGATCGATGACCTGACCGCGAACGACCGCGCCGCGGGTCGGCGTGCCGATATTCCAGCTCCTGGTGAGCATCACTTTGAACCGGGGCCGGTCCGACAGAAATGGGCCGTGCTGATACGCGGAAAGGCGGCCGTACTCGGCGTTCAACGCGAGCTGGCCGGGCAATTCCTGCCGCAACAACCCCCGAAAACGGTTGGCGTCGGTGACGTCGGGAACCGCTGCCGCCACCCGCAGCGTCGTCGAGCGGGTGAGCGCGCTCGTCGCCTGCAGTTCCTCCCACTGCTCAACCAAGCCCGACTCGGTTCGTTGACTGGCAATCTGGAGCGCAACGTCGAACCGCGCGCCTGCGCGATAGCTGACCGCCGACTGCGTCTGCTGCCGCTCGAACGACTCCGACAATCCCAGGTACTCACGCTCGAACTCGCCGAACTGGTGCCGGTGGAAGAGGCGGAAGCCGCCCGCCGTGACGTTGGCCATCGCCGCGGACGTGGTCGTTCTGGTCTGGAGTGTCTCGGTGAACGTGCGCTCCAGCGAAAGGCTGACGTGACGGGATAGCGGGAAACGGAGTGCAACTGTCCGCCAGTCATTCTGCTCGGCGAGGTGCGTCGAACGGAGCAGGCCGCCGCTGATCGTGACGCCGCCCGGCATCGTGTAGCCGGCGAAGAGACTGACGTCGCGGCCGCGCACCGGCCACCGGACCGCACGGTAGACGCCTTCGAGCTCGACGCGGCGCAGTGCGAGCCGGCTTCGCATCAAGTACGACCGATCGGAAGCGACTTCCGCATCGATGATCGGCTGGTCCGCGATCACCAGCTGATCGCGGTACGAGATGACGGTCGATTGGTTCGCAAGTCCGCGCCGCGGCCCGTACACCGAGATCGCGGGCTGCCGCCGGCCCGCCGCGGACCAGGAGAACCGTGCACCGCGGCTGGCCCCCCGCAAGTGAGAGAAGACATCTCCGAGCTCGGCCCGCCATTTCAGATCCGGGTCGAACAAGGACAGGGCGCCGTTGTCGAACAGCAACCCTTCGGCACCGCGGGTGAGCAATGCCGCCGACTGAAGCTGCACGCCTTTGATCGCGCCGCCGGCGGCGATCTCCGTACCCCAATCGGCGGCCTGGACGTACCCCATGCCAACCGACAAGCGCAGACGATCGCGCACGGCCGGCAATTGCGCCGGCTCACGCTCCACCGGTGTCGTCCGTCGTTCGTGCTCGATCAGCTCAGGGGGCTTCGGGATCGTAAATGTCCGCAGATCCTGAGCGCTGGCGGAAAGGGGGACGAGCGCCGCCGATGTCGCCGCCGCTACGCACCACCGCTTACGGGACGGCCGCACGCTCCTGCACTTCCTCACGCACGAGCTCGAGCTCTCGTTCCGCGCCGACGTAGTGATCAGCGCCAAAATCGAGGACGGCTCTCACGCGGTACCGTCCCGACGGAAGCACCCTCGCTGACGGAAGTTTCGCCGTCAGCATGCCCTCCCGCGACGGTTCCGTCAGCACCGTGCGTCGTCCAAGCTCGGTCGTCGCGAGCGGAGTCGTCATCTCAGGCGCAAAAAACTCGATGCGGCCCTCGATTGCGAGCGGGGCGTTGCCGTCGTTCCGCACCTGTATGCGCGCTTCGTCCCCATCAAGCCGGATGGCAAGGATGGCGGCCTCGCGTTGCACCGGCTCGACGTAGACGAAGATGCCGGTGGAGACGGAGGCCACGAACCTCACGCCAACACCCTCGCCGGCGGCCTCGAGCGGGTCAGGCACTTCGTCCACCGTCAGCGCGCACCAGAATCCACCGGCCTGTACCTCGACGGGCATCGTGACAGTGATTCGGATCGTCAGCGTCTCGCCGGGCTTGACGCTTGATTCCACCGGGTTGATTGACACCCACTGCCCGCACGACCGCCGGAGTGTCCCTGCCTCCGCATAAAAGGACTGTTTGCCGTCCACGCTGCGCCACCAGTCCTCGACGCGGGCCTTGAACTGCGTCGCCTGCTGGTCGCGATCGAGGGTGAGGCGGAACTGTCGTGTCGCCACCTGCCCCGGTCTGACCGTAATCCTGATTGCGTCGAGCGTGGCCTGAAACGACAGCGGGCGCGGGGTCTCGGGTGGCGGCGGCGCCTGGGCCGTCAGTGCCGCCAGCTGCAGCAGAGATGCGATCAGTAGACCCATCAGATACCTTCGAACTTCCATGTCACGACCAGCGTGTGCGCGCCCGAGCGTTGCACCGTCGGCTTGGCGCCGAGCGTGAAGACCAGTCCGGTTGTCGAACAGCTCGTCGCATCCGCCTGACAGGTCGCGACGGTGTTATACGAAGAATTGCTCAGCGTTGCCGCGGTGCCCGTGGCGTTCGTCCAGGTCGCGGCGTTCCAGCTCACGTCCGCGGCGCTCCACGTCACCGAGCCCGCCACCGGTGGCGTGAAGGACGCGGCGTTCGCTTGCAGCGAGATCCTCAGCTGTTTCGCGGCAGACGATGTGACGATTTGATCGGCGGTGACGCTCGCGGCCGTGGCGGCCGTGCTGACGCCGATGTTGGTCACGCTGAACGTCACCGTGGCCGGCACCGTGACGCGCGCCTGCTCGCTCACATTGGCCGACATCGTCGTCGTCTGACTCGTATCAGGCAGCGTGACGGTCGTCTGCGCGCCAGCCGTCGACGACATCGTGAGCGCGAGCAGTCCGGCGAGATAGCGAGTGGGGGCGCCTACCTTCATCTCGGGCTCATTTCTGTTGTTGTGGCTATGTCCCTGTCGCTTCGAATTTCCAGGTCACGGTCAAAGTGTGTGCCCCGGAGCGCTTGACAGTCGTTTTCGGGCCGAGCGTCATCTGAAAGCCGGTCGTCGAGCATGACGAGGTATCCGCGTTACAGGTGGCCACGAGCGTGTAGGCAGCGCTGCTCAGCGTTCCGTTGTTGCGCACGGCGTTGACCCAGGCGTTGGGGCCGCCGCCGGGGGCGCTCCACGACACGTCGCTGGCCGACCACGTGGCCGCGCCGGCGACCGGCGGCGAGAACGACGCCGCGTTCGCGATGAGCGAGATGGTCAGCTGCTTGGTTGCCGTCGCCAGCACGATGTTCTGGATCGAGATCGTCTGCGTGGCGGCGTTGGTGCTTCCGGAAATGTTGCTGACGTTGAACGTGACGCTCGCCGGAAGCGTGACCGACGCCTGTTCGCTGACGCTCGCTGTCAGGGTCGTCGTCGTGCCGGTGTTCGGCAAGCCGATGACGGTCTGCGCGGCAACCGCATGGGGCGCGCAGACGATCGCGCCCGCCAGCAGACCCGCTGTGACAGCTTGCACGTTCACACCACGCCGGTACGACATCGCCGTCAGATGCTCTCGAACTTCCAGGTCACCACGATTGTGTGACTGCCCGAGCGCCGCACCGTCGGCTTCGCGCCGAGCGTAAACACCAGACCGGTTGTCGAACACGTGGACGTATCCGCGGTGCACGTCGACACGGTGTTGTACGCCGCGTTGCTGAGGGTTCCGGACGCACCTGTGGCGTTGGTCCAGGTGGCGGCGTTCCACGTCACGTCGCCCGCGGCCCACGTCGTGGCGCCAGCAACGGGCGGTGTGAATGACGCGGCGTTCGCCTGCAGCGAAATCTTCAGCTGGTTGGTCGCTGCCGCCAGCACGATGGCGTCGATCGTGACGGACGCGTCGCTGGCAGCGGTGTTCGCCGAGACGTTCGTGACCGCGAACGTCACTCCGGCCGGCACGGTCACGCGCGCCTGGTCGCTGACGTTCGCCGTCAACGTCGTGGTCTGGGTGCTGTTCGGCAGCGCGACGGTGGTCTGCGCGCGCGCGACCGCCGGCGTGAAGACTGCGGAGGCGGCGAGAACGGCAGCGGTCCGTAAATATTTCCTCATTGCGGGCCCTCTTCTTTTCGTTTTTGTCAAGACCTCGGAGGCCCTATGGGCAATGCTTGTGCCAATGGTTGAGGTGGGGACGGCATGGGGCCCATCACGTTGACTCGAATCAAGATTGCGATCCGGGGATCGTTGGGGACAGCGACCGGAGCGCCAAGACGAAAACGTACGCCGACAGACGGTTTTCGATGCCGCGGTCGCGCCTTCGACATGACTAAAGGGCACGCGACATGACACGAACGGACACAGTGGCGCAACTGCTCCCGCGCGGCAGCGCAATACCGCCGAGGGCGGCTTTCAGATCCGGCGCATCGGGCACCGGAATTGTTGGTACCTAACCATCGACCCGCCAAAACGAGGATCGCGCGTATTACGGCCGAAAACGCCCCACTCTCATTTCCTCGAGGCAACAGGGCGACGCGCGCGACGACTGTCGTGCGCCGTTTCGCAGCACCTCCAAGGCCGAGGCTTTCCAAGGAAGTTTGGAAAAAGGACCTCTGTCGTTCAGAAACCTGCGCCTCGATACGCAGGTCGCGGCACATGTGCGATGTCTCGCCTTGCCCCGCTGTTTGGCGAACGTGTCGCACACTGTGACAGTAGCCGCGGACCCCGCTCTACAATTCCGGGCTGTCATGTGTGCGGCGGAGCAGCGCCGGATCGCCGTCATCGGCGCCGGCATCGGCGGACTGACTCTCGCGATCGCGCTGCGGCGTCACGGGATTGCGGTCGACATCTACGAGCAGACCGCGGAGCTGCGCGAGGTGGGGGCGGCCGTCGCACTCTCGGCCAATGGAACGCGGTTCTTCCATCAGTTCGGACTGACGGAGCAGCTCGCCCCGCACTGGTGCGAAGTAGCGGCGCTGATCTTCCGGAACGGCCGCAACGGACAACTCGTCGGCAGGCACGCAGTAGGAGCGGAGTACCGGCAACGTTTCGGAGCGCCGTACGTCGGCATCCACCGCGCGGATCTGCAAGCGGTCCTGTCCTCCGCGTCCGGACTCGACTGTATCCATCTGAACAAGCGGCTCGTCGACATCGACGATCGCGGAGATCGGTGCGAGCTGCGATTCGCCGACGGCGATGCCGCGGAAGCCGACCTTGTCATCGGCGCCGACGGCGCACGGTCATTCGTGCGGGAGTGGATGCTCGGCTACGACGATGCGTTGTATTCCGGGTGCAGCGGGTTTCGCGGCATCGTGCCGATGGCCGGCGTACCCAGCCTCCCTGATCCGTTCGCGCTGCAATTCTGGATGGGGCCCGGCGGGCACCTGCTCCACTATCCGATGGGCAATGGGCACATCAACTTCCTGCTGGTCGAGCGGCATCCGGCACCGTGGCCGCATCGCGACTGGACCGCGCCGGGGGTGGAGGGCGAACAGCTCCGGCACTTCGCCGGCTGGCACCCCGCGGTCGTCGAGATGATCAGCGCGCGGCCGATCAGCAACCGCTGGGGGCTGTTCCACCGGCCGCCGCTCGGGCGATGGACGAAAGGCCGCGTGACGCTCCTGGGGGACGCCGCCCACCAGCTTGCGCCGCACCATGGACAAGGCGCCAACCAGTCGATCGAGGATGCGGTCGTGCTTGCCGCCTGCCTCGTGGAGGCGGGGTCGGGTTCGCTGGCCGGTCCGCTCGAGCGCTACGAGCGATTGCGCCGCGGGCGCACGCGCAAGGTGCAGTACGCGTCGATCAGCGCGGTGGACGTGCTGCACCTGCCGGACGGCGATAACGCTGACCGGCGCAACGCGCGGCTCTCGTCATTCGACGGCGCGCTGCACCACCTCGGATGGATTCACGAGTTCGACGCGCTCGCCGCGGAGCCGAACGACCGGCAAGGCGGAACCTGGTTGTAGAAGCCGAGAGACGCCGTCAGCTCCTCTCGATGCGCCGCTCGACGTCGCCGCGGCGCTGCAGCCACGCCGCCACGAGCCAGCACGTAATCGCCCAGGCGGCGCCGAGGCACCAGCCGGCCAGGACGTCCGTGGGCCAGTGGACGCCGAGGTAGACGCGGCTCACGCCAACGAGGACGGTCAACGTAATCGCCACACCGAGCGAGTACGCCTTCAACGTCCGCCGCGTCTGCACACGGGCGAGTAATGCGCCCATCGTCAGGTACGTGATTGCCGACAGCGTCGCGTGGCCGCTGGGGAAGCTCTCCGTGAACACCCGTGCGGAATGCTCGACCAGGTCCGGCCGGGTCCGCGCGAACACCTGCTTGAGAAACGACATCAGCATCGCGCCGCTGCCGACGGACACGACCATCAACACGGCTGCGTGGCGCGTCCCCGACATGGCGAGGAACCCGGCCACCGTCGCGGTGATCAACACGATGAGGGACGTGCCGCCGAGGCTGGTCACGTCGCGCACGGCTTCCTCGAACCAGGGCGGTCCCAGCGGGTCGTTCGGACGCCCGGGCGTCCGCATCGACATCAGCACCGCGGAGTCGAACGATCGCGTGTCGCCGGCAACGACCTCGTCGGTCAGCTGGGCGAACGTGAGCAAGGCGACCGCGAGCAGAAACACACCCGCAAGCGTCGCGAACTCAGTCCGCCCGGCGCGAATGAGTTTCGCGATGGTGGAGGTGGCCCACTGATGCGCAACGCGGTGAACTTGAACCTTCTCCGCCCGGATCAGCTTCTGGAGCCAGCCGTGTGTACGCCGGGTGCCACTCACCGCTCAATTGTTTACCGAAGCAGCCGCGGCAGGTCAGTTGGGGGTCGGCGGCTCGACGTGGTCGACGATCAGAACGTCTCCTGGACCGGTGCCGGACGTAAGCCGAAGGCCGAGCTGATCTTTAATCGCGTCGAGCAGCAGCGGTCGGCCATCGGGAATCGATGCTTGCCCAACGCCGCCCTGCGAGAGTAACGGGTCGCTGCTCGAATAAATGAGCTCGAATGAAAACAGGCCCGTCAGTCCGGTCCGGTCGATGACGGGGAGCCGCAGCCGGAACGTCAAGAAGGCCAGGAACTGCGACAAGGGCAGCGAGTCAAACGAAAGACCTTCGACCTCGCGCGTCGGACCGTACTTGGTCCGATACGAGCACACCGGCCTGGCGTAGATGTCGGCGACTGGCGTCTTGTCGCGAAGCGCGGCTCGCATGGCCGCGCAATCGGTCGAGACCCTGGTCAGCCCGGGGCCCAGCTGCCCGTCGGCTCTGGCGATCGAGAGCACGTACATTGGTATCTGCCTCGTCTGGGTGCGTGCCCGCAGCTTGAAACGATCAGCGAGCAGCACCCGCAACATGGCACGGACGGCGTCGCGCCCGAGTGCGGCGCCGCCGCCGGGGGGCGTTGCCTCGACATCGAATCGGCGCTCGAGCAGCGATGGCCCTTCGATCGAGTGCGTCGGCGGCAGGCCAAAGGCATATCTGACCAGCTCGCGGAGCGGGACATTGGTCGCAGTCAGTCGGCCGTTAGGCTGCTCCTGGAGCCGGCTGATGGGGGATCCTGATGCGTTGGCCTTGACCGAGGCCACCTCAAAGGCAGACGGCGCCTGACCTCGGGCGTACGTCGGAAGCATCAACGCGATGCAGGCGGCGATCGCGAACCATCGCGTCACCGCTTCTCTCAGCGACGGTGATACCACCATAGGCTTTCTCTGACCGGGGCGCGTCGATCACGACCGAATTGGCCGGTCACCCACGCGCCCCACTGATCAGTCCTCCATCACGACGAGCTGCTCACTACGTGCAAGCGCACACCCCACTGGCGGACCCACCGGGACTACTACAGCTGTAGCTGGGGTTCGACTGCTCGCAGTACTGCAGGCAGCAGGAATCGTACATCCAGCACTCCCCGCTGCACTGCTCGTAGTGGTATCCGTCTCCTTCGAACGTAACGGTCTGGCATGAGTTCCAGAAGTACTCCGAGCACTCGTCCGCACCCACGCCCACCGGAAGGGCGAAGAACGCGCCCCACAGGAAGAGCGGTTTCATCAGCTTTCGCAAGTTCGCCATTGCAGACTCCTTTGTACGGGCAACAGTCGACTCCGTCTTTGCCCACCGGTTAACGGAATGCCCCATCTTTGCCGCCATGGCCCAACGAGGCCGGGCCGCGTGAGGCTCTGATCAACGCTGCGCGCGCTGCTTGGGAAGCCGTTCCCTTGCGGCGGTCTCGAACTCTTCGAATGGGAGCGCGCCGCGAATGCGTGTGACCAGTCTGATCGAACCGTCTGCTTGAGATGAAGAACGCGGGCGTCGCCACGATTCCGAGCCGGCGACCCTCCTCCATATCGCCAGCCACCCTCTCTGCCTTCTTGCGCTTCGGCGACTCTACGCAGCAGAGAGATCACTGACAAGGCAGGAACCGCCGTACGCGTCCAGCGTAGGGACGACAGGAACGATTGAGCCCAGTTTTCGGAAGATCAGTTAGCTACGACCCGCCGTTGCGATCGCGCTTACCAGCGGACCGATGCGCCGAACCCAATCACGCGGCCGAGCAGGATCGTGCTCGGTACCAGATACGTGCCGGACGAGTTCGCGTAATTCGCGCTTTGATAGCCGAAGACCTTGTCCGAGTTGAGGACGTTGTAGGCCTCGAGCATCGGGGCAACCGTGAGCCGGTCAACGCGAAATGTCTTCGACAGCCGGAAATCGAGCTGCTGCAGACGCTCGCGCCGCGTGACTCCTGGCGGCTCCAGGGGGACGGTGATCGAGGTCGCCCCCAGCGGCAGAATGAAACTGCTCGGCAGCACAATCGCTCCCGGCACACACCCGGCGTGTGTCGGGCATGGCGGCGCCGGCTGGTTGGCAACTTTCAGCGTCGAGTTCGCGGCACCATCCGGGTAGCGCGTGGCGGTCGCGCCCGTTCCAGGCACGATCGCGTACAGGGGCTGGAACGCGCCCTCGTCGTTGTTCAAATACGTGATGCCGAGCGTCACGCCGTAGCGGACCGGGATCGACGCCACGATCCGGAAGTCCTGGGCGAGCGGCCGGTCGATCGTCGTTGTGTCGCAGTAGAAATCGTCATTCGGGTTGACGACGAGATCCGATCGAGACGTACCGCAGTTGATACTGTCCAGCCGGCTCACCACCCAGCCGCCGAAGATTTGCGCGCCTCGATACGGCCGCGCGCGGAATTCGACCGAGTACTGGTTGTACGGAGCCTTCCGCTCGTCCTCGACGTATTCCACATTGGCGCCGCTCTGGGCGAGACGTGCGCGCGTGGTCGTATCCTTGATGCCGTAGACCGTGATCGGGTCGCCTGTCATCGGGTTGAAGATCGTGAACGGGATGTAATCGCCGTTCAGCCGGAAGCGGTTGATCGTCTTGCGAAGGTTGTAGTCGTCGCTCCTCGTCCAGCCGGCCGTCATCGAGAGCCGCGGCAGCAGTTCGTGCTGCACCTCGAGAACGGATTCAAGTGACCACTGTCGCGGGAAGCCTGGATAGACGTCGGCATCCGCCGGCGTGCCGAACCACGTCCCGTTCGTGGCGCGCAGCGCCCGCATATCGATCTCGCACGAGACGCTCGGGTAGCCGACGCACGGCGCGTACGAGCCGTCGGGATTGATCACCGGATCTCCCTGCGCAATCCTGTCGCCGTTCACATCGGTCCAGGGCAGCGTGCGCGTCGTCGACGACAGGGTGTTGAAGGAGTTCGCCAGGGCCGTTCCGGCGGCAAAGTTGTAGCGGTTCAGCGAGTACTTGATGGCGGTCTTCGACGTGCCGAACAGGTCGTAGACCATGTTGAACCGCGGCGCCCAGTCGAACCAGTTCGGCACGTCCTTGACCGCCGGGATCGACCGTTCCGGCGTGAAGCGGCCGGCAGGGACGGCATAGGCATCGTTTTGCGCGTTCACGTGCTCCCAACGCACCCCGTAGTTCACCGTCAGCCGCTTCGTCGTCCACGAATCCTGTGCGTAGATGCCGACGTCACGGTTCAACCGATCGACCGACGCCACCGGCGTATTGCGCACGACGACGTCGGCGGGATTCGAAAGGATCACCTCGTTGCCGGCCACCGTCACGTTCGCATAGCGCTGTGTCAAATCGGCATTCGCGTCGACGAAGTGGTAGAACCTGCCCCACTGGTACTGGAATCCAACCTTGATCTGGTGCGAGCCGGTGATATACGACAACGACGACTGCACGTTGTCGCGAGCCGGCCAATCGTGCGTGAACGAGGTGGTGGGTGCGGTCGTCCGCGCGTTGCCACCGGTCTGCAGCGTCCGCGAGGCCGACGCATACCATTCCGGCGTGCCGCGCTCCTTGTAGATCCCTTCCTGCGCCTGCACGGTCCGATATTCGCGGTTCATCGAATAGCCCCCTTCGAAGAGCAGGCGGCTGCTCAGCGTCGAGGTGAATTTGACGTTGCCCGTCGAATAGTTTGGAGACGTCCAGCGTGATGCCGCCGTTTCCGGGTCGACCTGCGCCACCATGTCGTGCGAGCGCTGCTTGTCGGTGATCTCGACATAGCCGGAGACCTTGTTCGACCGATTGAGTTGATACGTCAGGCGAAGCATCGGCTGACGGATGTGCTGGTCGTCGGTTCCCCGTGCACCGTCATCGAAACGTGTGTCGGGAACCACATCGCTGGTATTGAACTGGTGATAGGAGGCAAAGAACCAGAGCTTGTCGCGCTTGATCGGCCCGCCCTGCGACCCGGTGAAGTCGGACAGGTATCGAAGCGTCCCGGCAGACCGCAGTCCGCTGTCGCGGAGACGGGTCGTGAAATTGTCGCCAATCCACCGCCCCGGCCGGTAGTTCGTCTTGAAGTTGCCGCTCGGGCGGTTGCCGCCCTCGCGGGGAATCATGTTCACGGTCACGCCGCCGCCAGACCGATCGGCACTGGCGCCGCTCGTCTCGTAATTGATCTCCTGGTTCATGTCTGGATTGAAGTAGGCCTGAATCGTGCCGTTCAACTCGAGGCCGCTCACCGTCATCCCGTCGACCAGGACGACATTCTGTGACGCGGTCATGCCGCGCACCGACATGTAGGTCTGTGTCGCTCCTCCCTGCCCCCCAACCGTGCCGGCGTTCTGCGCCAGGACGTTGAACATGTTGATGCTGGGAATCAGCTGCGCCATCTCCCAGATGTTCTGCCCTGTCGGGATCTGGTCGAGGACGTCCCGCTCGAGTCGCGTGACCGCGGCGGCACTCCGCACGTCGACCGTCGGCGCCTCGCCGGTGACCGTGATCGTCTCCTGCCTGTCGCCGAGCGCCATCACCGCGTCGACGGTCGCCGTGAACTCCGCCTGCAGCCGGATCCCCTCGCGCCGCACAGTCTGGAACCCCGCCAGGGCGAACGTGACGACGTAGGTTCCGGGACGGAGATCGACGATGCGGTATTGCCCGGAGCCATTTGTCGTCGCCGATTTCTGCTGTTCGATGAGCGCGTCGCTTGCCGCTTCGACGGTGACGCCAGGCACCACGGCGCCACTCGCGTCCTTGACGACGCCCACAATGGTCGATTGGGCCAGCGCGAGACCGGGGACAGAGACGAGGCAGACAAGCGTCGCGAGGACGATCAGCCGGCAGCCGTCGAGGGTGCGACGACTGGTGTGGACACGTCGCATGGTGGCGCCTCCTTGGCGGTGGCGCGGATAGTTGCACCCGTTTCAGGAAGTGTCAAGAAGCAAGTTGTGCAAATTCCTGTCGCAGACGGCCGGGGTCGCCAGCCCACGGCGATGGGATACCGGGCGGGCAGTGGTCAGATCAGAGGTAAACGCAGCATCGCGCGCACACCCTGTCGATCGGCGCGGTTCTCGACGACGAGCGATCCGCCGTGAGCCTCCGCAATCTGGCGGCTCAGGGCCAGTCCGATTCCCGATCCGCCGGACTTGGTCGTGAAGAACGGAACGAACAGGTTGGCGGTGTTCTGCAACCCCGGTCCCTCGTCCTCGATCCAGAGCTCCAGCATGTCACTCGCGCGCCTCCATCCGGCGCGCACGCTCCCGCTTGTTTCGAGTGCGGCGTCAACCGCATTTCGCACCAGGTTGATGAGCAGTTGTTCCAGTTGATCCGCGTCCGCATGCAGGGTGATCGCGGCGCTGTCGTCGAGTGCTACTGGCAGCCGCGATTCGAGCGCCGCGACACGGCACATCAGCGCCTTGAGATCGACGGCCTTTCGCGCCGGAGGAGGAAGGCGCGCGAGGCGTGCGTAGGCGGCGGTGAAGCGGCTCAGCGCGTCCGCGCGCGACGCAATCACCGCCAGGCCGCGCTGCATATCGTCGCGCCAGTCATCGGGCGGAGGCGTCCGTCCGAGCAGCGCCTCGAGGCTTCCCGCAATCGATTTGATCGGCGCCAGCGAGTTGTTCAGCTCGTGACCGAGGACGCGAATGAGACGCTTCCAGGCATCGTGCTCCTGGGCACGGAGCGGCTGGCTGAGATCCGACAGGACCAGGAGCTCGTGGGGCACGCCTCCCTGCCAGAACTTGGTCCGGCGCACTTCGAAGCGTCCGGCGCCGCCGGGAAACCTCAGATCGGCGAGCGCCGACGTCGACTGCAGCGCCTCCTGCAGCCCGAGGGTGTCGGCGCGCCGGTTCAACAGGTCGGCCGCGGGCTGGGCGAGCAGCCGCTCGCCGTAGCGGTTGACGAGCACGAGCTGCTGATGGGCGTCGAAGGCGAAGATGCCCACGTCCATCTCGGCCATCACGGCCCGGAGCAGCGCCGTCGCCTCCTGAGCGCCGAGCCGCTGCGATCGCAGCGTATCGGCGAGGGTGTTGACCTCCGACGTCAGATGCCCGAGCGCGTCGTCCGCGGTGGTCTCACGCGCACGCATCGAGAAGTCGTCCTCGCGCAGCGCGGCCAGGACGTTGGAGACGGTCTGCAGCGGCCGCACGATGCGGGAGCGGACAAGGAGCGCAAGGCCGAGCGACAGCGCGACGACGGCCGCGCCCACCGATCCGCGGATGGTCGTGGAATAATCCGTGGCCCACAGCAGCGCGAGCGACGTGACGATGCCCGGGGCGCTGACGGCACACGCCAGCAGCGTGATGCGTCGATCGAAGGCGATCCTCACGACGGCCGGTGGCGTTCGAGCCGCCGGTACAGCGCGGACCGGCTGAGGCCGAGCGCCCGGGCGGCGTCGGTGACGGTGCCATATCGCGCCATGGCCTTGTGAATCAGGAACCCTTCGACCTCTTCGAGACTGAGATCCTCGAGCCGGCTCGCGACGTCGCCCTCGTCCGAGCGGCGCAGCCAGAGGTCGGCGGCATGAATGACGTTGCCGCCGGCCATCAGCACGGCGCGCTCGACGGCGTGATCGAGCTCGCGCACGTTTCCAGGCCATCGATGCTGAAGGAGCGCCTGCAAGGCGGCCGGGTCGAAGCCGGTAATCGACTTTCGATACCGCTGCGCGTGGGTGGCCAGGAACTGTTTCGCCAGACGCGGGATGTCCTCGCGCCGTTCCCGCAGCGGTGGCAAGTGCACTTCAACCGTGTTCAAACGGAACAGCAGGTCCTGCCGGAATCGCCCGGCCGCGACCTCCGCGTTCACATCCGCGTTCGTTGCCGAAACGAGGCGCACGTCTGCTTTGCGTGTGCGCGACGAACCGAGCCGCTCGAACTCTCCGGTTTCGAGCACCCGCAGCAGCTTCTGCTGCTGGCTGAGCGGTACGTTGGCGATTTCATCGAGGAAGAGCGTGCTGCCATCGGCCAGCTCGAAGCGGCCGACGCGGTCCTGGCGGGCGTCGGTGAATGCGCCCTTCACATGACCGAACAGCTCGCTCTCGAATACCCCCTCGGACACGCCGCCGGCATTGATCGTCACCATCGCGCGGGCGGCCCGCGCCGAAACGGCGTGCAGCGCCTGCGCCACCAGGCTCTTGCCGGTCCCGTTCTCGCCGGTGATGAGCACGTTCGCGTCAGACGGCCCGACGCGGTCGATGATCCGCAGCACCGGCTGCATGGCCGGCGAATCGGCGATGAGCGGCGGTCCGTCGACCTGCGCGCTCTGTGTCTGGGCCTCGAGGCGGCTGGCGCGGCGCAGCGCGCGTCCGAGCTCGATCTGCGTCCGCAGGATGATGAGCAGCCGCTCGTTGTCCCATGGCTTCTCGATGAAATCGCGGGCGCCGCGGCGCATCGCCTCCACGGCCAGGTGCACCGAGCCCCACGCCGTCATCACGATGACGGGCAGCGATTCGTCCGCGGCGTGGATGCGCGAAAGCAGATCGAGCCCCTCCTCGCCCGACGTGGTGTCGCGCGCGTAGTTCAGGTCGATGAGGACGATGTCGTAGTCGCGCTGCGCTAACGCCTTGAGGACGGCCGCGGGGGTATCGACTTCGTCCGACTGATAGCCCTGGCCCTTGGCGAGCAGGCGCAGCGCCTCCAGGACATCGCGCTGGTCATCGCCGATCAGCAGCCGTGGTGTGTCGCCGCCCACAGGAACGTATTGTCGGTCAATCCTGCGGCGCGGGGGTCTGCAGATACCCGTCGCGAAGCCTGATGACGCGGTTCCCGTAAGCCGCATTCGAATCGGAGTGCGTCACCTGGACGATCGTCGTGCCCTGTTCGTTCAGACGGGTGAACAGCTCCATGATCTCGCGCCCCTGGTCGGAGTGCAGGTTGCCCGTCGGTTCGTCCGCGAGGATCACCGCCGGATTCGCCACGATCGCTCTGGCGATTCCCACGAGCTGCTGCTGGCCTCCCGAGAGCTGGCTCGGGTAGAGGTCCTTCTTCGCGACGATCCCGAAGCGGTCCAGCACGTCCGCCACCAGACTCTGCCGTTCACCTTTCGGCACGTCCCGATACGACAGCGGCAGCTCGATGTTTTCGTAGACGGTCAGCGTGTCGAGGAGGTGATAGCTCTGGAAGACGAAACCGATGTGCCGTTTCTGCAGCGCCGCGCGCTGCTTGTGCGGCAGCCGATGCACGGGATGTCCAAGCAGCTCGTACTCACCCGACCAGTCGCTGTCGTGCAGGCCAAGGATGTGGAGCAGCGTGGACTTTCCCGCGCCCGACGGCCCCATGATCGACACGAACTCGCCCGGCTGGACTAGGAGCGAGATCCTCCGCAACGCGTAAGTCTGCCCGCTGCCCGACGGAAACGCCTTCTCCACCCTGCGGAGAGACATCAGTGGAGCGTTGGGATCGCGATCGAGCGGCTCGGACGCCGGAGTCGTGCCCCGTTTGAACAACACTCTTAATGTGCCGGAATCGATTCCTCGACGACGCGACCGTCGAAGAGATGAATGGTCCGCTCGGCATGTGAGGCGTAGCGCGCGTCGTGCGTCACCATGCAGATCGTGGCCCCGCTCTTGTGCAACTCACTGAGCAGGTCCATCACCGCCTCGCCGTTCTTGGAGTCGAGGTTGCCCGTCGGTTCGTCCGCCAGCAGGATGGACGGCTCGCCGCAGACCGCCCGGGCGACCGCGACGCGCTGCTGCTGGCCTCCCGAGAGCTGGCTCGGCAGATGCTTCGCGCGGTGCGCCATGCCGACGCGTTCCAGCGCCGCCAGCACGCGCCGCTTCCGTTCGCTTCCGCGCATGCCGCGGTAGGTCAGCGGCAGCTCGACGTTCTCATAGACGTTCAGGTCGCCAATCAGGTTGAAACTCTGGAAGATGAAGCCGACCTCGCGGTTGCGCACGCGGGCGCGCTCGGCCATCGACAGGTCGGTCGCCTTGCGGCTGTTGAGCACGTATCGCCCGTCCGTCGGCGTATCGAGCAGGCCGAGAATCGACAGCAGCGTCGACTTGCCGCACCCGGAGGGGCCGGCGATCGAGACGTACTCGCCCCGCTGAATCTCGATGTTGACGTTGTCGAGTGCGTGCGTCTCGACCTCGTCGGTGTAGAAGACCTTGCGGACGCTTTCGAGCTGGATGAGCGGCTCAGGCATATGGTTCCTATCGCAGTCGAACTTTATCGAAGGCGTCCCAATTGGACATGTCGGAGAGAATCACCTCGTCGCCTTCGCGCAGACCTTTGGTCACGACGAAGTGCGTCACCGAACTGCCGCCGAAGGTGACGCGAACACGTTCCGCGTCGCCAGCGGGGGTCACGCGGTACAGGCCCACGGTGCTGTTCTCCTGACCAAGTGACGGCCGCATGACGTACAGCACGTTCTCGAACCGCTCGAGTTGAATCGTGCCGTCCACGCCAAGGTCGGGGACGGCTCCGCGCGGCAGCGGTTCCGTCGGTGTGACGTCGACCGTCACGGTGCCGTTGGCCGCGGCGGGATCCTTGCGCGTCACCCGGCCGGCGATGATCGCCGTGCGTGTGTCGATCTGCGCCGGCTGTCCGACTTCAATGTCCTTCGCCTGCGTCTCCGGGATCTGCAACGCGGCTTTCAGACGGCCCGGGTCGGCCACGCGCGCGAGGTTGGTGCCGGGGCCCACACGCTGGCCGACTTCAACCGGCACCTGCTGGAGGACCCCGGCAAACCCGGCCCGAACCTTCAACGACTGCAGCCGGCTGTCGAACAGCGACGCAATCGCCTGTGCCTGGTCGACCGTGGCGCGCGGCACGCGGAGCCGCGCCTCGAGCGAACCCCGCGTCGCCTGCAGCCGCTTCTGCTCGATCTGCAGCCGCTTGCCGAGCGACTCCGCCCGCAGCTGTGTCTGGCGGCGTTCGAACTCCGAGGCGAGCTTCTGCTTGGCCAGCGCGTCGCGCGTCTCGGCATCGAGCCGCGCCTGCTCGTATTCCGACTCGAGGGCCGCAATTTGAGATTCAAGCGTCAGCAGATCGTTGTCGAACTGCACCCGCAGGCTCTCCAGCTGCGCCTGCGCCGAGTGCAGCTGGAGGCGTGCGTTCAGCGCTTCCTGCTCAACCTGCGGATTGCTCAACTCGAGAATGACGCTGTGCGCCAGGACGGTCGCGCCTGGCTGCAGCAGTATGCGCTCGACCCGTGCGTCGGTCGTCGCCGGAATCCAGCGTGTGTCCTCCGGCACGAGCGTGCCCGGCCCGCGGACCTGCCGGACGATCGCACCGCGCTTGACCGTGTCGCGAAGCAGCGTGTCCGCCGGCACCGTCGGCGGCGCCGGTTCCATCCGCGCGAGCGCGATCGAGACGGCAATGACCAGGATCACGGCGACCACGCCGGCGCCAATGCGCAGCAGGCGGCGCCGTTTCAGAAACGCAGGGTCCCTGGCGATATCTGGCATGCGACTACGGCTGGGACGAGGTCAAACGCCGTGCCATAAGGTCCGACTGTATTCGTCTCTCTTTCGACGGTATTTCGCACGACCGAGTTGGCAATCATAAGCCGGCTGTGCGATTGCGGGACGTCGGCGTCCCATCAGCGGACATCGATAATATCGCCTGCGCTACGCCGGTTCTCTCTCGCCTTCCCGTAGCGGCGGAGCCGGTCCTCAGTCCGACGTGGCACGTGCGCACGTCAACCATCAGGGTTGACCAGCGG
Organism: Vicinamibacterales bacterium; assembly: GCA_035711805.1. Lineage (GTDB taxonomy): Bacteria > Acidobacteriota > Vicinamibacteria > Vicinamibacterales > UBA2999 > Gp6-AA40. The sequence goes on from DASTBV010000088.1 coordinate 55,633, forward strand.
ATTCCCGTCGCTCCTGTTGACATCCGATAGGTCTCTGTGTTTTCCTGACGTCATTCGATAGGAGCGCGTATGCGTAGACCCCGTTTGAGTGGACCTGGTGCGGCGGCCGTCGGGATCGCGATGGTCCCTGTCATGGCGGCGGCGCAGCAGTTCCTGGCGCCATCGGGACCGCCCGTGGACCCGAATACCCGGTTCGAGGTCGTGGCGATCAAGCCCATCGAGGACGCCAGCAGCCCGATGTTGATACGGATGATGCCAAGTGGCCTCGAATCCGCGGTTCCGGTGGGAGTCCTCCTCCGCCAGGCGCTGCAGAAGCCGGACTATCAGATGATCGGCGCGCCGGCCTGGATCAACACGGAGCGGTACTCGATACGCGCGAAACCGCCCGCCGGCACCCCGCCCACGGCGATGTCGGTGATGATGCTGAACCTGCTGAAGGATCGGTTCCAGCTGCAGGCGCATCTCGAAACTCGCGAGCAGCCGATCTTTCATCTCGTGATGGCGCGCAGCGATGGGCGGCATGGTCCAAATCTCAAGCCCTCATCGCCTGAGTGCCAGGCCATCATCGCGGAGAGGCAGGCGGCCGCGAAGCTCCCGGATCCCAACCAGCCGTGCGGCTCCGGCCGCAGCTCGCCTGGCGTGTTCGCCTTCAGCGGCAGCCCCATGACCCGGCTCGTCGCGGCGCTGTCGGACCTGACCGCCCGCCCGGTGATCGACAAGACTGGATTGACCGGCCTCTACGACGTGACGCTGAAGTTCGCGTACGAGGGCCGGACGCCGGGCGTCATGGGCCCGCTCGGCGCACCGCCGGGCGCTCCCGTCGATCCCGATGCGCCCAGCCTCGCCGCTGCACTGCAGGAACAACTCGGACTGAAGCTCGAGGGCGCCCGCGGCCCGGTCGAGGTCGTGGTCATCGACAAGTTCGAGAAGCCAACGTTCGACTAGCGCGCTGACACCATTCGATAGGAGTCGCACATGGGCGATCGCAAGGATGTAATCCAGGGAACGCTCGATCTCCTGGTGCTGAGGATCATTTCGTCGCAGCCGATGCACGGGTGGGGCGTCATGCAGCGCCTGCGGCACCTGACCGAGGACGTTTTTCAGGTCACGCCGGGATCGCTCTTTCCGGCGCTCCGGCGGCTCGAGGAAAACGGGTGGGCGTCCGGGTATTGGGATGTCTCCGAGAACAACCGGAAGGCGCGCTATTACGCGATCACAAAGGCTGGACAGAAGCAGCTGGCTCGCGAGAAGCAGCACTGGAAGTCGATCACCATGGCCGTCGAGAAAGTTCTGGAAGGCGCATGAGACGCGCATGGTGCCGCCTGCGGGCGATGCTGCGCCGGCTGGTGGACGGTGGCGCGGCAGACACAGAGCTCAACGAGGAACTCCGCGCGTTCGTCGAGCAGGACACCGAATCGAGGATCCGAGCGGGCGTCACCCCGGAGGCCGCGCGGCGCGCGGCACTCATCGAGCTGCGGGGCGCCGAACAAGTCAAGGAGCATGTGCGGGAAACGCGGGCAGGATTCCGCCTGGAGGGCACCCTCCGGGACGTCCGCTACGCCATGCGCGGTCTCGGCCGGGCACCTGGGTTCTCGTTCTCGGTGATCGGGAATCTCAGCCTGGGCCTGGCGGCGATGATCGTGGCCTTCGCGTTCATCAACGGCGCGCTCGGCCCGTCGATTATCCCGGGCATCCCGGATCAGGATCGCCTCGCGGAGATCGGGATTCTGGAGAACGTGCGCCTCGGCAGGCTCGTCAGATTGCAGGCCGCCCGGACGGCATTGGCGGACTACCCGGACGTCTTTCGGACGCTCGATGAGGGGATGCCCAGCCTCGAAGGTCTGGCCAGCTTCACCGAATCCGACGTGGCGGTGACGCTGCCCCAACCGCGTTCCCTCCGGGCTGCCTTCGTCTCGCCGAGCTACTTCGACGTGCTCGGAGTCCGGCCAGAGGTCGGACGCACCTTTGCGCCCCGGGAGGCTGAATCTCCGGTCGCCATCATCAGCCGCGCGCTGTGGATGCGGGAATTCGGCGGGGACCCTTCGGTGATCGGACGGCCGATCCGGGCGGGGGGACAGCAGGCGCTCGAGATCATCGGCGTCGCGTCACGGGGCTTTGCAGGCACGACCGGGCCAAGCGTCGATCTCTGGCTGCCGATCGCTTTCGTCGATCGTGTTGCGGTGGACGATCCATTCGGGCAACCCGGCAGTCGGTTGATTCGATACGTCGGCCGAATGCGGGACGGTGTCCGCGTCGAGCGCGTCGAGACCGAGCTCGGCGTCGTGGCCGGCCGGCTCGGCGTCGCTGGCCCTGCCGGTAACCCCGGGGCAGCGCGGCTCGTCGCGTCCGCGGACGCCTCGGTGGAGCGGGTCACGGTCGAAGTTTCTGATCTGTCGAGACGCGACGTGGACGAACTGGCCCTGATGGTCGCCGTCATCCTGCCGGTTCCCCTTCTCGTTCTGGCGCTCGCCTGTATCAACGCCGCGAACCTCCTGCTGGTGCGTGCCTCCGGCCGCAGCCGTGAGATGGCGGTCCGTCTGGCGCTCGGCGCGTCCCGGTCGCGGCTCATCCGGCAACTGGTCATCGAGAGCCTGGTCCTGGCGGTCGGTGCCGCCGTCGTCGCGCTGCCGCTGGCGTGGTCGGGTGTGCAGTTGATCGCGGCGTTCGTGATGCTTCCCATGCCGCTGGACGGGACGGTCGTGGCGGGCGCACTCGTGACCGCGTTCCTGACGGCGCTGGGATTCGGGCTCGTCCCCGCGCTTCACGCCACCCGTCGGCACCCGTCCGCGGCGCTCGGCACCGCTCCCGCGGGGAGCGGAGGCACGCGTGCCGAGGCGCGCGGCCGCCGGGTCCTCGTCGCCGGTCAGGTCGCGCTCTCGCTGGGCCTGCTGGCAGCCGCGTTCCAGTTGACGTCCCCGCTGGAATCGGTGGCGGAGCCGCCCGGCACCGACCCGAACCGCATGCTGCTGGCGTCGTTCGATCTGGCGCAGCTCCGCTTTTCATCCGGCGAGAGCGACGCGTTCTATGCGGCGCTTCTCGACCGCGCGTCGAGGCTTCCCGGAGCCGAGGCCGCCGCGCTGTCGAGTCACGATTTCGCGACGGGTTGGATCACCAACCTCGTTCCCGTGGAGACCGGCGACGGGCCGCGTGATCCGTTGGGACGACCGATCGGCCTTCTCGTGAGCGCGTCGTCTGCAGAAGGCGACTTCTTCAAGGTCCTGGGGCTCGACCTCAGGCAAGGCCGCGAATTCGTCGCGGCGGACCGGCGCGACATCCCCGAGGTGGCGATCGTCACCGAACACTTCGCGGCTCAGATCTTCGGCGGCGCTGCACTCGGCCGGAGCCTGCGTGTGTCGACATCCTTGATCGGGGACGCGGAGGCCAACGTCCGAATCGTGGGAATCGTGGAGTCGCCTGTGGAGCGCAACATCGACAACGTCCGCGGCCCCAGCATCGTGAAGCCGTCCCCTTCCGGCGAGGTCGCGGCCATCTTCTTCCCCTCGCCCCTCCAGCATGGCACCGCGCGGACGCTCTCTGTCCGCGCCGGCGGTCCGGCCGGCCTCCTCGCACCGGCGATCCGCGACATCGTGGCGCAGATCGATCCTCGAGTCCCCATCCTGGAAATGGCCACTCTGGACCAGCGGATTCCCGACATCACTCAGATCATCCGCGGGCTGGCGAGGGCGGCGGCCGTCCTGGGCATCGTGGCGCTCCTGCTCGCCAGCATCGGCCTCTACGGAGTGACCTCCTATGGCGTCGAGATGCGACGCCGGGAGATCGCGGTCCGGATGGCGCTTGGCGCGCAGGCCGACCGCGTCGTCGCCATGGTGCTGCGGCAGGCCCTGACCGTCGCGACAATCGGCGCGGTTCTCGGAGGCCTCATGGCGATCGCGGCCGGGGTCGTCATTCAGGCGCAGTTGTTCGGCGTCCCCGGAGTCGACGTCGCGGCGCTGGCCGGAGCGGCGGCGCTGCTTGCGGCGGCCATGCTCGTGGCCAGCATCCTGCCGGCCCGGCGGGCCGCACGGCTGGACCCGATGGCGCTGCTGCGACAGGAGTAGGAAGCATGAGACGCACGTGGTCTCGCTTGCGGGCGGCGCTGCGCCGGGTGTGGGACGGCGGCGCGGCAGACGCAGAGCTCAGCGAGGAACTCCGCGCGTTCGTTGAACTCGACACTGAGTCGAAGATGCGATCGGGCCTGACGCCGCAGGATGCACGGCGCGCGGCACTCATCGAACTGGGGGGCGCCGAACACGTCAAGGAGCGCGTCCGCGACGACCGGACCGGAGCCGGCCTGGAAAGCATCTTCCGCGACATCCGTTACGCCGTGCGCAGTCTCGGTCACGCTCGGACGTTCTCGTTCTCCGTGATCGCGAGCCTCAGCCTGGGCCTGGCGGCGGCGATCGTGGCGTTCGCATTTATCAACGGCGCGCTGCTTCGTCCATTTCCAGGCGTCAGGGATCAGTCCCGCCTCGTGACGCTCGGAGTTCTGGAAAACACGCCCCTCGCACCGAGAACTGTGCGAACTGCACTGGCGGACTACCCGGACGTCTTCCGCGCGCTCCGGGAGGGGATGGCCAGTCTTGACGATCTGGCCAGCTACACCGAATCCCGCGTGGCGGTGACCCTGACTCGGCCTCACTCCCTCCAGGCCGCCTTCGTGTCGCCGAACTACTTCGACGTGCTCGGAGTCCAGCCGGAGGCCGGACGCACGTTCGCGTCTGAGGACGGTCGCGCTGACTCTGCGGTCGCGATCATCGGTCACGCCCTGTGGACGGGAGAGTTCGGGCGCGACCCGTCCGTCGTCGGCCGGCCTATCCAGGTGGGACGACGCACGTTCCAGATCATCGGCGTCGCGCCGCGGGGATTCGCGGGCACGAGTCAGAACCCGGTCGAGGAAGGCGTCGAAGTCTGGCTGCCGATCGCGCTCGCGGATGTTGTTGGCGATCCGTTTTCGTCCGGGGACGGGCTTGTATTTCTCGACCAGCGGCCCGGTGAACGCCTCATTCGATACGTCGGCCGGATGCGGGACGGTGTGCGCGTCGAACGCGTCGAGGCCGAGCTCGGCGTCATTGCCCCGCGAGCAGCCGCGTTCGCGGACGTCCCGGTAGAGCGCGTCGCCGTCGAGGTGTCCGCGCTGTCGAGACTCGACGAACCCGACGCAGCACAGATCGCCGCGATCGTTCTGTCGGTTCCTTTTGTCGTTCTCCTTATCGCCTGCGTCAATGCCGCGAACCTGCTCCTGGTGCGTGCCTCACGGCGCGGTCAGGAAGTGGCACTGCGCCTGGCGCTCGGCGCATCCCGCCTCCGGCTCGTCCGGCAGCTGGTCATCGAGAGTCTGGTTCTGGCCATGGGCGCCGCTCTTCTCGCGCTGCCGATGGCGTGGTCGGGTCTGCAGTTGCTCGCGGCGTTCGTGATTCCCATGCCGCTGGACGCCACGGTCGTGGCGGGCACACTCGTCACCGCGTTCCTGACGGCGCTGGGATTTGGACTCGTCCCGGCCTTTCGAGCAACCGATCAACGTCCGTCCGCTGCGCTCGGCACCTCTCCCGCGGGAAGCGGCGGAACGCGCGGCCAGTCCCGCGGCCGCCGCGCGCTCGTTGCCGGTCAGGTCGCGCTCTCGCTCGGTCTGCTGGCTACCGGCTTTCAGTTGACGTCCGCGCTGGAATCTCTGGCGGAGCCACCCGGTACGGATCCGGACCGACTGCTGCTGGCGTCGTTCGACCTGGCGCCGCTCCGCTTTTCATCCGCGGAGATCGACGCCTTCTACGCGGCGCTTCTTGACCGTGCGTCACGGCTTCCCGGAGTCGAGGCCGCGGGGCTCTCGAGCCGCAATCTCGCGCGGAGCTGGGCCTTCGACCCCGCCAACGCGGTCCGCGTGGATCCCGGCAATGGGCCGATGAGAAGAATGGCAGTCAGTGGCTCTGCCGGCGGTGACTATTTCAAGGCCGTGGGGGTCGATCTCATTCACGGCCGCGAATTCGTCGCGGCCGACCGGCGCGACATCCCTGCAGTGGCGATCGTCACCGAACGACTGGCGTCCCAGCTCTTTGGCGAGGCGGCACTGGGCCGGAGCCTGCACGTCTCAACACCGTTCCGCGGCGCAGCGGAGGCCGACGTCCGGATTGTGGGTATCGTGAAGTCTCCAGTCGCACGTTCCGGCGACGAAGTCCCCGCAATTTTCTTCCCCTCGCCGTTTCCCTCGCCGATCCAGCACGGCACCGCGCGCACGCTCCACATTCGTTCCGACGGTCCATCGGCCGCGCTGGCGCCTGCGATACGTGATCTGGTCGCCCAGCTCGACCCTCAGGTGCCGGTCCTGGAACTAGCCACGCTGGACCAGACGATTCGTGGCGACATGGTGCTCGAACGCACGCTGGCGAGGGCGGCGGCACTTCTCGGCATCGTGGCGCTTCTGCTCGCCAGCATCGGCCTTTACGGAGTGACCTCATACAGCGTCGCGATGCGCGGCCGGGAGATCGCGGTCCGGATGGCGATGGGTGCGCGGGCCAGCCTCGTGGTCGTGATGGTCGTGCGGCAAGCCCTGGCCGTCGCCGCGATCGGTTCGGCTGTCGGAGGGCTTGTGGCCATCGCGGCTGGACTCCTCATCCAGACGCAGGTCTTCGGTGTCGCCGGAGTCGATGTCGCCGCGCTGGGCGGATCGGCCGTGTTGCTCGCAGCGGCAATGCTGCTGGCCAGCCTCCTTCCGGCCTGGTGGGCCGCCCGAATGGATCCGAACGTGGTGCTGCGAGAAGCCTAGTCCTGGCTCGACGCTTAGTCGGGCGTCGGCTTTTCGAGCCTATCGATCACGACAACTTCCACCGGACCACGGGCGCTCTCGAGCCGGAGCCCGAGCTGCTCCTGCAGCGCCACGGAGAGGCTCGGCGCGTCAGGATCGGCGGGTGCCGCCGGCGCTTGCGCCATCAGCCGCGTCAACGTCGGTCCCATCGGGCCTCCGGCGCGGATGCCCTCGGGTGCGAACTTGAGCGTGAAGTCGAAGAGGCTGGTCAATCCCGTCTTGTCGATCACGGGGCGGCCCACCCAGTCCGACAGCGTCTGAACGAACTGCGCGATGGTGCGACCGCTCACCGCCACATTGCCGGTCAGGAGACGGGCAAAGCCGCATGGCGGCGGCGCCTTGAGATCGGGAAGCGGCGGCATCGGCGGCGGCGCCCCGCGCCCGGCGGCAGCCGCCTGCATCGCGGCGTTTCTCTCTGCGACGGTCTTCTGGCAATCGGCTGGCGTCGCCTTGAGGTCCGGCCCAGGCCGCCCGTCCGTACGGGCCATGACGAGATGGAAGATCGGGAGCTCGCGGGTCTCGAGATGCGTCGCCAACTGGAACCGATCCTTCAGGAGGTTCAGTATCAGTGTCGTCAACGCTGCCTGCGTCGTGCCGTCCGGCGCCTTCGCCATGATCGTGTAGGGATCCGTGTCGATCCAGTCTGGCGCCCCGATCATCTGATAGTCCGGCTTCTGCAACGCCTGCCGAACGAGCCATCCGATCGGCAGCTGAGTGAACTCGAAACGCGGAAGGATCGGAAGGAACCTGCCGGGCCGGTCGATAGCGTCGGGGACAGGTTTAACCGACACCACCTCGAACCGTGTGTTCGGATCCACCGGCGGTCCTGGCGATGCCGGTGTGAACTGCTGCGCTGCGATGACCCCGGGGATCATGACGAGCGTGACCAGGAGCGCGTGCATTCGCATACGTGTCTCGATAGACGCAGGCACGCCCCTTCGGGTTGGCTACTGTTTCGACCGGCGCCGTGGTCGGCGGCTGGCGCGCTAATCGAGCGTCGGCTTCTCGAGACGGTCGATGACGACGACCTCCACCGGACCGCGGCCGGCTTCCAGCTTCAGCCCGAGCTGCTCCTGCACCGCGGTGAAGATGTTCGGCGCGTCGGGATCCGCGGCCGGTGGCGGGGTCTGCGACTGCGGCAGCGAGCCGGCGGGCAAGCCGAACGGTAGCGGGCCTGGACCATCGGGCGTCCATTTCAGCGTGAGGTCGTAGAAGGACGTCAGACCGGTCCTGTCGATCACCGGCCGGCTCACCGACTGCGTGAGGAAATTGGCGAGCGCGCCAATCGTTGTGCCGTTCATGCCGACCATGGTCACACCACCGAGCTTCACCCCTACGCACCCCGCCATCGCCTGCCGCGCCTCTGGCGTTGGCGTAGGAGCACCGCGTCGTGACGCCTCGAGGCTTTCCCGCAGCGCCGCCTGGCACTCCGCCGACGTCTCCTTGAACGCCGGGCCGAAGCGGCCGTCGCTGCGCGCCAGCACCAGGTTGTAGACCGGCAGCTCGCGCGTTTCGCGGTGCGTCACGAGCTGGAAGCGATCTTTGAGCAGATTCTCGATCATGACGAAGATCGCGGTCGCCGGCGGCGGCGGGTCTGGCATCTTCGCGGTAACCGTGTAGCGCTCGGTGTCGATCCAGTCCGGCCAGCCGATGATGCGATCCAGCGGGGCGCGCAACCCCTGCCCCACCAGCAGCCGCAGCGGGAGCCCCGAGAAGTCGTAGCGGCCAGGTGTCGTATTGCTGCGCGCCGGGCCGCTCGATGCGTCGAAGGGCTTGATCGACACCACTTCGAAGCGCGTTTCCGGATCGATCGGCGGACCGCCCGCCGCCGCACCCGGCAGCTGACCGGCAGCAAATGCCGCGCTCTCGATTGCACCAGTGACAAGCGGGACGGCCAGCGACAACACGGCTGCGATTCCCAGCACGAGGCGCTTCGACAGCGTCAGGTGCAGGCCGATCCGGTTGGCGAGAATCGCGTCGATGCGCGCCTTGACGTCGGCTCCTCCGACACCGGCCACGCTCATCAGCGGCGCCTCCACGTAGCGCCGGCAGACGCTGACGATGCCCTCGGCGTAGGCGATCGGCGCTGCTGTCTCTATCACATGCTCATCGCATGCCTGCTCGCGTGTGGCCATGAGGCGCGCGCCGATCCACCACACCAGCGGGTGGAACCAGAACAGTGCCTCGACCGCCATGTGGATCGCCGCGGTCAGGCTGTCGCGACGCCGCACGTGGCAGACCTCGTGCGCGATAACCGCCGCGAACTGCTCCGCCGTCAGGTACTCGTCGATTCCCGCCGGCAGCAGGATCACCGGCCGCCGGACGCCAACGACGCCTGGTTCGAGCACAGTCGGCGCGGTGCGGATCTCGATGCCGGCGGGCACGGCTTGCCCGCCGGAGCCTTGGCGATGGCGGGGCGCTGCGGTTTCGCACGGTATGCTCGCTCTCACGGCGGCACGGATCTCGAGCCATTGCTTCAGGCGTCTGAATGTGATCGCCGCGAATCCGCAGAACCAGATACCGAACAGCAACGGTGCGACCCACCGGAATTGCGCCGGTGCCGCGGCGATGGTCGTCAGATCCACCGGCAGCTCCACAAAGGGCGCGTTGACGTCGCGGGCCGCCGGCGACGCCACGACAGCCCTGAACGCCGCCGGCGCCTGCTGCCACTGGACGAGGCTGCCCACTGCCGCCAGTGCCGCAAACGGCACCAGGAACTTGACCGAGGCGGCGAACCAGAGGCCGTAGCACAACCGTGCGCGATTGTGGCGGAACGCGAGCGTCAGGATGGCGATGACACCGGCAAACAGCGTCGATTGCCACAGATGGTTGAGGAAGAGATCTGTCATTTCTTGCGCGTCCTCGCCGCGTCCTGCTGCTGTGAGCGCTTGCGAATGGCCTTCTCCAGATCCTTGATGTCGTCGAGCGTCAGCTTCCCTGCTTCCGCGAGCTGGTGCATCATCGGCTGGGCCCGGCCGCCGAAGAAGCTGAGGATCGTGTCGAGCAGGCGATGGCGGGCGACGTCCCGTTCGACAATCGGCTGGAAGATATGCGCGTTGCCGATCTTGCGCGTGCGGCGCAGCGCGCCCTTCGCTTCCAATCGATAGACCGTGGTCTGCACGGTGGTGTACGCCGGACGCGGTTCCGGAAAGCCCTCCTGGATCTCGCGAACCGAGGCGTGGCCGCGGGCCCACAGGACTTCCAGGATCTGCAGTTCGAGCCGGGCGAGTTTCGGGAGCTTCTTGGTCATCTACTATTCGGTGGCTACAAATACTACTGTGTAGTAGTTGATGTCAAGCGCGTGTCCCGAGCCGCGTGTTAACCGCCTCTCCAGCCCGGCGTCTAATCAATACGAGCCCGTGAGATGACCGACGGCGATCTGGACCTGTTCTTGTCGCTCGTCGAGCGTCACTACCGGTACTTGTACAACCTCGCCCTGCGGATGACCGGCAACGAACAGGATGCGAAGGATGTCGTTCAGGAGAGCCTGCTCAATGCGTACCTCGGCCTCGAACGATTCGACGGACGTGCCGACCTGCGCACCTGGCTCAATCGAATCCTCGTCAATTGCGCGCTGGATCATCTGCGCGGCCTTCGCCGGCGGCCCGACGTGAGCAATCCCCGGCCTCTGTCCGACGTCATCGACACGGCCGTCTCCACTGCGGCGGATCCCGAACGGCTCGCCGCAGGCGCCGACAGCCGTCGTCAGATTGAAGCGGTCATGGCTGCGATGAGCCCGCTCGAGCGCGTGACGTTCGCGCTTCGGCATTTCGAGGGCTGCTCGATCCGCGAAATCGCGCAGATCGTCGGCATCGGCGACAACGCGACGAAGCAGCACATCTTCAGAGCCGTCCGGAAGATCCGCCTCGCGCTGGAGCCTCACTGGAGGGCCCGGTGAGTCATCTCACGGACGACGATCTCGTCCTGCATTACTACGGCGAGGACGGGTCACGCCTGGTGGCTGCCGAACGGCATCTCCGGACGTGCGTGCAGTGTGCGGGCGCGTACGCGGCGCTGTCGCGAACCTTGAGCGCCGTGACGCCTCCCACGTTCGTCGACGTCCCCGACGAGCTGCCGGCGCTGAGGCAGGTCATTCGCGATCGCGTGCGGGAACGCTCGACCCACCGTCGCGGAAGCGAATCGGCGCACCGTGGCGAGGTGGGCGCCCTTGCAGCCGTGTGGCTGGCGGCGCTCGTCTATCCCTTCTCGTTCGACGCGTTGTTCAACAGCGCCCGGCTGGCGCAGGAGCACGCGGCAGCCATGCTCCTCGTCGTTCCGTCGCTGTTGTGGGCGTGCGGAGGACCGCTTCTCGCGGTGCTGGTCCTGAATCGGGTCGCCGTCGAGCGCCGTGACCGCGCAGTGACGCGTCTGCTGGTTGCTGGCGCCTTGATGGCAACCATCAGTCCCTCGCTCTATCCTCTTCTCTCCCGTGTCATCGGCCCGCTGCCGATCGCCGGCGGGCCGTCATGGTACGGCGCTGTCGCTCTCGGCGCGCTCCTCGCGTTCGTCCCCTGGCCGAACAGACGCGAGCGGAGCGTGCGATTCCTGTACGTGCATCGCGTCTCCGCGGTGATCGTCACAGCCTACGTGCTCGCGCACGTCGTCAATCAGGCATTGGCGTTCGTCAGTGTGCCGGCGTACACTGCGATGCGGAACGTGATGCGCCTAGCGTCCGAACAGCCGGCGACCTACACCCTGATCGTGGGGGCGGTCGCGATTCAGGTCGCAACGGGCGCGGCGATGGGTCTGGCCAAGGTTCAACGTGGTGCGTTCGCCAGGAATCTGACGGCGGTGTCCGGCTGGTATCTCGCCGTGTTCCTGCTGGTGCACGTTCTATCGGGCTTCCTCCCGCGCGCCACGACGACGACGGCCGCGGCGGTTAATCAGTTCAATTTGCTCGCAAGCTCACGGGCGACCGCGCAGCTGCCGTTCCTGCTGCTCGGCGTCGCGGCGTTCTTGTTTCATGTGGGCGTGTATGCCAGGTTCGCGGCGCTGGCGTATTTCGCCGAGGCATCGGTGCGCCGCGTGTCGTACGCGGGGATGCTCGCCGGGACGACGGTCGTCGTGACCGTCGGTCTCGCGTTGTGCGGAATTCACCTCACTCGATAGGAGAACCTGATCATGCCGGATCGTCGAACCTTCCTCGGGTTCGCGGCAGCCCTGTTGCCGTTCGCTGTTGAGGCGCAGACCCCGCCGGCACAAACATCCGCCGCCCAGACCGGAACTGGCACGCCACGCGTTGACCGGACCGTTTGAAGGCTTTTTGTGATGCCGGCCTGACGCGTCGCTGCCGACCACGATGACAGCTGTGCGTTCCCGAACGTCGCCGTTCCAGTTTCGGACTTCGGCTCCACTGCGGCAGTCGCAAAGTCGAAGAGGAACACCCAATCGCCGCACTGTTGCTAGTGGTACACAACTTGTCGTTAAGAATGCGGAGGAGCTCTAGTTTGCGACGATCGGATCCCTCGCACAAGATTGTGGAGATTGCCGAACTGCTCGCGCGAATCGAGCCGCTCCTGAGCCGGGCAATCAAGGAATCTCGAGCGTCTACCGCGCCCGGTGGCGAGAGCTATCGATTCGGCGATGTGATTCTGGATTTCCGTCGCGCGAAAGCGACGAAAGCAGCCGAGACACTGGACCTGTCGGTGCGCGAGTTCATGCTGCTGCGCTACTTCGTTCGAAATCGTGGAACACCACTCACCCGCGACGAATTGCTCAACGAGGTGTGGGGTTGCGATTCCACCTCATCGGCCGGAACCGTAGACGTGCATGTCGGATGGCTGCGTCAGAAAATCGAGGACGACCCGCAGCAGCCCCGCTACATCGTGACGATCCGCGGGCTCGGATATAAGTTCGTCGGCTAATGTCTCTTCTCGATTGATCCAGTCGCTCACCTTCACGGAATGACACGAATCTCGGTGACGCCGCTCGATGCGCTGCTCGATCAGCCAGTCGTCATCGAGGTGGCGAACCTCCAACCAGGCTCACGAGTGCACCTGCGCCTGCGCAATCACACGTTGCGGGCCGAAGCGCGCGCGGAATTCGTCGCCTCGGCCGAAGGACGGGTGAATGTTGCGATCCATGCACCAGCGGCCGGGGATTACGCAGGAATCGACCCTGCAGGTCTATTCTGGTCGGCCCGTTTCGACGCTGGATCCGACGTCGTGAGCATGATCGACGTCCTGTCGCAACTGGTACCGCTCCCCTACACGCTGACCGCGACCGCCGACGGCCGCGACGCGGCAGTGGACTTCACCCGCCGGCTGGTCGCCGCGAATGTCGTTCGAACACCGCTTCGCGACGGACGACTGCGCGGGACACTGTTTACCCGAAACGACGCGGCGAGCTCGCCCGGCGTGATCGTGCTCGGCGGCTCCGACGGGGGGAATCGCTGGGCGTTCGTTGCGGCCCTGCTCGCCGCGCACGGCTTTGCCGCACTCTCGCTCCCCTACTTCGGGTACGAGGATCTCCCAAGAGAGATGATCGAGATTCCGCTCGAGTACTTCGCCGACGCCATCGAGTGGATGCGCGCCAGACCTGAAGTCGGTGCCGCCCGCGTGGGCGTGCTCGGGATGTCGCGCGGGGGGGAGGCAGCGCTTCTTCTCGGTGCGTCCTTCGACGAGGTCGCGGCTGTCGTTGCGCTCGTGCCCAGCGGTGTGACCGGCGGTGGTATCGGCGCCGACTTTTCGGCAATGGGCAGATCCGCATGGACGCTTGGCGGCGTGCCGTTTCGGGTCTTCCCGCCGCCGGGCGACCCGCTCACGTTCCAGGAAGCGGGGACGGCGTTTGCTGCCGGCACGCCCTTCGCAGGAACACCCGCGATGCTGCGTGCATTGGAATCCGCCGGCGCCGGCATCGAGGACGTCGCCATACGCGTGGAGCGCACGCGCGGCGCGATCTTCATGATGTCCGGCGAAGACGATCGGCTGTGGCCGTCCACGCGGCTCGCGGAGATTGCCGAGAAGCGGCTGCAGGCGACGGCGTTTTCATACCCATTCGAGCATCGCCGCTACCCGTCAGCCGGGCACTTCGCCTGCCTGCCGCCGAATCTGCCCGCCACGAGCACGGCCGGACGTCACCCTGTCGTTCCAATGTCGTTCGACTTCGGTGGCACCGCGCGCGCGAACGCCGCGGCGTCGGCTGACCTGTGGCCGCGCATCGTGACGTTCCTGCACCGGCATCTCGCGTCAGCGCACGAGTGATTCGCTCCACAGGAGGCAAACCGGATGGGATTTGTGGGCATTCGGATCAGCGGCGCTGTTGCTGATGCTCACCGCAGCGATAGCGGCCGCAGTGCCGGACGTCCGCGCCACGCGGGCTGACCCGGTTGTCGCGCTGCGGGCGGACCTCGGGTGAAGAGATCAACGTGAGGTGAAGACCCTCGTCGCCGGGCGGAACTGCGACCAGGCGAACCAGAACTGCGGTACGAGCATCAGCTGTTTCAGTTGCGTGCCTTTCAGCGGCCCTTCAATACACAGCCCATAGGCGTCCCATGTCGAGCGGGTTTCGAGATCGATCACGGAGCTGGCGTCGTCATTCGCCGCCTGAAATGTCAGCACCCTGCCTCTGGCGCGAGCCTCGAACGCCGTCGTCGTGTCCGACGAGGGCTGATGAACGATGAGAACGGGCACACCGCCGACACGGTCGCTGACGACGCGCGTCTTGCGCAGCGCTGAAAACGGATACGCGACCGTCTCGCCATTGACTTCGAGCCCGGCCACCGTCTCGCGCGCCGGCAGCCGCTGGTCGAGGGCGAGCGCGCCATTTGGCGCCCCTGCGGGACCGGCACGCGTGACGTCCTTGATGCGCCTGCTCAGTACGGGCATGCGCTCCGCATACCCGGGCAGCGGCTTCAGCACGACGGTGTGCGGAAATCGCTTGCGCCACGCTGCCCAGGTGGTGCGAACCGACGGATAGAGCGCGAGACGAGTCCCTTTGAGCGGACCGTCGATCGCTCTCCCGGTCGCCTGCTGCCAGCTGCTGCCGGTCTCGGAATCCTTCTGCACCTCGTTCGCGCCGACCATGCGGTCGTACTGGAAGTGCAGCGTTCGGCCCTTGACCTCAGCGCGAAAGACGATCCCTGTATTACAGACGCCGCACCAGGTCACCGAAATCGGACCATCCGGCATCGTGTCCGACACCGCACCGTGCTGCGCGAGGTCGCCGGCCGGAAACGCCTTGGCGACCTTGCCGCTCGCGACCCCGAGCAGGACGTCATCGTCCTCGAGAAACGTCGCATCCGGCGCGCGCACGAATGCCGGCTGTCGAATGGCGGTGTAGGGCATCGCGCCCGGCGGGGCCTGCGCGAGCAGGGCGAGAACCACGAGGTATTTCATCCTTCTTGATTGGACGACGGCAAACTGTCTTGGTTAACACGGGAAGCGAGCTCGAGACCAACGCCTCTAGATTTTGCCAGCGTCCAGAAGCGCCTGAATCATCAACAGGAGAACGCCGGCGGTGACGAGGCCGCCGCCGATGCAGAGACCCACTGTGGCCGCATAGCGCCGCCAGAAGCGCCGGGTACCCTTGTCAACGGTTGGCGGCATACATAGCCATGCCGCAACGAATTGAAGCGCTATCGCGCCACGGACGCCGCTTGCGGAAGCAGCGGCCGCTTCACCTTCGAGATCAAACCGGGCCTCTTCTTCGGACGCTAGGAGCGAGACGACGACATCGATGCCTGCCCTGCGCCATCCGGCGGTTTCGGCTTCAACCAGTCGCCGCCCGGCTCCACCAGCGGTTGCCGTACTCTCCGATGCTTGCCACGACCTGGACATCGTCTCGTGGGCCATCGAGGTACTGATGACAGGCACCAACTCGCATGGCTTCGAGTTTATCGATGATCTCCATCCACCCCTCCTCTGAGCGCTGCCAAACGAAGTTGCGTTCGGAGATCTTCAGAAGCCCCGCGTCGTGAGCCACGCACAGCACGTTGACCTCAAGTCCCATCTGAACATTGACGTCAGGGCACACGCTCAGGCCGACCTCGTGTGCGGATGACGTTACCTGGCGGAGCCACGCGATTAGGCCGTGCAGCCCGTCGTAATCGACATCGATCAAAAGCGTGTCTTCGCCTTTGAAGCCCTCAAAGAGTCCGACTCGAATGAGTCCCACGTCCTTCTCTTCTCTTCAACAAATCGGAGCGCCCCGGACGCCCAGACAACCTTCGGGACGGAGTCGCTGAGCGGACCGAGAGTGCGGCCGCTCCATACTGAGTGGAGTCTAAGGCCGACATCACACTGTCGTGGTTAACACAACCGGCCGTCTGCGCGTGCTACACTGAGTGAGCCTTCTGAGAGCTGCGCTTCAGGCCTTCCGCATCAGATTCGAGTTTCTCGCCTCTCCTGCGTTTCGTCACCGGGCATTTCGCTCGAGCCTGCCATCAGATTCACCCCATCCTTCGGGATGCAGGAGTAGTTCATGAGTACGAAGTTGTATGTCGGAAACCTGCCGTACGAAACCAGCGAGTCTGACCTGCAGACGTTGTTCGAGAGCGCCGGCGCGGTGAACACCGTGACGATCGTTCGCGACCGCGCCACCGGTCAGGCGCGCGGATTCGGGTTCGTGGAAATGAGCGATGCGGACGGCGCACGGCGCGCGATTACCGAGCTCGACCGCCACCAGTAC
Organism: Vicinamibacterales bacterium; assembly: GCA_035711805.1. Lineage (GTDB taxonomy): Bacteria > Acidobacteriota > Vicinamibacteria > Vicinamibacterales > UBA2999 > Gp6-AA40. The sequence continues at coordinate 72,056 of DASTBV010000088.1, forward strand.
GGCGGACGCAACCTGACCGTCAACGAAGCCCGGCCGATGGCGCCGCGCGGCAACGACGGCGGGTTTGGCGGAGGCCACCAGCGTCGCGAATCGCGCTGGTAAGATCGCGCCCGTTGCCGTTCACGAATTTTCACGTCCACCCGGATCTCCTCAAGGGGATCCGGGAACTCGGCTTCACCCGCCCCACTCCCATCCAGGTTGAGGCAGTTCCGCCGGCGCTCGACGGCCGCGATTTGCTGGCCTGCGCGCAGACCGGGAGCGGGAAGACCATCGCGTTCCTGTTGCCGGTGCTGCATCGGCTGATGAACAAACCGCGCCGGACGACGCGGGCGCTGATCCTGACGCCGACGCGCGAGCTGGCGGCGCAGATCCTCGAGGAATTCAACGCGATCGCCATGCACACGCCGCTCACCGGCGCGGCTGTGTTCGGCGGAGTCGGCATGGGACCGCAGGAGCATGCGTTCCGCAGCGGCGTCGATGTCATCGTCGCCACGCCCGGGCGGCTCCTCGATCACTCCACGCGTTCGTACGCGAAGTTGACCGGGCTCGAGTACCTCGTGCTCGACGAAGCGGACCGCATGCTCGACATGGGCTTCCTGCCGGACATCAAGCGAATCCTGCGCCACATTCCCGCCAGGCGCCAGACGCTCTTCTTCAGCGCAACGATGCCGCGCGAGATTGCCGCATTGGCGTCGGAGATGCTGAAGAATCCGGTGACGATCGCGCTGCAGCGGCAGGCCGCTCCGGCGGTGGGTATAACACAGGCCGCCTATCCTGTGCCGCAACCGTTGAAGGCGGCGCTGCTGGTGGAGCTGTTCAAGCGCCGGATCATGACCCAGGCGCTGGTTTTCACGCGCACGAAGCATCGCGCCAACCGCCTGGCCGAGAGCCTGCTGCGCAGCGGCGTCAACGCCGAGCGCATTCACGGCAATCGATCGCAGTCGCAGCGGACGCAGGCGCTTGCCGGGTTCAAGAGCGGACGGTATCCGATCCTGGTGGCAACCGATATCGCGGCGCGCGGCATCGACGTCGAGGCGCTCAGTCACGTGATCAACTTCGACGTACCGGCCGCACCGGATGACTACATCCATCGAGTCGGCCGAACCGGTCGTGCTGAAATGACGGGCGAAGCGTTCACCTTCGTCGCGCCGGACGAGGAGCAGGACCTGCGCGCGATCGAACGCGCCATTGGCAGGAGTCTGCCGCGCGTGACGCTGCCCGATTTCAACTACAAGGCGCAGGCGGCTCAGCTCGAGATTCCGCTCCGCGATCGCATCGCCGCGATCCGGCAGCGAAAGCACGATGAGCGCCAGCGCGCCAAGGTCAACGCGGCGGCACGTGCCGCAGGCGCGCGGTCCGCGAGCGGACACGGAGATCGGAAACCGAAGGACGGTGCACGCGGCAAGCGGCCGGCTGCCGCGAGGGCGCCCGGCGGCCGGACGGCAGGACGCTTCCGCCCCCGCGGGCCGCGTCGAAGGCCCTCGTAGGACAGAGCGCCCGGAACTTCAGTTTGCTGACGGCCTTTCTATGTGGTCGATGACGAGAACCTCCGCAGGCGCATTCGCCGTCTCGAGCTGGAGTCCCAGTTGTTCTCGAAGCGCCGTAAACAGGTTCGGAACGTCGCCGCTGCCTCGCTGAGGTACCGGAAAGGCTTTGAGCCGGGCGGACTGAAATTCATCGATCGTCCAGGCGAGATTGAAGTCGTACCGGCCGGCGATGCCCGTCCGATCCAGGACGGGTCGGTCAAGGAAGGCGCCAAGTTCTCCCGCAAAATCTCCCATCGAAGCATTGCTGGCGGCAAACCGGCCTTGCGCTCGCATGGCGAGATTCGCCGGCCCGGCTGGATCGCCGGTGGCTGGCGCGAGCGAGCGGGGCGCATCCCGCACGGTCAATTCGTAGACAGAGATGCTTCGCTTGTCGACGTGCGCGGACAGCTTGAAGCGATCGACCAGCAGCTTCCGGACCATCGTCCGCCATTGGCGCGGGCTTGGCTGGCCCTCGCCGCCAGGCTGGGCGGTGATGTCGTACTGCTCTTCAATCCAACTGGGGGCGTTCACCACCTGCCCCCGATGAAGCTCATGACTGTATGTGATGAGCTCCATCACGGTCCGGTTGATCGCGAACCAGCGTCGATTCTGAATCTGGATTCGTGGAGGACGCGTATCACCCGGGGTGGAGGGCCTGATCGTGGCGACGTCAAACGACGGGTTGGCATCTGCCGCCATCGGCGAGATCTGCGGTGCGGCTTGCGAGGCGGACGTCGCCGCGAGCGCGACGGCAGCGAGAGCGATCCTGAGCGTCACGGCAGCGTTAGACGGCAGGCCTCGCACAATCGTTGCCGAGGTTGCGTTGGACGAGGGTCGCCTTAACCGAGACGGACAAGACCACGCCGCGTCGCCACCTTGACGGCTTCGGTGCGGCTCGTCACACCCAGCTTCTCGAACAGGTGCCCGAGGTGCGTCTTCACCGTCCGCTCGCTGATCCCGAGCTCGGTCGCGATTTCCTTGTTGGCCTTGCCGTCGGCCAGCAGTCGTAACGTGGCGAGCTCGCGTGGCGTCAACTGGACCCGCGTCACTTCCTCGGCCAGCTTCGCCGCCGCCGCGGGCGCGAGATAGGTCTTCCCCGCCAGCACGTCGCGGATGCATGCAATCAACGCATCCGCGCCGATGTCTTTCAACACGTACGCCTTCGCGCCAGCCTTCAGCGCACGTGAGATCTCGCCGTCGGTGTCGTAGGTCGTGAGGATGATGACGCGCGCCCGCGGGTCGCGCTCGCGCAGGCGCTGCACGACCTCAACGCCCTCCATGACCGGCATCCGCAGGTCGAGCAGCGTCACATCCGGACGATGACGGTCCCACGCCTCGATCGCCTCGACACCGTTGCCCGCCTCGGCGACGACGTGCAGGTCGGCTTCCTGGTTGATGATGTTGGCGACACCGGTCCGCAGGAGCGCGTGGTCGTCCACGAGCAGAACGCTGGCCTTGCCGGTCGGAGTCGTAGCCACGGGGTCAACCGACGGCATAGACCTGTGTGGGCAACGACGAGGGCTCCCACGCCAACACGACCTCCGTGCCGCTGCGCGGCGCGGTGACGATGGTCAGCGACGCGCCGATGCGATCGGCGCGCTCCTGCATGCTGGTCAGCCCGAATCCCGCCCTCGACCGATCGCCCGGAATGCCTCGCCCGTCGTCGGCCACCGA
>DASTBV010000089.1:0-5064 GCA_035711805.1 Vicinamibacterales bacterium
CGTTTCATGTAGACCGTTGCGTTCGGAATGTCGCCGGCGCGTCCAAAGTTGATTGCCGCGTTCAGCTCGGCGGCGCTCTTCCGTACGTTGTCGTCTGCGATGGCCGCATCGAACCCCGCGAGCTGCCGCTTGCGAAACTCTTCGCTGACGTCCGTGCGAGCGGCCATGTCGGCGCGGAACTTTTCGGTTTCCTTCACGAGTGCCTCGTAGCACTGCGCCGCGCCGACGAACGCCTTGGCTCCGGGCGGCCAGCTTTCGACAGCCACTTCCACGAGCCCGAGATACCACGGCGCATCGCATTCCCGCGGGTCGAGGTCCCGGGCCTGCGTCAAGTCGCGCCGGGCGATTCCATATTCCCGCTGGTCGTATTCGATCATGCCCGCCAGCGTCAGGACCCGCGCGTTGTACCGCAGCGCCCGCGCCTGATCGATGTCCGCCCGCGCCGCCTCGATCTGTTTCAGATGGCGGCGGTTCCACGCGCGCCAGTAGTAGGCCTCCCCCCGGTTCGACGCGCGCGCATCGATGAGAACGGTCGCGTCGGCGACGGCCTCTTCGTTCTGTGAGAGGTATGTGCGGCAGACCGCCCGGCCGAGCCGCCCTTCCTCGTGCGCCGGTTTGAGCTCGAGCACGCGCGTGAAAAGCCTCTCCGCCGGCCGGCATTCGTTCGTCGCCTGATACACCGTCCCGAGGTCGAATGCGATCGTCGGTGAGTTGGGGAATCGCGCATACGCCTGCTCGAAGAAGCCGCGTACTTCCGATCCGTCGGTTCGGAAGATCGATGCCATGGCCACTCGGCCGAGGAAGAATGACGTCTCGACAAATCGCGGCACGGCGGTTCGTACGGCGCGCAGCCGATCGAAGAGAAACGGCGGAGCGCAGATTGCCCGCCGGTAAGCGAGCAGCGGGATATCGTTCGCAGGAACGGCGGGTGCCGGGTCCGGCGTGGTTCGCCCGCATTGAATCGTCAGCCGCAAGTAGCCGTTGAGCTCGGCGCTGAATGGACTTGCGTCGATAGCGACGAGCGCCTGGTCGATCTGCTGCGCGGCGTCCTTCGTTGGCGGCAATACGCGGCGCCCGGCGGCATCTTCCGGAACGCTTTTGACGATGGCCAGCAGTCTGTCAGCTTGAAGTACGTAGTGTCCGCCCTTAGGCGGACCCGGCGGACCAAGCCCCGTGAGACGCGGGACGAGCGACGCGGCATGAGCGAGGGTTGCCGTCGGGTCGATCGACAGCTCTTTCTCGCGCAGCGCCAGCAGCAGATCTACTTCGAATACCCGTGCCCGGGCCGCTGCGGAACCCCCGGCCAGCCGTTCGTAGGCCGCTCGGGCATCGAGGAGGCAGTCGTAGCAGCCCTGTCGAACCAGCTCGTCAGCCCAGGCGCCCCGGTCCGGCTCGGCGACCCTCGCAGACCGCGACCCGCAGCCGGCCGCCAGCCCCGCGAGAAGAACCAGACATATCCGCTTCGCCCAGCTCATCGCGACTATTTGACACCGGTTAGACCGTTTTCGCCTGCACTCGGACGGGGCAGCACGGAACCTTTGGCGATCAGACGTGCACTACGCTCAAATAAGCCGAGACGTCAGCGATGAGACTGCTGATCGGGATGCTCATGAGCGGACTGGTTGCGGCGCAGGCTCCGGCCGGACCGCTCGTCTTCGGCCCGCAGGCCGCGTGGTTCAGGCCGGCCGATGCCGAAGAATCGCACGCGCCGTCGCGCCCTACGGCGGACGACCCTGGTGCTCGAACGCCGCGAGGGGACGTGGACGGGTGCGGTTGAAGGTGGCGTCGGATGCGGTGACGCGGTTTCGTCCAATCCCGATATCGCGCCTCAACGTTGAGTCGCTGCCATCGCGAGTCTTGCCGGATGATCGGAGAGGAAGAGTCATGGAACGGAACCGATATCTAACGCCGATTCTGGCACTCGGTCTCGTCGTGATCTGCGTACACCCGTCGCATCTCGCCGCACAGTCCGACCGCGATCCATTACGGTCGGCGATGGCAAAGCGGATCGACGAGGGTAAGCAGGGAACGGGAGCGGTGGTTGGTCTCCTCACGCCGCAGGGACGATCGTTCGCGACATACGGTCGCATCAGCCTCGGAGGACCTGAGGTCACACCTGACACCATTTTCGAGATCGGCTCGATCACGAAGGTATTCACCGCGTTCCTGCTGGCAGACATGGTCGAGCGCGGCGAAGTCATGCTGAACGATCCGGTACGGAAGTTCCTGCCGGCTTCGGTAACGGTGCCGTCGCGGCGTGGCAAGGAGATCACGCTCGTCGATCTGGCGACGCAAACGTCCGGGTTGCCTCGCGACTCGGTGAAGGTTGACCTGGACAGCCCGACGAGCGCGTACGCTGATTACACCGCGAGCCAGATATATGCGTTCCTCGCAGGTTTCCGCCTCGATCGGGATCCAGGCTCGAAGTACGAGTATTCGAATGTCGGTTTCGGGCTCCTGGGACACGCGCTCGCGTTGCGGGCTGGTATCAGCTACGAGGATCTGCTGCGACGCCGGATTTTCGAGCCGCTCGACATGTCCAGCACGTCAATCACCCTCACCGCCGAGCAGCGTTCTCGACGCGCGACGGGTTACAACGGCAAGCTGTTGGGTGTCGAACCGTGGAATGGGGGAGTGCTCGCTCCTACAGGCAGCATCATGTCGACCGCGGCGGACATGTTGAAGTTCGGAGCGGCGATGGTCGACCCGAACAACCCGCTGAAAGCCGCGTTCGCGCGCATGACGTCGGTGAGGCGCCCGAGTGACGGTCCTCGATCGGACCAGGTTTTAGGGTGGGGGATATTCCGGCTCGGGCCGAACGAGCTCGTCGGCCACAGCGGCGGCACGCTCGGGTTCCAAACCCGGCTCATCGTCGATCTCACCAGGAAACGATCCGTCGTTGCGTGGATCAACGGTCAGGGCGAGTCCGTTACCGATCTGGTGGGCATGGCGCTCGATCGCGCCAGCCTTCAGTAGTGCGCGCGCGTCTGTCGATTGCCGTCGCGCTGCTTGCCGGAGTCCTCCACTCAGGCAGCGCGCTCGCGCAGATCCAGCTCATCCCGGTCGCGACCGGGCTGGCCAGTCCCGTGTTCGTCACCGGCGCGCGCGACGGCACGCGCCGGCTGTTCTTCGTGGAGCAGGCGGGCACCATTCGCGTGATGCCGATCGCCGGCGCCACGCATTCGCTGTTTCTCGACATCCGCTCGCGCGTGCGATCCGGCGGCGAGCAGGGCCTGCTCGGCCTCGCGTTTCACCCGTCCTACTCGACCAACCGGCGCTTCTTCGTCTACTACACGCGCGCGGCCGATGGCACGATTGTGATTGCCGAGTACGCGGCGTCGTCATCCAACCCGCAGGTTGCCGATGTGACGGAGCGCGTGCTGCTGACGATTCCGCACCCGTCGTTTTCGAATCACAACGGCGGCATGCTCGCGTTCGGGCCGGACGGCTATCTCTACATCGGCGTCGGCGACGGCGGCTCCGCCAACGATCCACCGAACAACGCACAAAACAGGAACGTGCTGCTCGGCAAGCTGCTGCGCATCGACGTCGACCGCCAGAGCGGAACGCTGCCCTACGCCATCCCACTGTCCAATCCGTTCTTCGGATCGATCGACGGGCGCGACGAGATCTTCGCCTACGGTCTGCGCAACCCGTGGCGCTTTGCGTTCGACCGGCTGACGAACCAGCTCTGGGTTGCCGACGTCGGGCAAGGCGACCGCGAGGAAGTGAACACGCCGATCCAGCACGGCGGCAACTATGGCTGGCGCGTGTACGAAGGCTCAGCCTGCACCAACACCGACCGTACGCTGTGCGTGCCCTCGAATTACCTCTTTCCGGTCTTCGACTACGGCCACACGGGCGGACGCTGCTCGATCACCGGCGGTTACGTCTACCGTGGCTCGCGCAGTTCCCTCCCGGCAGGGCTGTACGTCTACGGTGACTTCTGCAGCGGCGAGATCTTGACGTGGAACGGCGCGGCGCAACAGGTGCTGCTCGACACCTCGCTCAGCATCTCCTCTTTCGGCGAAGACGATGACGGGGAGATCTACCTCGTCTCGCTAAACGGCGTCGTGAGCCGCATTGCCGCTGCGAGTGCGGGCAGCGCCGTGTGCACGCCGACAAGCTCGCCGTCGCAGCTCATCGTCGGCCGCGCAGGCGAGACGGCGGCGATATCCGTGATCGCTCCGGCCGACTGTGAATGGATCGCAACGAGCACCGTCGAGTGGATCACGTTCCCGTCGGGCGCGACTGGCACCGGGTCCGGCACCCTGACGGTTTCCGTACCGCCGCGCAGCGGTTGGCTCATGCCGCGCTTCGGCTTCGTCATCGTTGCCGGCCAGGCGATCGCCGTGATTCAGCGCTGAACGAGCGCCTCGCGCCAGACGCGTCTCATGGAGCCTTGAAGGAAATCCATGGAGAGGGAGACAAGGCAGGCGTCAGTGGCCTGAAGCTTGCTGAATTCGGGCAGCTCCCATGGTCTATTGCGCACGCCGCGGCCATTGCCGATGGGATCCACTCCACGGGCTTTTGATTCCCGCCGTCCTGATCGCTTCAGCCTGCGGAACAACATCTTCTGAATCTGTAACGGGTCCAGACGCGCCGAAGTGTTCCGTGACGCTGATCGCTGCAGAAGACTCGATAGCGGGGAGCGGCGGAGCGGGTTCGATCACGGTGACCACACAACCCGAGTGTGCCTGGCAGGCTGTTGCTGAAGCGATCTGGATTACGAATCTGATCCCATCGCAAGGGCAGGGAAACGCGGAGGTGCGGTTTCAGATCAGCCAGAACCCGAGCGCGTCCGCGCGCGAGAGCGTTATCGTCGTCAACAATCAGCGCGCGATCATCCGACAGGCGCCGTTTACATGCCAATTCGGCGTCGGCGCATCGAACACTCAATTTGCCGCCGCCGGCGGAACGGGAACGATCACCATTACGAGTTTCGAAGGCTGTGCCTGGACCGCGTCGAGCGACGTGAGCTGGATCGTGGTCGCGCGTTCGGGGACAGGCAGCGGTAGTGTCAGCTTCACCGTTGCTCCCAACATCGGGGCGGTACGGACGGGA
>DASTBV010000090.1:0-23630 GCA_035711805.1 Vicinamibacterales bacterium
CGGCTGCGGAGCCGCGGGGCATTCCGGGGCCGCTCGTCGTCGAGCAGCGCGCGCAAGCGGTCCTCGAGGTGATTTGGCGAAGCCATCGTGACCGCCAGAGCCGGCGCCACGTCGGACTTCAGCGCATAGGCGATCTCGAGCAGATGACCAGCGTAGTCGTGAGCCGGCGCGCCGGCCGACAGGACGCGATCGTCGCAGGCGAGCTCGCGCTCGACGCGCAGCCGGCGCGCCACCCACCAGACGCCGGGATGCACCCAATAGATCGCCGTCGCAATCGCGGCCAGCATCTGAACGAGGCAGTCGTGCCTCGCGACGTGAGCGAGCTCGTGCAGCACGACCGCCCGCCGCCGATCGTCGGACCATTCGTCGGCTTCCGCAGGAATCAGAATCGATGGGCGCCGTGTTCCGACCGCCATCGGCATCGTCTGGTCGAGACTGCGGCGCACCGTGACGCCGTGGCGAACACCGAGCCGCCGTGCGCTGTCCGCTACGAGTGCCGTCCATGTTTCGTCAGTCACCACGGCCGCGCAACGGGTCAAGCGCGCGATGGACCAGCGCTGCGCCGCCAGTCGTACCAGCAGCACCGCGATCCCGAGCACGTAGACGAACGCCGCCACGCTCAGCCAGGTGACCGGTTGGGCAGATGACGATCCGGTGAGGTCCCCCGGGGGGCGCGTCGCCGCATCCGGCATCACGTCCGTGGCGAAACGTGCGAGTGGCGCGATGGGCGGGGTGGCGACCACCGCCGCAGGCGCCGACACGTCGAGGCGGGCCCACCCCGGGATGGCGGCGACGAGCACCGGCAGCACCAGCAGACCGACGATCACCAGCGTCCAGAGCAGATGGCGGGCGGCGGCAGAAGCGCGCCGAGCCGCCGGCAGGTATGCGAGGACAGCGGCTGCCAGGATGACCGTCGCCTTAACGAGAACCGCAAGGAGCATCATCGCGCACTTCCATCCTTACGTGCCTGCTTCAGCAAAGAATGCAGACGCTTGTATTCGGCTTCAGACAGCGGGCGCTCGCTGGCGTCGAGCAGGGCGGCAATCGCCGAGCTGGAGGAACCTTCGAAGAACGTGCTCACCAGCTGCCGGAGCGCGGAGCGGCTCGCCTCCTCCGGTTTGGCAGCCGGGAAATACATGTGCCGCGGGCCGTCGTACTCGCGCGCCAGGAGGCGGCGCTCAATCATGATCTCGAGCAGCTTGCGGACACTCGAAGGGCTTGGCGCGTCGGGCAGTTCCGCGCGCAGCTCTTCCACCGTTGCTCGGCGACGCCGGTGAAGGATTTCCATGATCTGGCTTTCGCGGCGAGTGAGGTGGGTGGGCTTCGCCATTGGTGATTTCTGTCCTTCAGATTTTGATGTGGCGAATTTTTTCGCGCTGCGCGAATATATTCGCGTCACGCGGCGGATGTCAAGAGCGTGGGCGTGCGTCGGCTATGAGCGGGGGGGCTGAAGCCAGGCGTCCAGGCGCGAACGCTGCGTGCTGCTGGCGGCTGGATCGATTTCGATCTCCCACTTGTGTGGAGGCTCGCCGACCAGCGTCACCGGCACGCGCTCGAGCTGATCCCGGCGCGCGATGAGCACGGTGATGCGATCGCCCGGCTCGTAGTCGTCGAGACGCCGTGCGAGCTGATCAGCCCGCACGCGCCGCTCGTTGATCGCGAGGATCTCGTCGTCCGGTGCGAGGCCGTCCGCAGCGCCGGCGCGCTCTCGACCGGTCCCGGTCACAACGAGCCGGCCGTTGTCGTTGCGAGTCGTCACACCAAGAGAGGCACGCCCGCTGCCAGCCGCCGCCCGGAACCGAAGTCCGAACGTCTGGAGCGCGTGGCCGTAATCCAACTCACCCGTGCCGCTGATCCAGGCGCTCCAGAAGTCCGCGAGCGATGTGCCGGCAACCTGCTCGCCCACCTGACGGAACTGCTCCGGAGTGAATCCCCGGGCGCCGGAATACCTCGCGTACGCCGCCCGCATGACGTCGTCCAGACTGCGTGCGCCGTTGGTCAGCTGCCGGATGCGCGCGTCGAGCAGAAAGCCAAGCACCTGACCCTTCACGTAGTAGCTGATGCTCACGTTCGGCGAGTTCTCGTCCGGCCGGTAGTAGCGAATCCAGGCGTCGTAGGAGGCGAGCTCCACGGACTGCAGCAGGCGGCCTGGCGTGCTCTGCAGGTCGGCGATCACCGACGACAGGTTGCTGAGAAACTCGGCGCGCGTCAGCACGCCGGCGCGCAGGGCCAGGAGGTCGCCGTAGTAGTCGGTGATGCCCTCGACCACCCAGAGGCTCCTGGTCAGCGCCTCCTTTTCATAGTCGAAGGGTCCGAGCTCCACCGGCCGCAGCCGCTTGCCGTTCCAGGTGTGAAAGATTTCGTGGGTCAGCGTCGTCAGCCATGTCGTGTAGGCGGTGCGGGACTGCGTGGTCGTCCTGCCGGCAAGAAGCACCGTCGAGTTCTTGTGCTCGAGCCCGCCCCCGCGATTGGGCACGATGACGTTGAGCACCACGTACTTGTCGTAGGGAAGTGCGCCCCAGAATCGCCGGTGCTCGCGCACGATCGCTTCGAGGTCCTTGACCGCGCGCGCGGCGTCGAACCCGGACGTGTCGCCCTCGTTCACGAGGTAATGCGGCTTGCCGTCCACCGAAAACTCGTAGACCTGTGGATTGCCGGCCACTATCGGCGAATCGACGAGGGTGTCGAAGTCCGGAGCGATATATCGGTGCGCACCGGCCAGGGCACGGAGCCCGGTCATCGAGCCGCGCCACGCCGCAGGGAGGTCGAGCGTCACTTCGTGCGGGCGGACGACGCCATCGGCGAGGGTCATGAACGTCGGCGCGCCGTTGATCAGGGCGTAACGCTCCTCCACCCAGTTCGTGCGCACCGACAATTCGTGCGCGTACACGCCGTAGGTAACCGTGACCGTCGCCGCGCCGCCGGTCGCGATGCGCCACCGATTCTTATCCGACTTCGCCACAGCGAGCGATCGCCCGGCGCCCGTGGCGGTGACACGTTCGACGTTGCGCTGATACTCACGGACCAGGTAAGAGCCCGGCGTCCACACCGCCATCATCAACTCGATGTCGGGCTTGCCACCGGTCGGCACTGCGGCCGTCACGTCCATGTAATGGGTGTGCGGGGCCGGGAACCGAATCGTGTAGCGGATAGGCTCCGGCGGGCGGGCGCTGGACGCCGTCTGCGCGGTCGAGACGGATGGCGCCGCAACGTGGAGAAAGAGCAGCGCAAGGACGATCTTCACAGCCACCTCGCGCATTTTACCCAAACACAACAGCGAACCTTGGCTCGCGGCTTGCTGAAATCCGGAGGGAGGGCCTGTCCCGCGGCAGCGTGGCGAAGGTGGGGCGGCCCGCGAGGAGGAGCGTGGAATGGCGAGGCAAAGCAAGACACGTCCCGCGCGCCGTGAAAGCGCGACGAACGATTCGCTGCTCATTCGATCGGCGGAGTCCCTCGGCCGCATGATCGGATCATTGCAGCGGCAACTCGATGCGGCGCGGCATTTGACCGATCGCGCTGACAGCGAGCAGTTCAGAGGAAACGGTCACGTGCCCGCGCGGCAAAGCGGCGGAACGGCGAAGACGCAGCGGAAGACGACATCCGGGGGCACGGCAAGAGCGGGGGGCACGCAGCCCGCAGCCGATCGAAAATCGAAGCGCGCCGCGAAATCGGCGGCAAGAAAGACGGGCGTTCGCAACCGCTCGGGGGCGAAGCAGCGAGCGGCAAAGGCAAGCCGCGACCGATAAAGGTCGCGGCGCCACACCCGTATGCGCCCGCGTCAGCGGTTTATTTCCGGCGAGACAGCAGCGCCCCGGCGCAGGCGCCCCAGACCAGATGCGAGGCGACAATCAGCTTCGTCCGCGCGGGTTGATCCCAGCGCGGCGAATGCCTGACGCCGGTGGCCGGAAGCCATCCGAGGTAACTCGCCGTCCACACGCCGAGGCCAAACAGCATCCCCGCGGCAACGCCTCGCGCCGCCGTGCGCGGGGCAACGAACCCGAACAGCGCCCCGGTCAGCGTGCCGTACCCGAAATGAAGCGCCATCGCCAGCCGCTCGATCTGCACTTCGTCCAATTGCCGGTTCACCCCGGCTTTCACCGCCAGCGCTTCCGCAACCTCGCGCGGCGGCAGCGGTCGCGGCGGCTCGCCGTCGAGACGCCGGTGCATCACTTCCCAGAACATCGTCATCGGCACCGTGGCAGCGGCCCCCGCTGCAGCGCCGGCGAGCAATCGATTCATAGACCCGTCCTCTCGGTGCGACCTTTCGTCGTGTCCGCCTGCAGGCGGCCCTCGTCGTAGTGTCCGCCTTCAGGCGGACCCAACGCGCTCAGAACAGCAAGGCGATCGCGGCACACGCCAGTCCCGCGATCAACAGCCACAACGCGGCTGTCCCCTGACGGCCCGCTTCGACGGGCGCCGAGTTACCGGGCACCGACGCGCTGACCTGTCCCTGCGCCATGAACGCCGTTCCGAGGGCAGCAAGCAGCAACAGCCACGCGAACGCGCTCACACCCCGCGAGACCGCCGACGCCGTGTCGAGCCGCACCACCATCGTCGCCACCGCCGCGATCCAGCCGCCGAGCGCGGTGCCGGCAATCAGCCGCAGCCGCGCAACCTCCCTGTCGGCGGCCTGGCGGCGAAGTTCGGCGCGCAGCGCCTCCTCGGCCCGGCGCCGCTGCTCGTCGAGCTGCGCACGCTCCAACTCGAGGCGCGCGTGATCGCGATCGAAGGCCTCCTTGAGGGCCGCGACGACCACACCCGTCAGACGCGCTTCGATCTGTCCGGTCAACGCCGCCGGCGGAGTACTGGTGCCGGCGAGAGCCGTTTCGTGCGGCGACTCGGGCGTGCTTGGCGCTTTGAAGCGCCTCGCGGCTTCGCGCAGCACGACGATCGTGTCGAATGCCTTGAGCAGGCCGGCAAAGTTCATGGTTCATGGTCCGCCAGCGGCGGACGCCACGCGAAGGTCTTCAAAACGTATTCCGCGCGCGCGAGCTCAGCCATGCGTCGCGAAAGCTCCGCTGTGCGTCCGTCAACGGCTGGCCCGCCTGCTCAGCAGGGATGACCTCGAGCGCTGCGGCCGCTGTGTTGGGCGAGCTCTGGCGCTGGCGCAACAGGAACCCGGCGCGCGACAGCAGCCGCGCGTAGTCCGCGACATCGCGCCCCTCGATGAATCGCTCGAAGAAATCGGCCGCAAACGCGTCATCGCCCACTACCTCGGCCAGCGTTTGTCGCACGTCCGCGAGGGTATACGGTGAGAGGACGTAACCGGGCCGGGTCGCGGCCGACCGTCCAAACCGGGCCCACAAGGCGCGCATGTAATCATCCAGCGTCACGCGTCCATCGGTGCGATCGCGAAGTGTCAGGTCGAGCGCGAGGCCAACGGCGTCACCCCACGTGTAATACGAGATGTAGCCGTCGAGGATGGCTGTGTCGGCGACGACCGCCGCGCCGTCGACGAGCGGCGCGAGCCGGCTCATTTCGACAGCGGACCGCGGCCGTGGCACGGCGATCACCGCCGCAAGCGCGGACGCAAGCTCGCGGGCGTAGTCGCTCTCGCTCATGAAGCCGCTGCGGCGCAGAACGAGCGTGCCGTAGTAGTTGCAGAATCCTTCCGCCAGCCACAGCTCGCCCGACACATTGGCCTGCTCGAAGTTGAAGGGCTCGAGCGACGCGGGGCGGATGCGCTCGACGTTCCAGGCGTGACAGAACTCGTGCGCGGCCGTTGCCAGATGATCCGGCCGTCCGGCAGCCAGCGGGCGCGGTGAGGTCATCACCGTGCTGTTGCGATGTTCCATCCCGTCCACGCGGTTTCCGGGCAGGTGGTCGGCGATGAACGTGTAGGTGTTGTTCTCGAACGCGGGGAATTCGCCGAACACGTATCGCGTCTCGCGGACGATGGCCTCCACGTCGCGCACGTAGCGGTCCACCTCGGCGTCCGTTCCGCCATGATGCACGGCCACTCTGAAGACCGGCGTCCGCCCCTCGTCCGCGACCGTAAAGGTCCGCAGCGCGAAGGCGCTGAGCTCAGCGGGACTGTCCATCAGGTATTGGAGGTTTGGCGCTGTGAAGGTCAGCGAGTCGCGCCCCGGGAGCAGCTGCGTGGCAATGCGCCACGACGCACCGGCCGGCGGCTCGAAGCGGATAGTGATCGGGCGCTGATCGAAGCCGCGTGCCCACATGATCGCGGCCGGCATGTTGATATGCGCGTGGGCGCCGCTGATGGCGAGATAGGTCCCGTCGACACGATCGCCGGAGACCCGATAGGAGACGCGGACTTCTCCCGAATGTCCGTCAACGTCCCATCGATGCGGTTCCGGCCGCGTAATCGAGAGCGGCCGGCCGGCGCCATCGGTCGCGCGCACGTCGATCACGCTTTTTGCGAACTCGTGCAGCGCATATCGTCCGGGCGAGCTGCGGCTCATGCGCAACTGCAGCGGACCGGCAGGGACGTCAGTGAACGTCGCCTCGACCTGCATGATCTTCTGCTCGCGTTCGGCAAACGTGAGGCGATAGGCCGTGGCCGGCTGCGCATGCAGCTCGAAGGCGTTGATCGCGATCACAGCCGCGAACACGAGGAACGTCCGGCGAGCCATGGCCGGATGCTAGCATGCGGGAATGGTGAAGATCGTGGCCCTCGACGTGGCGATCCTTCCGCCACCGGACATCATGTCGCGGGCGATCGCCTACAGCGCGGCGCTGCCCGCCGAAGGATCGCAGGGTCTTCGGCTGGACGGTGAACACCTGCCGCATATCACGCTGACACAGCAATTCGTACGACACGAGGAGCTCGACATCGTCTTCTCGCGCATCGAAGACGTCCTCGAGAAGCGGGCACCTGTGCGAATCAGAATCACGGGCGGCGGCCAGAGCGGCCACACGTTGTGGCTGACCGCCGAGCGGACGCCCGAACTCCTCGCTCTTCACCAGCAGCTCATGGACGCACTGCGCGGCCTGGAGCGGCCACACGGCGGGAAACAGGCCTTCTACGAGGAGGCCGGCCGCGTCGGCGACGTGCTCTGGGTGAGCAGCTTCCGGCTGGAATCCAGCTTCGGCGCGTTTACGCCGCACATCACGCTCGGCCACGGCGCCCGCGCGCCGGAGGTCGAGCCGTTCGCATTCGACGCGACGACGATCGCGGCGTGCCACCTCGGGCGGTACTGCACCTGCCGCAAGGTGCTCCGCACCTGGGAGCTAAAGCGGCCCGCGTGAGATCGGCAGCGGCCGTCCGCGCTCGTAGCGGCGAACCGTTGTCAGCACGACGTCCGCCATCATGTCGAGGAACCGCGGATCGTCGTTGACGGCTCCAGCCCGCACCATCGGCAGGCCGACCTCGCGGCACGCCTGCGCCGCTTCGGTATCGAGGTCGTACAGCACCTCGATGTGATCGCAGACGAATCCGATCGGCGCCACCACCGCTGCCTGCAGCCCCTTCTCACGTTCGGCCTTCAGGTAATCGCAGACGTCCGGCTCGAGCCACGGATCCTGCGGCCGCCCGCTGCGGCTCTGATACACGAGCGCCCAGTCGCTCATGCCGGCTTCACGCGCCACCAGTCGCGCCGTCTCCTGCAGCTGCTCGCGATAGCGCGATCGCTCGGCCATGGGCAACGGAATGCTGTGCGCCGTGGCCACGAGCCGCGCCACGTCGCGAAGGTGGTCCGGCAGCGCCTGGCGTGCATCCCGCACGTGAGCGGCGTTGGCCGCAATGAAGAGCGGGTGATCGAACCAGCTGCCCGTGAAGGTGATGTCGATGTCGGCACCGCTCTCGCGCAGTTCCGCCCGCGCCGACGCGACGTTCTCCCGATACTGTTCGCAGCTCGAATACGAGTGCTGGGCGGCGGCAATGAAGCCAACGGCCCGCCGGACGCCGGCGGCGCGCATCTCGCGCAGCGTGTCGGCAAGGAATGGATGCCAGTTGCGCATGCCGACAAAAACCGGCAGCGCGTATCCGGCGGCGGCAAGACGCGATGCGAGTCCGTCGGCCTGCTTCCGGGTCAGCTCCGTGATCGGAGACACGCCATCGAAGAGCTCGTAGTGGCGAGCAACCTCCTCCACGCGCTCCGGCGCCACGCGGCGGCCGCGCAGAACGTTCGCGAGGAACGGACGGATGTCGCCGGGTCCCTGTGGGCCGCCGAAAGACACGATCAGCACGGCGTCGAACATCATCGGGGCTGGTCTGCGGGCGCGACGCGCATGCTATCCTCGCGCTCTGGATACAAAGAGCGATCGTGCGATTGTCTGGGCCATCTCGCTCGTCATCGTCGCCGGCTCATTCCTGATCCGCTTCCTCGAGCTTCAGTTTCACAACGACCATTTCGAATTCATCTCGCTCGCCGCCGACATCGTCCACGGCGCAATTCCGGGAATCGATTTCTTCGACGCGACGCGTCCGCTTCAATACTATCTGTCCGCCGCGGGCCTCTGGCTGTTCGGCCATCAACTGCTGGCAGAGGCGCTCGTCTCCGTCGGCCTGATCTCAATCGGCACCGCGCTGGTCTTTGTCGCTGGATACCGGCTGTCGGGCAGCCTCCTCCTCGGCGTGCTTGCCGCGATCTTCACCGGCGCCATGCTTCCGCGCCTCTACTCATATCCCAAGGTGATCATCCCGGTGGTGTCGCTGCTCGCGTACTGGCGCTTCGTGGAGACGCCGTCGTGGTCCAGGCTTGCCGCGGTGTGCCTGGCAACGGCAGTGTCCTTCTACTTCCGATTCGACCACGGCCTGTGGGTCGGCGTCGCGCTTGGTATCGCACTCCTCGTTCAGTTCGCGCCGCGCTGGCGTCAGTGCGCGATGTACGCCGGCGCCTACGCCGGCGGCGTTGCGCTGATCTGCCTGCCGTTCGTGATTTTTCTGCTGGCGCAGGGCGGCGCACTCTCGAGCGGCCCCGGCACCGGGCGGCTGACGCATCTGCTTCGCGGTGACGATGTCGTGTCGCTGGGAATGCCGGAGATACCCGCCGAGCGGCCGCTCGTTTACTTTCGCCCTCCCGGTCCGCTGGCGACCGTCGGGTGGGCGCCGGAAATCACCGCGGACCAGCGCACCACGCTCGAGCAGCGCTACGCACTGCGATTTGCCCATGCGATCGATGGCGGCGACGCGCGGCGATACGTGCTGACCGATCGCTCACCATCCATGCTCAGACGCCTTCTCGCCGATCCAGCCGTTGCCGGGGTCACCAACGTGGACGGCGAAGGGCGCATCCTGCGCGAACCGGCGTGGTCGGTCGTTCGCCGGTGGCTGCACATTCCCGTCATGGAGTCGCCCATCATGCGACGGGACAACGCGGCGATCTGGCTATATGACGTGCTGTTCCTGACGCCGTTCTTCGCTGCCGTGCTTCTGGCCGTACGCGTCGTGCAGCGCAAAACACGTAGTGTCCGCCTTCAGGCGGACCTGACCAATGAAACGCCGAAGGTGGTCGCCGCCATTGTGCTCGGCCTGCTCTTCAACGTCTTCCTCATCCGCGGCAATCTCGACTCCAGGCTTCCCGACGTCATCGTCCCGGCGGCAATCCTGTGGGCCTGGATGCTGCGAGGGCCATGGCTCGGAGTGATCCGGCGATCCGGCGCCGGCGCGCTGGCACGTGCGTTGGCGGCAGCCGTCGCCATGGTCTCGATCTGGATGGCAGTGGATGTCTACGCCGGGTCGATGAACCACTTGACGGCCACCGACCTCTTCTCCACCCCGGTCACTGCTGCGAGGCGGCTGAAGGGCGCGATCGCCGATCTTCGCCGCGATCCACTGGAGCAGTTCGCGCCGGCCGGCAGCACCGGCCTGCGCGCGCTCACGCGCTACGTCAACAGATGCACGGCGCCAACCGACCGCCTGCTGGTGCTCGGCTATCAGCCGGAAGTGTTCTTCTACGCCGACCGCAGAATTGCCGGCGGCAACATCGTCTTCCACGCCAATCTCGGCGCGGCGCCTCAGGAGCAGAACCTCATCGTGCGTCGGCTGCAGCGCGAGCGCGTTCCCGTGGCGATACTTCCTGTGGATCAAGCGGCGGAGATCGAACGGACCTATCCGCGCGTGAAGAGGTATCTGGACCTGCGGTACGAGGTGGCGAAGGAGTCAGGTTTTGGAGAAGGAAGGCTGATCCGCGTGCTTGTTGACCGGAACATCGTTCCGACACGTATCGACTCGGAACTCGACCTGCCGTGTTTTTCCGGATGAACGCCCGGCTCACGGCCTTACTTACGTGGCGCCGGGGTGGGCGGACAGGTCCCGTAGACGGCCCTGATGGTTCTCGCCTCGAAATTCGGAAGGTCGATCCGATCAGAACCTGCCGAATCCTCAGGATCGATCGTACCCGTGAGCTCGACTCTCATGCCCACGTACACATCCAGCCGAAAGTCGCGAACATTCTCGACCTCGTACATGTTGCCCGTCGTCGGTACGATGCCCGATGTGCCCGTGGCGCCCGGGGTGGCTCCAGGCCGGGACTGACCCGTCTGAGGCGTCGTGGCATCTGCGAGGATGTAGTCGTCGTAATCACTGGGGTTGCCGGACACCTGAATCTCGCGATAGAGACACCCGACGAGGACGGTCGTCGTCTGACCCGAGGTCGCTGGGCGCGGGGCCGCGGGCCGACCGGGATTCTGCGGCGCCTGAGACGCTGCAAGGACGCCTGTCGAGAACAGCGCGAGCGTTCCCGCGGCGATGCATCTGATGATCATGACGTGGCTCCTTCGTTTCCTGCACCTGGTACGAAGCCACGGTGCAATCGTTGCACCACGCGCCCGCGCGCCGAAATGCCCGTCGCCATTCGCCGAGCCCGCTCACAACTCTTGTGTTCGATGCGTCCACGTGATCAGAACCCGCCCGCCCTTTGACGGCCCGTCGCGATCTGTCTCAGCAGATGGTGAGGTCGCGACCCTGCCCTTCGCTTAGCTCACGACTCCACGCAGGCTGGAACTCGTTCAGCGTCCTCGGCGCGGAGATATCCGCTCACCGCAACAACATCCGCTGGGCTACCCAACTCGCTCCGATCGCAGTACGCCTTGAATATCCGCGCATTTCTATTTCGGGGCCTTCGAGAAACGCGCTCGCCAACGCAGCATGTCGTGCACTGCGTCGGCCGAGCACTCGTGAGCGCTCCGGCTCGTCTCCCCTACAATTTGACATCCGCGGCGCCGCAGCCTGAGCGATATACGTGAAGGCTGGAAACGGCGAGACAAAGGGCCGAACGCATTCGTCGCGACCGCCACCAGACCGACCGTCGATCGGGTGACGCTGCGACATATGGCGCTGTACTTCGAGCGCGCCGTGATCGACGACCCTCTGTTGAGCGTGCAGCCCCCATCTGGTGGCCGAGCGGTCCTCGCGGAGTTCGTCAGTGGAGGCGCCGCATCGGCCCGGCCGCTGGATCGGGCGCGGCTCGGCGGGGTGCTGGATTTCCTCGCCGCCGTCCGCCCTCTCGTCAAGGCAGGATTCTTAACGATCGCCCCAATCGGTAACACTCCGGATCCGAGTTCTCCGCTCCCGTTGCTCTATTCACCAACCGCATTCGAGGAACGGGTTCCTGCACGCTTACGTGAGTGGTTCCGCAGCCGAGCGAGGGTCCACGGCCTATGGCGTGCCGGGGGCACCTTGGTCAGCAGCGACGAACCTCTCGCACCAACCCGCACCATCCGAATCGAATTCGACGGCCTGAATCAAGCCATGGCGTTTCGGTTGATGCCGACCACGCCCGAAAGTCACTCAGACGATCCACGACATTTCACCTTCACCATCCACGACGGTGATGCTCCAGTGTCGGAAGGAGAATTCAACGTCTGGGTCGCACAGTCGATCAATCAGTTCGCCGGGAACGTCTACGCTGATGTCACACGCGATGTAATCAATGCCGCATCGCTGGAAGCCATGTTGCTCACTGATTCGACATTCGTCGAGGACTTTCTCTCATATGGTGGCGACTCGGTCGACCACGAGCACGCTGTGGCCGAGCTCGCCCTCCAGCTCCAGCTTCCCGTTCTCGACGCGATTTCGGAGGGCGATTTGATGCGCGTGCGTGGGGATGAACCAGCGTCACTGGCGGCCTTCAGAATTCAGCTGGACCGCGGGCTGTCGAGCATCAGCAGTGAACGCGACGAAGCTGATAAGCAACGCAAGCTCGCAGAGTTCCGCCACGAGATGACTCTCCGGGCGAGGGAAGCTGAGCTAGCTGTTCAACGTCTGCAGAGCGCTATGAAGACCGATCTCGCCTTGGGAGTCGTAAGCCTCGCCGCGTCGTACTTTGCCGGTGGTCTTCTGGCGGCGGGCGCGCTAGTCGCCGCAAGAGGTGCCTTCAAGCGTTTGAACGACTACAACAGTAACGCTCGTGCCACGCCTGGACACTTTCTGATGAAGCTGCAGCGCGCCGCGAAGATGTCCGCGCGCTAATCACAGGCGACCTCGCTGAACGCCGATCCGCGTGCTCGTTGACCGGGACGTCGCGCCGTCACATCTCGACGCCGAACTCGACCTTCCGTGTTTTCCAGCCAGATAGGGAGTCTGGCGCGCTCAGTTTTCCGTGGGCGGCTCAATGTGATCGATCACGACCGTCTGCAGCGGTTTCGTCGCGGGTTCCAGCTTCAGGCCGAGCTGCTCCTCCAGTGCGACGAATATCGACGGCGCATCGCCCGGAGCCGGCGCCGCGTCCGTGCCGGGCCGCGCGCTGACCGAAGTGGTCAGCGTCAGCGCGTAGTACCCCTTCAGTCCGGTCCGGTCTTCGACAATCCGTCCGACACTGCTGCTCAACGATCGCGCGAACGTTGAAAGCAACGTGCCGCCAATGAACACTCTGCCCTGCAGGAACAGTGAACCGCACGTCGCCATGACCTCGTCCTCCGATGGCGGAGTGGGTCGAGAAACGACCGGCGCCGCGGCGGAGGCCGCGGCAAGTGCCGCGCAGTCGTGCGGGCTCGGCTTGAGCTGCGGGCCGAGCCGGCCGTCCGCGCGCGCAAGGACCAGCGCGAAGATGGGCCGCTCCTGCATTTCGCTGTGCGCCTCGAGCTTGAGCCGGCTCTTGAACAGGGCGCGCCACATTTCCTGAATCTGCGCCGCCGACGCACCGGGCGGCGGCTTCACCGTGACATCGTAGCGATTGCGCCTCGCCCAGTCGGGCAGATTCCGGTACTCGAAGTCTTCCGTCGGCCATGCCATGGGAAGCAGGTTCTGAATCGAAATGTTCGTGGCGCTGTAGGTGCCGTCCGGCAGCCGTCGCGTGTCCCCTCCCGGCGCGCCGCTCACGTTGGGTTTGATGGAGCTGACTTCAAACTCCACTGATTGCTGAGCGGTGGGCACTGCTCCGAGCCCCATCACGATCAGGACGCCGATGAGGGTCGCCAAACGCGGCGCATGCGCGATGAATGGGCTGATCACGCCGAAATAGACTGCCCTCGCGCCCTGCGAGTTGGATTTTCTTTTTGGGACTTCGTGCTTTGGCTGCCTGGCCGAAGCTCGCTGACGATCCATGCGAGCGAAGTCTGGCGGTGAGGGAGGGATTCGAACCCTCGGTAGGACTTTAAAGGCCCTACAACGGTTTAGCAAACCGCCGCCTTCAGCCTCTCGGCCACCTCACCGCGGCGAGATTTCTAAGTATACGACAGCGTTCGAGTTGCGAGCGTCCGCATCTCCCCAGAATTGTCCCTGAAATGGTCCCCGCCAGCATCGTGAACCGCATTCACCGCGGGGCTGAATTCGGCTCTGGGACACAGGGCGGAAGACAGCGGTTTGTTTCGTCGTCATGCATCCTCGGAAGCCCTTGGAGTAAACGAACTTCCACGCCTGAGCCGAATCGCACCTCTCAGATGACACGGCTGCGTCACACGCGCGACCGAGGCGGACTGCGACGACCGACAGGCTGGTGTGATGCAGCGGTTCTCTGAACCGCTGCCTTTTTCCAAGGAGCACGCTTGGAAATTGATTCCGCGCGCGCGTGCTGACGCACACTGAATCCCACCAACGCAGTTCCCATCAACGACTGCCCGCAACAACGATGTGCGTCGGCGTCTCCCCGTAAATCACGGTGTTTGCCCAGGGTTTCGGGGGGTGTGTGACACAGTTCTGACACAGAACGCGCTCAGGCTTAGCGAGGTACCAGCCGATATGCATCTGTACGCACTGCGGTGCGATGAATTGCGTTGTGTACAGCGGTCTCCTGAACCGCTGCGTTCCCGAGCTTGTCAGCCTGTCCGCCGAATGAGCTGCGTATCGATCGCAGCCGCGCTAGGGCGTTGACAAGCGACGGCGTCATCCGCAGCACGTCGACTTCGTTGCCGCGGGCCGCAGGCCCAGGTCAACCAGTTGCGGAATCGTCCAGTGCGGCGAGGGGGAGTTGTGGAAGATCGAGGATTTCCCTACCGCTTCTTCGTGGTCACGTTCGCTTGGTCGTGGCTGATGTGGCTGCCACTGCTCCTTGCATGGGCGGGCATCATCCCACTCGGAAAGAACCTGCTGAGCGCATTGACTGTGGCGTCGATCAGTCTGGGTGCCTTCGGGCCTGCCGCGGGGGCGTTCTACAGCCTGCGGACATTGCGCGGCGAAGACGCGGTTCGCCAGTACCTGCGCGGTCTGCTGGATCTTCGTTTCGGCTGGCAGGCGTGGCTTGCGCCCCCGCTGGTGCTTGGCGGAACCACCTGGCTGGCGTGGATACTGCCGGAACTATGGGGAGTACCGCACCTGCAGATGCTCCTGCCTTCCGTGTGGGCCTTCCTACCGTTTCTGCTGCTGATGATCTTCCTCGGCGGTGGACAGGAAGAACTGGGCTGGCGCGGATACATCCTGGACCCACTTGAGGAACGACTGGGACCGTGGCTGGGCAACATGGTGCTCGGGGTAGTCTGGGCCTTGTGGCACCTGCCGCTGTTCTTTATACCGGGAACCAGCCAGATCTTCGTGCCGTTCCTCGGATTCGCGCTCGTTCTGATCGGCCATTCCTACTTCTTCGCCGCGATACGCCAGGCCGCTGGCAAACGCATCATGGCGGGTCTCGTTGCCCACGGCTGGGGGAACGCGTTCGTTCCGCTGTTCCCAACGATTGTGATGGTCGAAGGGGCGGCACAGCAGCGCTATTGGATCTGGGCGAGCCTCACGCTACTGGCCGGTGTGCTGGCGACGATCGTTCGGTTGAGGAGGCGCGAATGAGCGGCCGCAAACACGAGTGACAGATAAGTCCAGCGCAGCCCTCACGGCGAATTCGTACGTTACGTGGGCGCGCCTCGGTCGATTTCCCGACGCACCGGCACGACGCACGAGAAAGTTCTTGCGGGCGGGCCAATGGGGCATCGGCCTGCGCGTACGATTCTGAATTTGGCCTGATGCGGATTCTGATGAAAGCGATGTCCTTAACACGTGACCGCGTTCCTTTCGCTATTTCGACCGTCCTCGTCGGATCACTCCCGGCGCGGTTCGTATGGCTGGTGTCTCTCGCCTATATCGCCTCCAACGCGATGATGTTCGCGCTGCAGTTCAATTCGTTTTTCCTGTGTTCACCGCGTTGCTTAGCGCAGAAGATAAGAGCGACTTTACGATTCGAGTTTCTTCGTTGGGTTACCGCAATGACTATTCGAGGTCCTTACGCATCTGTTCATACTGTTCGCGGCTGATGTGTCCCGCCGCATAACGCCGTTTGAGCAGATTGGGCGGCGTTTCGTGCCACAGGGCCCCGTGGGCTCCACCTACAGATCGAATCAGCAGAATCACACCGACAATCACAACGCCCCAGAAGGCGAGCATGACCAGACTCCCGAATCCCATACCGAGTCCCCACATCCAGCCATGACCGCGCATCATGCCTGGCCCGAACGGCCCCTGGCCGGTCTGGTCTGAACCAATGAAGCCTGGACCGATCATGCCGCCCATCAATGCCGAAAAGCTGAGCGCCACTACCAGCAGAAGGCCGAACGCAAGCAAAAGTCTGCGTGTCGTGCTATCCATCGTCCACCCCTCAGAATTGCCCGTTAGGGTAGGTCCCATGCACGGCCCTTACGCCGTCTTGGGATAGATTGCCGGCCTAACCGCTGATCGCTTCGGTCGGAGCCACGCCAGCACCGCTGCTATCGCGAATAGCGGCACACCTTCGATGAGCGTCATGACCAGTCCTTTCTGCAGGGGTGTCGCGATGAGCATCACGAGACCATGAGCGGCGTTTGCCCAGATGGTGAAGTCGATGAAAAGGGAGTGCCGTGCAGGATCGTCTGAGGCGCGCCACAGCATCACGGCCCACACGATGTGGATCGCGGTCATCATGCTCTCGTAGGGGGTGTTGTAAGGCTGGAATCTGAGCAACGGCGCAAGACTACCGCCGGGTGCGAGAATCGGCGCGTTCAGGAGAATGAGTGTAATCCACGGAATGAACGCTGTGAGGAATCCAATAGACAGAACTTTCAAAAAGCTGCGTAGCCAGACCATCCTCACCGTTTCGTTCATCTTGAGGTGGGTGTCCATCGTGCCCCCCAGCGCTTCACATCGGACGTCCTCAATCAGCCCGTGTTCTTCGGTCGTCCCGTTCTTCCAGCTCCAATGCCCGGTAGTTCAGGCCGCAACGACGCCGGAGCCGACCGGACCTGCCTTGGAAATGATCTGATCCGCTACGTGCCGCGCAACCGCTTTGCGTTCCTCTTCTGGAACGTCATCCATCGAAAAGACATCGGTGTATTTCTTGTACAACGGCAGCGCATCAATATGGATGACCTTTTCTTCTCCGACGAGTGTCTTGAGTACCCGTCCATGGCACTTCAAGAAACAGCCATCGATCATGATGCAATGGTCGGCATCCTTAACCCAACGCGCCATTGAGGAATGAGGCACGAAAAACGCCTCTGCGTGGCACGCTCGGGCAAACGACGGCACTTCGGCCGCGACCAAGTTAGCAGCGAGTCTGGCAATTTCTCCTCGGATACAAGGACCCTCGCACGAGAGAACGGGGATCTTCTTTTCGGAGATATTGCGCTTTGCGTAGACTTCACCCGCCGGACAGAAGCCCTTGACGCCTTGCACTGCCACGGAGAAGTCGGCCGTGAAGTCCTCCATGTTGACCTCCTTGCTCGGTCGAGTGGCGGAACAGTCAAAATGAACATCTTGCAAGTGGTAAACCACCGCCAGCGGCCCATTGGTCGGACTCAGAGCTCTGATCTTCCGGATTCCCGGCAGGCAGTGGCGGATTCATACGCGTTTTCCCGCAGTTCGCGCCGACTTTTCCGCACACGATTCGGGCAGACTCTCGCGTTCGCCACAAAACACCGGTCCCGAGTTCTGGATTGTCTGGTGGTGCATTTGCTTGCTAAAGAAGAAGCGTTATGCGCTAAGGCCATTGTTAACGAGGAGTCTGGCCATGACGATTAATGAAGGCACGTGGGATCGGGTGATTCGAGTCGTCGTCGGCCTCGCGCTGGGATACGTGGCGTGGAGTACGTGGCCAACGGAGGCGAGCCTCCTCTCCAGGACTGGCGTCGTCAGCTTTGTTTCGCTGGTGGTCGGAACTATTGCGTTCGTCACGGGCGCGGTCGGCTGGTGCGCGCTGTATAGGATCCTCGGTATCTCGACGAACAAGCGGGTCAGTGTTTGATCGACAGGAGTGACGGCTGCGTCTATTCGCTACCTGACGCCTCCGCGGGCCACCGCCTCTGCAAAACCTCCCGACGGACGTAGGGCTCATTTGTGCGGTGTGGATGGGGTTCTACCCGGTGGCCGTCTGAAGCGCCCGCATTCGATCTAGCCAGTTCGTCATCCACCCGCGGATGTCTGCCGCAAGATGTCATCGATATCGCATTGATGTTATCGGTCACCGTCCGCGTGCGAGGTCATGATGCCGAGCACCGCTCGGTTGGAATGCGTCGGCGGCCGTTCGGAGTGAGAATTGGAGAGCAGTTTAGCGTCTCTGAACCAGCCAGCTCGCTGATCCCGGCCATCAATGTAGATGAGCTGAGTGTGATCTCGTGATGCGACGTCGAACGTTGAAGCTGCTCGGGGCGATCGTCACCGTCGGACTCACCCTGACGGGCCTCGCGTTCGTATGGCTGATGCTCCAGTTCCGCCCGGGCGATGCGCACGCCCTGGATGGAATCGTCGCCAAGCCGGTGGCCGAGTACCTCGTCCTGCAGCACGTCGCTGTCTGGGACGGAGTCGCAGACATGGTCGCGTCGGACAGGTCCGTCATCGTCCGTGACGGTCGCATCGACGCGATCGTCGCGGCGGATCAACCACTTCCTGCCACGGCTCGCGTCATTGATGGACGCGGCCATACCTTGATCCCGGGACTCATCGACACACACGTCCACATGCTGTCCGATTCCGGGCCCGATCTGCTGACGCAGCGGACTGCGCTGATGCAGAAGTGGCTGGCGCAAGCACGCAGATACCCCGAAGGGCGGGAAGACATCGTGCGGCGCGGCCAGCTGAAGCTCAAGGCCGGCGTGACGACGATGCGCATCCTCGGCGATGGGTACTACGCGCTTCGCTACCGCGATGACCTCGCGCGGTGGGACGTCGTGGGCCCGCGAGTGCTCGCGGCGGGCCTGCACGTCAATGGTCCTGATGGTTACGTCAGCGGCGGCATCGCTTCGGGCCTGTCGCCGGAGGAGCGCGCAGAGTCGGCAGTGGAGTTGCGGACGTTCGAGGAGATCGAACCGAAGCTGCGCGAGCACATTGGGCACGGCATTGATGTCGTCAAGATCGCCACGACCCATGGGGACATCGGTTTCGCCGACGCCAGACCCGACCTGCCTGAGGCTTGGGTGCGTCGCATCGTTGAAGTCGCACACCAGGCGGGGCTGCGAGTCACGGCGCATTCGTACGGGCACCAAGGCGATTGGGCTGCGGTACGAGGCGGCGTGGATGGGATCGAGCATCTGGTCAACGTGCCACACCCCTTATCCGACGATCTCGTCGCCGAGATCGCTCGACGCGGCATCTACGTCTGCCCCACGCTTTCCGGGTCGGCGTACAGCGTGATGACCATGCTGCGCGCGCCCCAACAGTTGTATCAGGATCAGCAATTGATCGAGAACGTGGATGCGTCGGTGCGGAGGGATCTCTACCTTGCATTGCGCTTACTCAAAGTGCCGGGTGTGGCGCGCATGATAATGCGGCAGGAGCGCCCGATGGAGCGCTGGGAGCTGTGGCTTCGCGAGAGCGTTGCGAATACGCGGAAGCTGCACGTGGCGGGCGTCGGCCTGATCTTCGGCACCGACACACCCTTCGCGTTTGGCAACTTCTTCCACTCGGTGATGAACGAAGTGCATGGCCTCAAAGAGGCCGGGCTCCCGAATCTGGCTATTCTCAGGATGGCCACCATCAATGCCGCCCGCGCGTTGGGGATCGATGATCGACTCGGAACCGTCGAACCAGGCAAAGCGGCCGATCTGATTCTGCTGCCAGCGAACCCCCTCGAGAATATCGAGGCTCTCGCGTCAGTGGACCTGGTGCTCAAGGACGGGCGCATCGTGTACGACACCATGCGCTAACGTAATCGCGTGACAGGCGTTACGGATGCGAACCGAGCCGCTCCTCGCTTCGTCGCTTCAACCCCGCTGCCTCAAAATCCAGCGTGAGGAACGAGAAGCCGGCGATCTCGCCCACGCGTTGATCCGCGAAAACACGCGCCCCCGGCGCATCACAATCGAGATCACGATCGCCGCGAGGCCGCTCAGGAACAAGCCGACGAGCGTCCCCGGCGTGAAGTCTTCGCCCGCGCCAGCACCGCCTCGCCGGCTCCACTGGAAAACGTCGAACCATTCCGCAACCGGTCTCGCGCCGTACGTCACCATCTCCCAGCCAAAGCCGAGCACGATGTCGACGACGTTGGCGAGCATCGCCAGAAAAGCGGCAGCCTGCGACAACGTAGAGGCGACGCGCGCCAGCGAGCGGGGTGGCCGTGGCGGTCATGAGACCTGCCCGCCGGCCGGTTGAACCGGCCGCGTGGCAGCTCACCACGTCTCACCCTCGCGACCACTGCGACGACGGCCCAGAGCGCTGCGCCGAGCAGGACGTTCCACGTGAACTGCCCATGGGCTGACAGCGGCTGCAGGACGATCGTGCTCGCCGAGAGGACCGCGTGCATAAGCATCGCCAGCAACAGACTCGCCGTATGGTCGTACAACCAGACCATGAGGACGCGATAGGCGGGGAGTGCGACGAAGTAGAAGGCGAGGAACCCGGCGACGAATCCCGTGAGCGACGCCTCGCCCGCCAGACCACGACTCGCCCAGACGGCAATCAGCACGTGCCACGTGCCCCACAAGAAGCCGACGATGAGCCCGGTCGCAAGCGCGGTGTAGCGCCGCCTCAACGTCGGCACGGCGAACCCGGTCCAGCCAAGCTCCTCCAAGAGTCCGCCGCCGACGAGTCCCCAGCCGAGGCCGAAGATGAGCAGCCCGAGCTTGTCCTCCGTCGTGAGCAGGCCGGGCACGAAGTCGGGCGAGTAGAGCGAGAGCCCGAACAGCACCGCTGCGACCAGGACCGGCCCAGTTAGGAGCGCGGCCGCCCACCACGCTGCGCCCACGCGCCAGCGACCGAGGCGCGCGAGCAGTTCGCGGAGCCCCGCCCTGCCGGAGACGAGCGCGGTCATGACGACGCCGGCGACGCTCGGACCAGCGAAGAGCGCCGCGAGCGTGAACGGAAAAAGGCGTGCGACGTCCTCGGGCTCGCCGGGAATGCCGCCTGGCGCGACGAGCATGAGGATGCCGCCCCACGAGATCGCGAACACGAGGACGTAATACGTCAGCACCGGGTGCTTCTCGATGAACGCCTTGATGGGTGTCACGATGTCTTCTCTTTCCCACCGGATTCCGTCAGCGGCCAACGTGCTTACGCAGGCTGCGGCGGGGCGGCCGGCTGGATGCCAAGCTGCGCAAACATCTCGGCGAGGTTGTAGTAGTCCCGATTCTCGACAATCCGCCCGCTCGTATCGAGCTTGCCAACCGACGCCCCCCGAACGCGGAACGAGCGGCCCGTCGCGGGAACGCCTTTGACCGCGCGATCGTTCGTCCCGGTCATGATCCACTCATTCGCGTAATCGCTGCCCGCGCTGAACAGCGACACTTCTTCGAACCGGAAGTCGCTCGACGCTCTCGTAGCCTCCTCGACGAACGCGGCAATCTCCGACGGACCATGCAGCACACGGCCAAGGGCGACGTCTTCATAGATCGCATCGTCTGCCATGTAACGAGCGACAGCCGCTGGGTCGTGCGCGTTCCAGGCGTCGAGATATCCGTTGAAAAAAGCCCGATCAGTAGTGGCCGTCATTTCATCCTCCTCCCCACGTCCTCGCGGTGGACCGCCTCTTCACGCCATTCGCCTCTGGAGCGGTCGCCGGAAAGGGTGTCCGCTGCTGGCAGGAGCGCGTCGAACTGGCTCCCGGTACCCGGAAAGCCGCCTGGACCGACCACCAGGACGAAGCCGCCCCACGAGATTGCGAACGTGAGAGCGAAGTACATCAATACCGGGTGCCTGGTGATGAAGCTCGTGGACGCCATCATGCCCTGCTTTCTGGCGGCGCTTCCGTCGCTCATGATCGTTCAAGCCACCCGCGGCCGGAGCGGTGGTCGCGAGAGTTGCCGGCCGTTGGCTGTCGCGAGCGCGGCAATGAGGAGCCACAGCGCCGCGGCCAAGACGAGGTCGTAGGTCAGGGCGCGCATCCCTGCGACGTCGAGCGGCTGGAGGATCAGCGTGCTTGCCGTGAGGCTCACGTGCATGAGCATCGCGGTGTCGTCGGATGCGAAGACGCCGGGGAGGAACCCAGCGGAGCTGAGCGAGAGCGGGAGCAGTACCGCCGTCACCACGAGTGGGGCGGTCAGGACCGCGACCACGCACCAGCGGCCGTCCACCCTCCACCTGATCAACCGGGAGCGAAGGTCGTGAAATCCCGCTGTTCCATCGACGAGACCTGTCATCAGGATGCCTGCGATGCTGGGGCCGGCGAACATCGCCAGCTACACCAGCGGAAGGAGCCCCTCGGTCGGCGCCGTGCCGCCCGTGAATGCGCCGGGACCGAGCACCACGAGGATGCCACCCCATGAGATGAGGAACGTCAGGACGAAGTAGGTCACCACCGGATGTCTCATGACGAAAGTCTTGGTGGCGGTTATGGCGTCAATAGGACGCATGGACCTTGCCGGGTGTCGGCCGTCACTGGCGGGCCGTAATCAGAGGGTTGCCGAGATCCCGTCCGTGCCGGTGGGGGAAAAGCACGGCTCGGGTGCCGAATTTTCCGCAGCCACGACCGTCGTCGCGGTCCGGCAGCGTAAACCAGTCTTTGCGGCGAGTGCGCGGCGGAAAGGCCGTCGCTTCCATCTGGCATCTGGTCTGCTCTCTTGCGCGATGGACGCGGCGTTCATCGCGGCAAAGGTCCGGCGTGTCTCAGAGCCGGCCCTGGCGGAGACGAAGGATGGCTCTTCTGGTGCTCGTCGTGGTGGCGGGTTTGGCTGCACTCTTCCTCATTCCGGGTTCCACCCCGAGAATGGACATTCGCCGGTACCCGAACAGGCTTGCCGTCCTCGAGCAGGTTCCCGTCAACGGCACCCAGCAGTGGATTCTCATTCGTTCCGAGAGCACCACCAATCCAGTCGTTCTGTTTGTTCACGGCGGACCCGGCACTTCGTGGCTCACGCTGATGAGGAAAAACACACAGCCTCTCGAGAGGCACTTCACCGTCGTCAACTGGGATCAGCGGCGCGCTGGTAAATCCTTCGCCGCAGGCCGTGTTGATGCAGAAATGACGATCGGGGCATTCGTTGACGACCTCATTGCTCTCTCGTCTGATTTGGCGAGGCGCTTTCACAAGAACAAGATCTTGCTCGTTGGGCACTCTTGGGGGAGCGTCATTGGCGTGATTGCCGCGTCGAGACGTCCGGACCTGTTCTCCGCCTATATCGGGATCGGGCAGATGTCGAGGATGGCGGAGAGCGAACTGATTTCCTACAAGTGGACACTGGAACAAGCTGAACGAGCGAACGACCAGTCGTCGGTCAAGAAGCTGACCGACATCGGCCCACCTCCGTACACCGGGAATAATTGGCGATCGAAGTTCCTAACGGAGAGACGAATCCTGGGAAAACATGGTGGCGAGTATTACCGGAGCAAGAGTGGAGCGTTTGGCGTCGTCCTCAGGAATCTTGTGTTCTCGCGCGAATACACCATGTTCGACCGCATCAACTTCTTTCGCGGCGTTCTACAGTCCGTCAAGGCGCTCTACCCGGAGCTGTCCCGCGTAGATCTCTTTGTCCAGGTTCCCGAGGTGAAGATACCGGTCTTCTTCTGTTTGGGACGTCATGACTACGAGGTGCCGTCAGTGCTTTCAGCGAAGTACTTTGAGGCGCTGAAGGCGCCTCGGAAGCAACTTGTCTGGTTTGAACGCTCCGCGCATCTGCCGAACGCCGAGGAGAAGGACAAGTTCAACGAGTTCATGATCAAAACGGTTCTGCCGACACTGCCTGAGTAGGTGCGGGATCGGCCCCAACACCTGTGGCTCGAAAGGGCGCAAGCTCGGTGGCCGTCGGCGCGTCGGCGCCTGCCACCACCCCGGTGAGCGACGTGCCGACTGCGCGTTTACGCGCGCAGTTCGAGGCCGGTGACCTGCTCGGCGAGTCACACGCTGGATGCGCACGCTGTTTGAGGTGCCCCGGTTACACCAGCTGACCCGCCGTGACGATCGGAAAGT
>DASTBV010000091.1:0-18225 GCA_035711805.1 Vicinamibacterales bacterium
GTCTCGCGATCGGCTTTCGATGGGATCTGAAATGTCGTCGGATGGACGGCGTGGCGTTCTTCGGCGGAGACAAGCGTCCAACCGTCGGCTTCCAGTGACGGGCGGATGTGTGTGGCACGCGTCATGTCCGTCGATCCTCTGCGAACAGATGTTTGAAGAAGCGCAGGAACTGCGCGCGTTCTGTCGTCGCCAGACCGTGCATGATCTTCAGGAAAGACAGCTGGCGCTGCGGCGGGAGCGCCGCTTCGGGCTCGTCGAGGATGAAGACGCCCTGGTCGAACGGCATTGACGCAATCAACGATTGTTCATCGAAAAATTCGACCAAGCAGCTGACCGACGCGGCGCCACAACGATCGGCGTTGCACCTGGCGATAGCAGTCTGAACAGAGGACGATAAACGGACCATCCGTGGCCGTGACCCAGCACACGATCATTGGTTCGATCGTCCGCTCACAGAGCCGGCAGTGTTCGTGGTCCCAACCGCCCCTTGACGAAGGTGAAGCGGCGATCATCATAGTCACCGCCTTCGTGCAGCATAAGCACACGGTGACCTCCTTCTAGGGGAAACCAGCGGCTCGGGCGACGGACGCACTCCGCGTATTCCGCATCGTCTTCTTTTCCGGCGGGGACGAAGACCTCCAACGCATCGAGCCGCGGAACTCGGGACTCACTGAACGAAAGACGCCGCAGTTCCTCGATCATCGTCACGACTTATCGGTTCTCTGTGTAATTCATCGGTCGACTGGCGTTACCGAACCAGCCCGCCGTCGCGTGAGCATCTCCCGCACACGCGGAGGCAGTCCGGCGGTCATGTCGTCACGAAATCGAAACAACCGACGACGTCCCACCTTCAGGAAGCGACCGGGAAGCAGAAGCGCGGCAACCGATACGTCTCCTGCCGTGGCAACCAATTCGATTCGACCTGTCACGAGACGCGCCGGCTTCACAGAGCAGACGGTGCGCAGGTCCTTGCCGCATGGCACCGGCACTCCCGGCAGCGTGCTCCCGCCGATGCCCCCCGTAAGAGTCGTCAGTGCCGGCGAGTAGTCAGCGTTGGCGTGCAGAGATATCTGGACCGGTAGAACGAGTGCTGCGGGTTCGGTCTTCACCCAGAACAGTTCCACGTCGGTAACGAGAATCGCGATCGCCGCAATCGGCACGGAGGACGTCAATATCCCCTGCCATCGTAGATCGATGACGTCGACATATGGACCAGCGCCTGACCCGGCCTGGCTTGCGGCCGAATACGTCCGGCGCGCCGCTTCCGTCCATGAACCCTGCAGTTCGACCGGCTCCGGCGGTACGACGGACACGAGCGACGCGTCGATCTCGTCGAACAGCGGATGCCTCATTGTCGGTTACCGCGGCGCCCGGCCTTCGTCGAACAGATGTTTGAAGAAGCGCTCGGGTGAATTGAGGAAGTCGCGCGTGATCAGGTAGTGCTTCGTGTCACGGTAGGCAATCTCCTCAATCGCATCGCCGTCCAGGCTGAAGAGCACCGCCCCGGGATACGCCAGGATGATCGGCGAGTGCGTGGCGATCAGGAATTGCGCGCGTCCTGTCGTCGCCAAATCGTGCACGATCTTCAGGAACGACAGCTGGCGCTGCGGCGACAGCGCCGCCTCGGGCTCGTCGAGGATGAAGACGCCCTGGTCGAAGCGGTGGGCGAACAGCGCCAGGAATGACTCCCCGTGCGATTGCACATGCAGCGACTTTCCGCCGTACGCCTGCATGTTCGAGACGCCTTCAATGTAGGTCGCGAAGTTGTAGAAGCTCTCGGCGCGCAGGAAAAAGCCCTTCGTCACCTTGGGCCGCCACGTCAGCCGCAGCGCCTCCAGCAGCGGCGAACGTCCGGCGGCCGTCTCGCGGTGATGGTCGCGGCTCCCGCCTTCCGGATTGAAACCGCAGCCCTCGGCCAGCGCCTCGAGGAGCGTCGACTTCCCGCTGCCGTTTTCGCCGACGAAGAACGTGACCGGGCTGGTCAGAGTCAAATCGATGCCGCGGGCGAACGCGGGAATCGTGAACGGATATGTTGCCGGATCGATCTTCTCCGGCAGCGTCCGGACGTTCTGCAGGAACGGGGCGCGCGCCTGTCGCGACACCGTACCTTAGCGGGACCCGAGCCTGACTCGCACGCCGAGACCGGATCGAAACGTCCAACTGGGATATCCGCCCGGATAGGGCTCGTAGCCATTCGCAGTGTCAGACATGAATGCGCGGAACGACGGCACCACAGCGATGGGCCCGTTGCCGATGCGGAGATCGCACCCGAACAGCGGTCCGATTGTCGTCGCGGGTGAATGACGATGTCGCCGGCCGGCCACAGGGGGCTGCGACGGCTCCAATAAGTTGGAGTAGTCCGTCTGCGACCAACCTTCGGACCTGGTCCAAGCCATTCCAGCAACCGGCTCCACGCCTATCATTCGCTCGCGCCGAAGGTGGAAACGAGCGGCAAACAAGGCAAATCGATCGCGCCGATCCTCGTTGAACGTCATCCCGTATCGCGATGGCTGCCGTGCAGTCATCCAACCCGTGGTCGACAACTCGGTGTCAACACTCAGGTTGCGCGTAATCCGAACGCCGCCACCCAGGAACCATCCACGCGTGACCCCGCCGGGTGCTTTCACATAGATCTGGGACGCATTACCACTCGGCCCGCTCTGATACGGGGCGGCAATTCCTCCCGCCAGGTAGACCGACCCTATCCTCTCGTCAGCGCCTGCCGCGGTTGCCGAAACAAGCAGGTACGCGCCGACAATCAGCGAACGAAGTGCTGTGTGTACCATTCCCCACCAGCCTGTTGTAAGTCTGCAACGAAGGTATTATCAGCGACAGATGGCCCCTGAAACATCCGCGCCGATCCGTCTCCGCGCCGGCCGCAGCGAGGACATCCCCGAAAAAGGGCGTCTTGTCGTCGACGTCGGCGAGAGCACCGTCGGTATCTTCCGCGTCAACGGCCGGCTCTTCGCCTACGAGAACACGTGCCCGCACATGGGTGGACCGGTGTGTCAGGGGCTGATCATTCCCGCCGTCCGCGAAGTCATCAACGACAGGCAGGTATCAACGGGTTACGCCTTCGACGAGTCCGAAATGCGCATCGTCTGCCCCTGGCACGGCTACGAGTTCACGATCGAAACCGGATCGCATCCCGCGAAAGAATCGATACGGCTGAAGCCCGTTGCGGTTCAGGAGGAAGGTGGCGAGGTGTATGTCACCCTCTGAGTTCGAGCAGCTCGCCGAGCGGACGGATCTGACCGAAGAGGAGGTGCGTGCGATTGTCAGCGCGGCGACGCGGCTCTATGCGAATGCGTCCGCGCAGGCGGGGCGCGAGCTGCCGCCGCTGACTCCGGACGTCGCGACAACGGATGCGATCACGCTGGCGTGCGCGCTGCTTCGCTCGCAGGATCTGACGCCGTTCGATATGGCGATGTGGTTTTCCAAGGGTGCCAAGGAATAGAGATGTCCAAGGTGATCGACACTCCCACGGTCCGCGCACGAGAGACACAGCAGATTACGACGCGCACCGATTCGCGCGAGATCCTCGCCAACGCGCGCCGCGACGTCGAACGCTACAACCTGAAGGATTACTTCATCGTCGACGTCGATTCCCACCACGTCGAGTTCGATTCGTGGTCGGAAGTGCTGGATCACATCGAGGACCCGGTCCTCCGGCGCAACGGCAAGACGATGGCGGCGTTGTGGCCCAATGCGCACAACATCGCGCTCAGCAATCATCCCCCCGGGCTGACGTTTCAGGACGTGCACGGCCGCATCCCCCACCAGATCCAGCTTGCCGAGGACGTCGACACGTCGAACGGCGAGCATCGCGACCTGACGCTGATGCGCCGCGCGATCGAGACGATGGGGATCGACGTGCAGATTGTGTTTCCGCAGCCGATGCTCGAAATCGGGCTGCACCCGTCGGCGGAAATCGAGACGCAGCTGATCTTCGCCTACAACCGCTGGTTCACCAGCCGCATCCTGGCGCACGAGCCGCGCATCAAGTCCATGCTGGCGCTGCCCTTCGGCAGCCCGGAGGCGTGCCTGCGCACCATCGACGAGTTCGCCGGCAAACCCGGCGTAATTGGCTTCCTTGTCACCGGGCAGCGGCAGGTCGGCGTCTATGGGTCGCAATACATGCCGGTCTATCGCGCCCTCGAGGAGCGCGGCCTTCCGCTCGGCTTCCATGCCGGCCCCGACTACAGCATCGGCCGGCTCCTCAACCGCTTCGTGTCGGTGCACTCGCTGTCGTTCGTCACCTGCAACATGATTCACCTCACGAACTGGATCATGAACGGGTTGAACGAGCGCTTCCCGAACCTGAAGGTGATCTGGATCGAGAGCGGCCTCGCCTGGCTGCCGTTCATGATGCAGCGCCTCGACCACGAGTACCTGATGCGGCAGTCGGACGCGCCGCTGCTCAAGAAACTGCCGAGCGAATACATGCAGGACATGTATTACACGTCGCAGCCGATGGAACGGACGAACCTGAAGCTGCTGCAGGCGACCTTCGAGGCCATTCACGCCGAGACGCAGCTGCTCTTCGCGTCGGACTGGCCGCACTGGGATTTCGACGTGCCGGGCAAGCTGATGTCGCTGCCGTTTCTCAGCGAGCAGGCGAAGCGGAATATCCTCGGGGAAAACGCGAGGCGCCTGTTCAAACTCTAGGGTCGTAGTGTCCGCCTTCAGGCGGACGAAACCGCGAAGGACGCGAAGATGCGAAGAGCGCGAAGGCTCGTAATGCTCGTGGTCACCGGGTACTCGCTGTCTGTCGTGGCGGCATCAGCGCAGACCGGCTCGGCTGAAACCCGGCTGCGCGCACTCGAGGACAAGGAGCAGATCGCGCAGCTGCTGATCGACTACGGCCGCCATCTGGACAGCCGCGACCTCGCGGCCTACGCCGCGTTGTTCGCGACCGACGGCGAATGGGTCGGTGGATTCGGCACGGTCAAGGGCCGGGCCAACATCCAGGCGTTCATGGAAGAGAGCCTGGGCACCGGGCCGAACCGAGGCGGTTCGTACCACATCATGTCGAACGTCGTCATCACGGTGAAGGGCGACAGCGCGACGGCGTGGTCGCGCTGGACGTTCGTCACGCCCGGCGAGCGCGGCGCCACGATCGCGCAGGCGGGCCGCTACGACGATACGCTCGTCAGAGAGAACGGCGCCTGGAAGTTCAAGCGGCGCGTCGCCTCGAACGACACCGCGCCGCCGGGTTCACGCTGACCACTGGTCCGCCTAAAGGCGGACACTACAGGCGGACACTACAGGCGGACACTACATTTCCTGCGGGATGGGCAGATATCCCGCCCTGGCGAACAGCCAGCACGCCACCCCATAGCCGACGCCGAGCACCAGGTACAGGCCCGTCGTCGCAATGACGCCGAGCGACGATCCGAACACGCCAATCAACAGGCCGGCGCACGTGATGAGCCCTGCGCACGTCGGGACGAACACGAACGAGCCCGGCGGCGTGGCTGACCGCTTGTCGGGCGGGAGTCGCCGTCCGCGCCGCCTGATCAGGCGGAAGACCTCGACGACAATCGCGGCCCCCATCCAGGATTGCAGGCCGATGGCGAACGGGAGAGAAAAGGAAAAGAGACCGACGAACTGCGCGAGGATCGATTCGGGCGCGAGGCGGATTGCCAGCCAGACGCCAAACGATCCACCGCCCAGAAAGAGGAGCACCAGGACGAGGATCTGCCACTTCACCGGACGGCCGACAGGTTCGCCGCTCAGGACCGGCTCTCCGCACGGGCGATGTGCTCGGCCAGCCGGCGGCGGTTGTCGTGAACACGGGCCGGCAGTGCCTCATCAAACTCGCACAGCCGATCGATGATCGCCGCCAGACGCTTCCGGCTCTCCAGATCGCCGCGCGCGAGCACCTCCGCGATGTCGCGGTCGTACTCCTGTCGCAGCACTTTCGCGTGACGGGCGTCGCGCCGGCATGTCAGACAGTGTTTCGGGATCGAGTCCACCCAGAACCCGTACTCCTCGTACCACTGGCGCTGCTCGGCGGCGCTGAACGTGAACTCTTCGCCGCAGCGCTCGCACGCGAACGTCGCGTCCACGTACCAGTACCGAGGACAGATGGAACAGTTCTGCTTCTCGGTACGTGCCCGCACGGCGGTCCGATAGTCCATGTGCACGACGCCGAAGAAGAAATGCAGCGGCATCTCGCGTGGGTCGTTGATGCCGAAGTCGATCATGCGTGTCAGGGATGAGAAAAAACAAAAGGGGCGCGAGAACAGGTGTTCTTCGCGCCCCTGGCGTCCTGCGCGGTGTCGTCTTCCGCCTGAAGGCGGAAGCCACGCCCGGATCTACTTCGGCTGGCCCGGTGCCGAGCCGCCGAGGAACAGGCGCGAGCCGTCGGCGAGGATGAAGTTCCGCCCGACGGCTTTGTTCGTCCCGTCCTTCGCCAGGTACCCCTCGACGATCAGCGTCGTCCCGATCGGCACGGTCTTGCTGGTGACGCCCTGGCGAATCAGCTGATTGGGGCTGCCGCCTTCAATCATCCACTTCTCGCCCTTGATCTCCATGTGGAACCAGGAGTGCGGGTTCACCATGTCCCATTTAATGAGCTTGCCTTCGAACTTGATCGGCTTGTTCACGTCGAACTCGGCGGCGAACGCGTGATGCGCACGCGCGACGCTGCCGGCGCCGACAAGAGCCACGGCGACAATGGCGGCAATGAGTGCCGTTCGTCTGGTCATATCGTCCCTACCTCGATCCGGTCTTCGCGGCGGCCGCTTCAGCCGCGCGCTTCTCGTCGGCGCGGGCGCCGCCGAGGATGCCCGAGACGCCGATGTTCGTCTCGTGGCACGCGAACTCGAAGATTGGCCCGTTGGTCTTCTGCAGATAGTTGAGGGCCGTCCAGGGACGCGTCCACGTCTGCGGATCATCGACCGTGAACTTGTATTCGATCTGATCGTCCGAGATGCGCGTGAAACGCTCGGTGACCTTCACGGCGTCCGACGATCCGCCGCCGCCGCGGCCGCCGCCGATGGGATTACGCCCGTTGAAATTCGTCGTCTCGACGACGAGCGTCTCGCCTTCCCAGCGGCCGCGCGACATCCCGACCCACTGCTTCAGGCCGGCCGGCGGCGCCGGACGGTTGTCGAGCGGGATGATCCGCGCGTCGTGGATCATCTCGGTCAGGATCATGACGTTCCCCTGACCTTGGACGATGTGATAGGTGCTGTTGTAGCCGGCGTCGCGGAGCGGAGGACCGGCGCCGCCCATGATGATGCAGCGCGACCCGTTCGGCATGTTCTGCACGCGGTCGTACTGCCCGCCCTGCTGCTTGCGTTCCGCGGCCGCCGCCTGCGCGCGCGCGGCTGCTGCCGGTACCTGCGGCGGCAGACGGCCATCCGGCGGGTCGATGATCTGCGACGTACGCAGGTTCTGCGCGATGGTGTGCTGGCTCTTGTCGAGGCCGAACTGCGTGAAGTCGTAGTGGACGTCCGCAGGCGTTCCGGGCGTCGTCTGCGTTTCATCGCGCGCCTGCGCGTCCTGCATCACCTTCTTGAACTCTTCCGGGGTGTAGTACTCCTTGGTGACGTTCTGCGCGCGTTCGAGCGGCGTATAGGTGGCGTTGCTCCAGTAGCCGCCGAGATCGGGCTGGCCGTCCGGCGTGCGCGGGGCCCTGTAGGGCTTCGCCCCGGGCTGTGCCGCCTTGGCTGCCGTTGACGCCGCGGCAGGTTTCGCCGTGCTCGCGCCCGCCGCCTGCTGATCAGCGTTCGTGTTCGCCGTGAGCCACATCATCGCGACGGCGATGGCCAGGGCGCCTGCTGATATGCGTCGCATGTTCATCTCCTACTCGCTGGTCTTCTTTTTCAGGTGACCGTACAGCATTTCCTCCGAGAACTCCACGCATCGGTACTCGGTGAGCTGCGCGTTCGGCTCGACGCGCCGGTAGAGCGGCAGGCTCATCTTCCAGGTCCGCGTAAACGTCTTCGGATCGTTAATCGTGACCTCGTAGTTCAACGTCTCCGCGCTGCGGGCAGAGAACCGTTCGATCGTGTGCAGCTCGTCGCTGTGATGGTTGCCCGCGCGGTCGAACCAGGTGGAGTCGAGATAGCCCTTGGTATCGACCACCAGCGTCTCGCCTTCCCACTTCCCGTTCGACCACCCCATCCAGCTGGGTGCCGGCGCATCCGTATGATTATCCATATAGATCGTCCGGACCGCACCCGCGAACTCGTGCACGATCATGATGTATTTCGGATTCTGGATGATCTGGAACGGGTAGGGCATGTACATCGCCCGCGGCACGCCCGGCAGGTAGCATTTGATCTCCGGGTCGAGCTTCGTCCGGTTGGCGAAGTTTTCCTGTTTCTTCTTCAAACCGTCAGGCGTATAGGGAATCTGCCCGCCTTCGACGATGCCGGCTCCCCCCTGGATCGCGAACTGGGCGCCCAGCTCCCACATCGGACCCGGCGCCGCCGGGTGCGCCTCGACATCCCAGTGAGCCGACGTCATCGCCTGCCAGATGCCGTTGAGATTCGGCTTTCCATCGCCCGTGCGCGGAGCTTTATAGCCGGTCTGACCCGGTACGCTCGCCGCGAGCAGGAAAAGGGCGCCAGCCAGGACGGCACCGCCAACGAACCACCGTTTCGTCATTCTGAATAAACTCCCAACTCCCCCGCCTCGGCCAAAGGCTCAGGCGCGGCGGCCCAGATGGTGCCCCGTCGCGCTCCCGGTGTCAACGCGAGCGCACGCCAGGTAAAAGCTCCTGCGAACTGTTGTCCAAGCCCAGCCGTTTCCTGTTAAGGTTTCCCCGGAGGAAACGCCGTGATCACACAACGACTGTTGCTCGGAACCGTGGTTGGTGCGGTGGTGTTTACCCTGCTCGGTTATCTCGCCTATGGGATTGTCTTCGCCGATTTCTTCGCCAATAACGGCGGGTCGGCGACCGGCGTGCAGCGTGACCCGTTCGACTTCGTCTCCTTGGTCGCCGGGCAGGTGGTGTTCGGCGCGCTGTTGACGATGATCCTGATCTGGGCATCCGCCGCGAACGTCATGCAGGGCGTGAAGATCGCCTTTGTCACCGGGCTGCTGTTCTTCCTCGCCATCGACCTGACAATGTACGCAACCACGAACATTCAGAACCTGACGGCGTCGCTGGTCGACCCGGTCATCGGGGGCTTCCTGTTCGCGTTCGCCGGCGCGGCGATCATGGCTGTGACGAAAGGAAAGAAGTAGCTTTTCGAAACAGCTTCTCCGGCGGCCGCAGACCGGCGGCCGCCGGTTTCGCACGAGCCAGGAGGCGTCGCGCGCCCCGGCGATCCCCCGCGGCCGCAAGCTCGAGAGCGGCCGTCGCGCATGCCGCAACGAACGCACGCCGGTAATACAACAGCTGCTGCTCGTGATGCCTGGCGATGCGCAGCATCGTC
Source organism: Vicinamibacterales bacterium (assembly GCA_035711805.1). Lineage (GTDB taxonomy): Bacteria > Acidobacteriota > Vicinamibacteria > Vicinamibacterales > UBA2999 > Gp6-AA40. The sequence goes on from DASTBV010000091.1 coordinate 9,396, forward strand.
TCCGCCGACTCGCGATGCTTCCCGATATGCGACTGAACAGCGCTGATCGTCTCAAGGGTCTGCTCGATGTGCCAGTCACCCGCACTTGTGGGGGCATCCGACTGGAGCCGGACGAGCAGGGCATCGAGAGCCTTGAGCGCCCGCGCCGGCTGACGCTCGGCAACCGCGAGGCCGCGGCGGATCGCCTTATGCCAGTGCGCGTGAGTCACGTGTCCGCAGGATCTTCCAGGTGCCGCCGCGCCTGACGTAAGTGTTCTCGAGCACCGCGGGCACGGTCGTGCGCACCACACCCTCACCCTGAGCCTGCGCCATCTCCACGAGCGTGCAGTCGGGATCGAGCGCTGTCTCGGTATGCACGATGACATGCAGACGGGCTGTGGCGGTCTGACGGTCCTCCGCGATCTCGATGACGTCGTGCTCGCCGAAGTCGGCAGGAGAAACGCCGGACATGCTGCGCTCGATCAGATACGCGTGGTTCAACGCGCGTATCTCATTCAGATCCTCGAGATGCTCGAGACGCGCCTTCGTCGGATCTGATTCGATCCGTCCCGGCAAGGCTGCCGCCGCGGCGGCAACGGGCGCCGACAGCGCGGCGCCCGCAACGGCGATGAACGAACGGCGTGTCTTCCTGGTCATCATAGTACCTGCGACTTCACAAGACGGACCTTACACGGTCCGTCCCACGCTGAAGTACTTGAGCGTGTTAAAGCGGCCGGCATGACGCGCGTGCGCACCGACGACGCTCAGGCGCAGCCCCTTTGGCGTGGCGCCGTAGTCGATGCCGCAATTCCTCATCGTCCGCATGTTGATGAGGATCGTGCCGAGCGTGCCGTTGCACGCCTCCTCGAGCCAGTAGGCGAAGTACAGCTCGTCGCGAATCTTCACGTAGGATGCCGGCCCGCTCCACTCCAGCCCGCCGGCGCCGTTGCCGAGAAAGATGATCCACGACAGCGAGTGCGGCGTCGAATAGAGGTGCATCGACGTCAGCCCCGGCGCAAAGGCGCCGTTCGCCGAGGTCGATCCGGGAGCATAGTTCCACGTCATCGCACGGCCGACGAGCTCGTCGGTGAAATGATGGCGCCGGTATTTCGGCGGTGTGAGGCCCTTCATCTCGACGACGCCGAACATCGTCTTCACGGCCGCCTCGTTGCCCATGTAGGGGGTGCCCATGGTGCCGTGGAGTGTGGTGACCAACCCGTGATCGAAGTCAGCGACGATCGAGAATGCATCGTGGTCTCTTGCGCCGCTCAGCAGGTGGCCGAACATGATCACGCCAGGGGCTGAGTCGAAGGATTCGTACCGCTCGTCCTTCCACGCGGTCTCGCCCTGGCGCCGCCACCGCAGCCGGCCGACATCGGCGAACTGATAGTCGAACGCCTGGCCGTTGTCGTAGCGCAGCGTCAGCTCCTTGCCGGCGAGGAACGTGCTCGCCGGTCCCCTGTTGCCGGCCATCCCGCCGCCGGGGGCGAACAGCGTGGTGTTCTGCTTGACTGCGGCATCGACCTGCGCGCGCGTCATGATCGGGTTCGTCTTCATCGGCCGATAGACCTGCCGCGCGCCCTTCCCCGCCGCGGCCGCCGCACGATTCCCCTGGGCGAGCGTGGTGCCGAGGTCGCCGAACGCCTCGAACTGCGCGATCTGTCCCACCCACTCGCCGCCGCCGCGGAACATGTAGTACTCGAGCGTGTCGCTCTCGTCGAAGCCGAGGCGCATGCCGACCTGCTCGACGCGATTCGGATCGAGCACGTAGAGAGTCATCGTCCCGGAGAACTCGGCCTCGACGCGTGAGTAGACGTACTTGTCGTCGCTAATCCTGATGTAGTCGGAGGGAGCACACCAGCTCAGCTCACCACCGAAGCGCGTGAGCTCGACGAAGTTGGAGTACAGCACCGTCGGATAGAATTCGAGCGTCTCGATGCCGGTGTCCTGCTTCCAGTAGAACCCTTTCCCTTCGATGCGATTGGTGATGCCGTGGCGTGTGCCTGGCGCTGCCGCGCCGGAATCGACATACCCGTAGTAGACCTGCCGCTGTACCTCGCGGTTGTCCTGGTAGCCGCTGAACCACACCTCGAATGCCGTCACCAGGTTGGTGTCCTGATCGACGATGACGGTGTAGCCACGCTGCGTCTTCGGCACCATGTGCGAAAAGAGCGCGATGCGATCGAGCGTCAACGCGCCGTAGCCTGCCTGCACCGCGGCGGCATCGCCTTCGGTCAGCGACAATCGCTTGCCGTCCGTGAAGCGGTAGTTGAGGACGGGACCGTTGTCGAGGACGATGCGCAGCGACTTTCCTGCGAATACGTCGGCGAGCGGAGATGCGCTGATCGGTCCGTTCGCTGCCGCTACCAGCTTGCCGAGAATCTGATCCGGCGAGAGCTTCGTGTACGGGATGCGATGCATCTGCTCGCGTGGATATCGTGTGGGCACAGGCGTAGTCCTCGCGTAGTGTCCGCCTTCAGGCGGACCTCCGTTTGCGGCGGTGCGAATGGTATCAAATCGTTTGCAGACGTGGAGGCCACGGAGCCTACGGAGGTAACGGTTTCACAGGAGCAACGAAGGAACGGGGACGAACGGAGATGTTAGCCACGACGGTCACGAAGACCACGAAGAGAGTGCGGCCGTTCGATTGGCCGCCGAAGGCGGCCTGCCGAACGGCCCGTCTCCGTTCGTCTCCGTTTCTTCGTTGCTCCTGTGAGACCGTTTCCTCCGTCGACTTCGTTCCCTCGCCGGAGCCTAGATCGCGTACACCCCGGTCGCAATGAGCGTCAACGCAAGCGTATCGGTCAGACCGTGGGCAAGCGTCGACGGCCACAGGTTGCCGTCCGACTTGACGTAGAGCGTGCCGAACACGAGCCCGGAGACGGTGCTGTCGATCATCCCGACCGGCCCCTGGTAGAAATGTCCGATGCCGAACAGCGCGCCGCAGAGCAGTACCGCCAGATACGCGGCGCGCGTGGAGCCGCCCAACGCGTCGATCGTGCGGCGCAACAGGTAACCGCGATAGGCAAACTCCTCACCGAACGCGGCGAATGACCAGATCACGAGCAGGTAGATCAACGCCAGCTTCAGGTTTCCAACAACCGGCTGGAAGTCCGAGAGATCCGCCGTCTCGCCGGTAAAGCGAACGGCCAGTGGATCGACGACGAAGATGCTGAACGCCTGCAGCGCCGCGGCGACGGCCAGGGCAACCGCGACCGTGCGCCACCACGATGTCGGCCGCCGGTACCCGATCGCGCTCGGCGCCTGCCGCCGGACCGCGCACGAAATGGCGCCGGCGATCACGAGCACGACGACTTCGTTGGGTACGACGCGGAAGACGTTGTGACCGATCACGACCGCGGCGGCGGCGAGCGCCTCGGCGGCCGCGGTGGCACGGCGACTCATCATCACCGCACTGTTACGGAATCCAGGGCCGCGCGGTTCGTTGCGCTATATGATTCGTCCATGCCAGAACGAATTGGAACCGCGGTATGGGAAGGCACGCTCAAGGGCGGCAAAGGCTCGATGAAGCTCGGAAGCGGTGCGTATGAAGGTCCGTTCTCGTTCCAGTCGCGATTCGAAAGCGGCACCGGGACGAACCCCGAGGAGCTGATCGGCGCCGCGCTTGCCGGATGTTTTTCGATGGCGCTGTCGGCCAATCTCGAAAAGGCCGGCCACCCGGCGACGCGCGTCAGCACGACGGCGAACGTGAAGCTCGAGATGCTGCCCGCCGGTCCGACCATCACGACGATCGAACTCGATAACGAGTCGGAGGTTCCGGGAATCGACGCCAAAGCGTTTCAGGAGCAGGCCGAGGCCACCAAGAAAGGCTGTCCGGTATCGCGGGCGCTCACTGGAACTGAAATCAAGCTGAACGCAAGACTCAAGACGTAACTGATACGGAGGACAAGATGCGGCGCTTTTCTGTGCTCGTCTTAGCGGCGCTCCTCGCGTCTCCGACGCTGGCCGGCGCCCAGGGTTCGGCGGCGCAAAGCGCCGAACCGTTCAAGGTCGGCACGTTTTCGACCGGCACAGCCTCGAGCGGCACAGCGCCCTGGGTCGGGGTCGTCCTGCGCGATCGGTTCGTCATCGATCTCTCACAGGCCAACGCGGCCCTGGAGAAGTCGCGCGCTTTTCCGCGCCGCGCGATGCCGGCGGACATGGTGGCGCTCATCAACGACTATGAGAGCGGTCTCAAAGGCCGCATCTACGCCATCGTCAACGACGTCGTGCAGAGCAATGCCCTCACCGGCGCGCGGCCCGCGTATGTGCGCGAGGTCACGCAGGTCAAAACGCACGCGCCGATTCCGCGCCCGCGGATGATCATGAACACCGCGGTCAACTTCTACAGCCACATCGCCGAGGGCGCCCCGCCGGAACAGCGCGCGCAGCAGATTGCCGCGCGCAAGGCGAATCGTGGCGTCCCCTATATGTTCCTGAAAGCGCCCTCGTCCGTGATCGGAACGGGCGAGACGATCCTCATTCCCTATGGACGAACTGAACTGGACTGGGAGATCGAGATCGCGACGGTGATCGGCCGCGCCGCGCGCTACGTTGCCGCGCCAAAAGCGCTCGATCACGTCTTCGGCTACACCGTCATGCTCGACATCTCGGACCGCGGCGGCCGTCCGCCGGGCGGCTTCACCGGCGTGGACTGGTTCGTGATGAAGGGACAGGACACGTTCGGGCCGATGGGACCGTACATCGTGCCGAAGGAGTTCTACGGCGATCCGATGACGAAGCTCAAACAGACGCTGCTCGTGGGGACCGACCAGCGCCAGCAGTCTGATGCGTCGGACATGATCCATTCCGTCGGCGAGGTGATCGAGTACGCCTCGTCGCTCGTCACGCTGCAGCCAGGTGATGTCATCGGCGCCGGAACATCGGGCGGCGTCGGCATGGGCACGTCTGTCCGTGGCGAGCAGGTGTGGCTCGTTGCCGGCGACGAGATCACCGCGACGATCGACGGCCTCGGCACACTGCGCCACAAGGTCGCGGCGGCTCCCGCTCCCCCGCAAGGAACCGGGTCGTACCTGCCGCCGATTTCGAGCTACCGACGCGGTCGAGGCGCCGCTCCGGCGGCGAATCCGGCTGCGGGCCGCGGAAAGTAGAAGCGAGGTGACGGAGGGAACGGTTTCACAGGAGGAACGAAGCAACAGAGACGAACGAAGGGCCGTTCGCGGCAGGCCGCCTTCGGCGGCCAATCGAACGGCCTGACTTCGTGATCGTCGAATCTTTCGTGTCCGTCGCGGTTCAAACTCCGTTCGTCTCCGTTCCTCCGTTTCTCCTGTGAGACCGTTTCCTCCCTATACTCCGTTCCCTCGGGAGTGAAAGATGAAACCGAAACTTTCCTCGCGTCGGGTGATGAGTGCCGCGTTGGCGGTATTCGCCGCGACGGTGGCCGCAGGAACGGCTGTCAGCGTGCAGGCGCAGTCACAACCGCGATTCGAGGTGGCCTCGCTCAAGGAGCGTGACCGCAACGGTCCGGTCGTCACCGGCATGCAGCGTCCGCCTGGACGCCTGGTAAGCGCCTGCGCCACGCTCACGTCGCTCGTTTTTTATGCCTTTCGACGCACCCTCTCGACGCCGGTCGAAGGGCTGCCCGGCTGGGCAGACACGCCCTGCAGCGAGACAAATACTGCCGACACGTACGAGTTCCACGCGACGATGCCTGTGGAAACGACCGACGCGGATGTCCGGCTGATGCTGCAGGCGTTTCTGATCGATCGGTTCAGACTCGCGTTCCACTGGGAGACACGGACGCTCCCGGTATTGGCGCTCGTCGTCGCACCTGGCGGTTTCAAAGTGAAGCCAACGGATCCCAAGGACGATCCACCGAGGGCGCCGATCGGGTGCCCGCGCCAGGATCCCGGGTGTCACGTCCTCCCGTTGGGGTCGGTGCCAATGACGTTGATTGCGGCCATGCTCAGTTCCAGCGTCGGCCGACCGGTCATCGACAAAACCGGCCTTCGCGAAACGTACTACTTCGACCTGACGTGGGCCGGAGACACGGCGCCCGAGTCGCCGCTGCCGTCGTTGCCGGCGGCGCTCCGCGAGCAGTTCGGGCTGGAGCTGAAACCGGACACTGGCCCGGTCGAGGTCCTCGTCATCGATCGCGCAGAAAAACCGGTGCCGAATTAGTCGTTCGAGTCGTTCGAGTCGTTCGGATCGTTCGACGTGGCGGAACGGTCAGAACCAGAACGTTTCGAACGTTTCGAACGTTTCGAACGTTTCGAACGGACCGTTCAGTGCGTCAGCGCGTGCAGGAGGACGTTGACGCCGAGGCCGTAGCCGATCGGCGAGAACAGCTGGAAGTACTGCGGGTTGTCGCCTTCACGTTCCCACGAGTCGGCGATGTCGGTGTTGGCCGTCATCGCCACCATGATCCGGCCTTCCTTGTCGCGAATCGCGCGGAAGACCGGCACCCGGCTGTACTCCTGCCGCTCCGAGGTATCGCCGCCACTGCCGCTCCAGTACGGATAGTTGGGGATCTGGGGCATGCGATCGACGTTGTACTGCGAGCGGAAGATCGGGTCGCTGACAGGAACGTCGACGATCGGGTATTCGCTGGGTGGAAGGACCTTCGAGATCTCTGACACCCAGGCTTCCCATTGATCCTCGCCCCACATATCGTCGGTCCAGAGGAAGCCGCCCTTGAGGAAGTACGCGCGCAGGCGCTCCACCTCGAGCGGACTGAACGTGGCCGATCCGACGTCGCCCGCAATGACGAACGGACATTCAAACAGCTGGTCGTCGGTAATGCGGACGAGATAGTGGTTTCGCGAACCGTCACGGGCGGTGCTGACGCGCGTCTTCGTCAGCTCGCCAAAACGGATCGACAGGTTGCGATCGCCCAGCGGGTAGTCGGTCCGCCAGCCGCCGGCGAACCGGCGTCCTTCGGTGTAGACGAGCCGGCAGACCACGAAATCGCGGTCGGGGAACTCTTTCGGCGCCAGCCCGCTGCCGGCGCCGAGGACGTCGAAGCCGCGGCTCCGGAACTGCGCGAACGAGTAGCCCGCCGACGCCACGATGCCGACGAGGGCCAGCACGACGATAGCTCGCCGCCGACTCGACAGGGTCCGCCCTGCACGCGCTGCCTGCGGCTCTGACGCCATCACGGGAGTGTAACGCTAGTTGGGACCAGGACTAAAGAGCGCCAGGTCGACGAATTCGCCCATCGCCCGGTATCCGGCCGCGTTCGGGTGCACGTTGTCGTCGCAGGCAAACTCTGGCTTGAGCGATTGGTTCCCGTCATAAACCGGCCCCCCGCTCATTAGACGGTCGAAATCGATAACGCGGTCGTATGTGGCCTGCGTGCGGATCCAGGCGTTCACGGCAAGACGCTGCTCTTCCATCTGCCGGGTCCATCGTGCCAGATCGGGTCTGGCGAGCGGGAAGAGGGTTCCGCCGGCGATCTTCAGCCCGCGCGCGTGTACCCGGTCGATGATCTGCTGCATCGCCGCCGTGATCTGCGCGGCGCTGTTGCCTCCGCCGATGTCGTTCATGCCCTGCAGGAAGATGACGTGCGTGGCGCCGGCGCGCTCCAGGACGTCGCGCTCGAGACGCTGCAGCGTCGGCGGACCGTTGCCGCCGCCGGGAATGATTCGATTGCCCCCGATTCCCGCGTTCACGACCGCACGCGGCTGGCTGCCAGGCTGTCCCGCGAGCCGCGCGGCGAGCACGTCGATCCAGCGCTGCGACACGTCCGGCCGCACGACGCCGTTCTCGGTGGTGCTGCAGCGTCCGTCGATCCACGAGTCGCCGACGGCGACAACCGTCCCGCCGGCAGACGCCGACAGCACGTCAACGGCCGCCAGCCAGTACATCGGGTATTCGTGCACCGTGCTGTCCGGCGCGTTCGGCGCCATCGCGGCAAATCCATCGGCAGACGACTCGGCGGCGCGAGGACGGTCGGCGCGGTAGTTCGCGGCAAGCCCGAGCGTATGCATGCTCACATCGGACGCGGACGCGACATCCAGGCTGATGGCGAGGCGCTGAAACGCCGTGACGTCGAAGCGAATAGGATCGCTCCAGACCATGTCGTCCGGCGCGAGCGTCAGCCCGGCGGCGCCGTTGAATGTCAGCTGACGGTTCGTCCCGGCAACGACGGACGCGCCGCGACCCGACACGCCGACATACGCCGCCGAGAAGACCGCCGGCGCGGTGCCGCGGATGTTCGAGAACTTGATGCGCAACGACTGACCAGAGAGCGTGGGACGCACGATCAGACGGACAGCGCCGCCGGAGAGCCCGGGAACCTCCCGGCCGACATTGTGCGCGGACGCCCACGCGGAAAACCATCGCGGTTCGCCCTGAGCGAGCGCCAACGCCATGCCCGCTGCAGCCACGATCGCCAGAGCGCAGCTGCGACGCATCATCTGCACGCGGACTTTACACCACACTGGTCCGGACGTACCCTCCACAGTCGACACGATAGGAGAGCTTCATGACACGACACGGACTGATAACGGCAGCGGGACTGGCACTCGTGGTGGGATTCGCCCTCGGCACCGCTATCGCCCAACAGGGCGCGCCGCAGGCGCCTGCCGGCCCGGTGCCCTACTTCGTCGGCAACCGCCTCGGCCTGCCGATCAATCCGGCCGCCGACGGCAAGTTCGAGCTGATGTCCGACAACGTCAAGGTCTACGGCTCGGTCTATTCGGCCGAGAGCTGCTCCTACGACCCCGGGCGCAAGGTCATCGTCGTGCCGAACCGCGGCGTCGGTCAGGCCGTACGGACCAACGACGCCTGGATCACGTTCCTCAACTCCGATGGGTCCGTGCACACCTCGCGCTGGGTCGGCGTGCAGAATCCCGGCGCGCAGCGCGACAACATGAAGCCGGCGCTCATC
>DASTBV010000092.1:0-16366 GCA_035711805.1 Vicinamibacterales bacterium
TGCTGTGCAATACGTGCAACTCGTTCGCGTGCAAGGTCCACGCGAAGAGCGAAGCGGACGTGTGCTGCGTCCGGCCCGCCATGCAGAAGCCTACGGTCACACTGTGGACCAACGCCACGGCGACGCGGCTGCTGACGAATCAATCGGGTGATCGCGTCGAGGCCGCGGAAATCGCCCGCCACGGCGAGACGATTCGCGTCGAAGCCCCTGTGTTCGTGGTCGCATGCGGAGCGGTCAATTCCGCCGTGCTCTTCCTGCAGTCGGCGAATGCCGCCCACCCGAACGGATTGGCCAACTCATCCGGCCTGGTTGGCCGCCGCTACATGGCGCATCTCGCGACGATGATGCAGGGATTTCACCCGTTCCGGGTCAACGACACCGTCTTCCAGAAGACGGTCGCGATCAACGACTACTACCTGCGCGGTCCGGATTGCGACTACCCGCTCGGCCAGATCCAGTCGCAGGGCCGCACGCACGCCGTCATGGCGCAGACCGTCGTTCCCTGGATTCCGCTCTGGGCGTACGACTCGTGGGTGTCGCGCGGCGTGGACTGGCTGGTGATGTCGGAGGATCTGCCCGACCCGGACAACCGGGTCGCGGTCGAGAAGGACGGCCGCATCCGCCTGCACTATCGGCCGAACAACCTGCGCGCGCACAACCAGCTGGTCAAGGAGATGGCACGCCTCCTTCGCAGTCTTGGTTTCTGGGCCACCGTCAAGCACTCGCACGGAGCCCGGAACACGACTCATCAGTGCGGCACGATGGTGTTCGGCACGGACCCGCGCACGTCGGTGCTGGACCCGTACTGCCGTACACACGACGTGGGCAATCTGTTCGTGGTCGACGCGTCATTCTTCCCATCCTCTGCCGCCGTCAACCCGGCGCTCACGATCGCCGCTCAGGCGCTGCGCGTCGCCGATCACATCGCGGAATGCGATCTTCGCGTATCCCTGGGCGAGCAGGTCGAAGCGATGAACCGATGAAAGTCCGATCATTCAGCCACACCGGCATCACCGTGTCCGATTTCGGCAAGGCGGTAAGGTTCTATTGGGAGGTCTTCGGGTGCCCGCTCGTCGGCGTGGCGGATACGCCGCCGGAACGCGTACGCAGCTTCTTTGGCGTCGCCGGCGAACAGGTCGCCTGCAAGATCGGCTGGATTCGCGTGCCGGGTGGAGCGGTGCTGGAGATCTTCGAGTTCCAGCCGCAGCTGCCGCCGCGTGCGGTTCCATGGAATGGAGTCGGCCTGACCCACATCTCGTTCAACGTGCGAAACCTGCCGAAGTGGCACGACTACCTGACGCGGAAAGGCGTCGAGTGCGTGTCGCGCCCGGAACGATCACCGCGCGGACATTCGTTCTTTTTTGCGAAAGACTTCGACGGCAACCTGATCGAGCTGATGGACCTCGGCTACATGTATCACGTGCTCAACTGGCTGGGCCCATTGGGCGGCTGGATCTTCAGACGGGGGATGTACCGGGAGTATTACCAAACGCCGTCGTAGTGTCCGCTTACAGACGTCGTAGTATCCGCCTTACAGACGTCGTAGTGTCCGTCTTCAGGCGGACCCGGTCAGGTGGCCGCCCCTGTGAGGGCGAGTTCCTTCTCGCCGACCTTGTGCTCTTTCTGCCCCAACTCGGTCCTCGCCCAGTCGGATTCGAATAGCTCCGCAATCCGCTTCACGACCTTAGGATCCTTGGTCAGGATCCCTACCTCGCGTCTTCCATCCAGTTCCAGCGCGCGGAAACTCTGGCTGCCGACAAACGCCTCGTTCCCGTCGCGGACGGCGGCGCGAACGTGCAGGCGCATGGGCGACTTCTGCACGCGCAGGGTTCCGGCGGCCCTCTTCGCGACTTTGCCGATCACGCGGATATCCACGCCCATCTTGGCGCGCTGGCTCAGCAGCCGGATCATCTGCGGGTCCGACAATTTGGGATCCCAAATCACCAGCGTCTTCTTCGTGCGCTTGATGAACGTCGCCAGCTGCTCGCGCGCGTTCTCGGGACTGACGACGAAGCCATCGATCTCGGGCTCGAATTCCTGACGCATCACATCGGATTCGAAGAGCCGCAGGGCCTCGCCGACAACGCGGCGATCGCGGATGACCACGCCGAGGCTCCGGCTCTTGACGTCGAGGCCTGTGTAGTTGAATCCGTACACATGCAGTTCGGCGCGATCGACGATCAGCAGCTTGCCGTGATAACGGGTCAGGTCGTCCGCGGTGCGCGTCACAGTGACGCCGGCGTCCAGCATCCGCAGCTCGAGCTGCCGCAGCCGCTTGTCGCCACCGGAGTTCGTATGCGCGATTAGCGCGCGAACGGCGACGCCTCGTTTCACGGCCGCTTCGAGCGCCTTTTCGACAGGTTTCAAGTCGAACCTGAAAATCACGATGTCGATCGTCTCGCGCGCGCGCTCGACGGCGGCAAGGATGGGCTTGGTCCCATCTGCCGGCTGTACGATGAGTTCCACTGAGTATTGCCTCCCCTTACGAAGCTCAGCCGAAACCGATGCCCCGCTGCCTGAACAAGTAGCAGCAAAGTGCTGGCCGTTCTCATCGTCCGACAGACCCCTCCCGGAATCGCAGGATCTCGGCGGCAGCTGCAAACCGCGAGTCGACCAGCGGCCGCGGGGCCAGGCCGAAACCGACGAGGGCGATCACGAGTGCGACGAAGGTCCATGTTTCCCTGCGCGTCAACCCGAAACGAAGCCCTGGCGCCGCCGGTGGGCTCGCACGGCCACAAAACAGCGAAAAATACATCCGCAGCACCGCAAGACCGGTGAGCGCCGACGCCACGACGATCGCGAATCCCATCACGGGGAATTCGTCGACGGCGCCGTCGACGAGCAGTTCCTGACCGACGAACCCGAGCGTGCCTGGAAACCCGGTGCACGCCAATCCCATGCCCAGGAAGGTGATAGCCAGGAGGGGCATCCGTTCGTAGCCACCATGGAAGGTCCGAAGATCGAGCCGTCCGCGTCGCGCTTCGAGGACGAGTACGCAGCGGGCCAATCCGGCGAAGGCGAGTCCGGCCGACAGCCAGACCAGCAGTCCGCCTGCCAGGGCGCTCTCGCTCCTGCCATCGAGGCCCGCCATCACCAGCGCGGACTGGCTCATGAACAGATACCCGCAGGCACGGCGGGCGCTCGTCTGGACGAGCGCGAGCGCGGCGCCGTAGACCGCCGTGCCCAGCGCCAGGATGGCGATCAGTCGCAGCGCCTCCGGCGAGGCGCGCGGCACGATCAGTACAACGGTCATGTACGCGCCGAGCTGGGGCGCACTGAAGAGAATCGCCGGACCCAGCCGGCCATGATCGAACACCTCGGGCACCCACGCGTGAAACGGGACGATGCCTTTTCGGATGAGCGCAGCGATCACGATGCACCACAGGCCCGCTGTCCCGGTCCGCGGCGCGGCCGGGCCGGCCATCAGCACGACGCCAATCGCGAACAACAGCGTCGAACCGCCCAGATAGATTCCAGCGATACGCCGCTGATAGCCATGGGCCGAATCCTGCAGCGCAGCCATGAAGGTCCACACCGATGCCACCGACAGCAACAGCAGTACGACCGCGCTTTCGGTGAGAAACGACGCCAGCGTGATGAGCGTCGCGAGCGCCGTGCGGAGCACTCCGCCGCGGTCGAGCGATGCGCGCGGCGTAACGGCGACAGTCAGCAGCCACAGGCCCGCGGCAAACGGCAGGAACGCCGCCGACAGTGTGTCGACGCGAATGATTGCCTCGCTGCCGCCCCAGCTCAGGGAGGACACGGTCCAGGCAATCCGACGGAAGTCGGGTGTAGCCGCGATGACGAACGTCGCGAGCAGCATGGATGCAGCCGCGATCACGGCCAGCCGCCGCAGTCGCTCGACATCCACGGCGAACAGTGCCGCGATGATCACGACAGCTGGCGCCAGGGCGGTGCCGGCGAGCCACAACCAGGCGTCACTCATCACGATCGTCCACGGCGACGGTCATTGGGCGACGGTGTGGCAGCACAACCTCGCACAACCAGGCGTCGAGGCGGGTCAGCCGGCGCGCCATGCCTGTAAACGGCTCGACGACGAGGCGGTCGAGCACGCTGTCCACGAACCCGCGTTCGAGCGCGAACAGGAAGAGCCGCCGCCGCACGCGCGCGGAGGTCACCCTCTCGAAAATGCCGCCGCGCGACGACGGCCGGTCGCCAATGGCGTCCTCGATGCCGTGTAGATCGTGCAGGACGTTTGGCGCGCTGAGGAACTGCAGCAGCCGGAAGCACGCATGGCCCGCCAGGTGAATGAACGCGATCCCGTACCAACCGAGCGCGATCTCGACGACGATGATGCCGACCTGCGTCAGGGACGCGTACGCGAGCGACGACTTCACATCGCTCTGCACCCGTGTCGTCAACCCGGCGAAGAGCGCGGTCGCGGCGCCGAGCGCTCCGGCCAGAACGCGGGCGGCGAGCGATTGTTCGAGCAACGGCGCGGATCGCAGCAGCAGAAAGCATCCGGCGTGTATGGACAGTGACCCGTAATAGACCGCGCTCGACGGCGTCGGACCTTCCATCGCACGCGGCAGCCAGCCGGAGAACGGCAGCAGCGCGCTCTTGCCGGCGACGGCGACGATCAGGAGGACGGAGATCATCGTCGCATCCGTGCCGGAGAGGACGCTGCCCGCAGACCCCGCGGTGCGCCCGAAGAGCAGCGACAGGCTGTCGGTGCCAGCCACGTTGCGCAGAAGCACCGCCGCCGACAGCATGGCCGCGTCGCTGATGCGGTACACCGACAGCACGCGGAACGCGTTGGCGACCGCCGCAGGCCGCTCGTGAAAGAACGCCACCAGCAGCGCCGAGCTGAGACCCACGAACTCCCACCCGACGAAAAGCACCTGGATGTTGCCGGCCAGCGCCACGAGCAGGATGCCCGTCACGAACATCGCCAGCAGGACGAAGTAGCGGTTGTAGCCGGGCTCCCGGTGCAGGTACCGATTCGAAAAGGCCGAGACGACGCCGGCAATCGCGGCCGACAGCGCAGCGAAGGCGAGCGACAGGCGGTCGACGAGAAACTCGATTGCGACGCCGCGCTCGTGGGACGTCGACCAGGCGCCGTAGGACAACAGCTGCGTGTCAGTCGCGGTTGCGCCGTAGACGACGAACGCCAGCGAGAGCGCCGCGAAGGAGATGAGCATCGCGCCACCGGCGAGCGAGGCTGTCCACCGCTCCGGCAGCGGTCGGTTCAGAAGCGACGCCGTCCCGAGCACGAGCAGCAGCATCGCGGGGGAACCGGCGCCGACCAGCACCAGCACGGTGAGCGGAACACCGGGCATCACGCGTGAGGACTCGAAGACTGCGCGGGCGCGGCGGAGCGCCCTGACGGAATCGCGCGGAGTACGACCGGCGGGAGAAAGCCACGCTTGCCCTGGTACCACGTCGCGGAGTTGCCCGTGACGACGCCGAGCGGATGTTGCGGCACGTAGCGGACGAAGCCTTCCGCCCGCAGTTCCCAGATCTCCCCGGAGCCGCTGTCCAGATGTGCCAGCCAGATCCAGCGATTGCGCGCGAGCCGCTCGATACTGGTGTTCTGCTGAACGACCTGACGGAGGCGCTCTCTCGGACCTTCCACGATAATCGCCAGCCGCGTCGGCTCGTGGATCTCGACCATCTGCCACGGCAGGCCGGTGCGCAGATCGCTCTGCGCGCCGTCCATGACGCCAAGCAGCGACGTCACGTTGTGCGGCAGCTTCGTGCCGCAGCCGTACCCGGTCGGATCGACGTAGCTGAAGTAATACTCGAGGCTGATCCCGGCGACGACGGGAACCACCGCGCCAAGGATGCGCGCGAGCGTCGTCCCGTCGTCATCGCGTGTCGGATCGTAGGAGACGAGAAAGGCGCGCCGATCGAGGAACAACCCGCGCGTCCGCGCACGCCGTCCGACGATGCAGAAGGCGTTGGTGGCATGGCCGTACTCAGGCCGGGGCTGCGCCAGATCAGCGGCCCGGCCTTCGACATGCCCGAGGGCGGCTCGCGGCGGGTACCATAACGGCGCCGCATCGAATCGCCGGCACCGCTCGTGCGCCTCGCGGCGTCGGGCCTGTTCGACTGCTGCCTGCGCCCGATTGAACAGCTCGTGCCAGGCGGCCGGGATCAGATCCTCGTCGAAGAAGATCACCGCGTTGTCGCAGGTATTGCGCTGGGCGCCGACAAACCACGTCGACGCGTCGAGCGCGAGCCCCTCGGCGGCAAGCAGCTCGCGGACGCGAGGGTCGTTGGCCATCTGGGCAAACGCGCGGGCGTTGGGTCCGCCGCGGCCGCCTCCGCATGCGCCGCAGTCATGCGCCGACTCGTGCGGGTTGTTGAGGCTGATCGATCCGTGTCCCACGACCAGAACCAGCGGCGCGAGGCGACCGGTCACGCCGATGTCTTCGAGAACCCGGCGAACGATGTCCGCCATCTCCCGCACCGTAAACCCCGAATACCGGCCGATCGGCGGGTCAGCCTCCTCGCGATCGAGCTGCAGCCGTGTTCGCGCCGGCGTTGTCGACGTTTCCTGAACACGGCTCCATCGCGACGACAGCCACGGAAACACGACACGCAGCACCAGTGGAATCAGCGACAGCCACCCGAACGCGGTCATGAGCACGGCGCCGCGGACGGCCAGGCGGCTGCCCAGATGCACGTTGTAGCCAAGGAATCCGGCAGCTCGCCGCTGCAGGTGACGCGAGCGGCCAGTGAGGCGGTCGACGTCCGGATCGATTTCGCCCACGTAGTGGTCCGGTCGGATCGCCACCGGACAGAGCGGCCGCGGATGAGCGTCGGTGACGCCCTGGTGGTACATCGCCACGTTGAAGAAGCCGGCGGTGCTGAGCGTCTCGCAGTCCGGCTCGACTTCCTCGAGGTGACGGCGGAACGATTCCTCGCGCTCGTCGATGCAGAACACGGCCTGAAACGCCGGCGCCTGTAAACGCTCGCCGGCCTCGTGTCCGCTGAGCGCGTCGTAGACGCGGTATCGGACCGTCCGCTCGAACGCCTGATGGAGGATGCGCCGCCGCCGGACGGCGTCGACGACACGGAGCTCGGCTTCCAGTTCGACAACGGTATCGCCCGTCCACTGCTCCACAATCGATCCGTCGACCCCGCAGAGCTGCGCCACCTGAAACAGCGGCCAGGCGCGTTCGATCGCCGTCGGCATCGCAACGTCGGCAAGATGATCCCGCAGGCGCGCGCGCAGCGTGGACACCGGACCGCAGGCGAGCCGGCGCGCTGCCTCGTCGAGCGCCGCCCGCTCGAACAGGAGTCGCACGGCAAGGTACCCGCGAAGCGTCACCGTGAGATCGCGCGCCGGTACGCGGTCGGGGCGCTCCTCGATCTGCCGCACGATCCCGGCCCACCCGCGCAGCGCCAGGAGTTCGTCGCGCAGGTAGTCCGTCCACTCGCCGGCGGCGACGCCGAGCGTGGCGAGCGAATTCGCGATCGAGTCCAGGGCGCTGCGCCGCGCCGCGAGGTCGTCGGCGACGATGGCCGGCAGCGCGCGCGCCCATCGGCCACACTGCGCGGCGAGTGGTGTGCGGTAGACCTCGAGAAAGCTGCCGTGAATCCCCAGGTGCCGTTCCGGCATCTGCCACTGTGCCAGGCCCTGATCCAGATAACCGGCGAGAAACCGGATAAGCGGCGGGTGAAACCAGGCGTCGGTATCGACACCGTGCGCGGCCACGAGCCAGTCGCGGTGCCGAACTGGTGCCGGACGGCGATCACGCTGCGGCTCGTGCGCCCGCCGGGCAGCCTCGACGCAGGCCGTCCACAACCGGTGCACAGACCGCGCCTCCCCGGCCCGATCGCCGGGCTCCCCGAGCAGGGCGGCCCGCGCGTCCGCCGGCAGATCCAACCGGAACCGCGACAGCACGTCGGTCTCTTCGAGGGCCCATGAGAGCTCCCGGCCGGCCGCCGCCGGAATGCCATGCAGCACCAGCGCGCGCCAGAAATCGAACCGGGAGGCGATCCCGGCCACCTGCGCGGCGGCTCCCGCGCCGAGCTGCTCGTACAGCAGCGCGTCCACGTCGCGGGCGAGAATGCGGCCCGCGGCCAGCTTGTCCCGATAGCGCGACTCAGCGAGGAACGGTTCGCGCCCGAGCGTCACGGCGGCGTGCTCGACCGCCTCCTCGAACGGCAGGTGTTCGAAGGCGTGGAGCGTGTTGTGATGGATGAAGATGCTGATCGGCCCCTGCGCCGGCAGCAGGTGCGCCAGCTCGTCGATCACGCGCATCAGCGGATGATCGGCAGCGCTGATCTCGCGCGCGTTCAGCTCGGGACGCATGTCCTGGTTGCTATTATATAGTGATATTGTAATATTGCAGATGCCGATGCCAACGCCGCGCGGACGCAGAGCGGGCGAGCCAGCCGCCGCCGCGGAGCTTCCCGCGTTCAAGGCGCAGTTCTTCCGTGCGCTGGCGCATCCAACGCGCATCAGGCTGCTCGAAGCGCTCGTGCGCGGCGGCCGGACCGTTCAGGAGCTGCAGGACGCGCTGACGCTCGATCAGCCCACGGTCTCGCAACAGCTTGCGGTGCTGAGACACCAGGGCATCGTGGCCGCGCAGAAAGAAGGGTTGTCGGTGCGGTACACGGTGCGCGACCCGCTCGTCGGTGAGCTGCTCGAAGTCGCCCGTCGCATCTTCAACAACCACCTCGTCACCACCAGCGGATTGCTGCGCGAACTGCAGCGGGAAGTCCGCCGCGGCTAGGAGCCCGGCCACAACCAGGCCGCGCCGCGCACGCCGCTGGAATCCCCATGCCGGGCGCGGACGAGCCGCGTGCGGACGGCTTCTCCCTGGCCAGCCGCGAACACCCACCGTCCCCAGAGCGGCGGAATCCGCGTATACAGCGTGTCGATATTCGAGAGCCCACCGCCGAGCACGACGACGTCCGGATCGAGCACGTTGATGATCGCTGCCAGGCCGCGCGCCGCGCGGGACACGTAGCGGTCCAACGTCGCCTGTGCGGCCACGTCGCCGCCGGACGCGTGAGCGAGCAGATCCGGCACAGCGCAGCGCCGGCCGGTACGCCGTTCGTGGTCTGACGAGAGTCCAGGCCCGGAGAGATACGTCTCGATGCACCCGCGCTTCCCGCAGTAGCACCCGGGGGCCGGCTCGTCGTCCGCATCCGCCCACGGCAGGGCATTGTGCCCCCATTCGCCCGCGATGGCATTCGCGCCGGTGAGCACCGACCCGCGCACGACGACGCCGGCGCCGGTTCCGGTGCCAAGGATGACGCCGAAGACGACGTCCGCTCCGGCCCCGGCGCCGTCGGCGGCTTCCGACATCGCGAAGCAGTTCGCATCGTTGGCGATGCGAACCTCACGATCGAGCCGCGCGGACAGATCGCTACCGAGCGGCCTGCCGATCAACCAGGTCGAATTCGCGTTCTTGACAAGGCCCGTTAACGGCGAGAGCGTCCCCGGTATGCCCACGCCGACGAAACCCCGGACCCCGGCTCGAGCCTCGAGCGCCTCCGTCACCGAGGCAATCGCGTCCAGCGTGGCCTGGTAATCGTCCCGCGGCGTGGGAACACGCAGGCGCGCCACCTCCCTGCTGCCGTCGAGCGCGATGCCTTCGATTTTCGTTCCGCCGAGATCGATGCCGATGCGCAGATTCACCGTTACGGGTCCGCCTGAAGGCGGGGACACGACGTCACAGCTTAGGTGAAACAATCAGCGGATGGAATCAGAACCGCTGACCCGCACCATCGAAACCGGCGTCCACGGCAGATATCTCGTGCGGGTTCCCGCCGCGGCCGGACCATGGCCGGCCCTCGTCAGCTTCCACGGGTACGCGGAGGATGCGGCAATCAACTTGAGCGCGCTGCAGCGCATTCCGGGCATCAGCGGATGGCTGCTCGTTGCCGTGCAGGCACTCCATCCGTTCTACACGAAGAACGATCGCATCGTCGCCAGCTGGATGACGCGGCAGGACCGCGAGCTGGCGATCGCCGACAACATCCGTTACGTCGCGGCGATCGTCGCCGCCGTCCGAGATGAATTCGCAGTCACAGCGCCAATCGCGTTCGCGGGCTTTTCCCAGGGGGGCGCCATGGCATACCGAGCCGCGGCTCACGCGGGCGGTGCCGGCGTCATCGTCCTTGCCGCAGACGTGCCTCCCGACGTGACGGCTGGTCTGCCGCCGGTCCTGATCGGCCGCGGCCGCGGCGACACGTGGTACTCCGAGGACACACTGGCGGCCGATCTGCACCGGCTGCGCGGCATGGCGGTGGACGCGGAGACCTGTGTGTTCGACGGTGGCCACGAGTGGACCGACGAGTTTGCCGCGGCGGCCGGTCAGTTTCTGAATCGCATCGATCGAAACGTCCGGCCGCGTTAGAATCCGCGGCCATGTCCGACATTTCCCGCAGAGGATTCTTCGGCGCCGCGACAGCGGCAGCGATTGGCACGACGATCGGCCCGCCTGACGCAGCCGCGCAGGCGCCACCCCCTCCGCCGCCGGTCGACGAAACGCTCGCCCTCGTGAACGGCCGCATCCACACGATGGACGGCCGCAACACCGTCGCGCGCGCCGTCACCATCAGGAACGGACGATTCATCACCGTCGGCGATGCCGCCCCGCGGAACATCCCGAACATGCGTACGATCGATCTCGGCGGGCGCACCGTCGTCCCTGGATTGATCGAGGCGCACGTGCACATCGTGAGCCTGGCGAACCGCCCCGGGTATCACACCATCCTCGAGAACACGACGTCGATCCGCGAAATCCAGGAGACGCTTGCCGCGCGCCGCAAGGACGTCCCCGAAGGGCAATGGATCACGTCGATGGGCGGATTCCATCCGAACCAGTGGACGGAGCGCCGGCGTCCGACGCGGCGCGAGCTGGACGACGCCGTGTCGGATCGCCCCGTGCTGCTCTACGAGCGCTTCACCGGGCCAGCGGTCACGAACAGCCTGGGCAAGAAGCTCTTCGATGCGATGGATGCCGCGGCCCCGGTTCATCCGGACATCAAGCCGGTCGCGGCGGCGGACGACGGCACGATCGCGGCGGCCGGGTTTGCCGGCGGCGGGCCCGCGGCAAGCGCCCTCTTTCACCTGCGGCGCATGCAGACTGCCGGCGACAAGCTGCGCAGCACCGCAGAGGCGATGGCCTATTCGACCGCCGTCGGGTTGACGGCGCATCTCGATCAGGTCCTGTTCCCTACTCCCGGCCCGCTGCATCCGAGCCAGATCCTGTCGAACCTCGATCACTACCGGATGTACGACTCGTGGCAGGCGATGCACCGCGACGGGAAAGCCACGGTCCGGCTGCAGATGAACTTCCTGCACAACCAGAACGATCCGGCGTTGCCCGAGCTGAAGGAGCGGCTGCGGAACCAGTTCCAGTTCTTCGGCGACAACATGCTGATGACCGGCTCGATCGGCGAATGGGCGGCGCCGCTCGGCGCCGGACCCGTGTGGGCCGAAGCCCAGCGTCTCGTCGCGCAGGCCGGGTGGCGCAACGAGAACAGCGTCCAGGATGTGAAAGGCCTGCAGCAGGTCGTAGACGCGTACGAAGCCGTGAACAAGCAGTTCCCGATCACGGCCCTGCGCTGGGTGGTCCACCACGTGCCGGCGGTCACGCCCGACCTCCTCTCGCGTCTCCGCGCCCTCGGCTGCGGCGTGCAGATGGCCGCGTTCCGATGGGTGACGTCAACCGATCCGAAAGTCGTCGTCGGCGCGCCGTTCCGCACCATCGTCGATCACGGCGTCCAGGCCGGTATTCATGGCGACGGCGTGCACATCGCACCGCTCAATCCCTGGCTGCACATCTATTTCGCGGTCACCGGAGTCAACTCGTTTGGCGCCCGGGTCAACGGCGATCAGCAGATCACGCGTCAGGAAGCGCTGCGCCTGTTCACGCGCGGCAACAGCTGGTTCCTGCGCATGGAGGACCGGGTCGGGACCATCGAGCCGGGCAGGCTCGCCGATCTCGTGGTGTTGAACCGGGACTACTTCGCAGTGCCGGAGGCGGAGATCAAGCAGATCCGCTCGGTGATGACGGTGGTCGACGGCCGGATCGTGCACAACAGCGGCATTAAGTAGGTCCGTGGGCCTTGGTGCTTAGTTCTTGGTCCGTCCATTGTCCCTGGTCCGTCCGTGGTCCTGGGTCCTTCGTTCATGATGATGTCTGACGCCCGCTTCTTTAACGGACGCAAGGACAGAGGACCAAGGACGGACCAAGGACCAAGAACGGACAAAGAACGAAGCACCAAGGACCAGGCGGCCGTCGGCCGTTTTGGGTTGACGTTCTACCCAAGTGCGAATAAGCTTCGGGTTGAATGTCTACCCGAAAAGCCAGCCGCCGCGACGAACGTGAACGCATCGCCCTGCTGCAGGGCACGCTCGACCTGTTGATCCTGCGCACGCTGGTGTTTGGCGCGCAGCACGGTCAAGGGATCGCGCGCGCCATCGAGACCCAGTCCGACGACACGCTGCTCGTCGATCACGGCTCGCTGTATCCGGCGCTCCAGCGGTTGGAGGAGCGAGGCTGGATCGACGCCGAGTGGGGCGTATCCGACAACAACCGGAAGGCGCGGTTCTACACGCTGACCAGGGAGGGCCGCAAACAGCTCACCGCGCAGGCCCGTCAGTGGCGGCGGCTGTCGGCCGTCATCGGCCGCATTCTCGGGCCTGAAGAAGCCTAGGCCGGTCTCGGACCAGGCGGAGATTCGACATGACCCGCAACGATGACGACTTCGCGCGTGAGATCGAAGCGCACGTGGCGCTCGAAGCCGAGCGGCTCGTGGCCGAAGGGCACGACCCCGCGTCGGCGCGCACCGCTGCACTGAAGAAGTTCGGCAACGTCACCAAAGCACGCGAGCGGTTCCACGAGTCGCACCGCAACATGTGGCTCGAGGATCTTCGTAAGGATGTCGCCCTGGCGCTGCGCTCGATGCGCCGGAACCCCGGGTTCGCGACGGCCGCGATCCTCACGCTGGCGCTCGGCATCGGCGCCAATGCGGCGATCTTCTCGCTGACCGATCAGGTCCTGCTGCGCCCGCTTCCGGTGCCGCGGCCGCACGAGCTGGTGCTGTTGGACAGCCCGGGGATGTATCAGGGCTCGACCAGGGGCCAGCAGACGTTCTCCGAACCGATGTTCAGGGGGCTGCGCGGCGCGTCGGCGCCGGTCCTGAGCGGGATGTTCGCCCGCTTCGGAACCGGGGCATCGGTCAGCACCGATGGCGACGCCGCTCGCGTTCGTATCGAAGCCGTGAGCGGCGACTATTTCCGGACGCTCGGCATCGGTCCGGCCATCGGCCGCGTGCTTGGGCCGGACGACGACCGCACTCCAGACGCACATCCCGTCGTCGTGTTGAGCCATGCGTATTGGCAGAGCCGGTTCGGCGGCGATCCCGGAGTGGTCGGCCGCGGCCTTCGCGTGAACGGGTTCCCGATGACGATCGTCGGCGTGGCTGCGCCCGGGTTCAACGGCTTCGATCTCGGGCGACCCTCGGATCTCTTTGCGCCCCTGATGATGGACTCCGCGCTGACGCCAACCTGGAAGAGCCTGAACGACTGGCGAGAACGGTGGCTCCATGTGTCCGGCCGGCTGCGGCCCGGCGTGACGCCCGAGCGGGTCGCGGCGGTGCTCGACGTGACCTATCGCCGTTTGCTGGCAGAGGACTTCAAGACCGTACGGGTGAGGTTCTCGCCCGAGGAGCGCGCCGAGTTTCTCGGCAAGCCGCTCGAGGTGCTGCCCGGCGCGAAGGGCCGCTCCCAGCTGCGCACGGACTTTTCGACGCCGCTCCTGGCGCTGATGGGAATGGTGGCCGTCGTGCTGCTGCTCGCCTGCGTCAACGTCGCCAACCTGATGATGGCGAGGGCCTCCACGCAGCAGCAGGAGCTGGCGGTCCGGCAGGCACTCGGCGCCGGGCGCTTCCGGCTCGTGCGGCAGCGCCTGACCGAGAGCCTCGTCCTGGCCAGCGCCGGAACGCTGACGGGGTTACTGATCGCGTCGTCGACGACGCGGCTCCTGATCGGCATGTTGCCGGAGGATGCCGGAGCCTCGGCGTTGTCCGCCGCGATCGACCTCCGCGTAATCGGTTTCGCGATGGCGTTGGCCGTCGTCACCGCCCTCGGCTTCGGTCTCCTGCCGGCGTTGCGCGCTACCGGATCCAGAGCTGCGGCACTGCGACCGGGCACCGGCCGCGTGCTCGGTGGCAGGAAGCAGGCGCGGCTTCTTCGCGTCCTGGTCGTGGCGCAGATTGCGCTGTCGCTGCTCCTGGTGGCTGGCGCCGGTCTGTTTGCCCGCAGCTTGTACAACCTCCGGTCCATTGAGCCCGGCTTCGCTACCGACCATTTACTGCAGTTGCGGATCACCGCTGCGCTCAACGGCTACGCCGGGCCACAGGCGCTCCTGCTGGCCAGCCGGTTGCGCCAGGAACTGACGGCGATCGCCGGTGTGACCGCGGCGTCGGTGGCGACGGTCCCCGCGATGATGAACGGGTTCGGCTTCCAGACGGTGAGAGTGCAGGGTTACGACCCTGCCACCGGAGAGGACATGAACTCGATGATCAACAGCGTCGGCCCCGGCTACCTCGCGACGTTGGGGGTGCCCCTCCTGCAGGGTCGCGACTTCACGGACAGCGATGTTGACGGCGGTCAGCGCGTCGCCATCGTCAACGAGACGATGGCGAACCGCTTCTGGAAGGGCGAGAGCCCGATCGGGCGCCGGTTCAGCCGCCAGAGCGAGACCGGCGTCGAGATCGAAGTGGTGGGCGTCGTCCGCGATTCCCGGTTCGCGAACCTGCGCGACGAGGTCACGATGAGTTACTACATTCCGCTCACGCAGTCGGGGCCGCTCAACGGGCTCACGTTCTACGTCAGGCATCGCGCCACCGATGCCGCGATCGTGCCGGCGGTACGCCAGGCCGTCACACGCGTGGACCCGCGCTTGCCGGTCTACGACTTCCGGACAATGGAAAGTCAGATCGCCGAGTCGATGTACATCGAACGGCTGGTGTCCTCCCTGTCGGCGCTGTTCGGGCTGCTTGCGCTGGGCCTGGCTGCTGTCGGGCTCTACGGAGTGATGTCGCACGCGGTGGCGCAACGGCGGCGCGAGATCGGCATCCGCATGGCGCTTGGCGCTGAACGAATGTCGGTGCTCTGGAACGTGCTGCGGCAAGTGCTCGTGCTGGCCGTCGCGGGCGTGGTGCTCGGTCTGCCGGCGGCGCTGGGCGCCGGCCAACTGATCGAGTCGTTGTTGTTCGGCCTGGCCCCCCGGGATCCGGCGACGATCGCCGCCGCGGCCGCCGTACTGATCGCCGTCGCGGCGCTGGCCGGCTACATACCGGCAATGCGCGCGATGCGCGTCGATCCGGTCATCGCGCTGCGGGATGAATAGGCCGTGCGCGGACGTCAGATACCGCGAATCATCGGCCGGCCGGCCGTCGAGAACGGCCATGGCATCGACACCAGCATCAGCACCAGCGCGAGGCCGAAGAAGATCGCGGCGGCGAAGTGTTTCCGCGGCGACTCCTGCGCCTTTTTGATGCGCACGCGGCCGACGTGGACGAACGCCGTCGCCACCAGCATGCCGATGACGTGTTCCACTGCCCAGAAGCGGATGACGGCGTCGGCCATCGTGCCCGCCATGTCGCGCCAGGCCGACATCGTGAACGAGCTGAAGAAGAAATACAGCAGCAGCCCGATCACCACCTGCAGATCGACGGCAATGACGAACCAGCGGCTGGCGGCCTCGTCGGCCGGCGTCCACGGCCGGCGGGTGAACCGTCCCGCGGCGGCGCGGACGAAGGCATAGGCGCCAACGAGCAGCAGGGCCCAGCGGAGCCAGGAATGAGCGACGAGCAGCGCTTCATACATGCGGACATTGTCGCGCGAAAACGCCGTCGTACTCCGTGACTTCTTACGACTCCGTGCAGCAGCGTGTAACCCCGATCCCCGATCCCTAATAGAAATCATGCGCGTCGACAGATGCCCCGCCGGACATTCCTTCCACGCGCTCGGCACGCACCGACAGCACGCCATCCTGATGCTGCAGCACGCCGTCGACGATGAGGAAGGGCTGGCGGACGACGGTCATCCGGTGCCGATCGAACAGATCGGGACGAATGATCACGTTCGAGATGCCGGTCTCGTCCTCGAGCGTCAGAAACACGAACCCCTTGGCCGTGCCCGGCCGCTGCCGCGTAATCACCATCCCCGCCACACGCACCCGCCGTCCGTTCTTCGCGTTCGGCAGGTCGACGGCGCGCAGCACCCCGCGCAGCGACATCTCGCCGCGCCGCAGCGCCATCGGATGCGGCCCGATGGTCAGGCCCATGCCGGCGTAGTCGGCCTGGAGGCGTTCGTCGGCGTCCATGGGCCGCAACGGGGACGGGGGATCGGGGATCGGGGATCGGG
>DASTBV010000093.1:0-3470 GCA_035711805.1 Vicinamibacterales bacterium
CTTCGGCAGCCGGCGCGCGGACATCGGCATCGACGTGTATAACCTGTTCAATTCCAGCGACGTGACCGCATTCGATCAGGCGTTCACCGTCAATCCCACGGCGACGCAGCGGTT
This sequence comes from Vicinamibacterales bacterium, assembly GCA_035711805.1. Taxonomy (GTDB): domain Bacteria; phylum Acidobacteriota; class Vicinamibacteria; order Vicinamibacterales; family UBA2999; genus Gp6-AA40. The sequence continues at coordinate 115 of DASTBV010000093.1, forward strand.
CCTGTTCCCCACGTCGATCGTGGCGCCGCGGTTTGCGCGGTTCAATGTGACGCTCAGCTTCTAGCGCGGATTTCGATTGCGTGGCGCGAACCCTTCGGGTTCGCGGGGCGAGCCTGACAAGGCTCGCCCCACACATCCGCGCTACGCGCATGTGGAAGATGCTCTCGCCTCTTGCCGGCGCGGCCATCACAAACAACTTTGCATGGTAAAGTTCACCATGCCGAGGCGTCGGACAGAAACCTGGCTCGCGCTGTTCGCCGTGGCCGTTGGCCTGGTCATCACGGCAATCCTGGGGCTGTGGGGATACATGAGTGTCACCGCGAAGCCCCACCATCCAAACCCGCAGGACGCGCCATCCGTGACGCAGGGCACGCCGGCGCGACGCTGGACGGCCGCGGTCAGCCGGGGCCGGCAGCTTGCGCGTGCGGCTCTCACCGACCAGAACCTCCCGGGACTGTCCGTCGCCGTCGGTGCCGGCGGCGTGGTCGTGTGGGCCGAAGGCTTCGGCTGGGCGGATCTGGAAAAGCAGCTGCCCGTCTCTCCGGACATGCGGTTCAGGATCGGCACCGCATCGGCGGCTCTCACCTCGGCCGGGGTCGGTCTGCTGCTGGAGAAGGGTCAGCTGAAGCTGGACGAGGAGATTCAGACCTATGTGCCCGGGTTCCCGAGGAAAGAGTGGCCCGTGACTCTGCGTCAGCTGATGGGGCACCTGTCCGGCGTCCGCAACGACGGCGGCGACGAAGGGCCGCTGCTCGGGGAACACTGCCAGCGGCCGGCCGACGCGCTGGCGTTCTTCGCGGATCGTCCGCTGCTGTTCGAGCCGGGCAGCCGGTATGAGTATTCGAGTTACGGCTGGATCGTCGTCAGCGCCGCTGTCGAGGCCGCGGCGGACGAGCCGTTCCTGTCGTTCATGCGAAAGCAGATCTTCGAGCCGCTGGGCATGGACGACACGCTCGCCGACTCCATGATTGTGCCGATTCCGGATCGGGTGACGTTCTACTTCCCGCGGTTCGCCGCCGATCCTCACTATGGCCTGCACCTGATGCGTCCGCTCGACTACTCGTGCTACGCGGGCGCCGGCGTCTTCCTGTCCACGCCGTCCGACCTCGTGCGGTTCGGCCTCGCTATCAACGCGGGCACGCTGCTGCGGCCCGCGACGGTGCAGTTGCTCCAGACGACCGGCCGGCTGTCCTCAGGAGAGGAGACGGGCTACGGCCTCGGTTGGGACCTCGACGCCGTGTCGCTGGCAGGCAGGAAAACACGTGCCGTGGGCCACGACGGTGAGACGCTGGGCGGAATGACGGCATCTCTGATGACGTTTCCCGAGAGCGGGATCGTGGTCGCCGTACTGTCGAACATCTCCTACGCGGACACGAACGGCGTTGCCGTGCGAATTGCTGAGGCATTCGCAGAATAAGATGTCATCGCACACGCCAAGGGCGAGATGTCTGCGCAGATTCAGGAGCTTTACCCGCACCCCGGAACGACGCGCGCGTTGGACGGCACCTACCTCGCGCACGAGCTGAACCGCCTCGGCACGCCGGCGCAGCCCTTCGTCTACGCCAATTTCGTCTCCAGCCTGGACGGCCGAATCGCGGTCGTCGAGGCAGACACCGGCGAATCCTACGTCCTGGAGGACCTGACCAGCGGTCACGACTGGCGGCTGTTCCAGGAGCTTCAGGCGCAAGCCGACTGCATGGTCACGCATGGCGGCTACCTGCGCGCGCTTGCCGCACGCAAGTTCCAGGACATCCTGCAGGTGGGTGTTGGCAGGGCGGTGCTGGACATTGGCGCCTGGCGCCGCGCGCACGGCCTCACGCGCCAGCCGGCCATCGCGATCGTGAGCCGGACGCTCGACTTTCCTCTTCCACCCTCGCTGGAACAGCACGGGCAGACGGTACACATCATCACGGCCGAAGGTGCACTGGCCGATCGGGTCCGCCTCTGGCGCGAACGCGGATGCGAAGTCGTGTTTGCCGGAGCAGGCACGTCCGTCGAGGGCGCTTCGCTGCTCCGCACGCTTGGCGAGCGAGGCTACGCGCGTCTGTATCTTCTGGCCGGTCCGCAGATGCTGGAGACGGTCTTGCGAGACGGCTCGCTCAGCCGTCTCTACCTGACGGTGACGCACCAGCTGATCGGAGGAGAGATGTTCCACACGTTGTCTGCGGGCCCTCGGCTGGGGCGCGCCGGACGCCTGCAGCTGCGCACGCTGTACTACGATCCCGTTGCTCCCAAGGGGACCGGGCAATGGTTCGCGTCGTTCGATGTGCGGCGGGAGGCGTGAGCGGTCAGACGTTCTCGGGAAGAACCACCAGATTGCGACACATCAGTTTCAACACCCCCGCGGCCGTAGATGGCAATCCAACAACCTTCACATCGTGCCCCGCGCCCAGGACTTCAGTGAGGATGCTCTTCGTGATCGCAACCCATCCGCCGGGCGTCTTGTAACTGACAACGCATCTCCCCTCTTGCCGATCGCTCAGGATCTGCGCCTGCTCTTCGTCCGACGATTTGATGTAGCGGACCGGCAGGTCAGGAATCGGCGATGCTGTCGCGGCGTCCTCGGACATGATGAATAACCGCCCGGACTGGATCGGAGCGTCTGCGCCGGCGGACGCGCGTTTCCGGAGGGCCTGCTCGATCCGATTGAAAACGTCTTCGGCGAACTGCTGGGGATAGTCGAAGAGCTTTTCGACTTCCCGACTCAGGTGGGGCAACTTCCGCCAGCCGCTGACCCAGGCCAGCTTGCCGCCGTTGGCGTCCTCGCCGGCGAAGACGTCTTCCAGCGCGAAATGTCTTACGGCATCGGGCTGTATCGTTTTGAGCGCCATGTGTTCGATGAGATCGGTTGAAAACCCGTACAAGACTCCAAATGGCGAATACGTGCCGGCAACAGGGCGGAAGCTGGGGCAATCCTCGTGCAACCGCTTCGCCACGCGGCCGATTCGTGCTTCGTACTCCTGAAGCAGCTGCACGTGCCGCCGCCCCATCGGCGTGTATGCCGCGTGGCCATCGCGATCGGTCGTGATGAAGAGATGCTCGATCATGCTGTACGCAGCCAGCAGCTCGACGCGATTCAGAAACAACTCCGGGTCCGGAGAAATGCCCTGACAAATCGCGTCTGCCAATTCGAGCCTCTTCTGGCCATCGTCACCGTGCCAGGCGTTTTCATACGCTTCGAGCAGCGGCACGAGCTCCTGAATCAGCAGGGCAAAATCAAGGGCATTGGAGTTACGGGTGTTCAGCACCACGCTGTCGTCATCGATGCAGACCTCCTTCTTCAAGGCGTGGTAGCGAATCTGTGAACGCAGGTGCCCGGCGGTCATTCGAACGCCGGCCTTGTGGATTTCGATCCG
>DASTBV010000094.1:0-4676 GCA_035711805.1 Vicinamibacterales bacterium
GACTACACGGCCGCCACGGACCCCAAAAATTATGAGGCAGGCGAATTGAGGGTCATCGCCAACGATGCCATCGCCACGCAACGAGTGCTGCTGCGCAAGGGTGACTTCGATGTGGCGCCGCTCGCCTGGTCCCCTGACGGCCGTTCGATTCTGACGTGGATGTGGCCGTTCAACATGCCCACTCAATTCGCCTGGGTGCGCGTTAGCGACGGTACGGTCGCCGTGATCAAGAGGCTGCAGGAACGGCGGTTGGAGCCTGGTTGGTTGCCCCAGTTGTCCCCGGACGGAAGGTTCATCGCGTATGCGGGGACGCTGACCGAGCCTGGGAGGCCAGAGAGTGTGCTGGAGTCTGGATCACAGATTTACGTGCTCGCGGCGGACGGATCGAGCGAAGAACGAATCACGAGAGAGAACAATAACGCGAAGCCTGTCTGGACGCCGGATGGTTCGCATCTTGTGTTTGTGAGTACGAGAGAGGGAAGCAATTCGCTGTGGGCCGTCCCCATGCGAAACGGGCACGCTGCAGGGAACGTGGCCTTGCTCAAACGAGACTTCGCGCCGATTTGGTCGATGAAGATGACGCGGGCCGGATCGCTCTACTACACACAGAATCAGAGCGTTAACGAGGTGTGGGCGATCGACAACCTCATGTCAGCGTTGAAGACAGGACGTTGAAACACGAAGGCACGAAGGCGTCGAAGATCACAGCGCGGCAGGGCGCAACCAAAGCCGCGCTGTGATCAAGATCCTGTGTCTTCTGGTTTCTTCGTGGCCTTCGATTGCTTCGTGGTCTTCGTGGTCTGCCTTTATGTTGGAGTTGGGAGTTGTCCTCAGTCGATTCCGAACGCCAGCAGCACGTTGCCCGGCCGTCCGATCAGGCTGACGTAGCCGGACAGGACGTAGACCATTCCGCCCGACACGACGGGGCCCGGTCCGTCCATCGCTCCGCCTTTCGCGGCAACACCGTTCACGGTTTCAAATTCGCGATTCGTGTCGAACTGCCAGACGACCTTTCCGTCCGCCGCGGAATATGCGCGGACGCCGCCGTCCATTGAACCGGCGAAGACGATTCCCGGCATCGCGGTGACGGCGGCGCCTTGCGCCGCGCTGCACCCGCGAACGGTGCCGCAGAGGCGCTCGCCAGCCGGAGCCGTCCACACTTCTTTTCCCGTCGCGACGTCGACCGCGCGAAGCCCGCCCGGTCCATTGACGCCGAAGTACGCGTTCCGATCGTCCACCGCAGCTCCCCATTGCCCGCCGAGCGCGGCACCGGCGCCGGTGCGGTATTCCCACACCTTCGTTCCTGTGTCGGGATCGATCGCGTAGGCCATGCCTGACTTCTGATGCACGACCAGCAGGTCCTTCCCGCCCGCCTTCGTCAACACCGGCGACATCGAGAAGTCGTGGTCGGCGCCGAGCGTTTCCGGGCAGTTGCCGCCGGGCGGGTTCGTGCGCTGGCAGCCGCCGGCCCACACGTCGTTCGTCGTCGGCTGGAACACCCAGCGATGGCGGCCGGTCTCGATGTCCATCGCGATGACGGCGTCGCTCGTCTGCGTGACGGGACCCGAGTAGTTGTTGCCGGTCGTGATGTAGATCGCGCGGCGCGCCGGGTCGATCGTCGGCGCTCCCCAGACGGCGGCGCCGGCGGGTCCCCACACGGTCCGGCCTTCCGCGTTCTTGCCGCGCGGCGCCGGCGGGTCGGGAATCGTGTACGACTTCCACACGACCGCGCCGGTGTTCGCGTCGAGCGCGGTGACGCTGCCGCGGAAGGTGCAGCACTCGTATCCCGGCCGTCCGCCCTGGCCTTCCTCGCCCACGGCCGAGAGCGGCACGTACAGCCGGCTGTTATACAGCGTGGGCGATCCGGTCGCGCTCGCGTATGTGTGGTCGTCCACTTTACGCGACCAGATTTCACGGCCGGAGTCCGCGTCCACCGCATACGCGGTGGCACTGCCGTCCGCGAAGTACACCGCGTAGCCGGTTTGCCCAGCCCGCTTGTAGGGACCGATGGACACGGCCGTGCGGATGCCGGCTTTCGCGTGATATCGCCAGTAGGTGCAGCCCGTTCTCGCGTTGAGCGCGAGGACGTCGCCGCTTTCGCTCCCGACGAACACACGGCCGCCCGCCACGGCGGGCTGCGCGCGCGCCGAATTGACACCCGCGAATCCGACTGCCCATTTGAGTCGGAGCCTCGGCGCGTCGGCGGCGGTGATTCCGCCAAGCGCGGCATTTCGATACCGTGTGTTCGCGGTGCCGGCGCCCCACCCGTTCCACCCCGCATCCAGGTCCGATGCGCGGAGCGCTGCGGGCTTCGTCGTGCATTGGCCGACGATCGACGCCGGGCCAGCGGTGCCGACCGGCCGTCCGGCGAGGAAGCCGGCGACGGCGCGGCGCTCCGCGTCGGTCAGTTCCGAGCCCTGACGGAACATGTTTCCCGTCGTCAGTGCGGTGAGAATCGCCTCCGGCGCAATCGTGGCGAGCACCTCGCGGCCGGGCGCGCGCGAGCCGGCCGCCGGCTGGAGATGACAGGAGGCGCACGCCTTCTCAAAAACGGCAGCGCCGTCGGGTGCGGTCTGTGCGGACGCCGCCGCGCTCAGGAAGACGATCGCAATCACGGCAAGAAGAGCGGTGCGCATGCGCGGGATTTAATCACGAAGACACAAAAGATCCGGCACGATCCGCCCTTCAGCGCTCTTTTTCGCGGTTTCGTCGGCAAACCCAACCGGCCGGCCCAACGTCCCATTAGATTCAGAGAGCCATGAAAGCCATCGCCCGCGACGGATACGGCCCTCCGGACGGTCTCGAGCTTCGCGACGTTGACAGGCCGTCCATCGACGGGAAGGGCGTGCTGATCCGGGTTCGCGCGGCCTCTGTCAATCCGTACGACTGGCGCATGATGCGTGGCGAGCCGCGTGCGCTCGTGAGATTTTTCCCGCGCAAGATGAAGGATTGGGTGCCGGGCGCCGACGTTGCCGGGCGGGTCGAGGAGGTCGGCTCGAAGGTGACGCAGTTCCGTCCCGGCGATGACGTCTTTGGCGTCTGCACCGGCGCCTGCGCCGAGTTTGCCGCCGCGAACGAACACCGACTGGTGCGCAAACCCGCCGGGATGGCCTGGGACCAGGCGGCGTCGATTCCCATCGCCGGGTGCACGGCGCTCCAGGCGCTTCGGGATCACGGACGGCTGCGACCGCGGCAGCGTGTCCTCATCAACGGCGCGGCGGGAGGCGTGGGCACGTTCGCCGTCCAGATCGCGAAGGCGCTCGGCGCGGACGTGACCGGCGTCTGCAGTACGAGGAATCTCGACCTCGTTCGTTCGCTTGGTGCCAACGATGTCGTCGACTACACCGTGGAAGACTTTGTCGCGGGCGGGCGTCGATACGACCTGATCGTCCAGATCGCCGGCAACCGTACGGTGAAGGACATGCGGCGCGCGCTCACCCCGCAAGGAAGCGTCGTCGTCGTTGGCGGCGGCGTCGGGCACGAGGAGGACGGCGCCGACGAGCCGATGGGAGAGGTGCTGACGCTGATGGTCAGAGGAATGATCCTGTCGCGGTTCATGCGCCAGAGGGCCAGCATGTTCATGGGACGCGTTCGCAGCAGCGATCTGCGCTTCATCGCCACGTTGATCGAGACCGGCAGGCTCACCCCTGTCATCGATCGCGCCTATCCGCTCGCGAATGCCGCCGACGCGATCCGTCACCTCGAGACCGGCCACGCGCGGGGCAAGGTGATCGTGACGATCTGATCCCTGATCCCTGATCCCTGATCCCTGATCCCTGATCCCTGATCCCTGATCCCAGATCCCAGATCCCAGATCCCGCACACAAATCTGGCTGTTCCGTTCCGCACAAAACTGCGCGCGAGTCGTGTTGCGCAGAATGACGCCCTGTGTTCAGTAGGGGTTACAGGCATTTTTGGCGTGGCAGCCACGGCAGTCCCTTTGCTCCGATCCCGCTCGATCGGAATTGCGTCACGAGGAGGGTATCGGTGTGCGCGCCAAGACAGGAAAACGCAATCGCACCTCGGGCCGGGCGTCGCTGCGGAAGATCGTGGCGACCGTAACGCCGCGGCGAACGGGAGCGAAGACACGGACCGCCTCGCCCGCGGCGCGGTCCACCGCCAGGGAAACGCGCGGCGCAGAACGGCGGTTCGCTCTTGCTCCGCGAACCGTTGTCGTCGGCACGCTGTGCGTGGTGGCCGCGGCGGCGTTGCTGATGGGCCGCCCGTCCGCACGAACGTGGGAGGTCATGGCAGTGGACGAGGCGGGCAACGTCGAGCGCCTCGAATCGTTGGCCAACGGCGATGCGGTTGACCCGGAAGCGCTGATAGACGGGGCGGTCGCGCTGCCACGATCGTCGGCCCGCACGACATCATCGTCGACCACACCCGTTGCGCCGCCAAAGGCCATCGAGCCGGCGCCGGCTCCGGCGGCATGGGAGTCGGCCTCGAAACCGGCAGTCTCGCCGGACGCCACGATGAAGATGATCTCGCCGCCCGCCCCCGTTGCGAGCCAGTCCGCGTCGACGGTGGCCACCCCGGCGGCCGAGGCTGAGGAGCCCGCAACGCCGGTCACACTTGCCGGCTGCGTCGAGCGCAGCGGCGAGGGGTTCTCGCTGAAGAACGCGTCAGGCGACGGAGCACCCTCATCCCGGAGCTGGAAATCCGGGTTCCTGCGG
>DASTBV010000095.1:0-9638 GCA_035711805.1 Vicinamibacterales bacterium
CCACGCGTCAAGAACTACATCACGCCGAGCGGGCTGCAGCGGCTCATCGACGAGCGGCGTTTTTTGCTGACCAGGGAACGGCCGGCGGTGACGCAGGTCGTCGCGTGGGCCGCGGGCAACGGCGACCGCAGCGAAAACGCGGACTATCAGTACGGCAAACGCCGTCTGCGGGAGATCGATCGCCGCATTCGCTTCCTGACGAAGCGGATCGACGCTGCGGAAGTGGTGGATCCGGAAGCGCGCAGAACAGGGCGTGCGGCGACCCACATCTTCTTCGGCGCGACCGTGCGGTACGTCAACGCCGCAGGCGCGGAGAGGACGATCAGGATCGTCGGCGTGGACGAGGTCGATCTGAATCGGCACTACATCAGCTGGGTGTCGCCGCTGGCGCGCGCGCTGATGAAGTCGGGCCCCGGCGATCGAGTGGTCCTGCGCGCGCCTGGCGGCACTGACCACTTGGAGATCCTCGACGTGTATTACGAGCGGATTCCGATTGACGCCTTCAAAGAGCCGCCGGGCGCCGAGGCGGCGCCGAAACCGGGCTGATGCGCGTGTGTCAGCGTGTGCACGCTGCGCCAAATCTGAACGCAGCATTCCAAGCTGGAACACAGGTTTGATCGGCCGCCGCGCGCGACCGGGGCGGCCGGCGCGGCGAACCGCTTGCGCTCCAGCGCTTTAGCGCGGCCCCACCCGCCGGCGTCCCTCAGGCACGGAACGTGATACTGCCGGGGTTACCGTGTCCAGGCTACTTGTCGTTCAACCAGATCCGGCCCAGGCCGAGGCCCTGCGTGAGGCGGTCCGCGCATACATTCCAGCCGACGTCGCGGTCGCCCGGTCGTTGGAAGAGGCGCTGGAGTGGATCGACCACTGCCTGCCCGACGTCATCCTCCTGCCGACGCTGATGCCGGCGCTGGTCGAGGACTACCTCGTGGCGTACCTCGCCACCATCCCCGGCGCAGGCCATGTGCAGATCCTCGGCGTGCCGCGCCTCGAGCGCGCGGAGGTCGCCGTCCAGCGGAACGAGCGGCGCCGGTTCCCGTGGCAGCGGCGCGACTGGCGGCTGTTGCAGTGGCTGCGCGGCCGTCAGCCGCGACAGGCGATCAGGCCGGTCTGCGATCCCGGAGTGTTCAGCAAGGACGTCGTCGCTTATCTCGCCGCCGCGGACGCCGTCCGCCGCGACTTCGAGTTGCTCAGCCCCGATGTGCTGAGCGGCAGGAACCGTCGCGTCGAGCAGCGGTTCGGATACGACGAGTTACCGTGGATTTCGTACGTGCGAATGGGAGGCGAACAGGCCGCCCTCGTCAATCTCTCTGCCGGAGGCGCACTGCTGCGAATGAACTCCCGGCCGGAGCACCGTTTCCTGAAACGTGCCGATCCGCACGTCGCGCAGCAGGCCCGTCTGACGCTGGAAGTCGGATCCGTCCGTCAGGTCCACGCGCTCGGCCGCGTCATCCGGTGCGTGCCGATGATGGCAAGCCCGCAGACGCAGTACGAAATCGCCTTTCTCTTCGACGACAGGGCGGCGCGGGCCGAAGGCGTGCTCGAGCGGCTCGAACTGCCACGTCTCATCGGCACGGGCAGCGAGATCATGTTGGCACGGTAGCGAGACGTCGATCGTGGCGCGGACCTTGTCAGGTCCGCGTTGGCGCGCCTGACAAGGCGCGCCCCACGCAGGCGGAAGCTACTTGGCAGGTGGCGCGCCCTGTGCGCCGCGGCCGCCCGCACCGCCCGCCCGTCCGGCGCCGCCGCCGCGAAAATTCGACTGCAGCAGATGCGTGAGCGTGTGCACGTACCGCAGCTTGCCGCCCTCCACGCGGAACAGATGCGTATCCGGCGCGCCGCTGCCGCCGCCGGCGCTGCCAGCGCCGAACGTGCAGTACACCACGACCGACCCGATCGTCTCGTCGACGACGAATCGGCGGTTGGCGATGTTCACTCCGCTCGGAACACCAACGTCGCAGCTGTCGGTTGGTGATCCCTTGCCCGTATACATCCCGCCTTCGATGCGGACGCACGGGTAGCCCCACGGCACCAGATCCTTTTGCCCCTCGAGAAACCCGTCGAGGTAGGCATTCGCGGCCGCAACCAGCGTGCCCCGCGTGTCGCGCTTGTCGGCGGGAATCGGACCCCAGTTCTCTGACGAGGAATACTTCAGGTAGTTGTCGGCGTTGAACAGCCAGTAACCCGTCGTCGTCCACAGGATTTCGATCTCGGCGATCTTGTCGCGGTTCACCCGCAGCCGCGTGCCGAGCACGTACGGCTTCTCCTTGTTGGTGACGATCACTTCGGTGAACGTCTGGCAGGACGAGGGATCGAGCAGGCTGCGATGGTGATCGATCGTCATCGCCGTCTTGATCACGCCGTTGTTGATGTTGACGGGCGCCATGTTCTCCACGTAGCCGACGCCGGGCGGCAGCGGCAGGGCGGAGGTGTCGCCCTTGCTCTGGGCGGCGATATACAGATCAACCGCGCGCTGCAGCCCTTCGCGCGAGCAGGAAATCTGGGCGGAGCTCTCCGTGGGCGCGAGCACCGCGCCCGCAAGCAGGATCACCGTGACAGCCAGGCGTTTCATCGAAATCCTCCCGCGCCACTTTCGCGCCCGTTATGAATACCACCATCGCGCGGCTCGAACGAAACGAAATAGTGCGGGCAATTACAGATGTGGAAGTGTCGTCGTGTCCGTCGGCTGTCCGCTGTCGTCGTGTCCGCCTTCAGGCGGACCCGCCGGTCGTAGTGTCCGCCTTTAGGCGGACCCACACGAACAGGGCACATCATTTGCTCCCGTGTCAGCCGAATGCGATCTTGCGTGCGCGTCGCCTCGCTCCTCCTGGTCGTCTGCGCCGGCGTGGTCACCTCGGCCGGCGCCGAGCAGTCGAACAAGAAGGCCTTTCTCAACACGTGGGAGGATCGCGGCGTCGCGCTCAAGCGGACTCTGTACAGCGTGGTCTACGACGAGCGCCGGCGTTTCCTGCCGGTGACGAAGCAGCAGGGAAAAGTTGCGGGCCTGACGGTGGCGACGCCGAGCGACATCTACTATCAGTTCGAAGCGCGGCGCGACACCGAAGACGACATCGTCGGGCGCGATCCAAACGCGATCGTCACGGCGCTGCGCGCGCAGTACCGCCGCTCGACGCACGTCGAGATCGGCAACGTCAAGGACGTCGAACCGGTCGTGCTCGTCCGCTATGAGCCCGGCGTGGTGTTGTTCGTGAGGAAGGTGCAGATCGAACGGGATCGCGTTCGTCTGATGCTGCACAACCGGGCGGGGGAAGAGGCGACGACGCTGACCGTCAAATGGCCCGTGCCGCTGTCGAAAGACCTCACCGAGTCCGCGATCATCGAGCGCGTGCTCGACAAGTTCCTCCTCAGAAACTAGCGTCACCAGGCGGGCCCCTCCGGCATGGCCATCGCAGTGGGCGGCGCACCGGACGAGCCTGTTCGCGGCTCCGGTTCGCGCCGTGGAAAATCAGCCCCTTCGCCATGGACTTCGGCTACGTCGTCGCCTTGGGTGATCCGTGCGACAGCCTTCAAATCGTGCCTCGGACGTCAGTGGCGACAGACGCGGCCTTACTGGCGCGACAGCTCCTGGACCTTGCGCTGCGCGTCCCGGTACTTCGGCGACGAGGATGGCACCCTGGAGTACGCCTCGACTGCCCCCGCCCGATCCTTCAACCGGCGCTCGCGGATTTCACCCAGCTTCCACGCGGCGTCGTGCTTCGTCTCGGGAAAACGTGTGGTCAGGTCGTCGAGCGCCTGGGCCTGGAGCGGATACCGGTTCAGGTCCTCGAGGATCTCGCTCATCTTCCATAGCGCATTCTCCGAGAACACCGGATACCGCTCGGCAAGTGCGCGATACGTGGGGAACACGAACGGCACGTAGGCACCCACGGCCTGATCCATGACGCGCTCGCGCATGCGTTCCTCGATCTCCGCGCGGGCAACCAGTGCGCGCGGCGCCCAGTCCGATTTCGGGTACTGGTCTGCGACCTGCGCGTACATCTGACGCGCCGCCTGCTCGCGCTGCGGCTGGCGCGACGCCATCACCCGCTGCGCCTGCCGGAAGAGTGCCTCCGCCGCCCGCGGGCTCGTCGTGAACCGTTCGACCAGCGACGCGTAGGCGCGAACGGCCTCGTCGTCTCGTTTCGACGATTCGTACGCCTGCCCCAGCAGCATGTAGGCGTCCGGCGTCAGACGATGTGCGGGATTGCGTTCGATGAACGAGTTGAGCGCGACGATCGCCTGCCCGTACTGACCAGCGGCGAGCTGTCCGCGCACGTCCTCGATTTCCGCGGCGGCCGCAGCCTCCTCCTTTGCCACCTTCGCGCGGCCGTCTGCGGCTGCGGCCGCGGCTGGCGGCGGCGCAGGCGGACGTCCGGGAGCAGGTGCAATAGCCGTCGATGCTGGCGGCGTCGATCCTGGCGTCGCTGACGAGGGAGCCGCGGCGCCAGCGGCAGCGGGCGTCTCGGGCGCCGCTGCCGGCGGCGCCGGTGCTGGCGCTGCCGCGGGAGCGTCTGCCTGAGAGGGAACCGGTACGCCGAGCTGCTGCATTCGTCCACTCATGTACGCCACCATCGCGACGAGCACGACGATGACGAACGTGGCAGCGATCATCAGACCCTTCGTCAACCTGCTGGTCGTCGCAGCCGGCACAGTGGCCGACGAGACCGGCTGCGACGCTGCCGCGGCCGGTGACATGCCGCTGGCCATTTGAGCAGCCGCGATCCCTGTGGACGAGGCAGGCGCGTAAACGGGCGTGGCCGTGGATGAGGACTGTGCGACGGGGACCCGCGTCGATGATGAATCGCGCCGCAGGCGCTGCAGATCGGCCGCAAGATCGACCGCGGTCTGATAGCGAAGCTCGCGTTCCTTTTCGACCGCCTTGCCGATGATCCGATCGAGCTCCGGCGGAAGGTCCGGGTTCACCTGCAGAGCCGGCGGCGGCATCCGGTTGAGAATCCCGTCGAAGACAACCGCCGTGGTCGTCCCGCCGAACGCGCGGCGCCCCGTCGCCATCTCGTAGAGGACGAGCCCGAACGAGAACAGGTCCGTCCGCGCATCGAGCGGCTCGCCGCGCGCCTGCTCCGGAGACATGTACGCGATCGTCCCGACCGTCATTCCGGGCGTCGTCGTCAACGCTTCGGTGCCGAGCGTCAGGCGGTCGGAAAAATCGCTCGAGGCCTTCACCAGCCCGAAATCGAGAATCTTGGCCTGCTGTCGTTTGGTGACGAAGATGTTTCCCGGCTTGATGTCGCGGTGGACGATGCCCTGGCTGTGCGCGGCCTCGAGCGCGTCGGCGATCTGCAGTGCGAGCGGCAGCAGCGTGGCGAGCGGAACGGCGCCCGCCGCGATGAGGCTCGACAGCGGCTGGCCGTCGACAAATTCCATCGCGATGAACTGCTGGCCGTCGCGCTCCTCGATTGCGTGGATCGTGCAGATGCCCGGGTGGTTGAGAACCGAGGCCGCACGCGCTTCGCGCCGCAGGCGTTCGATGGCGTGACGATCGCCGGCGAGTGACGGCGGCAGGAACTTCAGCGCGACCAGGCGGCCGAGCGTGAGATCCTCGGCCTTGAAGACCTCGCCCATCCCGCCGGCACCGAGCTTCTCGATGATCCGGTAATGCGCAATCGTGGTGCCGACCATGGAAGAGCCGATTCTACGTCGCCGCCGCGCGCCGATGTAAGGGTCACCGCGATAAGAGTCACTGCGCGCGTGTCCAGATGTAAACCAGGACGCCAATGGCGATCAGGACCACCATGCAGCCGATTGCAGATTTGTACTTCGGGGATGCCGGAGCGCCGGGCGGCTGCAATCGCTCGACATATTTCTTGGCTTGCGCGAGATCGAGCCCGGTGCGCTCCCGGACGATCTTGATCGCCTCGATTTTGCGTCCCACGTCGAGAAGACTTCTGACTTCCTGATCGAGTCCTGGGTGCTTTTCCATGGCTACACTCAAGGAATGCCATTCAAGTCTCGAGCGCAACGGCGCAAGTTCGCGGAGCTGCTGGTCGAGGGGAAGATTTCACCAGAGACCTACGAAGAATGGAACCGCGAAACGGGCGGCAAGCACCTGCCCGAGCGCGCCAGGAAATCGAAGGCAACGGCACGGAAGAAATCGAAGTCAACCGCACGGAAGAAATCGAAGTCAACCGCGCGGAAGAAGAAGGCTTCGGCGAAGAAACGATGAGATGCGCCGCCGAGTGATACGGCAGGGCTCAGGCCGGAACGTGTCGTGCACCTCTCCGGGTGAAGGTCCGCCTGGAGGCGGACACGGCGTAGGGAGGGAGGAAACGCATGAGGCGAATTCTTTCGGCCGGTGCCTTTGCTATGGCGATGAGTATCGCCGCTTCGGCACAGGACAGCACGATTCGATCACGAACCGACATCAAGACCGACGATGCCAAGGTGTTCAGCATGACTGGCTGCCTGCAGCGCGATGCGGCGGGCAACTTCTCATTACACGGCACCGCCGTGAAGAGCAGAGAAGGCATCACGACGGAAACCAAGGTGGAGACCGAGACCGACAGAGACGAGCAGAAGGTCACGACGACCACGCGCACCAGAGCGGAAGACGGCCGCGTCGGGACCGCCGGGACGCTGACGACGTTCATGCTGACGCCGCGTGACGGTGTGGCGCTGAACCAGTACGTCGGGCAGCAGGTCCAGCTCTCCGCGATCATGATCGATCCCGACGAGAAGGACGCGGAGGTGAAGATCGAGGACAAGGTCCGCGTCGATCCCGAGCATGCCGACAGCAGCACCAGGCGGACGAAGACCGAGGTCGAAATCGAGCGCGGCGCTGCCGGCCATTACACCGTGATGACGGTGAAGCCGATGGGCGGGGCGTGTAAGTAAGCCCCGAATGGGAGGAAGGAGCCTCCTACCTCCTTCCTCCTACCGCATGTCACCATACGCGGCGTGCGCTTCCCACACCCGCTGACGCTTCTCGTTGGCTGCGTGATTATCGCGGCCGTTCTCACACACATCGTCCCGGCCGGCGAATACGACCGGCGTGAGGACCCGGCGACCGGCCGGATGGTCGTTGTACCCGGGTCGTATCGCGCGGTCGAATCCAATCCGCTCGGCGTGCTCGAGACCGGTCTCGCGTTTCCCAAAGGGCTGATCGAAGCGGCGTCGGTCCTGGCGGTTATTCTCATCGGCGGGGGAGCATTCGTGGTCGTCGATCGGACGGGCGCCTTTCGCGTGGCGCTGGCCGGTCTCGTTCGCAGGCTCGGAACGCGCCGAAGCCTCGCGCTCCCGATCACGGCCTTCGTCTTCGCTACGGGCGGCGTGCTCGAGAACATGCAGGAGGAGATCATTGCGCTCGTCCCGCTGCTGCTCGTGTTCATGGGCCGGCTTGGCTACAACAATGTGACGGCCGTCGCGGTGAGCGTCGGTGCCGCCGCCGTCGGCTCGGCATTCAGTCCGATGAACCCGTTTCAGGTCGGCATCGCGCAGCAGCTCGCGCAGGTACCGCTGTTCTCGGGCGGCATGTTCCGATCAGTCGTGCTCGTGATCGCGTTTGCGATCTGGGTGGCGTACACGATGCGGTACGCGGCCCGGTCGACCGTCCCTGTTCGCGAGGATTCCACGGTTGCGGTAGAGGCGGACGAGCTGGGCAGTGGACGCACAGCGCTGATTCTGGCGGTTGTCCTCATCGCCTTCGCCATATTCGTCGCCGGATTGATTCAGTGGGGCTGGGGGTTCGACCACCTGACGGCCGTCCTCTTCATCGCCGGCGTGCTGGCCGGTCTGATCGGCCGCCTGGGCATGAACGGGACTGCCGAGGCTTACGTGCAGGGCTTCCGCGACATGGCCTTTGCCGCGGTGCTCGTCGGGTTCGCGCGGGCAATCTCGGTCGTGCTGACCGAAGGCCGGATCATCGACAGCGTCGTCCATGGACTGTTCACGCCGCTCGACGGATTGCCGGCCGCGGGCGCGGCAATCGCGATGATGCTCGCGCACAACGTCATCCACGTTCCGGTTCCGAGCGTCAGCGGGCAGGCGGCGTTGACGATGCCGATTCTGGTGCCGCTGTCGGACCTGTTGATGGTCAGCCGGCAGGTGACGATCCTCGCGTACCAGTACGGTGCCGGGCTCTGCGAGATCCTGACGCCGACCAATGGGGCGCTGATGGCGGTGATCGCGGCGGCGAACGTGCGCTACGACGAGTGGATCAGGTTCGCGTGGCCCGCGTGGCTGATTCTGACCGCGCTCGGCGCCGCGGCGATCCTGACAGGCCTGGCGATCGGGCTGTCATGAACTAGTTTCACACCGCTTTTACACGATTACACAGTCACGCCGTCCGGGCGGGCGCCCGAATCGTCGGCAAAGAGCGTGGAATCAGAGGGGAACGTTGTTTGTATGACGGCCCGGCAGTTCTCACTCAACCCAGGTAACGCACCTTCACGACCAGGCGACGTCTGCCCGCGGCGCGGACGGCAAACAGGCGCAGTGTGCGTACGAACCCAAACGGAGCGGGATGCTCTTCAGTCGCTGCTGGAAACCGATCCTGTACGCCCTCCTCCTGTGCATCACAGGAGCCTCTGATGCCACCGCTGGCATCCTGACTCTTCAATGGGACCCGAGCCCTGACAGTTCGGTTGCGGGCTACAACGTCTACGTGGGGACCGAGCCAGGTCAGTACTCGACGACGTTCAACGTCGGCAACGAGCTCCGGTTCGTCTTCCCGGACGCACAACCCGGCCGGCAGTATTACTTTGCGGTCGCCGCCTACACGTCCACCCACATCGTCGGGCCGCTGTCGGCGGAGGTATCGGGGCGGGTCGACGCATCGCTGAAGCTCTCGAATCCGGGCGATGTCACGAGCATCGTGGGCGTACCGGCGACGGTGCAGCTGACGGCGAGCGCGTCCGCGGCGGGCGCGCTGACGTATGACGCCAGCGGGCTGCCTCCCGGTGTCGCGATCGACGCCGCCACCGGTCTGATCAGCGGGAAGCCGATAACCGAAGGGTCCTATCGCGTGACCGCCACGGTGACCAGCGGTCTCAACGCCGCGTCGGAATCGTTCGTATGGACGGTCAGTCGGCATCAGTCCGACACGCCGGCAGTGATCATCACGGTGCCCACGACCACATCGAGCTTCACGACGTCGAAGTCCTCCGTGGTGCTCGCCGGCATTGCCATGGACGATCAGGGCGTCGTCGCGGTGCATTGGAAGAACGATCGGGGTGGTTCCGGGCGCGCGACCGGCACCGACCACTGGCTAGCGGCTGTGCCGCTGCGGCCGGGCAGGAACGAGATCACGCTGATGGTCGTCGACGGCAGCTCCCACCGCAGCTCGATCACCGTGTCCATCTACCGCAAGGTGACGTTCCGTTCACTGCCGCGCCTGGGGCCGCGAGTGGAATAACGCATCGGTCACCCGTCGCGCGCTCGCAGGTGTGGCAAGCTTGGACGCGATCGTCCGCATTGCCTGTCCGACACCTGACCGCCGCCGCGCTCGTCGCGATAGTCGTCGCTGCCGTCTACGGCTCGATCGCCACGGGCCTGTTCGCACGGTCCGACGATTTCCGGTCCCACCTCACCGTGGCGCTGCACCTGTACGCGACGGCCCGTCCGATAGCGCCGCACTTCCTGTTCCACGGGATCACGGCGGTCGTCTACGCCGTCTTGCCGGG
>DASTBV010000096.1:0-14559 GCA_035711805.1 Vicinamibacterales bacterium
CTGCCGAATCTTGCCTCCGAAGTGAGCCAGGTGCGTGCCGCTGGTCCGCAGGCGAGGGGCCGGCCGGAGTTCGCGCAGTTTGCCCGCGCCCGCGAACGCCTCGAGCGTCAGCGCGAGGCCGCCGTCGTGCAGACGCAGCCGAAGCTGTCGGCATTCGGCCGCGTGGGATACGGCCTTCCCGGGCTCAACTTCATCCGCGAGGAGTTCGACACCTACGGCGTCGGCGGCATCCGGCTGCAGTGGAACGCCTGGTCATGGGGCACGCCGACGCGGGAGTCCGAGATCGCGCGGCTGCAGGCGGCCATCGTGACGGCCGAGGAAGAGGCGTTCGTCAGGGCACTGGAGCAGTCGACCAGCACGGACGAGGCGACGATCGAGCGACTCGAGCGGACGGTCGCCAGCGACGCACAGATCATCTCGCTGCGCGAGGAGGTCGAGCGCGCGGCGCGGGCGCGGATGCAGGAAGGCGTGCTGACCGCGGCCGACTACGTCACGCGACAGTCCGAGCTGGTGCAGTCGCGGTATGCCCGCGCCTCGCACGACGTGGAGCTGGCACAGGCGCGCGCGCGGCTGCTGGTGACGCTCGGCGTGGAGGTCCCATGACGCGATGTTGGTACGGTCGGCCATCGCGACACACTGAGGCACCGAGGCATGGAGAGCCGGAAAAGGGGTTCTCGGTGGCCTCAGTGTCTCGGTGGGTCGTCATCACGACAGCGTTTCTTGTCTTCTCATGTTCGCGCGGCGCGGAACCCGACGCCTACGGCAACGTCGAGACGACGCAGGTGACCGTGTCGGCGGAAACGGCGGGGCGGCTCGTTGCCTTCGAGGTCCGCGAGGGTCAAGTGCTGACCGCATCCGCGGAGGTGGGCAGGATCAATCCCTCGGAGCTGGAGCTTCAGCGGGAACAGGCGGAGGCGCAGCGCGAGGCATCGGAATCGCGGATCGACGAGACAGCCCGGCAGCAGCCGATCGTCGAGGCGCAGCGCTCCGCGGCAGCGGCGCAGGTGGAGGCGGCCCGCGCGCAGCTTGCCGCCATCACCTCACAGCTCGTGATCGCCCAGCGGGCACTTGACCGCACGAAACGCCTGATCGATCAGTCCGCGGCGACGACACAGCAGCTCGATCAGGCCGAGCGCGACGTGCGCGTGCTCGAAGAGCAGCAGCGCGCCCAGAAAGCGCAGATCGAAGCGAACGAACGGCAGGTGGCCGTGCACGCCGGTCAGCTTGCGGCGATCGGCGCGCAGCGGCGCACGGCAACGCGCCAGGCGAGCTCCGCCGCGGCGCAGGTGGAACTGGTCGCCGACCGTCTGCGCAAGACCACAATCACCAACCCCATCGCCGGCACCGTGCTCACGACCTATGCGGAGGCAGGCGAGTTCGTTCAGCCCGGGCAGCCGCTGTACGCCATCGCCAACCTCGGGGTCGTGGACGTCCGCGCCTACATTACCGAAACGCAGCTGGCGTCCGTACAGGTGGGCCAGCAGACGATGGTGACAGTGGATGTTGGCAAAGATATGAGGCAGTCGCTGCCGGGCACGGTCACGTGGATCGCCAGCGAGGCGCAGTTCACGCCCACGCCGGTGCAGACGCGCGACGAGCGTGCGGATCTCGTCTACGCCGTCAAGATTCGCGTGGACAACAGCAAGGGGCTGCTCAAGCTCGGGATGCCCGTCGATGTCCAGTTCGGTCAGCGCCCGTAGCCTGCGCAAGCAGTTCGGCGAGACCCGCGCGCTCGACGACGTGTCGTTCGACGTCGAGGCCGGTGAGCTGTTCGGCTTCATCGGCCCCGACGGTGGCGGCAAGACCACGCTCTTCCGCATTCTCGTCACGCTGATGACGCCCGATTCCGGGCAGGCGCACGTGCTCGGGCTCGACGTGGTGCGCGACCTCTGGGCGCTGCGCCGCCGCGTCGGCTACATGCCCGGCCGCTTCTCGCTCTACCCGGACCTGAGCGTGGACGAGAACCTGCGGTTCTTTGCCTCGGTCTTCGGCACCACGCCCGAACGTGAGCACGAGCACATCGCGCCCATTTACGACCAGATTGCGCCGTTCCGGGAACGCCGCGCTGCCGCGCTCTCCGGCGGGATGAAGCAGAAGCTGGCGCTCTGCTGTGCGCTGGTGCACCGGCCGGAGATCCTGTTTCTCGACGAGCCCACCACCGGCATCGACGCCGTCTCGCGCCGCGAGCTGTGGGATCTGCTCGGCCGTCTGCGCGAGCAGGGGATGACCGTCGTGGTCTCCACGCCGTACATGGACGAGGCCAACCGCTGCGATCGCGTGGCGCTGATTCAGAGCGGCCGCGTGATTGCCCTCGATACTCCTGCCGCGGTCGCGGCATCGCTCGGTCACCCGCTGTTTGCCGTCCGCGCCAGCGCTCGCCATGCCGCGCTCAACGCGCTGCGTTCATTTCCGCACGTCCACAGCGTGCTGCCCTTCGGCGACGTGCATCACGTGACGGACGTGCGCCGGGATGTCCCTGTGGACGTCATCGCCGGCGAACTTCGCCGCTATCTCGCCGACGCCGGGTTCGCCGACGCGGAAGTCGCACCAACGGCGCCGACCGTGGAGGACGTGTTCATCGAGCGAATGGGATCGCCCTATGAATAGGGCGATCGAGGCGAACGAACTGACGCGCAGGTTCGGCGCGTTCACGGCCGTGGACCGCATCTCGTTCGACGTCCGGCAGGGCGAGGTGTTCGGCTTTCTCGGCGCGAATGGCGCAGGGAAGACAACCGCGATCCGGATGCTGACCGGGTTGCTGACGCCGAGCGGCGGGTCGGCGCGCGTGGCGGGCCACGACGTCTACACCGAAGGCGAAAAGATCAAGCGCAGCATCGGCTACATGAGCCAGCGGTTCTCTTTGTACGAGGACCTCTCGCCGCGGGAGAACATCCGCCTCTACGGCGGCATCTACGACCTGACCGCGCCGGAGATCCGCGAACGCACGGCGGCCATGCTCTCCCGGCTCGGTCTCGAATCCGTCGGCTCGAGGCCGGTACGCGAGCTCCCAGTCGGGTGGCGGCAGAAGCTGGCCTTCTCCGTTGCGCTCCTGCACCGGCCGTCGATCGTGTTCCTCGACGAGCCGACGAGCGGCGTCGATCCGGTGACGCGCCGGCAGTTCTGGGAGCTGATTTACGAGGCCGCTGCCCGTGGAACGTCGGTGCTGGTGACGACCCACTACATGGACGAAGCCGAGTACTGCGATCGTCTTTCGATCATGGTCGCCGGCCGCATCGCCGCCCTCGGTGCGCCGGCGGAGCTGAAGCAGCAGCACGGAACCAGCTCGATCGACGACCTCTTCGTGCGCCTGGCGAGACCTGCCGTGAGCGAGCAGCCCATTCGACTCGCTCCGCCCGCCCAGGACAAGGGCGAGTCGAAGGGGCCTGCATGAGCCCCCTCGTCGCACTCTTGCGCAAGGAGACGTATCACATCCGCCGCGATCGCCGGACGCTCGTCGTCGTCCTGGCGCTGCCGGTGGTCCAGGTGCTGCTGTTCGGGTCGGCCATCCGGACCGACGTCGATCGTGTGCGGCTGGCGATCGTGGACCCGGCGCCGGACGAGGCCACGCTGGAGCTGCGCAATCGCTTCACCGCCACCGACACGTTCCGCCTCGTCGCCGTCGTTCCGCGCGCGTCCGATCTGGACCCGCTGTTCCGGACGAGCCAGGCGCAGGCGGGCGTGGTGCTGCCCGTTGGCTTCGCTGAAGACCTGGCGGGACGGTCCCCGGCGCCGGTGCAAATCATCGTCGACGCGACCGATCCGAATACCGGGAGCGTGCTGCGGGCCTACATCGAAGCGGTCATACGAGGGTACGAGCTGGAGCAGGTCCGCCTGAAGGCGGACACTACGACGATCCAGATTGGCGCCACCAGCCGCATGCGGTTCAACCCGACGCGTGAGAGCTCGAACGTCTTCGTTCCCGGCCTGATGGCGTTCGTCCTCACCATCCTGGCGTCGCTGATGACGGCCATTTCGCTGACCCGCGAGAAGGAAACGGGGACGATCGAAGCGCTGCTCGTGTCGCCGCTGCGGCCCTGGTCGATCATTCTCGGCAAGGTACTCCCGTATCTCGCCATTGGCGTCGTGGCGGCGGTCGCCATCATCGTCGAGGCGCGGCTGGTGTTCGGCGTCCCGCTGCGCGGCAGCGCCGTGCTGCTCATCTTCGAGGCGGTCCTTTTCATCCTGGCGTCGCTCGCGCTCGGCATCCTGGTGTCCACGCGGACGTACTCACAGCGTGTCGCCACGATGGGCGCCATGCTGATCTCGATGCTGCCCAACATCCTGCTGTCCGGCTTCATCTTTCCGATCGAGAGCATGCCACTGCTGCTGCGCGTGATCTCGCAGGTCGTGCCGGGGCAGTGGTTTGTCACCATCGCGCGCGGGATCATGCTCAAGGGCGTCGGCCTGGAGTACCTCTGGAAGGAGACGCTCGTTCTCGGCGGCATCGCCGTACTGCTCCTGGCCGTCAGCACCCGCGCCTTCAAGGCGCGCCTGGGCTGACAATGCGCCGCGTCTTCTTTCTCGCCCAGGCCGAGCTGCTGCACGTTGTCCGCGACCGGGCCACGCTGGCACAGGTATTTGTCATCCCGATGGTGCAGATCCTGATCCTCGCGAACGCGGCGACGTTCGAGATCCGCGACACGCGGATGTGGGTCGTCGATCTCGATCGAACGGTGGTATCGCGCGGGCTCGTCAACCGCTTCGCGGCCTCCGGGCACTTCGACATTGCGGGAACCACACCGTCGCTCGACGCCGCCAATGACGCCCTCCTGCGCGGCGAGACGACGCTCGCGCTCGTCATTCCCCGCGACTTCGAGACGGATGTCGTCCGCACTCGCCACGCGAACGTTGAGCTCGTGGTCAACGCCGAGAAGGGAGCCGCCGCGGGCCTCGTCCAGGCGTACGCCGCGACGATCCTCGGTGCGTATTCAGCGGAACTTGCCCGCCTTCGTCCTTCGGACTTCGGCGCGGCGGGCCCGGCCGCGGCTCCGCGCATCGACATCCGACATCGCAGCCGCTACAACCCGACGCTCAACTACCAGCACTACATGGTCCCCGGCCTTCTCGTCGCGCTGGTGACGATGATCGGCACGCTGCTGACGGCGCAGAACATCGCGCGCGAAAAGGAGCTGGGCACGCTCGAGCAGCTCAACGTCACGCCGATCACGCGCGGGCAGTTCATTGCCGGCAAGCTCCTGCCGTTCTGGCTGGTGGGGCTGATCGAGCTGGCGCTCGGCCTGACGCTTGGGGTCGTCGTGTTCGACGTGCCGGTGCGCGGTAGCGTGCCGCTGCTGTTTGGCGTGGCCGCGCTTTATCTACTTGTCGCGCTCGGGATTGGACTGTGGATCTCGACGATCGTCGACACGCAGCAGCAGGCGATGTTCGTCGCCTTCTTCATCATCAACATCTACATGCTGATGAGCGGACTGTTCACCCCCATCGACAGCATGGCACCGTGGGCGCAGACATTCGCCGAGCTGAACCCCGTGCGCCACTTCGTCGCCATCTCGCGCGCGATTCTGATCAAGGGGGCGGGGCTGGCCGATATCGGACGGCCGTTGACGTTCCTGGCCGTGTTCGCTGCGGTGGTGCTGACTTCCGCGGTGCTGCAGTACAGAAAACGCGCTGCTTGATCGTGGGGCGCGCCTTGTCAGGCGCGCCAACGCGGACCTAACAAGGTCCGCGCCACGGGCTGAGAAGACGGAAGGCCCAAGGCCGAAGGCCTAAGGGCTGGTCGAGGCAAGAGGGAATGAGGAAGGACGCGCGGGGCGCATTACGCTCTATGTGGACATTCGGTACTTGATTCCGGTAGGGCCCGTGTCGATTTCCTCCTGCACTGAGAACCCCAATCGCTCATACAAGGTCTTCGCAGGATTCTCCTTGAGCACCGTCAGCGTGACCGGTAGGTGTGCAGCTCTGGCCCTCGCGATTACGTCGTGAATGATCGATGTGCCGATGCCCCGATGTTGAAAACTCGGTAGGAGTTCCAAGTGACGGATCTCAATACGACCGCTATGATCAACAACGCTCAGAACGCCCGCATCGATGCCCTGGGCGCATGTTCACCTTATTTACGTTGAACACGAATTCGAAGTCGTTGGCGGCGCGGGTCGAAGCGCGTACATCGGTCGAGACCTTCTACTGAGGATCCGCTTT
Source organism: Vicinamibacterales bacterium (assembly GCA_035711805.1). Classification (GTDB taxonomy): domain Bacteria; phylum Acidobacteriota; class Vicinamibacteria; order Vicinamibacterales; family UBA2999; genus Gp6-AA40. The sequence continues at coordinate 6,157 of DASTBV010000096.1, forward strand.
GGCGAAGTGCTCTCGCAGAAATGCAAGGACTGGAGTCGCGGCGCACCGAAGTGCCGACAACGTTTCGCCCATGCCGGTGGCCTGGACTCGAGTCGGAACAGTTGTTCGGGCAGCGCGATTCACCGATTTCCGTGACGTGCTCGGCGAGCTCGTGAAGGTGATCTCGAGCAGCGAACGAGCCCTTATTCCTTGACCAGCCCTTGGGCCTTGGGCCTTCGCCCTTGGGCCTTCCGTCTCAGCGCACTTCAATCTCCACGACGTACGCGTCGGTCGTGCCGAGGCGGACGAGGTGATGCCGATCGCCGGCAGGAATCACGATCCACTGGCCCGGCTGATCGAGCTGCCGCAATCCAACGGCAGCCGGCGCCCACGCTTTCGCCTGCGCGTCCGGACCATCCGACATCACCTTGCCGCGGATCAGCACCGCGACCGTCGGTGCCGTGTGCGTATGCGAGGCCTGCGTGCTGTTGACCCCGAGGTTCACGTCGTAAATCCGGAACGCCCGCGACTCCTGAACCATCTTCGTGCCGATGCCGGGCGTGGCGGCGGCGGAGGACCAGCCGCTCTTCTTGCGGTTCTCGACCGCCAGGAGCTGATACGGCCGCTTGCCGACATTCTGGACGCGGTGGCTGCCCGGCTTGCCGGTGTATTCGGTGGCGGACGTGTTGCCGAGCGGCCTCGCCGGCCGCGACGTTGCCGCCTGCTGACCGGTCTGCACCCGCGTTTCGGTTCCGTCGTTCATCGACACCGTGACGATGTCGAAGTCGTGCCGGTGCTCGTCGGTGGTCGCGCCCGGCGGCACCTCGACGCTCAGCACGCGCATCTGCGGGTTTTCGAAGACGACCTTGTGCCAGGCGTCGTTTCCGAGCGGCGCCTGCGCGGCGAGAACGGCAGTCGAGGCGAGAAAAAGGAATCCAATAAGGCGTGCAGCAGTCATGACCTGCCAATCATGTCATGCCGTTTCGGATGGGTCTACGGCGGCAAGATCCGCGCGATCCAGCATCGCGCCAATCACCTCGCTGGCGGCATATGCCTCCGCCAGCAGCGTGCCGCCGGCGAGCACTCCCGGCACGAACACCGGGATCGTCCCGGTGAAGAGGTAGAGGAGGCCGGCGCCGATCGCCGCGACGGCGGCCGCGGGTACCACGGCGGCGGCGAGCGCGAGCACGACAACGATCATGACCAGGATCTGCTGTCCGACTGCATCGAAGCCTCCTTGCCGGTTGCCCAGACGGACCCACGCGGGGAAGGCCACCGCCATCCCGTTCTGGACGAGCAGCTGCGACAGGACGAGCCCTGGCGCGACGGACAGCGCCGCCAGCAGCAGCATCCAGCGGCTTGGCGCGTCGCCGTCCATGGGCGGCCCGAGGAGAGCCGCGGCCATCAGCGCGAGATAGATGACGGTGGTCAACACGAGCGCGGGGGCGAGGATCTCACCTCGAACGAGCGCGGCGCCGCGGATCGGCCACATCTTCAGCACGTCGAGCGCCGTCAGGTCCTGGCGCAGATCGCCGCGCAGCAATTGCGGTCCGATGACCAGCGTCATGAAGGCGATGAACAGGCAGACGAATGCCAGGAACCCTGAGTCGCCGGAACGGCCCTGCGACATCATGACGGCCATGAAAACGATCAGCGGCGCCACCCGGACCAGCACCGTCCACGAGAGCACACGTCCCATGCTGATCAGGTTCTTCCAGACGATTGCCGTTTCGGGACGTCCGTGTGGCGCCAGCTTGAAGGGTGTGCGTTTGCCCGCTCGCGGCTGGCGCAGCGCCCTCGGCCCCCTTCGGCGTAGTTCCTCGAGCTTTTCAGACAGCTCGGCGGACCCTTCCTCGAACGGCGCGTCGGTCCGGACGACCCAGATGTAATTGAGCATCAACAGGAGGAGGACCCACGGCAGGGTGCCCAGGAACTCCTGCTGTGACGATGCGAACGGCAGACGTGCGAGCGTACGAAACGGCCACAGCACGAAGCCGGCAGGTCCGCCGCTCGTGAGGCGATCGAGTTCGATTATCGCGATCGCCAGGGGTGAACGATCCGTTGCCCGGGCGATTGCCGCGGTGAGTTCCCCCCAGTGAGTCGCGATCGTGGCCAGAACCAGGATCACAGCACCCGCGGCGGCGGCGCGGGGGAGCCATGCGCGGAGGCCGCGGCTCGCCCGACTGAGGGTCACGCCCGTCAGATGCATGCTGCTCGTGGCCATCAGCAACAGCAGACCGAGGAACGCGACACCGCCTTCGCCGGCGCTGCCCGGACGGAAGACCAGCGTGATGACTGCGCTGCCAAACAGCGCGCCAAGCTGCGAGCGGAGCACGCGGTAGCGGACGAGTTCCTGCCGCGAGAGGGGCGCCGTGAACAGATGGTGGACGTCTGCGCGCGAGAACGGGAGCGCCGGGCGGCCGGCCCGCGGCCAGATCCAGGCAAGCGCCGCAGCGCCGAACATCAGCAGAGCGAACCCGAAGTCGACGCCGCCCCTGCCTCGGGCGATCGTCTGGACCATGCTCGGCGAATCGCCCGAGCGCCAGCCGCTGAGGAAGACCACGGAGAAGTACGACGCGCCGAGCAGGAACGCGATGAGATAGCGGGGCTCGCGCAGCCGCCGCAGACGCAGGCGGGTGCGGTTCAGCGTCGAACGCCAGGTCAGGTAGATGAGCGGATGGCCGGTCACGCCTCGCCCGAACCTGACGGGACGGCGACGTCGCCCCGCGCGGTGACCTGCAGAAAGATCTGCTCCAGGTTCGACCCGGCTCCGGCCATGCGCGCCTGCGAGGCCAGCTCGGCGATTGTCCCGTCCGCAACTTTCTTCCCGCGATCGATGATCACGACCCGCGTGCAGATTTCCTGCACCAGGTGCAGCATGTGCGACGACACGATGACCGCGCCGCCGCTCGCGCCGCGCGCGACGATCGTGTCGCGCATCCGCCGGATGCCACGAGGATCCAGGCCGGTCAGCGGCTCGTCGAACAGCAGCGCCGGCGGCTCGTGCAGCAGGCCGCAGGCAATGGCGACCTTCTGCTTCATCCCGCGTGACAACTCGTTCGGCAGCGCGTTCTTTTTGTCGGACAGCTCGAGCTCGTCGAGCAGCAGTGCGGCGCGTGCGTCGACGTCGCCGACGCCGTAGAGACGTGCCGTCAGCTGCAGATGCTCGGCCACCGTCAGGTACTCGAACAGATGCGGCTCGTCGGCCATGAATGCCAGCCGGCGTTTCGCCTCCACCGCGTCGTCCACGATGTCGTGGCCGCCGATCGTCACCGTGCCGCTGGTCGGACGCTGGATGCCGACGATGCAGCGCAGGGTGGAGGTTTTGCCCGCCCCGTTTGGTCCGATGAGACCGACGATCTCTCCGGGCTGGACGTCGAAGGAGAAATCGTCGACGGCAGTGAGCTGGCCGTACCGCTTGGTGAGATGGGAAACCGAGATCACGTGAAAAGCATCTTATTACGAGCGTCGAGCGTAGCCACGAAGGACACGAAGGTGGCTACGAAGGACACAAAGATCACAACGATTTTTTCGTTGTGGCCCTAATGCCCAGGCTCATCCAGCGAGCACGCTCGATCGCCGGTCTCCGCTCGATCGCGTAGCGGAGCATTGTGCGTGGCATCGTCGCGGCGTGCCGTTCCAGAAATGTGGTCAGCGCAGCTTCGCTCGCCCTCTTGCCGACCTCGCGGAGCATCCAGCCGGCCGCCTTGTGGATGAGGTCGTGCGGGTCGTGCACGAGGATCGTCGCGATTCTTACGGCATCGCGGTGCTCGCCGCGCTGGATGTAGTGCAACGTCGCGATCATCGCCACGCGGCGGGACCACAGGTGCTTCGAGCGCGCCAGCCGGTCGAGCAGTCCGCGCGGTTTGTCCGCCAGCCACGCGCCGACGATCTGGGCGGCGCTGCTGTCCACCAGGTCCCAGTTGTTGATGAACTGCAGACGCTTCATGTAGAGGGTGAAGATCTGCCGGCGGCAACGTTCGTCGCCGCGTCTGAACTGATGGACGAGGATGAGCAGGGCCGTCAGCCGCTCTTCGTGGACGTGTGATGTGAGCAGCTGCTCCACGTCGGCAAGCGGCAGATCGCGGAACTGACGTGCAATTGCGCGCTGCGCTGGAACGGTGACCGCAATGAACACGTCTCCCTCTCCGTATTCGCCGGGGCCGCATTTGAAGAAACGCATCGCGCCGGCAGCACGGTCAGGGTGGGCCTGCGCGTTCAAGGCGCGCCGAACGGCCGTTGCGGTGCCGTGGTTCTGGTTTTGTAACTTTTGCCGTGCTCTCACCTGATTCGCTTCACAATACCGCGGCACGCATGCGTCTCATGCACGCAGTCCGGTGGGCGCTCGTTCCGCTCGCGGCGCTCGCGGCCTGGGGCGTGTCGCTCGTCATCGGCCTGATCCTGCACGACATTTCCAGCCGCTGGTGCCCCGAGTCGTACATGGTGTCGGGAGCCTGCTTCGCGCCATGGACGCCGGTTGCGGATGCCGTGGTGCTCGTCATGAGTGCCGCGATCGCCGCCGCTCTGGTTGTACTGGCCACCAGTTACACCGCGCCTTCCCATCGCCCTCGCGTGGCTGTTGTCGTGTATGGCCTCGGCGCGGCATGGGCGGTGGTTATGGCGATTGCGGGCGCTGCGTACGTGGCACTGCCGGCCGCCGGCATCGCCGGCGCGTGGGCCGTGTGGCGGGTGAGACACCGGCCTTCAGGACTATTCAGGAGGGGATCAGGACATCAGCCATGAGCCGGGCCGACCATGCAGATCGTGGGATGAGCCACTCTGAGGGCCGTTCGCACCTTCACCGGTCAGGAGGTGTGAACGCGATTGCATGGAGGCACCAATGCGAACGGCAGTTCTTCTCTTCGCGACTATGGTTCTGGCGTCACCCGTCTACGCGCAGACCGCGCAGCCCGAGTTCCGCTCGTTCGGCTATGCGCGGCTCGGCTACGGCGGCGCGTTCGCCGACAACATCCGCTCGGCGCCCGCCATCGGCTTCGGCTACCGCGGCGAGCTCCAGTCGGTGGCGTTCGATGTGTCGTTCTTCAACTACATGATCGGCACCAGCCGCTACGACGACGGCTCCGTGTTTGCCGGGTCGGTTCTCAAACTGCAGATTCTTCGATTCCTCGACGCCGAATCGGATCGATCGGCGTACATCGGCGGCGGGTTCAGCTGGGGAGGCGTCAGCGCCAACAGCGACCGCACTCCTTTTACCAGCGGCTGGCACGGGTCCGGATTGCAGGGCGAGTTCTCGACCGGTTACGAATTCCGCGGCAACACCCCGCTGCGGGTGTTCATTCAGGCGGATGTGGGCGTCCCGTTCTTCAGGGCGACGCGAGAGTCCTTCACCGTATTCAACGCGCCGGGGTCTTTCCGTTCCGCCGTCGTTGATCGGCGATTCATCCCGTCTGCCGTACTGTCATTCGGCATGGGATGGGACACTCACAGGCGGTGAGTGATGCGACAGCTACAGCAAAGCAAAAGCCGCTAGGCGGACGGGACGCGGCCGTAGCGTTCGGCGGCCCGCGCCCTGGCGCGCTCGACCCACTCCTCTCTGTCGCGCGGCGGCGCCGTGGTGACGAGCGAGGCGATCAGGCGTTCAGCCACGTCCGCGACCTCTTCGACCGCCTGATTGAATGCGTCCTCGTTGGCCTTCGACGGCTTGGTGAACCCCGACAGTTTGCGGACGAACTGCAGTGACGCGGCGCGGATTTCTTCCTCGGTGGCTGGAGGATCGAAATTGAAGAGCGTTTTGATGTTCCGGCACATACGCGGATCTTAACCGCTGGGTCCGCCTGAAGGCGGACACTACGTGTCGCGGGTGGACAGGTGGTGGGTTTCGCCGAGCTGGGGCTCCGTACCTGTCAGCCACCCCTTGACGATCTCGAACAGCACGACAGGACGGGGTTTATTGACCTCGAGATACGTGGCAGCGGCGACGGTGATGCCGATCAACACCATCCGCGGGTCATCCGCCGTCCCGTAACGGGCGTCGGAGTCGTCCGCCGGGAACCAGATCGACCAGTCGGGCCGATACAGTGTTCGGATTGTCGGGCGATCGCGCGAGATGACCGCGGTGCCCGACACCGAAAGCCATTCCCGGTTCGATTCGTTGTAATAGGTGAGGTTGATGTGGGGATCGCCGGCGATTTCCGTCAGCTTGCCGCTTCCTTCCGTCGTGACGAACCAGATATCAGCGCCCGGCGCGCGCTCCTGCGTGGCCATTGCGCGCGACACGAGATGCCCATCCGGGCGACGGGTCACAAGCATTGACGCATCGATCTCGTGCAGCATGTCCAGGATTTTGTCGAGCTCGGGATTCATATCCGATGCCTCCGGCTGGAGACCATCGCAAGCGTAGTGCCGCCGTAATTACCGTTCGGCTGCAGCCGCGCCCGACAGGGAAGCGATCTGATCCAGAAGAGCGGCGATTCTCACCGGCTTGGTGCAGTGTGCATCGAAGCCAGCCACACGAGCTGCTCTGGCATCCGAGTCCTGGCCGTAGCCGGTGAGCGCGATCAGACGCAGCTGCGGCAGCGCGGCCCGCAGGGCGCGCGCCAGTTCGAAGCCGTCGATCCCGGGCAGGCCGATGTCGAGCACCGCAACGTCGGGCTGAAAGGCGACGGCAGCTGCCACCGCAAGGGTGCCGTCCGGCGCACACTGCACCCGATGTCCCTTGTTTTCGAGCGCCAGCGTCATCATTTCCATGGCGTCGACGTTGTCGTCCACGAGCAGCACACGCCGCGGTGCGTAGGCAGTCTCGCCACTCGTCGGCACCGGCGAATCGACAGCGCCGGCCGCTGACAGCGGAAGGGTGACGATGAACCGGCTGCCGTGCGGATGGGCCGATTCGTAGCGCAGGCTGCCGCCGTGAAGCTCGGCGAGGCTGCGGGCCAGCATCAACCCGAGACCAAGTCCGCCCTGCTGGCGGGCGATTGAACGCGGCCCCTGCGTGAACGCTTCGAACATCGTCGGCAGCAAATCCGCCGGGACTCCAGGGCCGTCATCCTCGCAACAGATCTCCGCTCGCCCATCGACGACATCCGACATCAGCGCCAGCTGTCCGCCCGGCGGCGTGTATTTCGCCGCGTTGGTCAACAGGTTCACCAGGATCTGCACGATGCGGTCCTGATCAGCGTCGATCGTGAGGCCCGTTTCCGGGATGCCGACGTAGAGCGCGTGCTCGTACTGCTGGACCAGCGGTCCGGCCATGTCCACGGCGCGATCGATCGCCGCGCGGAGCTCGAACCTATGCCTGATCAGGTCGACCTTGCCCCGTGTCAGCCGGGAGACGTCGAGCAGGTCGTCGACGAGCCGGGTCATGTGCAAGATCTGGCGCTCGAGGACCTCGCGCTCACGCTGCACCGCTCCGTCGCCGCGCAGCTTCATCAGTTCCAGCGCGGTCAGTGCCGGGGCGAGCGGATTTCGCAGCTCATGGCCGAGCACCGCGAGGAAGCGATCCTTCGTGCGGCTGGCTTCTTCGGCCTGCGCGTGCGCCAGCACGGCGCGATTGAGCTGCTCGTCGCGCTCCCGCTCCCGTGCCGAAAGAAGCTGCGCCGCGCGCTGCAGCGACGCGTCCACCTGCGTGGCTTCCGCGATCCGCGGCTGCAACCGCGGTGGCGCGCGACCGTCGGCAAGCGCCGCCGCCGCGTCACGCGCCGTCTGGAGGTCGTGCGTCACGCGGCGCGAGACCAGCAGCACGCCCATCAGCCCGCCGAGAATCAGGACCACGCCTCCGGAGACGGTCGCGATGATCGACTCGCGGGCAGGCCCGTCGAGGACCGCCCTGGGCACCGACACGATGACCGTCCATCCTGGAAACGCACTGTGACCGAGCGACGAGTACAGCGGCTCACCGTCGAGACTCGTGCTCCGGGCCGGGCGTTCAGGACGGCTGCGGAGCAACTCGCGGCCCTGCGGGCTCACGGGACGCCCGACGAACTCATCACCGCCGCGCGAACGTGCCGCGATCAGCAGCCCAGGATCGACGATGGCACGTGTCCATTCTTCTGTTTGCGGCAGTTGCGTCCGGACCACGGGGGTCAATGCTTCGGGTTCCATCACCGCGGTGAGGATGTACATCAGCTGTTGCTGCCGTTCGACCGGTACGCTGATCGGAAACCGCTGCTTCCCGCTGCGGTCCGTCGCCAGCTGTCCAACGATCGGCATGCGCCGCTCCTCCAGCCGCTGCGCGCGCTCGGAATCCTGGGCTTCGCTCAACGGCTCGCCGAACGGCATTTCGCTGTGCAGCTGCACCTCGCTGTCGGGTGTGGCCAGGATTACCGCGTACCAACCTGGCTGGGTGCGCGCGACTCGCCGCGCCTCCGACCAGAACGTCTGCAGGTCGCCGGCGTCGAGCGCGGGCGCCTGGGCCAGCGCCTGCAGCACGCGGATCGTCGCGTTGAATTCGCGGTCCAGAGCGGC
>DASTBV010000097.1:0-109374 GCA_035711805.1 Vicinamibacterales bacterium
GATTTAATGGAGCCGGCGGTCGGACTTGAACCGACGACCTGCTGATTACGAATCAGCTGCTCTACCAACTGAGCTACGCCGGCCAGGCGAGGTCCGTCCGCCTGAAGGCGGACACTACGACGGCGGCGGGCCGCCGAAGCGTCAATTGTAACCGCCCGATCCAGACCCGGCAAACGCAACGGATTGACGGATGACGCGGCTCCGGGTTTGTGGCAGCATACGCCGTCCCCCGAGACTACTGTGCAGCGCTTCTGGTTCACTACCGCCTGCTGTCTCACGCTGCTGCTGGTGCAGCACGCGTCCGCTCAGTGGATCGACTACAAGACGCCGGGGTTGCCGCGTACGCCTGATGGAAAGGTGGACCTCAAGGCGCCGCGCCCCGTGACCGCCGACGGCAGGCCCGACCTGACCGGCCTGTGGGCCCTCGAAGCGAAGATCGACGTTTCGGGAGCGCTCGACGCAGCCGGCCCGCAGCCGTGGATCGTTGACGCGGCGAAGACCTACATGCACGAACTGGGGCGCAACGACACGGGCGTCCTCTGCCTCCCGGGCGGCCCTCGCGGCTCCGTCGGTGTCCAGTTCGCGAAATTCGTTCAGACACCGGCCTTGACGACCGTCCTTTACGAAGGACTCGAGTACCGGCAGATCTTCACCGACGGCCGCCCGCTGCCCGCCGACATGAACCCGACCTGGCTCGGCTACTCGATCGGACGCTGGGAGGGCGACACGCTCGTCGTCACGACGGCCGGCTACAACGACCGGACGTTCCTCGACGGGCTGGGGCACCGCCACTCGGAGGCCCTTCGCGTCACGGAGCGCTTCACACGGCGCGACCTGGGGCACATGGACATCGTGGTGACCTTCGAAGACCCGAAGGCGTACGCGAAACCGATCACGATCCCCGTGGAAGCCACGCTGCGGCCCGACACGGAAATGATCGAATACGTCTGCAACGAGAACGAACGCAGCCGGCCACATCTGGTGGGAACGGCGGACGACGACAAGAAGCAGCGGGTCGCCGTCGACTCTGCGGTGCTCAAGAGTTACGAGGGAACGTATCAGTTCCCGCCCTTCGTTCCCGGGGACAGGGTATTCCTGGTCACCGTGACGGCGAAAGACGGCGACATCCTCTTGTCGATCGAACGGGGTCCGACTCTCACCGCCATTCCGACAACGCGGACGAAATTCCTCGCTCAGGGCGTCGGCGTCGAGTTCCTCCCGGGACCGAGCGGCGTCGTGAACGAGATGGTCGTGACCATCGTCGAAGGTGAACTCAAGGGCGTGCGCATCAAATAGGAGCCGCTATGCATCAGCATCTGATCGACGTGCTGGCGACGCTCGACGCGTCGCGTCAGGCCTTGCGGGAATCCGTCGCCGCGATTCCTCCAGCCGCCCGCACGGCACGTCCCGGACCCGATCGCTGGTCCCCGGTGGACATCATCGAGCATCTGTCGCTCGTCGAAGCGCGATTCAGCGCCGTGGTCGGCGGCAAGATTGCCGACGCGGTCAACGCCGGTCTCGGACACGAGAGCGAGGGGCGCGAGCCGCTGCCCGAGCGCATCCGCACCCTGCTGGCGGATCGAACGGGCAAGCGAACCGCCCCCGAGGCGGCGATTCCGTCCGGCGTGATGAACGAGAACGCGGCGTGGGCGGCTGCCGACCGCGCGCGTGCGGGGTTCCGCGCCGCCGTGATGAGCGCCGACGGCCGCGCCCTGAGCAGCGTGATTCACGAGCATCCGTTCTTCGGGCCGCTCAACGTGTATCAGTGGGTGGAGCTCATTGCCGCCCACGAGATGCGCCATGTGGCGCAGGTGCGCGAAGCGGCGGCGCAGCTGCTGGCGCGGGCGTGACACCGCGCGCGGAACGATCGAACCAAATTCGCGGAAGCGGCGTCTAACAGGCGATTGCGCCTCGCCAGGCTGATACCGGTCGTGTGTCTTGCCCTGTCTGGCGGCACAGGCGGCACCGCGTTCGCCCAGGAGCCGGCTGCGCCCGCTGCGGCCGGCCCGATCCGGATCTTCATCGACTGCAACAACACACCATGTGACTCTGATTTTTTCCGGACCGAAATCAGTTTCGTGGAGCACGTGCGTGACCGGCAGAACGCCGACGTCCACCTGCTGATGACCGGGCAGTCCACCGGCAGCGGCGGCCGCGAGATCACGTTCAGTTTCTTCGGCCAGGGGCGCTTCAAGGGCCGCGATGCGGTGTTGAAGGAAACGTTCGTCGTGGCGGCGTCCGACGACGACGTCCGGCGCGGCATGGTGCGCGTGATGTCGCTCGGGCTCGTGCCGTACGCGCTGGGGACCCCGAGCGCGGATCGCCTCCGCGTCACGCTGCAGGAGGCGCAGTCGACGACGACCGCGGCCGCTCAGTCGAGCGATCCCTGGAACCGCTGGAGCTTCCGTGTGAACGTCAACGGCAACGCCAATGGCGAGAGCTCGAGCAGCTCGTTCAACGTGAACACCAACGTCAACGCGAATCGCACCACGGACGAGTCGAAGATCAATCTCAACGCGCGAATGAACTACCGCCAGAGCAAGTTCGAGCTGCCGGACGGGCGGACGTTCCTGTCGCCGAATCGCGATTATGGGACGAACGGGCTCTACGTGAAGTCACTGGGCGGTCATTGGTCGGCGGGCGTCCGCAGCAGCTGGAGCTCGTCGACGTTCAGCAACGAGAACTGGGCGTGGTCCGGCGGACCGGGGATCGAGTGGGACCTCTTTCCGTATTCGGAGTCGACGCGCAGGCTGCTGACGATCAACTACTCGCTGCGCGGGCGCATCTGGGACTACCGCGAGGTCACGATCTTCGGCAAGCTGCATGAAACCCGCCTGTCGCAGTCGCTCGATACCACCTTGTCGATGCGCCAGCGGTGGGGGACGCTCGCGTCGAGCGTCGAAGTGGCGTCGTTCGTTCCCGATTTCGGGAAGAACCACGTCAACGTCTTCGGCGAGGTGTCGCTGAACCTGTTTCGCGGACTGGCGCTCAACCTGTTCACCAGCATGGAGTCCGTGCGGGATCAGATCTCGCTCCCTGCCAGCGAAGCGACCAACGAGGAGGTGCTCGTCAACCAGCGTCAGCTGGCGACGAGCTACCGGTATTTCATGTTCTTCGGCGTCAGCTACACGTTCGGATCGATCTTCAGCCCGATCGTCAATCCGAGGTTCGGCGGTTAGTTCACCGTCGCGACCTTGAGCTGGGCGAGGCGCGCGAGGATGTCTTCGGCGGACGTCTCCGGGTTCACCGCGCGATCGATGTGGGCAATCCGCCCGTTCTTGTCGATGTAGAACGTCCAGCGGTTCGCCATGCCGCGTGTGCTGAGCACGCCGTACCGCGCCGCCACGCTCTTGTCCGCATCGCTCAGCAACGGAAAATCGGCCTTCTCCGACTGGGCGAATTTCGTGTTCTGCTCGATCGGATCGACGCTGGCCATGAAGTACGCCACGTCGTACTTGCGCAGGCGATCGCCGTTGGCCGCGAGCGACTTGCACTCGAGGGTGCAGCCGGCGGTAAACGCCTTCGGGAACCACGCGACGACAACGGCCTTCTTGCCTCGATAGTCGGCCAGGGAATACGTCTTGCCGTCGGATGCCTGCAGCGTGAAGTCGGGTGCCTGGTCGCCGACCTTGAGGGTCACGGCCGGGGCCTGTGCGCCGAGCGCAACGGGAGCCTGAGCGCCGAGAGCCGAAGTAAGGGCCACGGCCGCCGCCAGCGTGCCGAGAAACGTCTTTGCCATGCCGATCATTGTACGGGGAGATGGAAGAGCTCGGCACGCACCCGGTCGCGCTCGCGGTCGATCTGATCAGCCGTCGCGCCCAGCCGGCGGAGCACCGCTTCCGTCATCGCCAGCGCGACTTCACCTTCTCCTGAAAACACCTGCTCGGCGCCTGCGGCGCGAAGCGGCGGCACGTCGCGGAGATACACGCTTCTCACGAAGATGTGGACCCGCGGATTCAGTTCGCGCGCGATTTCGGTAATTTCACGCGCTCCCGCGTCGCCGCTGATGATGAGCGTCCCTGCATGGCGAAGCCCGGCCGTAATGAGCGAGTTCGGGTGGCGCGCGTCGCCGTAAACGGCCGAGATGCCGGTCTGCCTGAGCTGCCGGACCGTGTCCATGTTCAGCTCGACCACAGTCGGGAAGATGCCGTTCTCCCGCAGCAGCCTCGTGACGGTCCGTCCAGTCGGGCCGTACCCGATCACGATCGCACGCGTCTGCGGATCGAGTGACGAGGTGGTCACGCCATCGTCGTGGTCCACCTGCGCGCCTTCCCGGATGCGCACGAGAAATCGCTCGGCAGGTTCAATCAGCCGCGAGGCCAGCGGATTCACGACGATCGATGTGATCGAGACCGCGACGATCACGTCCGTCGCGCTCTCCGGAAGGACGCCAAGCGATCGGCCGACGCCGGCAAGGATGAATGAGAACTCGCCGATCTGGGCGAGCGCGGAGGGGACGCTCAGCACGGTCCGCAGCGGGTAGCGAAACACCGCCAGCAGCAGTGCGACGACCAATGGCTTTCCGACCACGACGATGGCAAGCGCGGCGGCGACAAGCCACGGCTCCTCGAGCAGCGCCGAGGGATCGAGCAGCATGCCGACCGAGACAAAGAACAGCACAGCGAAGGCGTCGCGCATCGGCAGCGCGTCGGTTGCCGCACGCAGGCTGTAGTCGGATCGGTTGACAACCATGCCTGCGACGAAGGCGCCCAACGCCATCGACACGCCAAACAGCGTGGCCGCCCCGACGGCGATGCCGAGCGCGATGACGAGGACCGCGAGCGTAAACAGCTCCCGTGATCGCGTTGCGGCGATGCGGTCGAGCAGCACCGGGATGATTCGCTGTCCGACGATCGCGGCAAAAACCGCGAGCCCGGCCATCTTTGCGATCGTGACCACGAGATCGATCACGATCGTCGACGCCGTGGGTTCGCCTGCCGCCAGGGTTGGCAGCAGGACGAGCGCCACGACCGTCAGGACGTCTTCCATGACCAGCCAGCCCAGCGCGATGTGGCCGAGCGGCGTGTGCAGCTTTCGCGCGTCCGAGAGCACGCGGACGAGCACGACCGTGCTGGCCACTGAAAGCGTCAGTCCGAACACAACCGCAGCCGGCCAGGACCAGCCGAACATCCGCGCCGCCGCGGCGCCAAGCGCGGTCGCCCAGGTCATGCCGATGATCGCGCCGGGGATGGCGATTCGCCGCACCGCCAGCAGCTCTTCGAGATGGAACTGCAGGCCGACGCCGAACATGATGAGGATGACGCCGACTTCGGCCAGCTGTTCGGCGATCGCGACATTTGCCGCGAACCCGGGCGTATGCGGCCCGACGAGCACGCCAGCGATCAGGTAGCCGACGATGGGCGACAGCCCGAGGCGTTGCGTGAAGTAGCCGAGGACGAGGGCCGCGCCGAGGCCGGCGGCCAGCAACAGAATCAGGTCTGCGCCGTGCATGCAGCTGGATCGTACTCGTAGTGTCCGCCTTTAGCGGACCCGAACTTGCCATCGCAGTGTTCGCTTTCCTTGTCCGCCGTAGCACGCAGCGCGAACGCGGAAGACGGACAAAGGAGCTGTATCGGTGAGCAAGACCGGTGACGACGAGAAGACCGCGGCGCCGTTCGTGCCGAAGACGACAAGCCTGAAGGTGCTGGGCGCGGCCTCGCACGAATGCCGCGGGTGTGATCTCTATAAGACCGCCACACAGGTCGTGTTCGGGGCAGGGCCGAAGAGCGCGCGGGTGATGTTCGTCGGCGAGCAGCCGGGCGATCAGGAGGACCGGCAGGGGGAGCCGTTTGTCGGGCCCGCGGGCGTGCTGCTCGACAAGGCGCTTGCCGACGCCGGCATCCCGCGCGATCAGGTGTATGTCACCAACGCCGTAAAACACTTCAAGTGGGAGCCGCGCGGCAAGCGGCGTATCCACAAGAAGCCGCGTGCGTCGGAAGTGAAGGCGTGCCGCCCGTGGCTGGAAGCGGAGCTGCGCGCCGTGAAGCCGGCGGTTGTCGTCTGTCTCGGCGCCACCGCTGCGCAGTCGATGCTGGGCGCCAGCTTCAAGCTGATGCAGCAGCGCGGTCAGGTTGTTTCGAGCCCGGCCGCGGCGCGGATTGTCGCGACGATCCATCCGTCCGCCGTCCTGCGCGCCCCGGATTCGGAGGGCCGGAAGGCTGCCTACGCCATGCTCGTAGCTGATCTGAAGGTCGTCGCCAAAGCACTCCGTACGTAGTGTCCGCCTTCAGGCGGACCCGTAGTCTTTAGGCGGCCCCGCCGTTGTGAGCCCGAATCCTCCTCCTTGACGCCTTACGGAGCAGGAGGAATCCACCCGTGGCGGAACAGACCCGTGACCATCGCAGTTTTCTTGCGGCGGCCGAGAAGAAACTGCTGATTGCCATCGCGCGCCGGCTGCCCCCGGCGATCAATTCCGATCACCTGACGGCGCTGGCGCTCCTGGCGATGGCGCTGGCCGGGGCCTGCTACGCCCTGGCCCGTTGGGACGTCCGGCCGCTGTGGGTGGCTGTTGCTGCCCTGGCGCTGAACTGGTTCGGCGACAGCCTCGACGGCACGCTCGCGCGCGTCCGCAAGGTCGAGCGGCCACGCTACGGCTTCTACGTCGATCACGTTCTCGATATCGTCGGCGCGACGCTGCTCTTCGGCGGCCTTGCGGCGTCCGGGTTCATGAACCCGCTGATCGCGCTCGCCCTGCTCATTGGCTACCTGCTGGTGTCGGGGGAAGTGTTTCTCGCGACGTCCGTCCATGGCGTGTTCCGCATGTCGTTTTCCGGATTCGGACCGACGGAGCTGCGAATTCTCCTGGCCGCCGGCACGATCGCGCTCTTTCGCGATCCGTACGTCGACCTCGGCGCGTGGGGCCGGATGCGGCTGTTCGATTTCGGCGGCCTGATTGGAATCGCCGGAATGGCTGTTGCGCTGGCGGTGAATGTGGTCCGCAACACGACCGCTCTGTCTCGCCTCGAACCGCGGCCGAATGCGAACCGCGAAGCACGCAAAGATCGCAAAGACCGCGAAGAACTTCGATCTCTAACCGGATGGCCTTCGCGGCCTTCGCGTTCTTCGCGAGCTTCGTGGTAAGGGCCGTTGTAGTGTCCGCCTTCAGGCGGACCTGCCGTCGTAGTGTCCGCCTTCAGGCGGACCTCGGGTCGCCATGACAACGAATCCAAGATCTCTTCGACCGAGTGAAGCGGCGATCCGGTAAACGGATAATCGCAGACACTTTTCGCGATTCCCGCTCGAACCGGGTTTTCCACAATGTACCGGGCGACGCTCAGCACGGCTTCATCGCCGCGAAGCACGTGCTCGTATCCGTACCGTTGCCAGAGACGCCGACCAAACGCCCGCTGGTAGTAGAACCCGGAAAACTGTTTCGACCGCTTGATAAACGCGCGGCAATCCGAATTCTCCTGTTCCCCGTTGACAAGCAGGTGGAGGTGATCGGGCATGTAACAGTACGCGACGAGTGCAAATCTTTCGTGCGCCGCGGCGCGCAGAATCTGCGCACTCACCGCTTCGACGCGAACGGCGTCGGCGACTGCTTCGTGGCGCTGATCGGTGCAATACGTTAAGAAATACGCGTGGTGGCCGATGTAGTCGAAAGCCTTCAACGTTCGGGTCGGGAGGTGAGCATGCCCCCTGGAGGGCAATCGACGGGCCGGTCGGTCCGCCTGAAGGCGGACACTACGACAGTGGTGCGGTCGGCCTGTTCGCCGGAAGGTGGACACGACGATCGTTCACCGTCGCCCGGACCGAAGTCCATGTAGTAACATTCTTCTCTTACGGTTCCAGGGGAATTCGTCACAGAGGGATGGCAGACGCTCTTCGCGCCAAGGCTCGCGCGCCGCTCGTCGTCAAGGGCGCGCGGACGCACAATCTCAAGAACATCGACGTCTCGCTGCCGCACGGCAAGCTGATCATCGTCACCGGTGTCAGCGGCTCGGGAAAATCGTCGCTGGCATTCGACACCATCTATGCGGAAGGACAGCGCCGCTACGTCGAATCGCTGTCTGCCTACGCGCGGCAGTTCCTCGAGCGGATGGAAAAGCCGGACGTCGACCGCATCGAAGGGATCTGTCCGGCAATCGCCATCCGGCAGAAGAACAGCGTCCGCAACCCGCGCTCGACGGTCGGGACGACCACCGAAATCCACGACTACATGCGGCTGCTCTTCGCCCGCGTCGGCAGGACGTACTGCCGGAAGTGCGGGCAGGAGGTGATCCGGGAAACCGCCGAGGTCGTCGCGCGCCGGCTTGGCGAGCTGACCGGCGCCCGGCTGCTCGTCGGCTTCGAGATTCCGGTGATCGCCGATGCGCCGCGCGGATTCGACCCGGCCATCGCCGACGAAGGCGAGGCGCTGGATGAGGCGGATGCAGCCGCCGCGCCTGTGAAATCCTTCGACCCTGCCTGGGAAACGATCGAAACGCTGCGCCGCCGCGGTTTCGGACGCCTGCTGGTGGACGGCCGCGCCGTGCCCTTCGAGGAGGTCGATCCCGCCGCGCTGAAGTCGCGCACGCGCCTCGAGGTGGTCGTCGATCGACTGCGCATTGAAGGCGATCTGCGCAGCCGCCTGACCGACTCCGTCGAAACGTCGTACCGCGAAGGGGGCGGAGCCGCCTTTGCCGTGAACGCCGATACCGGCGAACGGCACGACTTTTCGGAGCGCTTCGAATGCCGCACGTGCGGGATCGCCTACGAGACGCCGCAGCCGCGCCTGTTCTCGTTCAACAACCCGTTCGGCGCCTGCCCGACATGCCATGGTTTCGGCAACGTCATCGAGCTCGACATGGCCCTGGTCGTGCCGGATCCGTCGAAATCGATCAACGAAGGGGCGATCGAGCCGTGGAGCAAGCCGCACTATCGAGCACAGCTCGCCGAGCTGAAGCGCGCCGCGCGCAAGGCGAACCTGCGCGTCGATGTGCCGTGGACGGACCTGACGGACGAGGAGCGCCGGTTCGTGATCGAAGGCAACGACCCTTCGACAGGCTCAGGGCATGGTGATTACGACGGCATACGCGGTTTCTTCCGCTGGCTCGAACGGAAGAAATACAAGGTACATATCCGCGTCTTCCTGAGCCGTTATCGTGGATACCTCGCGTGCCCCGACTGCGACGGGGCACGGCTGCGGCGTGAAGCGCGCGACGTGCGCGTCGGCGGCCGCACCATCGACGCGGTCTCGGCACTGACCGTCCGTCAGGCGCAGCAGTTCTTCACCGAACTGACGCTCACCGAGAAGGAGACCGCCGTGGCGGACAAGGTGCTGCGCGAGATTCAGCGCCGCCTGTCCTTCCTGGGCGACGTCGGGCTCGACTACCTGACGCTCGACCGGTTGTCGTCGACGCTCTCCGGCGGCGAATCGCAGCGGATCAACCTGGCCACGTCGCTCGGGTCGGCGCTCGTGGGCACTCTGTACGTGCTCGACGAGCCGTCGATCGGCCTGCACTCGCGCGACAACCAGCGCCTGATCGACATCCTGCAGAAGCTGCGGCAGCAGGGCAACACGGTCCTGGTCGTCGAACACGACGAGGAGATGATCCGTGTCGCGGATCACGTCGTGGACATCGGGCTCGGTGCGGGCGAGCAGGGCGGGCGGGTCGTCTACTCCGGAGACCTGCCGGGACTGCTGCAGGAGCCACGATCGCTGACGGCGAAGTACCTGCGCCACGAGCTCGTGATTCCGGTGCCGGCGCCGCGTCGCCGCGGGCTGGCGCAGAAGATCAAGCTGCGCGGTGCCACCGAGCACAACCTCAAGGACGTGGACATCGCGATTCCGTTGAACACGCTCACGTGCGTCACCGGTGTCAGCGGATCGGGCAAGTCCACGCTCGTCCACGACGTGCTCTATGCGGCGATCAAGCGTGCAAAAGGCGACTGGGACCGCCGCGTCGGGTCCTTCCGCGGTCTCGAAGGCCTGGAATACATCAGCGACGTCGTCCTCGTCGATCAGACGCCGATTGGCCGGACGCCGCGCTCGAATCCGGTCACGTATCTGAAGGCGTTCGACCCGATTCGCGAGATCTTTTCGCTGACGCGCGACGCCAAGTCGCGGGGCCTGTCCGCCAGCCATTTCTCGTTCAACGTGCCAGGCGGGCGATGCGAGGCCTGCCAGGGCGAGGGCGAAGTCCGGGTCGAGATGCAGTTTCTCGCCGACGTCTTCGTTCCGTGCGAGCAGTGCGACGGCATGCGGTTCAAACCGCAGGTGCTCGACGTGCGGTACCGCGGCAAGAACATCCATCAGGTTCTGGCGATGACCGTACGCGAGGCGCTCGCGTTCTTCAGCACCTCGCCAAAGGTGCTGCGCCGCCTCCAGGTGCTCGACGAGATTGGTCTCGGCTACCTGCGGCTGGGCCAACCGGCCACGACCTTGTCGGGAGGCGAGGCGCAGCGGATCAAGATCGCGGCGCACCTCGCATCGTTCGGCGGCGATCGGCTGCTCTACATCCTCGACGAGCCGACGACGGGACTCCACTTCGACGACATCGCCAAGCTGCTCACCGCGTTCAAGAAGCTCGTCGAGGCCGGCCACACGCTCGTCGTCATCGAGCACAATCTCGACGTCATCAAGACCGCGGACTACGTCATCGATCTCGGCCCCGAGGGAGGGGAGGGCGGCGGGGAAGTGATCGCCGCCGGCACGCCGGAGCAGGTCGCGCAGGTCGAGGCGTCGCACACCGGGCGGGCGCTGCGGCAGGTGCTGGCCGATGGGCGATCGAGTTCGTATGCGGCGAGGTAGGGTTCAGAGGGTTCAGAGGGTGCAGAAGGTTCAGAGGGTGCAGAAGGTGAGCGTTCTGCCCCGCGACTTTTACGAGCGCCCGACGCTGACGGTCGCCGAAGAGCTGCTCGGCAAAGTCCTCGTGCATCGCACGCCGGCAGGAGACGCCGCGGGGATGATCGTCGAGACCGAGGCATATATCGGCGAGGACGACCCCGCCTGCCACGCGGCGCCGGGGCCGACACGGAGAAATGCCCCGCTGTATGGCCCGCCCGGCTTCGCGTACGTCTACCTGAACTACGGCATCCACTATCTGGTCAACGCGGTGACGCAAGCCGAGGGCGATCCCGCCGCGGTATTGATTCGTGCGCTCGCTCCGGTAGAGGGCGTCGCGCTCATGAAAAAGCGGCGTGTTGCGGCCGGCCGTCACATCGACGTTGCCGATCTGTGTCGCGGACCAGGCAACCTCACGCGGGCGCTCGGGATCACGCTGACCGACAACCTCCTCGACCTGGTGTCGAGCCGGCTCGTCATCGAAGACCGCGGCCATGCGCCGGCCGCCGTCGCGTGGGGCCCGCGCGTCGGCATTACCGTCGGCGTGGACAAGCCCTGGCGCTGCTGGATTGCCGGGCATCCGTCGGTTAGTCGTTCGAATCGTTCGAATCGTTCGAGTCGTTCGGATCGTTCGGATCGTTCGAGTCGTTCGGATCGTTCGGATCGTTCGAAACCTACGTTAGCGCTTTGAGGACCGCCGTTTTCGGCAGGATGCTACGATCGAGATACACGCACGGAACGACGAACGTCTCGAACGTCTCGAACGACTCGAACGACTCGAACGACTCGAACGACTCGAACGTTCCGAACGAAACCTAATGGGAAAGACGCTTCTAAAGAAAGTCTGGGATCTCCACACCGTTCGGCAGCTGCCGACGGGACAGACGCAGCTCTTCATCGGCCTGCACCTCGTGCACGAGGTGACCAGTCCACAGGCGTTCGACGCACTTCGTCAGCGCGGCTGGAAGGTGGCGCGGCCGGACCGTACCTTCGCCACCGTGGATCACATCATCCCGACGCTGGAACGGAAGCGGCCATTCCTCGACGTCGTCGCCGAAGACATGATCGCCTCGCTCGAGCGGAACTGCCGTACGTTCGGCGTGCGGCTGGCGGGTCTCGAGGATGACCGTCAGGGGATCGTGCACGTCATCGGGCCCGAGCTGGGGCTCACGCAGCCGGGAATGACGATCGCGTGCGGCGACAGCCACACGTCAACACACGGTGCGTTTGGATCGGTTGCGTTCGGTATCGGCACCTCGCAGGTGCGGGACGTGCTCGCGTCGCAGTGTCTCGCCATCGAACCGCTCAAGGTTCGCCGCATCCGCGTCACGGGAACGCTGCAGCCGGGCGTCTACGCGAAGGACGTCATCCTCGAAATCATCCAGCGGCTGGGTGTGCGCGGCGGCACGGGCTACGCCTACGAATACGCCGGCGATACGGTCGACCGCATGACGATGGACGAGCGGATGACGATGTGCAACATGTCCATCGAGGGTGGCGCCCGTGTGGGCTACGTCAATCCCGACGAGACGACGTTCGAGTATCTGCAGGGCCGGCCATTTGCGCCCGAGGGCGAGGCGTTCGAACGGGCGAAAGAGTGGTGGCGCTCGATCGCGTCCGACGCGGACGCCGTGTTCGACGACGAGGTCGAGATTCGGGCGGCCGAGCTGAAACCGGTGGTGACCTGGGGGGTGAATCCCGGGCAATCGATCGCCATCGACGAACGCGTCCCGGCGCCCGACGAAGCCGAGGAGCCACAGGCCATCTCGGACGCCCTCGACTATATGGGGCTCGAACCCGGGCGGCCGATCGCGGGGATGAAAGTGGACGTTGCGTTCATCGGATCGTGCACGAACGCGCGACTCTCCGATCTTCGCGAGGCGGCGCGGATCGTCAAGGGCCGTCACGTGGCGCCGCACGTGAAGGCGCTCGTCGTTCCAGGGTCGGTCGGCGTGAGCAAGGCCGCCGAGCGCGAAGGACTGGCGGACGTCTTCCGGGCCGCCGGCTTCGAATGGCGCGGCGCGGGCTGCTCGATGTGCCTCGGGATGAATCCGGACAAGCTGCAGGGCAATCAGGTGTGCGCCGCTTCGTCGAACAGGAACTTCAAGGGGCGTCAGGGAAGTCCCACCGGACGAACGCTGCTGATGAGCCCGGCGATGGTGGCTGCCGCGGCGATCGAGGGCAAGGTCGTCGACGTCCGGGAGTACGTGAACTGATGGGCAAGATCACCAGGGTTCAGGGACGCGCGCTGCCGCTGCGCGGTGATGACATCGACACCGATCGGATCATGCCGGCGCGGTTTCTCGTCGGCGTCAGCTTCGAAGGGCTCGAGAAGCACGTGTTCGAGGACGACCGCAAGGCGGCCGTCCGTCCGCACAACCGGCACCCGTTCGACGTCGGGCAGTATCAGGGCGCCAGGATCCTCGTGGTGAACTCCAATTTCGGGTGCGGGTCGTCGCGCGAGCACGCGCCGCAGGGGTTGCACCGCTGGGGCATCGACGCAGTCGTCGGCGAATCATTTGCGGAGATCTTCTTCGGGAACTCGGTGATGATCGGCATGCCGTGCGTAACTGCCGCGCCGGCCGACGTGCGCGCCTTGATGGAGCTGATCGAAAAGCGCCCGACGGCGGAGGTCACCATCGATCTGGCCGCCGGCAGCTGCGAGGCTGACGGCTTCCGGTGTACGGTCTCGATGCCGCCGAACGCGCGCGACGCGTTCATCTCCGGGGCGTGGGATACGACCGGGATGCTGCTCGATCATTACGAGCAGGTCGACGCCGCCGCCGCGCGTCTTCCGTACGTTTCGGGCTTCTGAGACAGCCACGAAGACACGAAGGCACGGAGAAACCTGATCCTCCGTGTCTCGGTGCCTCCGTGGCGACGTGATCAGGAGACTTTCTTGGGTTTCTGTTCTTCGTGATCTTCGATCTCATCGTGCGCTTCGTGCGCACGCGGCTGCGGTTTCTTCTTTTCCTCAACCGACGCCAGGAACGCCGCAGCGGCGTGCGACCGTTCGCCGCCCTTGCGGAACACGAGCCGCACGTGCCGCCGCAGCCGCACTTCGGGCATGGCCAGCGCCGTGAGCTCGCCGCGCGCGATCTCGGATTCGGCGCAGCGGCGGGGCAGCATCGCGACGCCCATCTGCATCGCCACCGCGCGCTTGATGCCCTCCAGGCTCGGCAGCGAGACGAGGATGTTCGCCGGGATGTGATGCTGCTCGAAGAGCCGCAGGACGCGATCGCGCACGTGTGAGGGATCGTTATGGGCGATCACCGTCTGCCGCGCACACTCGGAGAGCGTCACCTCGCGGCTGCTGGCCAGGGGATGCGACGGATGGACCAGCATCACCAGCTCGTCCTGTCCGAGCACGATCGAGCCCAGCTGCGCTTCCGCCGGCTGAAACGTCAGCACGCCGAAATCGAGCGAGCCTTGCGCCACTTCCGCGCCCAGCTGGCGCGCCGGAATCCGCCGGACGTCCACATGGACGAGCGGATGGCCGCCGCGGAAGCGCTCGATGAGCGGCAGCACCGCGTGGACCGATGCTTCGTTGCAGCCGATCAGCACGCGGCCGCGGCGGAGATCACGCAGGTCCTTGACCGCTTCCTCGGCTTCCTCGGACAGGCGCAGCAGCCGGTCCGCGTAGTCGCGGAGGAGCCGTCCGGCCTCGGTCAGCGTGGCGTCCTTCGTGGCGCGGTCGAACAGCCGTTCGCCCACGCTCTCCTCCAGCCGCCGCACGGCCTGGCTGATTGCCGGCTGCGTGCGGTGCAGCTTCATTGCGGCCTTCGAGAAGCTCCGCTCGGCGGCAACGGTGAGAAAAACGCGTAATTCGCTTAGTTCCACAGGATAAGCAATTGTGATTCAAATAAAATGATTATCATTTTGACAAATCTTTTCCGGTCGCGTCTACTGGGAGGTCAGTAGCCCCAGATCGCGCCCGCCTTCGCCAAGGCTACGGCGCGGCAGGGCCAAGCCGAGGCTACGGCGAGACACGCTGAACGGGCGTGGAGGTTTCGACAATGGCCGAGCAGGTTCGAATTTTCGACACGACGCTGCGTGACGGCGAGCAGTCGCCCGGGTTCTCGCTCCGGGTGTCGGAGAAGCTGCTGCTGGCCCGTCAGCTCGATCTGCTCGGGGTGGACATCATCGAGGCCGGCTTCCCGATCGCCTCGCCGGCGGATGCCGAAGCGGTGCGGCGCGTTGCCGCGGAGATCCGTCGGCCGATCGTCGCCTGCCTGGCGCGCTGCCACCGCAAGGACCTCGAAAAGGCGGCGTGGGCGATTCAGCCGGCCGCGCAGGGCCGCATCCACACGTTCATTGCGACCTCCGACCTGCACCTCAAGGCGAAGCTGCGCATGACGCGCGAGCAGTGCCTCGAGGCGGCGATCGAATCGGTCCGCTACGCGCGGCACCACACGGGCGACGTCGAGTTCTCGGCCGAGGACGCGACGCGCAGCGACCTCGACTTCCTCTGCCGCATCGTCGAAGCGGTGATCAAGGTTGGCGCAACGACGATCAACCTGCCGGACACGGTTGGCTACTCGACGCCCGACGAGACACGCGAGTTCTTCCGCGCCATCCGCGAGCGCGTGCCCAATTCGGACAAGGTGGTGTTCAGTGCGCACTGCCACGACGACCTCGGTCTTGCCGTCGCCAACACGCTGGCGGCGATCGAGGGCGGCGCCCGGCAGGTCGAGTGCACGATCAACGGCATCGGCGAGCGCGCAGGCAACGCGGCGCTCGAGGAGATCGTGATGGCGCTGCACGTCCGCAGCGACCGGATGCCGCACGTCACGAACGTCGATACGAAGCAGCTCTATCCGTCGAGCGACATGCTGACGCAGCTCACCGGCCAGGGCGTGCAGGTCAACAAAGCCATCGTCGGCCGCAATGCGTTCGCGCACGAAGCGGGCATCCACCAGGACGGCATCCTCAAGGACCGGCGCACCTACGAAATCATGCGCGCGGAGGACGTGGGCGCGCCGTGGAATCCGCTGGTCCTGGGCAAGCACTCCGGACGGCACGCGGTGCAGAAGCGGTGCACCGATCTCGGGTTCGAGCTGCAGGGCGACGAGCTGATCGAGGTCTACCGGGCGCTGATGGTCATCGCCGACGACCGCAAGACGATTACGGACAACGACATCCGTTCCGTGATTGCGACGGTCCGCAGCGTGCATGTCACGGCCGTCCTCGATGTCGTCGATCCGTTCGACACGCCGGCCGCGCCGCTTCACGCACACGAAGCGGGCTACGGGCACGGGGTGTGAGGGGAGAAGGCAGAAGGCAAAAGGCAAAAGGCAAAAGGCAAAAGGCAAAAGACAAAAGGCAAAAGACAAAAGTCAAGTATCAGAAGCCTGTCCTTTGACTTCTGACCTTTGACCTTTGACTTCTCTCTCCACCAACGTCACCCGTCCGACGGGCGCGTGAATCCCGCGCTCGCGCAGGAGCTTGGCCACCCGCTTCCGCAGCTCGCGCCCGACCAGCCACTGCTTCTGTGGCACGGTCTTGATGCGCGCCTTCACCAGCAGCCGATCGGCTTCGAACGCGTCGATGCCGTAGACCTCGAGCGGCGCAAGGATGTTCGGCCGGAACTCCGAGTCGCCCATCAGTGACTCGCCCGCATCTTTGAGCGCCTGCACGACGCGGTCGGGATCGTCGTCGTAGCCGGCGCCAACCGAGATCACGTAGTAGGCAAAATCCTTCGACATGTTCGCGAGCGATTTCACCTCGCCGTTGGCGAACACGTGGACCGTACCCTGCTCGTCGCGCAGCACGATCGTCCGCAGGTTCACTTCCTCGACCAGGCCGCCCTGGCCGTTGACGACGGCGCTGTCGCCAACGCGCACCTGATCCTCGGCGATCATGAAGAAGCCGGCGATGAGATCCCGGATCAGCGTCTGCGCGCCAAAGCCGAGGGCCACGCCGACGACGCCGAGGCCCGTCACGGCGGGCCCGATCGGGAACCCGAACTCGCCCAGCACGATGAGGGCGGCAACGATCGTCACGACGACGGTCAGCGTTTTCTGAATCAGACGGCCAAGCGTTTGCGCCCGCTTCGTCCGCTCGATGACGTCGAGCCCCGTGCCGGTGCTCATCTCGTGTTCGAAGCGGCGGGCGGCGGCAGAGCCGATGCGGATAATGAGATAGGAGGCGAGCACGACAATGCCGATGCGGAGGCCGCTGCGCAGGCCGGTCTCGCGCAGCCACTGGATCAGCGCGTCGCGATCGGTTGTGAACCCGGTGCTGTAACCGGCCAGGGTCAGTGCCGGAAAGGCCAACGCTGCAGCGAGAATCAGGAACAGAAAGACATGAATCGCGCGGCCGGGGCCGCTGACGAAGCGGTCTTCGCTCTCGGCCGGCAGGATGGCGCGGAGCATCGAGCGCACCACGCGCGCGGCGAGGTTCGAGATGACGTACGCGGCGAGGAGCGCCAGCGCGAGCGCCAGCGTCAGTTCGGGCC
Organism: Vicinamibacterales bacterium; assembly: GCA_035711805.1. Taxonomy (GTDB): domain Bacteria; phylum Acidobacteriota; class Vicinamibacteria; order Vicinamibacterales; family UBA2999; genus Gp6-AA40. The sequence goes on from DASTBV010000097.1 coordinate 17,223, forward strand.
AATTGGCCGGCATGCGCGGCTACGACGTTCCGCGTTTCTGGATCGGCACGCGGACATCCACACGTTTGCCGTCGCGCAGGACGCGCAGCGTGGCCGTGCTGCCGATCGCTGCCTCGGACATCAGCTGATCCAGCTGCCGCGGATCCTGTATCTCGATGCCGTTGAAAGCCACGACGATGTCACCTGCGTCGAGTCCAGCCCGATAGGCGGCCGAATCGCGCTCCAGCTCGTAGACCAGTGCGCCGCGGCTATCCGGAGCGCGGAAGCGCCGCTGGTAGTAGGACGTCACCGGACCGAAACGCACCGCGCTGATCGAACCGCGTCGCACCTCGCCGTACTGCCGCAATTCGTTGAAGATGCGGCGGGACAGATTGCTCGAGACCGCGAAGCCGATGCCCTGATAGCCGCCGCTGCGCGAGAAGATCACCGTGTTGATGCCGACCAGCTCGCCGCGAGCGTTGACCAGCGCGCCGCCCGAGTTGCCGGGGTTGATGGCGGCATCGGTCTGGATGAAATCCTCGAAGGTCGACACGCCAAGATTCGTGCGGCCAACGGCGGACACGATCCCCAGCGTCACCGTCTCGCTCAATTGATAGGGATTGCCGATGGCGAGCACCCATTCGGCGACCTTCAACTTCGACGAGTCCCCCCAGGGCATCGTCGGCAGATTGTTCGCCTCGACCTTCAGGACGGCGAGGTCGGTCGCCGGGTCGACGCCGATCAGCTTTGCCGGCAGCTCGCGCTTGTCCGACGTGGTGATGGTCAAGTCGAGCTGCTCGATGGTGACGTTGTCGCCGGCCTCGCCGGTGACGACGTGATTGTTCGTCAGGATGTAGCCGTCGGAACTGACGATGACGCCGGAGCCGACGGCGTTGGACGGAATCCGCTGTGTGATGACGCCGCGGCGGCTATACAGGCGAAACGGATCCTGAATGTCGCGGCGAATCACCTGCATCGCCGAGATATTCACGACCGCCGGTATGGTGCGCTCGGCAACGCGGCTGAAGTCCGTAAGCGTCTGGCCGGCACCGACAGGCGCCGGTGTCGTGACGGTCGGAGGGGCCTGAGCGGCGCGATTCTGCGCGCCGGCGTCGTTGGCGTCGCGCATGCGGCCGGTCAGCACCATGCTGGCGGTGAACGCCACCGCCACCAGCATCAACACGCTGAGCAATCTCTGTTTGATCATGATTACGACACCTGGATCCGCCGCGCGGATCCGTTAGCGGCCTTCGGACACGTCACGGTGAGCACGCCGTCGCGGAGGTCGGCGGTGATCCGCTCGCTGTCCATTGGCACAGGCAGGTGGAACGTGCGGCTGAAGCTGCCGTGGCCGCGCTCGACACGATGGTATTGCTCGCACTGCAGAATCCGCTCCCGCCGCTCGCCGGAGATCGTCAGCCGCCCCTCATGGACGCTGATGTCCAGATGGTCGCGGCTCATCCCCGGTACTTCGGCCGTCACGATGTACTGGTCGGCGGTCTCGAGGATGTCGACGGCCGGCGTCCATCCGGAGGGGCCGGGGGCAAAGCGGTCCAGGCGCTGCTGGATGGCGAGCAGGTCGCGAATCGGGTCCCAGCGGGCGAAGGCCACGATAGAAATGATACGATCTTTAAGTTGTACTGACGGAAATCATGGCCACCTTACAAGCGACCCGCATGAAGAAGGGCATGCTGATCAAGATGGGCGAGGACCTTTTCCGCGTCCTCGACGTCCAGCATGTGACGCCCGGCAACCTCCGCGGTTTCGTCCGCGTCAAGATGCGCAACATCCGCAGCGGTCTGCTCGCGGACAACCGGTTCCGATCCGAGGACACGGTCGAGCGCGAGACGCTGGACGAGCGCGAGATGCAGTACCTCTATCAGGACGGCGACGACTACTACTTCATGGACACGGTGTCGTTCGACCAGGTGCATCTGTCGAGCGAGGCGCTGGGCGATTCGGTCAGCTATCTCAAGCCGGAGATGACCATCCAGGTCGAGTTCTACGGCACCGAACCGGTGGGCATCGAGCTGCCGCTGACGGTGGACCTCAAGGTCGTGGATACGGCCCCCGGCATCAAGGGCGCGACGGCCAGCAATCAGATCAAGCCGGCGACCACCGAGACGGGCCTGGTCGTCAACGTGCCGCCGTTCGTCAACACCGGCGACATGATCCGGGTCAGCACCGAAACGGGCGAGTATCTCGCGCGTGCGTGACTTGTAACCACGAAGATCGCGAAGACCGCGAAGAACCGATTTGATCGAGATTCTCTTCGCGCGCTTCGCGTGCTTCGCGGTTGAAAAACCATGGATGTAGTCCGCCAGCCCAATCAGGGCTGGATCGAAGTCATCGTCGGCAGCATGTTCAGCGGCAAGAGCGAGGAGCTCATTCGCCGCCTGCGGCGGGCGCAGATTGCGCGCCAGAAGGTGCAGATCTTCAAGCCGTTGATCGACCGTCGCTACTCGGACGATCACATCGTGTCGCACAGCGAGATGCGCATCGAGTCGTGCGCGGTGCCGAGCTCGAGCGCGCTGGTCGACAAAGTCGCGCCGGATACCGAAGTCGTCGGCATCGACGAAGGGCAGTTCTTCGACCAGGAACTGCCGATGATCTGCGACACGCTCGCCAACCAGGGGAAGCGGGTCATCGTCGCGGGGCTCGACCAGGACTACCTCGGCAAGCCGTTCGAGCCGATGCCGCAGCTGCTGGCGATCGCCGAATACATCACGAAGACCCACGCGATCTGCATGGTCTGCGGCAACCCCGCGAACCACACGCAGCGGCTGGTCGCCAGCGGCGACCGCGTGCTCGTCGGCGCCCAGGGTCTGTATGAGGCGCGCTGCCGCCGATGTTTTGACCCGCTGCTCGCCGGTCCTCCCAGGTAGCCTGATCCCCGATCCCCGATCCCCGATCCCCGATCCCCGATCCCCGATCCCTGATCCCTGATCCCTGATCCCTGATCCAAAATGTCCCCTTCGGGGTCCAATTCAGCATGCGTGGCACTTCAATTGAAGCATTCGGGCGCTGATGGGGTCGGAGACGGTCTTGCCGTGGTTCGCGTGGGGCGCACCGCGCGTGCTGTTCGTGCTCGGGCTCGGCTTCCTCGCCGCGAATCTGAAAGTTGCCGGAGATCTGATCAAGTACCGCCGCCGGCGGCACACCGCGCTGCTGACGTGGCGGGGAGAGCGGCCCGCCTATTACCGCCTCAACATCCTGCTCGCCGTGACGCTCGGGCTCCTGCTCGCCGCGAAACTCGTCCGCAATGAACCCCATCGTGCGTTCGGCGAAGCGATGATGTTCGTGTATTACGGCTGTGCGTTTCCGCTGAGCATGCGGATCGCGCGCGGCTTCTACGGCGACGGCATCTGGTCGGACACCGGGTTCATGCGCTGGTCGCAGATCTCCGCGCTGTCGTGGAAAGAGGAACGCGGCGTCACGCTGATCCTGATCTCGCACTTCCGGAACATCGCCCGCCGGCTTCGGGTGCCGGCCCACCTGTACGGACAGGCCCGCCGGGTCCTCCGCGACAAAGTCCACGAGCACGCGCTGCGGATGGGAGGATCCGGACTGGACCTCGGCTCGCGGGATGAAGACGATGCCGTGTAACTTCAAAGGGTGCAAAGGGTTGGACCCCTCTGAACTGTTGAACCTCCTGAACCCCTGAACTGGTTCGAGTGCAAACCCGATAAACTCCGTGCATGGCAGCACGCCCTACCTGGAAAGGCTTCCTCAAGGTCAGCCTGGTGAACATCCCGGTCAAGGTGTTCCCGGCTACTGAATCGGCGGCGACGATCGCCTTCAACCAGCTTCACGCCGAGTGCCAGACGCGCATCCAGCAGAAACGCTGGTGCCCGCAGTGCGAGCGCGAGGTGCCGCACTCCGAGGTCGTCAAGGGCTACGAATTCGAAAAAGGGCGCTACGTCGTCGTCGGCGACGAAGACATTCAGAAGGTGCGCGTCGAATCGACGCGGGTCATCGATCTCGCGCAGTTCACGGATGAGACCTCGATCGACCCCATCTACGTCGATCGCGCGTATTACCTGGCGCCGGATGGACCGGTGGCGTCGGAAGCGTTCGCCGTGATGCGTGAAGGGATGGCAGGGAAGGCCGGCATCGGGAAGGTGGCGCTCTACGGCCGCGAGTACCTGGTGGCCGTCCGGCCGCAGAAGAAGGGCCTCGTGATGTACACGCTGCATCACGACGCGGAGATCCGCAGCATCGACGACGTCGAGGAGCTGAACTCGGTTCCCTCCAAAGTGAAGCCCGAGGAGATGAAGCTGGCCAAGCAGGTGGTGGCGACCTTCGACGGCGAGCTGAACCTCAAGGACTACAAGGACGAGTACCGCGAGGGACTGCGGAGGATCATCGACGCGAAGATCGCGGGCGAGGAGATCGTCGCGACGGAAGTGCAGGATCCGCCGAAGGTCGTCGATCTGATGGAGGCGCTGCGCAAGAGCCTCAACGCGGTCAGCACCGAGAAGAAGAAACCGGTGAAAGCCGAGATCAAGAAAGCCAAGGCGAAAGCCACCGCGAACGGAGCCCGGAAGCGCAAAGCCGGCTGACCAACGTAGTCCGCCTTCAGGCGGACCTCGATCGCCGTCGTAGTGTCCGCCTTCACGCGGACCTCGTTGCCTTCCCAAGCGGGCGAGGCCCAGTTGATCAGCGGCGGCGCTCCCGCTCGCTGGGCGCGGAAAAACCGTAGAACCGTCTTCAGGCGGACTGCGCGTTGGCCGCAATGCTCGACAATTGCCCTGAAGCCGCCGGTAGAGCAGAATTGTTCATGCGTTTAGCCCGACGCACCGCGAGCGCATCGGCAGTTGTTTTAGCCGCGCTCGCCGCTGTTACAGTCATGAGCGCGCAGGCACCGACCACGTTCGAGGTCGTGTCCGTCAAGGCCAACAGGTCCGGTGCGAATCAGGTCACGGTCAGCTGGCAGGGAAGCGTCACGATGATCAACGTGCCGCTTCGCGCGATCGTGCAATACGCGTACGGCATCAATACGCCGAGCCGGATCGTCGGGTATCCGGACTGGACGAATGTCGAACGTTTCGATATTCAGGCGACGCTGCCTGAGGGAGTGAGCGGCGTCGAACAGATACGGCCGATGCTGCAGGCGCTCCTTGCCGATCGATTCAAGATGGCGGCGAAGATGGAAAAGCGCGAGCTACAGGGATACGCGCTCGTCAAGAGCCGGGCCGACGGCCGGCTTGGACCGAACCTGAAGCCGACGACGACAGCGTGCGTTGGACCGCGGGGTGAAGCGAACCCGCTCGCGATCCAATGCGCGAGTCCGGGAGGGACGGCCGGCGCGGTCAGAATTGTCGGCGTGCCGATGGGACAGCTGGCTGCACTGATCTCGCTGGTGGTGAGTCGGCCTGTCGTTGACCGTACCGGCCTGGCCGGCAACTACGAACTGGAACTCAGGTTCTCCGGTGATGCCGTGCCGGGCGCGCTTCCACCGGACTCTGGAGCGCCCTCGATTTTCACCGCGCTCCAGGAGCAGCTCGGACTGAAGCTTGACGCCGAGCGCGAGATCGTCGACGTGCTCGTCATCGACAAAATCGATCGTCCTACCGAAAACTGACACCGCCCCGTAGTGTCAGTCGCCAGGCGACCCGTGTAGCACCTCGAGCGGAACGTTTCCTGCGCGGGGACTGTAAGTTCAAACAAGTCGCTGCAATATCCGGCGGCCTGGTCCGTCTTCAGATCGGGAGAGGAACCATGCAGACTCGCAGAAAGCACGCGACAGCGGCAGCGCTCGCGGTCGCTCTGTTCGGCGCCGGCCTGCACGCGCAGGCGTCAGCGAACTTCGACGTGGCTTCGGTCAGGCCGAGCAAGCCTGGCGAAACTCAAGTCACGGTCAACTGGACAGGCGGCGTGACGATGATCAACGTGCCGCTGCGCGCCATCGTGCAGTTCGCGTACGGCATCAACACGCCGAGCCGGATCGCGGGTCATCCCGACTGGACGAACGTCGAGCGATTCGACATCCAGGCAAAAGCACCGGAGGGAGCGACCGGGGTCGAGCAGATGCGGCCGATGCTGCAGACGCTGCTTGCCGATCGCTTCAAGATGGTGGCGCGCTCCGAGAAGCGCGAGTTGCAGAGCTTCATACTCGTGAAGGCCAGGCCCAACGCGCCGCTGGGTCCCAACCTGAAGCCGTCGAAAGCGATCTGCGCTGGTCGCGGCGGCGCACCGAACCCGGATGCCGTGCCGTGCGGCCCGCGGCCGGGCGGGCCGGGGCGGATCCTGCTCGTCGGGATTCCGATGGCGCAGCTGGCTCCGCTCATCTCGGTGGTCGTCCAGCGGCCCGTCGTGGATCGTACTGGCATCGAGGGACTCTACGACATCGAGCTCACCTTCACCCCGGAGGCGCCGATCGGGTCGGATCTCGCCAATCCGGGAGCACCCTCGTTGTTCACGGCGCTGCAGGAACAGCTTGGACTGAAGCTCGACGCCCAGCGTGAAATGGTCGACATGCTCGTCATCGAGCGGATCGAACGGCCGACCGAAAATTGATTGATTCCGCATCTATACTTGGGCGTTCATCCACGGAGCGTCATGTCCGCGCAAGCGAAGGTTCGGGTCGTTTTTGTGGCGGCGCTGTTGTTGATGGCCCCGTCACCGCCATCGGCGCAGGGCACCAGGTCATGGACGCCGCCTCTCACGGCATGGGGCGATCCGGATCTGACCGGCCGGTGGCCGCTCACGAACCTCAATGGAACGCCGGTGCAGCGGCCGGCGGAATTCGGCGAGCGGCGTCTTCTCAGCGATCAGGAGTTTGCCAAGCGCGAGGCGGATATCGCCGCGAACCGGATCCGCCTTGCGGGTGCCTGGGCCGAGGTGGGAGAAGCGAACCGCCTCACCTCCCTCGTCGTCGATCCGGCGAATGGCCGGCTGCCGCCGTTGACCGACGAAGGCAGGAAGCGCGCGGCGGCGATGACCAGCAGCTGGTCGGACATGCTGTTCAGCAGCGTCAACGACTTCAACGCCCTCGATCGCTGCATGACGCGCGGAATGCCGGCCTCGATGTTCCCGTTCATGTACAACAGCGGCGTCGAGATTCATCAGGCGCCCGGCTACGTGATTATCCGTTTCGAGTTGATTCACGAAGCGCGTCTCATCCCGCTGGATGGCCGGCCGCGGCCGTCGCCGGCCCTTCGGTTCTGGCTTGGAGAACCGCGCGGCCGCTGGGACGGGCGAACGCTGGTGGTCGAGACCACGAACTTCACCGGCCGCACGCCGATGCTGATCGTCGGCCCGGGTGGCGGCGGCATCCCGACGAGCGAGGCCCTGCACGTGATCGAGCGCTTCACGAGGATCGACGACAACACGATCGACTACGAAATGACCGTCGAGGATCCGGTGGTGCTGACCCGGCCGTGGAAGGCCGCGTTTCCGTTGAAACGGGACCCGGACTATTACCTGTTCGAATACGCCTGCCACGAAGGGAATCAGGCGATCAGCAACGCCCTTCGCAACTCACGGCATCTGGAGCGCCAGCCCTCGCGCTAGCCCCGATTGGCTGTCGAACCGGTTCAACGCCCGAGTCGCTTCCGTTCCGCCAGTATCAGATTGTATTCAGCCGTCCGCTTCCAGACGCGATTCGACATCTCGGTCAGCTGCACCGCTTTCAAGCCGTAATAGAGAAACGCCGCACCCAACGCGCCGATGATCCCGTAGCGCAGCCAGGTAATCGTGACATCGCCGAGCGATGCTTCGTAGCGGCCGAGGGCGAGGAACGTCAGGACGCCGGCAGCGGCCAGCAGCGGCCCGGTCACGGTGCGGACGCCCCACGAGCCCACACGCGACTGCTTTTCCATGAGCCCGGCGACGGCCTGAAGCCGCTCGATCCCGGCCCTGACGGCGGCGACATCCTGCGAGAGCAGCACGTCACGCAAGCTCACCTGCGCCAGACAGGCATTGGCGACGCGCCTGTCGCTCCGCCACCACGCCGGTCCGTGGATGCGAAGCCGATATGAGGGCAGCCGTGTCTTCAGCAGCGTCACGAGGCGGTCGTGCGACTCCACCGAGTGCTCGCCCCACGTCGAGACGGTGTCGATTTCGAGGCGTCGCTCGGCGGGAATGAAGACGATCTCGTGCAGGTCGCCTGACGCGGTCTCCTGCACGTAGGCCGCGGCGTGGGCGGCGACGTGCTCGTGGAGCATGGCCTCGTGATCGAGGCACGGGATGATCGGAACGTCCGGCGCGGTGCTCCGTGCCAGGCGGTAGAGCTTGATTGCCAGCACGGGCCCGAAATCGGCGAGCGCGGCCAGCAGCTCCTGGCCGTCCTCCCGTGCGCGTCCGGCTACAGCCATCCCCAGATTCCGAGGCCATGGGCCGTCGGGTCGTTCAGCCAGTCAGGAGGCGTCAGCCAGATGAACGCGAGGATGGCGATGACCCACAGGTCGTACGGAAGCGTCGCCCGCTCGTCGCGCCAGAAGAACGCCCGCGAGAACGCGCGAGCGATCGGATTCGAACCCGTTGGGATCGGCTTCAGGTTCAGCACCAGATAGGTGAAATGGATGCGGTTGGCGACGGTGATAATCGACAACACCAGAATCACCCAGAGCACCGCCGCCATCCGGTCGGTGAAGGCGCCAATCATGAAGAGCACGATGCGTTCCGGCCGTTCCATGAAACCGACTTTGCACTTCTCGATCAGCGATTCAGCGCGGGCGCGGGTGTAGCTCGTCATGATCGTAAACATCATCGCCAAAGCCGCGATCATGGCGTAGTCGGTCCGTCGCAGGCCGGCGTACAGATAAATCAGGCCGAGAAACAGCGCGATATCCGAGAAACGGTCGAGCGTCGAATCCCAGAAGGCGCCAAAGCGCGAGACGGTGTTGGTGATGTGGGCGACCTTGCCGTCGATCAAGTCGAAGATGTTGGCGACGATAATGATGACGCCGGCGGGCACGAACCGGTCGAGCCCCAGCGCCATCGCCGCGGCCACGTTGATGAGGAGGCCGATGAGGGTCAGCGTGTTCGGATGAATGCGCAACGCCACACTGGCGGCGATGATTGCGCGCATCGGGAACATGCACACGGTCCCGATGAAGCCGGTAAAGGTCATCGTTTGTTACACTTATTGGTTCGGGATCGCGGGAAGATTCGTCATAGTAGCCCATGGCCGTGCAAGACCTCAAGGAACAGATCGTCAGGCTGCCCGAGCAGCCGGGCGTCTACGTGTGGTCGAACGCCGCCGGCGACGTGCTCTACGTCGGCAAGGCGCGGTCGCTGCGGGACCGGGTGCGGAGCTACCTCGGCGCCCATGGCCTCAGTCCGCGGCACGACGCGCTGCTCGACGAGATCGGCCGGCTGGAAGTGATCGTCACCGACTCGGTGATGGAGGCGCTGGCGCTCGAGAACAATCTGATCAAGCAGCGGATGCCGCGATACAACATTCTGCTGCGCGACGACAAGAACTATCCCTATCTGCAGCTGACCACCAGCGAAGCCTATCCACGGGTCCTCGTCGCCCGCAGCGTGGAGAAGACCGGCGATTTCTACGCCGGTCCGTTCCTGCCGGCCAAGATCGCCCGGCGCACCATGACGCTGGCGCACCGGCTGTTCGGCATCCGCTCCTGCAACGAAGTGATCAACGGACGCCGAGGGCGTCCGTGCCTCGAGTACGACATCAAGCGCTGCATCGCCCCGTGTGTGGCGGAAATCTGTACGGAGGAACAGTACGGCGTGGCGGTCACGAACACCCGGCTCCTGCTCGAGGGGCGTAACGACGAGCTGATCGACACGCTTCGCGATCGAATGGTGGACGCGGCGTCCGGCGAGCGGTTCGAGGAGGCGGCCCAGCTTCGCGATGCGATGCGCACCGTGCAGATCCTCCGCGACCGGCAGCAGAAGGTGGCGACGGCGCAGCTCGGCGATCGCGACGTGTTCGGTTTGAAAGTCGGTCCGAGCGGCGGGACGATTCACGTCTTCGCCATGCGCGGCGGCCGCGTGGTCGAGCGGGTGGAGCTGGCGACCGATCCGGGCGCGCTCGCCGGCGGCGACGTCGACGTGCTGCAGGCCGCGCTGGGACAGTTCTACGAACTGCGCGTGCCACCGGCCGAGATCAACCTGCCGCTCGAGATCGAGGACTCCGAGGCGATGGAGGAATGGCTGTCGGCCCGCGCCGGCCGTCGCGTCAGGATTCTGGTGCCGCAGCGCGGCGACAAGCGGGCGCTGGTGGACCTCGCCACGCGTAACGCGGAGCTGGCGTATCGCACCCGGTTCAACGAGATCACCGCCGCGCACTTCGAGGCGCTCGAGACGCTGCGGGCCGTGCTCTCGCTTCCCGCTATTCCACGACGGATCGACTGCTTCGACATCTCGACGATTCAGGGCAGCGAGACCGTGGCGTCCATGGTGGTGTGCGAAGACGGGCGGATGAAGAAGAGCGAGTACAAGAAGTTCCGCATTCGCGGCGCGGCGCAGGACGATTTTGCGGCGATGCGGGAGGTCGTGTATCGGCGATATCGGAAGGTGCTCGAGAACGGCGGTCCGTTTCCCGGCCTGATCCTGATCGACGGAGGACGCGGACAGCTGTCCGCCGCGTACGAGGCGCTGGAGACGATCGGCCTCGGCAACCTGGTGGCGGTCGGCATCGCGAAGAAAGAGGAAGTCCTCTTTACCCGTGAGCGTCCGGAGCCGGTGGTCCTGCCCGCGCACGATCCGGCGCTGCTGCTGATTCAGCGGATCCGCGACGAGGCCCACCGGTTCGCGATTACATTCCACCGCAAAGCTCGATCGATGCGCGACCTGAGATCGGAGCTCGACGACGTGCCCGGCATCGGGCCGCGGCGGCGGCGCGCCCTGCTGCGCGCGTTCGGGAGCCTGGCCGGCGTCCGCCGCGCGACGCGCGAGGAGCTCGAGTCGGTGGTCGGCGCAAGAACCGCGACGGCCGTTATCGATTACTTCTCGCGCGCGTCGTAACAGGGTTGGACTCGCCCGCAGCGTCACCAGCGGCCGGACGACGACTACTTCTTGCCGGCGTGCTCTTTTGCGAGGTCCTGATGCAGCTTCGCCAGCTCACGCAGCGCCTCGGCGGCCTCGCGTGAATGCGCCGCATAATGACGCGATTCGCCGGCGAGGAGGCGCTCCGTCTTGGCGTACTGAGTGGCCAGCTCTTCATGCAGCTTGGCCTCGCCCTCATGTTCGATCGCGTGCGCGGTGTAATGGGCGGCGAGCTTTTGATGCTCCTCCGCGTTGGCGTGTGACGCGGCCAGCTTCCTGAATTCCGCGTCCGAAAGCTTGCCGCCCTGGCCTTCGAGTGCCGCCCATGACCCGAGTGCAACGACCGTCACAACCCACAGGAATGACTTCATCGCGGACCTCCTTGCTCGGCGCGCAGTCTACGTCGTCACGTGCTGTTTCAAACTGAAGACTCGCTGAAGAATCAGTGACGGACGAGTCAGGGAAATATTTCGCGCTCCAGGATTGATATCCTTCCAGCCGTGGCGGACGGCCCCGCCTTCGCGAAGGCGATCCCGTTGTTCACCGCGCTTGACGCGGCCGCGCTCGACGAGGTGAAGGCGGCGGCGCAGATGAAGCGCGTCGACGCCGGCGCCTCGTTCTTCCGCGAAGGCGATCCGGCGTCGTCGTTCTTCGTGCTCGACGCAGGCTCGGTGAAGCTGACCCAGTTGACGCCCGAAGGGCATCAGGTGGTACTCCGGCTCGTCGGTCCCGGCGATGCCTTTGGCGGGGTGGCGGCGTTCGGCGGCGGGACCTACCCGATCACGTCCGAAGCTGTCACCGACGCCGCGGCGCTCGAGTGGCCGGGCAGCGTCATGACCCGCCTCATGGAGCGGCATCCCAGGCTGGCGCTGAACGCGCTGCAGTTCGTCGCGGCCCGCCTCCATGAGCTGGAAGTCCGATACCGTCAGCTGGCGACCGAGAAGGTCGAGCGTCGCGTGGCGCGCGCGCTGCTGCGGCTCGTCCAGCAGGCCGGCCGCCCGATCGAAGCGGGCATGCTGATCGACCTGCCGCTCTCGCGCGACGACATCGCCCAGATGACCGGAACCACGCTCTATACCGTCAGCCGGATCGTCAGCAGCTTCGAAGCCGCCGGGCTGCTCGAAGCCGGCCGGCAGCGTGTCGTGATTCGAAGTCCGCAGGGGCTGTCGCGGATCGCCGACGACCTCGAGTGAGCCGTCTTTCCGGATGTTGGTCTCTTTGCGCCCGCGCAAAGACACCGATGCCGCCCTGCGTCAGCATACGGACAGCACACTGAGGAGTACGGCGATGCAGATTACCGAAACCACGACCGTTGCCGCCGTCGCGTCGGCGCTTCCGTCGAGCGTCCGCGTCTTTCAGCGATACGGCATCGATTTCTGCTGCGGCGGGAAGTCCGCGCTGGCGGCGGCCTGTCAGGCGCACGGCGTGTCATTCACGGAGCTTGTCGGCGCCATCGAAGCGTCGGCGCAGCAGCCGGCCGCGGATGCGCGCGACTGGAACCGCGAGCCGCTGCACGCGCTCGTGGACCACATCGTCGCCACCTACCACGAACCGCTGCACGAGGAGCTGCCGCGGCTCGAGGCGATGGCGGCCAAGGTGCACCGCGTGCACGGCAGCAAGGCCCCGTACCTGGCACGCGTTGACGCCATCGTCACGGAGCTGTCGGCGGACCTCCAATCGCACATGCGGAAGGAAGAAGCCGTGTTGTTTCCCGCCATTCGAGCCGTCGAGGCTGGCGCCCGCACGCCGATTCCGGTTTCGGCGCCGATCACCGTCATGGAGGCCGAGCACGATCACGCCGGCGCGCTGCTGTTGGAGCTGCGCACCATCACCGACAGCTACGCCGCGCCCGAATGGGCGTGCCAGACGTTCCGCGCGCTCTACCACGGTCTTGCAGACCTGGAGGCGGCCATGCACGTGCACGTCCATCTCGAGAACAACGTGCTGTTCCCGCGCGCGGTCGCATTGACGCGCGTCGGGGAGGCGGCCGCGGGGTGACCGTGTATCTGCCCCGCGAGCACGGCGCGTACGGCCAGATGGCATTTCCGCTGGTCACGGCGTTCGGTGTCGCGGGCGTGTCGGCGGGCGGTCTGCTGATGGCGACGGCGGTGATTGCCGCGTTTCTGGCGCACGAGCCGGCCGCGGTGCGCCTTGGTCAGCGTGGCGTCCGCGCGGCACGCGAATACGGCCCCGGGGCCGCTCGATGGCTGGGGGCATGCACGGCCATCGCACTCGGCGCGGGGATCGGCGCGGCGCTGGTCCTCGAGCCATCCATCCGGTGGTCCCTTGCCGTTCCGCTGCTTCCGGCGCTCGTGCTGATTGGCGCGATGGTGCAAGGGCGGGAGAAGTCCTGGTACGGCGAAACCGCTGCCGCGCTCGCGTTCGCCGGTGCCGCCGTCCCGGTGGTGCTGGCCGCCGGTGCACCGCCTGCGGCAGCTTGGCAGGTGGCCGTGCCATTCGCGCTGCTGTTCGCCACGACGACGCTCGCCGTCCGCGTCGTCATCTTGCGGGTGCGAGGCGGGGGTAACCCGCAGGCGACCGCGGCAACGCGCGGCGCCGTGGTGACGGTGTCGCTCAGCGCGCTGCTGGGGATCGCCGGTCTCGCGGCGGCGCGTGTCGTGCCCTCGTCGATGCTGATCGCTGCGGCACCGGGCCTGGCAACGGCGATCGTGGTCGCCGCGCGGCCGCCATCTGCGACGCGCCTGCGTCTGCTGGGCTGGAGTCTCGTGACCGTCTCGACGCTCACCGCCACGATCGTGCTCCTGACCGCGTAAGGGCGGAACCACGGGCGGGAACTATTCCCCGCCGGCCGTGGAATTTACCGGTTGCACGAGACTTGACTGTCAGACATGCGCGCCGATCCCCGAGGAACGCTGCGCAGTCGGGCGGCGCCGGGCTGGATCCGTTCTTGCCGTTCTGCGGGCTGAGCGTGTCGTGTTTCGCGTAGCTCTCTTTTCGATCGTGCTGACGCTTGCGGGCGCGCCCGAAGCGTCGCTGCTCTGCCAGCTCGGGTGTCATCCGAGCGCAGCGGCCACTGACGAATGCAGCCACGACGGTCGGGCGCCTTCGACGGTGGTGGAGAGTGGCGACGACTGTCGCATCGCGGCATGGAACGTTCCCCGCTTCATTGGTGAAGCTGGCGGCCGAGCGGCGAGCGCCGCGGTGCACGTGGTCCTGGTTCCGCGGTATCAGCTGGCTCGACCGGCGACCCAACCTGGCGCCGCGCAGAGTTTCGAGCAGCGGCTGGCGCTCGAGCGACGACCGCTCGACACCATTCTCCGACTGTAGGTTTCTCGGCCGCATCCCGGTCTTTCCCGATCGGGTGTCCGCGGCCTCACTCGCAATTCAGGTCGTCCTGCGTCAATGGGAACGCGGGGCGCTGGAATCACACGCGTGATGTGACGTGATGTCACAGAGAGGTTGGTCGTCATGAAACCCCGTCATTTTCGTTCACTCACTCTGGCTACCGTGGCGCTGGCCGTCGTCGCTGGAAGCGCCCGGGCCCAGGATAAGCCCGGCGGGCTCCTGAACACCCTGGAGGTCCGCGAGCTCGTTGCCCGCGCGGAGCCTGCTGACCACACCCGTCTCGCCGTGCATTTCGCCGCGCTGGCGGATCGGTACGCGGCGGAAGCGAACAGACACCTCTCGATGGCGAAAAGCTTCGTGGGGAATCCGAACCGGAGTGTCGGTTCGGGGATGAGCGTGCATTGCCGGCGACTTGCGGAGCTGAACACGCAGGAGGCGACGACCGTGCGCGAGCTCGCCACGTTCCACGAGAAGCTGGCCGCGGGCACGCCGGCATCACCACCGCGAGGCAGCGCGCGGTTCGAGGGTGGCGCCGGTGCTCCTGCGCCGACCGAGAAGGAGCTCAATGCGCTCGCGGCGAAGGCGGGCACTCCTGCGGACCATCGGGCGCTCGAGGAGTACTTCCGGACGCTGGCGAAGCGTTACACGGCCGAAGCCAACGAACACGTCACGCTGGCGATGACGTATCGCGGTACGCGAATCGCCCAGGCGGCGGTTATTCATGACCGTCTCACGGGACTCGCTCGCGATGCCGCGAAGGAGGCAACGGCTGCGGCGGAGATGCACAAACAGCTGGCGACAGTAGGCCGGTAATTACGGCCAACAGCCGGGCCGGTCGCTGACCGGCCCGGCTCGACTCAGGGGATCGACATGAACCGCTTCGCTTGGACGAAGCCTTCGAACGGTACATGCGTGAGGGTCGGATTCGGACGCTCGAGGACGTCAACGCCGCGGTTGTCGAGGGCGCCAGTGCCCGCGTCCGGTTCGATGTGGCGCCGCCATCAGGTGCGCGCCTCGCTCGCGATCTCGTTACCGCCTGACGCCGTGGCGGCACCGGAAGGCGCCGCATGATTCGATGGACGTCGAGGCTACGCAGTGCCCCGGCCTGTACGCTCCATCCGCACCAGATATCGATAGAGCCCCGCATTCAGGGCGAAGCACGCGCCGCTCGCGGCGGCAGCCGGCCAGACGATTGACTCGTCTCCGCCGAGCCAGGCGTTCATCGTCGCCGTCAGCAGCCAGAGCTGCAGTACGACCAGAATGATCACGAACGAGAGCATGCCGTAAATAACCGTCGCCCGCTGCTCGCGGCTGAACGGCCGCCGCATCGGCGTCGTCACGCGGTCCGCTCCTCGACGGCAACGGCGTAGATATCCCGGCCGCGCATGTCGAGGACGATGCGGGTCAACGGCCGGCGCGGAGGGCCGGCAGTCGGAACGCCGGTCCGCAGATCGAACCGGCCTTCATGGCACGGACAGTAGAAGCTGGCTTCCGCCGGCCTCGGGACCACCGCGCACGACAGGTGCGTACACGTCTGAGTGAACGCGACGAACTCAGTCGCCGACAGACGCACCAGAAGGCACGGCTGGTGCGCGTCGGGATACGTGAACCCGATCGCCGCGCCGACCGCCACGTCGTCCATCGAAGCGATGCGGAGAATGGGCGGACGCCCCTGGCGGCGCCGGTACCAGTTGTGCGCGCCAATCCACAGCTGGCCGAGCGTGAAGGCCGCGCTCGTCAGCACCATGAACTTCATGAAGTCGCGCCGCTCGACGTACAGATCCTGCGGCCAGTCGATCGGAAAATCCTGCCGCCACGCTGGCTGCAATTGCGGCGGGGCGAAGTTCGGTGCGATGGTGACTTGTTCGCGATCGACGGTTGGCGCGTAGCGATTGGCTGGCGCCGTGCCGGTGAGTCCCTCCCGTCCCGGCGTGTTGAGCGCGGGGTCGATCGGGCCGCGCGCGTCGAGCGGGAGATCAGCCATCGCTATACCTCCACCTCCGCGAACGGATCGCCGGGCAGGACCTTCAGCGAGATGCCGCGATTCTGCGGCTGCTCGTCCATGGCCGCCGCGACGTCGAGGTACGAGTCGCGTGTCGTCAGGGCACGTGGGACCATCAGGAAGACCTGCGTCGTAATCGTCTGGGCGCCAAACCGGAACGAGTTGATGGGTGCGGAGAGCGGGCGAAGCGCATCGATCTGCTCACGTGTGCCGAAGAACAGCGCCTGGCTCGGACAGACCGTGGCGCACATCGGCTTCTTGCCGACGCTCGATCGGTCGTAGCACATGTCGCACTTCATCATGATCCGGCGGTCTTCGTAGAGCTCCGGCACGCCGAACGGGCACGCCATGACGCAGTTGCCGCAGGCGATGCACCGCGGCTGGAGGGCGGACTGCACGACGCCGTCGCCCGTTCGCTTGATCGCGTCGGCGGGGCAGACCTCCGCACAGGTTGGCTGTTCGCAGTGCATGCAGATCACCGGAACGGTCTGCACGCTCTGCGGTCTGTCGACGTACTCGAGGTGAATCATCGATTCGCCTCGATGCGTGTCGCATTCCGTGCACGCCTGCACGCACGCCTGGCAGCCGATGCAGCGGTTCGGGTCGATGAAGAAGTGCAGATCGTCCGGCTTCGGCATGCGGCGTCCTATTGCTGCGGCTCGAGTGTTGCCGCATAGTCGGGCGGCGCGTCGGCCCTGCGGACGCGACAGCCGCACACCTTGTATTGCGGGATCTTGCTGATCGGATCCTGCGCCGCCACGGTCAGCTGGTTGGCGCTCTTGCGGCCTGCCCAGTGATACGGGATGAAGATCGTGTCGGGCCGAATCGTCGTGACCACCTGCGCGCGAAGCGTGATCGTTCCGCGCCGTGTCTCGGCCGTCGCCCAGTCGCCATCGCCGATCCGTAGCCTGTCCGCGAGCCGAGGGTGCATCTCGATGCGCGGCTCCGCGTACTGGCGCACCAGCGGGCCGATGCGGCGCGTCTGCGTTCCCGACAGGAACTGGCTGACGACACGGCCGGTCGTCAGGTAGATCGGGTACTCCTCGTCCGCATCGTCCACGGGTACCCGATAGTCAGCTACGTTGAACCGCGCCCGGCCATCGGGGAAGTAGAACGGCCCCGTCCCTTTCGCGACCGGGTTGTAGCTGCCGCGTTCGAACAGCCGCGGTGTGCCGGGATGGTCGTCGATCGGCGCGCCGGTGGCGGGGTCCTCGCTGTAGCAAGGCCAGAACACACCGAGCTGCGCGGTAATCTTCTCGTACGTGACGCCCGAATAATCCGCGACGCCGCCTTTGCTGGCGACGCGAAGCTCCTCGAAGATCTCGCGCGGATGGGCGAAGGTGAACCCGGCCGGCCGGCCAAGCGCGCGCGCGATGTCCTGGATGATGCGCCAGTCCTGCCGGGCATCGCCCGGGCAGTCAACCGCCTTGTTGATCTTGATGATGCGCCCTTCGACCTGTGTGACCGTCCCTTCGTCTTCCTCGTGCAGGCTCCCCGGCAGGACGACGTCGGCGTGCCACGCGGTGTCGTTCAAGAAGAAGTCGATGGCGGCGTAGAACTCGAGCTTCTCCAGGCATCGCGTGACGAAGGTGTTGTCCGGCAGCGAGACCTTCGGGTTGAAGCAGATCGACAGCAGTCCTTTGATCTCGCCGCG
Source organism: Vicinamibacterales bacterium (assembly GCA_035711805.1). Lineage (GTDB taxonomy): Bacteria > Acidobacteriota > Vicinamibacteria > Vicinamibacterales > UBA2999 > Gp6-AA40. Next base: position 35,120 of record DASTBV010000097.1, read on the forward strand.
GTCGATCTTGCGGAAGAGCTCGTAGGCGTCCACGCCGGGACCCGGCAGATCCGGCTCGTCGATCCCCCACACGCCGGCGATGTACCGGCGGTGTTCCGGGTTGCTGATGTCGCGCCACCCGGGCAGCTGGTCGCACTTCTGCCCATGCTCGCGGCCGCCCTGTCCGTTGGCCTGGCCGACGATCGTTCCGTAGCCGCTTTTTGCCTTGCCGATCCGCCCTGACGCGAGGACGAGATTGATCGTGCCGAGGGCGTTCTGCACGCCGTTGGAGTGGTGCTCGATGCCGCGGGCGTGAAACAGGAAGCTCGTCTTCGCCGTGCCCCACCATTCTGCGGCCTGCATCAGCGCGCGCTGCGGCACGCCCGTGACGTCGGCCGTGCGCGCGAGCGTCCAGTCGCGGCAATACGCTGCGACCTGCTCGAAGCCGGATGTGTGCTCACGAATGAAGGCGTGGTCGAGCCAATCCCGCTCGATCATGACCTGCAGCACACCGGCGAAGAGAGCCGCGTCGCGGCCGGGTTTCACCGGCAGGTACAGATCGCACATCCGCGCAATCGGCGTGATGCGCGGATCCTGGACGATCACCCTCGCGCCCTGCTCGCGCGCCTGCCAGACGTAGTTCGTGGTGATGGGCGAGCACTCGGCCACGTTCGAACCGGCGACCCAGATGACCTCGGTGCCGACCATGTCTGACCACGGATTCGTCGTGCGGTCGATGCCGAAGGCCTTCTTGTTGGCGGCGCCGGCGCTGACCATGCACAGGCGGCCGTTGTAATCGATGAACGGCGTCCGCAGGCAGACGCGTGCGAACTTGCCGAGCAGATAGGTCTTTTCCGTCGTCAGGCTCGCGCCGCCGAGGACGCCGATCGCCTCCCGGCCGTAGGTCTGCTGGATACGAGCGATCTCCCCAGCGACGCGCGCGATCGCCTCATCGTACGGAAGGGGACTGAAGCCCGACGTCGATGCCGGGTCGCGCCGCAGCGCCGTGACGAGCCGATCGGGATGCGATCCCTGCAGATACCGTTTGACGCCCTTCGGGCAGAGCATCCCGCGATTGAACGGGAACTCCTCCCACGGCTCGAACCCGATCACCTCGTTGCCGCGAACCTTGAGCTGAATGCCGCATTGCTGTCCGCAGAAGCAGCAATGCGTCTTCACGAGCCGGTCCGGTTCCACGCTGGTCGAGAGCCGCGCTCCGGTCATCGACGACAGATGCGGGCCGAAGCGTTCGATGATGCGCAGTGGTTCAGCAGGGAGTTCTGCCACGTTACCTCGGCTCCGCGCGGCTGTTCAGGTACTCACGCCACAACGCGCCCTGTGCCAGTCCGAACAGCGCGCGTCGGCATCTGGGACAGATCTCCTGATAGTGACCATCCGGCAGCTCGTACCTGAATCCCAGTTCCTGCTCGACCGCCGTGAGGTCGCGGATCATCGTCAGCGACGCGAACGGCTGGCCGCATCGGCGGCACAGCGCCTGTCGTTCGCGGTTGCCGGCGTCCTTGTAGAACCCGACACCAAGCTGCGCGGGCCGCTGGAAGACGTGAAACAGCTTGCCGAACGGCAGCCACAGCAGCGTGAGGATGACCGTCACGGCGTGGAGAATGGCCAGAAACTCGTACGCGTATCCGCGCATCCAGGTGTAACTGGCGGTCAACATCAGCCCCGTGATGCTGATCGCAAACAGCAGCAGCAGCGGAAGGATGTCCTGTCCGAACTGCTGCACGGCCACGGCCCCGTGATCCGTCATGCGGCGCCGGAAGGCGATCATCACACCGGCGATGACGAGAAACGATGACCACACCAGTCCGTGGAAGATCACGAAGGCGGCGACGGAGTCGACCGGAAAGTCGCCCGCGGGGAGGCCAAACACAAATGTGCGATAGGTCTCGAGATCGCCGGGCACCGTTTCGAAGTGGATCCATCCCCAGACGAGCGGGAAGGTGATGGCCGCCGCCAGAACGCAGCCCCACATGATCAGCCAGTGGGCGAGACCGCGCAGCCGGCCGCGTCTGAAGATGTAGGCATTGGCCGCGAATTCGACGGCCGCCCGCCGCGCCAGCCTCAGCGTGTTGCGCCCCACTGAGGCACGCGCGAAGAAGGCCTGCCACCCCCGCCGCCAATACAGGCGGGTCGGCGGCCGGTGCAGCCACATCGCGTAGCGATAGGTGATGCCGAAGGCGGCGAACAGCGTCGCGAACGTGTAGCTGATCAGCGCCGCGTCAAAGTGCTGCAGCCGGCGGGAGCCGACGACGATGGCGGCGGCGAGTCCGGCCGTGACGAGTGCCGCCCAGACGCCGGCGCGCACGCGCTCGAGCGCCTGACGGGCCGCCGGCGGGAGCGCGCGCGTCCATTCGACATCGGCCGGGTGGAAAACCCGCTGGTTCAGGAATCGAAGCGCGAGCGCCACAGCCGCCAACAACACGAAGCCCGGCCAGATCACGCCGAGGTGATCGCGGAAGACGCCCAGCAGCAGCGGCGGGAAGAAGCCGCCAAGGCCGCCGAGCGCGCCGACCAGTCCCGTGACCGTACCGGTGTCTTTCGGGAAACGCTCCGGCACGAGCTTGAAGACCGCGCCGTTGCCCAGGCCGAAGAGCAGCGCGCAGGCGAGCGCGCCGACCGTGAACGGCACGATCGACGGCCACGTCAGCAGGAGCGAGAAGGCGGTGACCCCGCCGAAGACCCACGACAGCACCTGGGCGCCGCCGACACGATCGGCGAGCCAGCCGCCAACCGGGCGCATCAGCGTGGCCAGGACCACGAACCCCGCGGCTCGCAGGCCGGCATCGGCGGGCACCAGGCCGAATTGCGCACGCAGCAGCGTCGGCAGGTAGATCGAGAACGCGACGAATCCGCCGAAGGTCAGGAAATAGAAGGCGCCGAGGAGCCATGCCGTCGGCGCGCGGCGCAGGACGGCGACCATCGCTGCCGCCGTCGCGGGTCGGCCTGTCGAGACGGGATTGCGCGCCAGCAAGGCATACGCAATGGCCCAGGCGAGGAGCATCGCGCCGGTGCCTTGAAAGACGCGCGCCCAGCCCACACTCGCGGCGACGACGGGCGCAACGAAGACAGCGAGCGACTGACCCATCGTCCCGAGGCCGTAGATCCCGAGCGCGGTGCCCTGCCGTGCCGGCGCCGTCCAGCGCGAGACGAACGCCGCGCCGACGGCAAACGAGGAGCCGGCCATGCCGATCAGGAAGGCGGCAACGAGGAGTGCGCCGTAGCTGCCGGTCAATGAGACGACGAACGCGGCGAGACCGGAGAACGCGAGCAGCGCGGTGAAGACCAGCCGTCCGCCGAACCGATCCGTCAGCATGCCCATCGGCAGCCGCGCCAGCGATCCCAGCAGCACAGGGACGGCGACCAGCAGCGCGGTCTGCGAAGCGCTCAGGCCGTAGAGTGCGGTGAAGGTTGACGCCAGTCCGCCAACGAGCCCCCAGGCCGCAAACGACAGGGCGAAGGAGATCGTCGCCAGGACCAACGCCGGCACGCGCATGCCCCTAGATTACTTCGCTCATCCCAACTACCAACTACCAACTACCAACTAGAGAGACAGAGTCTCAGTTCAAGTCTCAAGCTTCGTGCTTGAGAACCGCGCGTGCTAGCGTGCGCAGTCGATGCCACTCCCTCGGTTCTCAGTCGTCGTGTGTGCCGGAGCGCTGTCGCTGCTGCTCGCCGCCGCCGCGGATGCGCAGACAACGAAGCCGGAACGCTCCGGAGAGGAACTGTACCGCTTTGCGTGCGCAGCCTGTCACGGCGCGGATGGGACCGGCGCCCCGCAATCGCAGGTCGGCTTTGACGACCCGCTGCCGGATTTCACCGACTGCTCCTTCAACACACCCGAAGCGGCGGCTGACTGGTTTGCCGTCGCCCACGATGGCGGCCCCGTTCGCGCGTTCAGCCGGCGAATGCCCGCGTTTGGCGGGGCGCTCACTGCCGCCGAACTCGAACGGTCCGTCAACTACGTACGCGGGTTCTGCGAAGACGGGGCATGGCCGCGCGGCGATCTCAATTTCCCTCGGGCGCTGGTGACGGAAAAGGCCTTCCCCGAGAACGAGGCGCTCGTCACGACCGCGATTCAGACAGGATCATCTCGCGAGGTGACCAACGCGGTGATTTACGAGCGGCGGCTCGGCGCGCGCAGTCAGTGGGAGGTGCAGATCCCGCTGACGATGCAGGCGGCCGAGGGCAGCCAGTGGCGGCGTGGACTTGGCGACGTCGCCGTCGCAGTCAAGCACGTCCTTTTTCACAGCATGAACAGCGGCACCATCGTCAGCGCGGCGGGAGAGGTGCTGCTGCCGACAGGCAAGGAGAGCGAGGGGCTTGGCTCAGGGGTGATGAAGTTCGAGCCGTTCATTGCGGCCGGGCAGATGCTTGGCAGCAGCTCGTTTGTCCAGACGCAGGCGGGTGCCGAGATTCCGCGGAAGCGGGACCGGGCCGAGACAGAGGCGTTCTGGCGTGGAGCGGTCGGAACGACGTTCGTGCAGGGTGAATTCGGGCGGAGCTGGACGCCAATCGTCGAGCTGACCGCGCTGCGCGAGCTCGAACGCGGCCGCCCCGTCGAATGGGATCTCGTTCCTCAGCTTCAGGTATCACTCAGCAAACGTCAGCACATCCTCCTGAGCGGCGGCGTGCGCATTCCGCTGAACGAACGTGGGGAGCGTCACACGCAGGTCTTGACCTACGTGCTGTGGGACTGGTTCGACGGCGGGCTCAGGGACGGCTGGCGATGAGACGGCACCACTTTCTCCTCATCGCGGCCGCTGCCGTCTGGGCGACGGCCATCACCGGACAGCCGAGCGTCACGGCGCAGGGCGGGCCGTCGGCAACGGCGCACCAGGGTGTCGAGTTCGCGACCTCGGAGAACTGCCTGGCCTGCCACAACGGCATGACAACGCGCAGCGGCGAGGATGTATCGATCGGCGTCGCCTGGCGGGCGTCGATGATGGCCAACTCGGCGCGCGATCCGTACTGGCAGGCCTCGGTGCGGCGCGAGACGCTGGACCACACGTCACACGCCGATGCCATCCAGGACGAGTGCGCGATTTGCCACATGCCGATGGCGCGTACGGCGGCGCATGCCGCCGGAGGCCGCGGACGCGTATTCGCGATCGCTCCGGGCTCGGGCGGCACTTCTGAAGAACACCAGCTCGCCGCCGACGGCGTGTCGTGCACCTTGTGCCATCAGATCGGCCCCGATCGCCTCGGCACGCGCGAGAGCTTCGTCGGCGGGTTTGTGCTGGGCCGCCGGACCGCGGACGGCTTGCCCATGTTCGGCCCCTACGACGTCGAGGCCGGCGTGAAACGGACGATGCATTCGGCGACGGATGCGGTGCCGTCGAAATCCGAGCACATGCGGCAGTCGGAAGTATGCGCGACATGCCACACGCTGTACACGGAAGCGTACGGTCCGGCAGGAGAGGTCGTCGGCTCGCTACCCGAGCAGATGCCGTACCTCGAGTGGCGGCATAGCACGTTCGCCCGCGACGGTGAGGGCGGCCGCAGCTGTCAGTCGTGCCACATGCCGGACGTCGAGTCGGTCCCGATTGCGTCGGTACTCGGCGAGCCGCGCGAGCGGCTGGCTCGCCATACGTTCCTCGGCGGCAACTTCTTCATGCTGCGGATGCTGAATCATTTCCGATCGCAGCTCGGCGTCACCGCTCCAGCCGCAGAACTCACCGCCGCTGCGGACGCCACGCTGCGGCAGCTCGCCTCCGACACCGCGCAGATCGCCATTACGCGTGCGGCCATCGCCGGGCGGCGCCTGGAGGCCGAGGTCGCCGTTCGCAATCTCACCGGGCATAAGCTGCCGACGGGGTATCCCTCCCGTCGCGTCTGGGTGCATCTGACCGTCCGTGATGCCTCTGGTGCCGTTGTATTCGAGTCCGGTGCGGTGGACGAGGCGGGACGGATCGCCGGTAACGACAACGATGCCGATGCGCGAAGGCTCGAACCGCATTTCGAAGAGATTCGGGGGGCCGACCAGGTGCAGATCTACGAGGCGATCATCGCCGGACGTGACGGTGCAGTCACGACCGGCCTTCTCACCGCCACGCAGTATGTGAAGGACAATCGTCTGCTGCCGCGCGGATTCGATAAAGCCAGCGCCGCGGCGGATATCACGGTCCACGGCGGGGCGTTGCGCGACGGCGATTTCACCGACGCCGGCGACCGCGTTCGCTACAACGTTGCCGTGACGGGGACCGGTCCGTACGCCATCGAAGCGGAACTGCGCTATCAGCCGATTGCGTTCAGGTGGGCCGACAACCTGCGCGGCTACGATGCCCCCGAGCCGCGCCGGTTCGTCTCGTACTACGACACGATGTCGGCCTCATCGTCGACAGTGCTGGCAAGCGCGTCAACGCGGCTCGTTGAGTAAACGGAGAGATACGGAGGAAACGGTCTCACAGGAGGAACGAAGTAACGGAGACGAACGGAGCTTTCTTTAACCACGAAGGGCACGAAGATCACGAAGGGATTACGGCCGTCCGATTGGCCGTTGCCTCCGTCACCTCCCGGCCTTGCAACTCAGAACGCGTTGCCGAGAAACGGCAGCATGCGTCCGAAGTAGAGCACGAGGAACCACGACGCCATCGACACGGCGCCCGCCAGCTTGAAGGACACGGGTGTTTTCTCGCCCGCCGGCAGCCTCAGCATCCGTTCACCCTGGGTCGTTTCGAAGATCACCACGTTGACGATTGCCACCAGGAGAAACAGCAGCTTCCCGTACCATGCTGGATTCCCGATGTATTGATCGGGCGCGCCGACGAAGAACAGGACGCCCGTGACGACGTTGATCGCGATGCCGAGTGCCGCCCACTTTCTGACCTGCATCACCGCCGAAACGGATATCGATTTGAGAAAACCCATCAGGCGCAGGTCGATCAGACCGGCGCCGCCGATGAGGAGCGCCAAGCCGACGAAGTGAAAGGCTTCCGAGACCGGCCACGCCCACTGCGACGTCGTCATCGCGTGGGATATCCACGTGCTTTTGAGCCACACGACAAGCGCTTCGCCCACGGCAGTCATCTCCTAGACGTAGGCCATCCAGCGGCCGGCGGCGATCGCCGCAATCCAGAGGACCAGTGAGGTCGCGGCAAGCGTCCTGACGCCAGCGCTCGCAGTTCGGTCGTCGATACTCCGACCGTACAGTTTCCGCTTCAGCGCGATCATCAGGACGACGCCGACGGCGACGATGACCAGTTTCCACATGAACACCGCCGTCGTGCCTTTGGTCGTCGGGTCGCCGGCGAACAAGACCGCGCCGGTCACGGCGTTCAACCAGAATCCCGCCCACATGATGGGGAATGCCCTGGACAGCACGGTGACCGGGATCGCACGGGCGAACCCGAGGACGCGCAGATCGACCATCCAGTTCGCCCCGACCAGCACACCAAGGCCGACGGTGTGCAGGGTCAGGATTGTGGGATAGGCCCAGATTGAGGGCGATTCCCGCACCCAGGCCGAAAACGCCGACCCTTCGAGCGCCTGCAGCAGTTCCATCATGGGCGGATCCGTCCGTCGTGAGGATCGGTAGCCGGCGGCAGCCTCCCCCAGACCCCGAGGAAGAACATCGCGGCGGCGCCGAGCCAGAGCACGATGGCAAGCGGTATTGCCAGCGGCCTGGTGATCACGGAATAGCCCAGATAGGCGATGCTTGCCGCCATGACGAGCATGACGAGACGTGCGAGGAACGTTTCAACCCGCGTGACCGTTTCGAGGCTCATGACGTCACTCCGAAACGAAGTCGCGTCTGGGAACGCCTTCCCAGTGCGGACAGTTTTCACATTCCTCTTCGGTCACCCCGCGACGGTCGCCCGTGCGGACGCAGACCCAGAGCTTTTCCGGCTGCAGATGGTCTTCGACTCCAATCAGACGGTAGCCGGGACGACTCCAGCGGCAATCCCAGATCGTCTGCAGCGTGGCGACTGAAGTAGCGGACATGACGATCTCCTTCCTAGCTGTCTTCCACGAGGTTGAACGTCAGCACGACGGTGAGGACGAACGGTTCGGGAGAGCCGTTGAGAACCAGTGGCCTGTATTGCCATTGCCTCACCGCCGTGATCGCGGCGCCGTCGAGCAGGCGGCTTGCCGTGCGCAGCACCTTGACGTCGACGACGTAGCCGTCCCTGTCGACGTTCGCTTCGAGGATCACCACGCCACGAATGCGCGCGGAAACCGCGACGTCGGGATAGATCGGGTCGACTTTGCGGATCAGCGCGGGCGCCTCAATCTGTCCGCCCACGCGTACCGGTGCTCGCGGCGGCGGCGGCGGCGGCGGCGGAGCGGGCGGGGGCGGCGGCGGAATATCGCCTGGCAGTCCGCCGACGAACCCTCCAGGGACGCCGCCCGGTATGCCACCCTCGACACCTCCGGGAACGCCGATGTCGCCCTCATCGTTCGGCCGTTCCGGCTGGATGGTGGATGGTGGTTCAACCGGTGCGGCGCCCGGGGATGGCGCCGGCTTCGCTGACGCCGGTGCAGGCGATTTCGCCGCCGGCGGCGGCGGTGGCGGCGGTGGCGGCGGTGCTGACGCCTCCACGACGAACGCCATCATCGTCGGCACTTCCGGAAGCGCGCCGGTAAAGAACAGCACCGGGACGAGGATCGCGCCCAGCAGCGCGGCCTGCGCCGACATCGAGATCAGGATGGAAACGCCTGGCTTCGATGGGATGTGCCGTGTCTGACCGGTGATTAGGTCGAACATGACTGCCTCCGGACGCGTGGCCCTTGTGCAAGTCAACCGCCAGGGCCGTTGGTCGCGTTCACAGCGTGAAATCCAACGGAAAATGACACGATCAGAGGCGGCGGCCTCCGGCGCGCTGCGAACTATCCCGCGGTGCCGCGAAATAGCTCGCCAGGCCGGCGAATGGCACCGGCAAGGCATCCCTCAGGATGTCCACGACGAGATCGGCGTGGACGTCAACGAGCACGAGATCCCGATCGACGAAGCGGTACTGCAGTTCGTCGGGCAGCGCGGGCAGCGCGTCAAGAAGCGCCGGCCATATGCGCGCGTACCGAATCGGCGGAAAGCGATCGTTGACGCGGATCTCGGGGACGCCCGACAGGTATCCGCGATTCATGGCTATCCAGACTTCGGCCGGTGTGCGCCCGAGGCTGTCGATCGCACGTTCGAGACGTGCCGAAAAGACATAGGCGACCGCCGGGGTAAAGATGGAGCCTTCCCGAGCGTGCGGCCTGGCGTCGACCAGAGCAGCGTGCAGCGCGTCTGTGATCAGAGACATGTCTTCGGAATCGTCGAAGAGATGCTCCGGGGGCAGCGAGCGTTCAAGGCGCCGATGCAGCCGGACGTACTGATTGATACCGACGTCGAAGCCGTGAAGGACACGCTCCTCGAGAGCGGCCGGTGTGAGTACCTCCAATTGGCACGAGGGAGGTACAGCAGTGGGCGAGAGTGCCAGTGGAAGCTGCAGAACGATCCAAGCCAGCATGGCGGTGATCCTCCGCGCGTGCCCAGGCGCATCTCCCGTGCCACCGATAAAGCGCCGCTGCCGTAGAGAAGACGAATCAACCCGCGTCGTCCATTCCGGTTTCCTTCGCAGTGCTGCGGAATATTTCCGAGGCGTGTGCGCGATCACTCATCGCCTCGCATGGAGGTGTCGCAGCCGGGCGAGGCACGGCCGTTGCTGCGCTAGGCCAGTGCGGAGGTGGTTTATGGCAACCGCAATACGCACGGACGAACTCAAAGGCGCGTTCAACGAGCACTGCGCCTGGCCGACACGGGAATCGATGGAGGGTGCGGTTCGGACGGCGCGGCGCGCGGTCGCCGCGGCGCGCAACAAGACAGAGGATGTCGTTGCCGGCACAGCTCTCGAGGTACGTCGTCATCCGCTCGCGGCAGTCGGTCTCGCCGGCGTGGCGGGGTTGATGGCAGGCGTGGCCCTCGGCGCCGCGGGCACATGGTTGTGGAGCAATCGCGCCTGATATTCCGCGTGTGGCCGCCGCGCGTATCCGATGCCGCCCGGCGGCATCTCTTTCGCAAGCGCGGGGAGTGAGGTTCTCATGCGACGACTGCTGATTGCGTGTTCACTGATCGGACTTGCGGTGAGCGCGGCGGGTTGCCTCACGTTGATGCCTGTCAGCTCGCACGTCGAGCGCGGCCTCGATTTCGACCGCTATCGCACCTACGACTGGGCACCCGCCGACGCGCTGCCGCTGACCGATGAACGGCTCCGCGACAATCCGTTCTTCGTCGACGACGTGCATGGCGCGATCGACACGGAGTTGACCAGGCGCGGCCTGGTGCGGGCGGCGGCAGAGCGGGCCGATCTCCTCGTCCACTATCACGCCGCCGTCAACGAACGTCTGGAGGTGACGGCACGCCCCGGGCGGTTGCGGGACTGCGTCGCCGACGACTGCCGCGCCGAGGCGACGACCTACGAGGCGGGGACACTTGTCATCGATCTGGTCGATGCATCAACCCACCGCCTCGTCTGGCGCGGCTGGGCCGAACACCGGCTGGAAGACATGCTCGACGATCCGGTCGAGGTCAAGCGGCGGGTTGACAGCGGAGTGCGTCGAATCTTCGCCACGCTGCCGCGGACGGTGGCCGCCACGTCGCGCCGAACGGCGCCGGAGGATCTGCGATGACACCCGTCCGACGGATGATCTCTGGTTTCGCGATCGCCGCTACGGCGATTGCCGCGGCGTGCGCTCCGATCACGGTCACGTCGTTCACCCAGCGCGGCGTTGACCTGGCCGCGTATCGCACGTTTGCCTGGGAGCGGATCGTGACCAATGTTCCAGGGGACCCGCGTCTCGACAACAACGCGTTTTTCCATGATTACCTGCGCGACGCGGTCGAACGCGAGCTGCTCGGGCGCGGCTACGAGCACACGAGCCTGCAGCCCGATCTGTACGTGCACTATCACGCGACGGCGCAGCAGAGGGTCCTGGTGGGCGATCTGCAGGTGGGGAGCGAGCGGTGCCGCGACTGCGCCGCGGAGGTGTACGACGAAGGAACGCTGCTCGTCGATCTGACCGACGCGCGCACCGGCGCACTCGTCTGGCGCGGGGTCGCGCAGTCTGGGCTCGCCGCCGCCGTGAACAACCAGCTGCGGATGGAAGAGACCATCGACAGCGTCGTCACACGCATCTTCACGAAGCTGCCGCGCCGGAGCTGACGGCGCGGCGGGAAGGAAAGCGACATGGTCGCCATCAGACGCATTCTGTGCCCCGTCGACTTCTCGGACTTCTCGCGGCACGCGCTCGACTACGCGGCCGGCATTGCCCGCTGGTACGGCGCCCGGATTACGGCGCTGCACGTCGTTCCGCCGATCGCGTCGATGCTGCCGGTGTCGGGAGAAGGGCTGTATCCGCCGCTGGTGTTCCGGCCTGAAGACCTGGACCAGTTCCGGACGGAGCTCGCGTCGTTCGTGCGTCCGAGTGGCATCGAGGCCCTGGACGCCGAAGTCGTTCAGGGAAGCGTGACCGCAGAGATCGCGCGACTCGCGACAGAGCTTCCCGCCGATCTGCTCGTCATGGGATCGCACGGCCGGTCGGGCTTTGAACGTCTGATGCTGGGATCGGTCACGGAGAGACTGCTGCGCAACGCGCCGTGTCCGGTACTGACTGTGCCGGCTCGTGCGCCCGCTGTGGCGCCCGTCAACGCGCTGTTCAGCCGCGTGCTCTGCGCGGTGGACTTCTCGCCAGCATCGCTCAATGCGATCACCCTCGCACAATCGCTGGCAGGTGAGGCGGCCGCACGGCTGTGTGTGATGCACGTGCTCGAGCCGGTATCGGTGTTCGAGCCGGTCGTCGCCGTCGGTGCTGATGGCCTTCCGGCCGTGAGTGCCGACCACCGCCGTGAGGTGCGACATCGCCTCGAGGGGCTCGTCGCCGGTGAGACGCGGGCGTTTACGGATGTCGCGGAGGTCGTCGTCTCGGGCAAGCCGTACAAAGAGATTCTCCGGACCGCCGGCGAACAACGGTCCGATCTGATCGTGATCGGAGCGCATGGCGGACGCCTCGGCGTGGCGGCCTTCGGCTCGACAACGGCCCATGTGGTGAGGGAGGCACAATGTCCGGTCCTCACGGTGCGTTGACGCCGGCAGCCTCCCTGGAGGCGACGGCGATGTTTGCGATTCGTCGCATCCTGTGCCCTGTCGATTTCTCGGAGGAGTCTCGACGCGGGCTCGAGCACGCAGTCGCCATTGCGCGGCGCTGGGGCGCGCGGCTGGAAGTGCTCCACGTCTATCAGGCCGCGTCTCCGTTCGACGTCGTTGCCCCCGATGATGAAACAGCGGTCACCGATCCGCAGCTGGACATGCTGCGCACGGCGCTGGAAAACTTCGTGCAGCCGATGGCGGGAAACGTCGCCGTGACGTTGCGGCTGCTGCATGGGACCGCCGCGCGGCGGCCCATCGTGAGAGAAGCAGACGCCATTGACGCGGATCTGCTCGTCATCGGTTCGCACGGCCGCAGCGGCGTCGAGCGATTCCTGCTCGGATCGACGAGCGAGTCGATCGTGAAGACGGCGACGTGCCCTGTGCTGGTTGCGCCATCCGGCGCCGGACCGGCGCACGACGGCCGGTTCCGGCGCATTCTCTGCGGCATCGACTTTTCCGCGCCGTCGCTGCGGGCGTACCGCTACGCCGTACAGCTCGCCGCGGCGGACGATCAGAACGACGCGGAACTGACGCTGCTGCACGCGATTGAAATGCCGCCGGAATTGCGCGACCGGCAGATCGCGGCGGCCTTTGACGTCGCGGCCGTCCGGACGGCCACCGAAGTCGCCGCGCGCCAGCGCCTCGAGCGGCTGTCGCCCGGTCACGACGCACCGTCGGTCCGAATTGTCGCCAGGGTCGCCGAGGGGCGTGCGGACCGGCAGATCGTGGAAACCGCGCGTCAGCTGCACGCTGACGTGATTGTGCTCGGTATCCATGGACGAAACGTCGTCGACCGGTGGCTGTTCGGGTCGAACACGCAGGCGGTTGTGGGCGACGCTCCCTGTCCGGTGCTCTTACTTCAGCCGGACTAGGAACCGCGAACAGGAGGCTGGCCATGAAAGCCGCACGATGCGTGACAACCTGGTGCGCGCTCGTCGTGTTCGGAGCGTTGATGCCGCGAGGCGAACCGGCGGATAAGGCCGGCGTGCTGTTGATCCGGCCGGTTACCGAACATCCTCAGGAGGAATCGTCATGACCGCCATCACGCACATTCTGTGTCCGGTGGATTTCTCCGAGTTCTCGCGCCACGCCCTCGACAGTGCGGTGGCCATTGCCCGTCAGCAGCACGCGGCTGTAACCGCCCTCTACGTGGTGCCGCCGCCGCAGACGGTGTATCCGCCGATCGGCCTGGCCGCGTACGTGCCATACGTCTACACCGCTGCGGATCTACAGGAGTTTCAAAAGACGCTCGCACGGTTCGTCGCGGCCGTCGATTACCCCGTGACCGCCGTGTCGGTCGAGGCGCTGGTGGTCGACGAAATCGTCGCACGTGCGGCGGATCTGCCGGCCGATCTCATCGTGATGGGCACACACGGACGGTCGGGATTCGACCGTCTGGTGCTCGGCTCCGTCGCCGAGCGCGTGCTCGTCAAGGCCAAGTGTCCGGTGCTCACAGTTCCCAGGCGGGCTGCGGACGTCGCGCCGACGCCCGAGCGGCTCTTCCAAAACGTGCTGTGTCCAATCGACTTCTCACCTTCGTCGCTGGCCGCCCTCAAGTACGCGGAGGGTCTGGCTCGCGCCGGCGCGACGCTGCGCGTGCTGCATGTCGTCGAGCGACTGCCCGCCTGGCAGCTGGTTCCGGCGATGGCAACTGGTGCACCCGACGACCCGCTCGTCATCGTGCAGCAGGCGCGACGGCGTGTGCACAGTGTGATTCCGGCAGGGTTGCCGGCAACGCCCCCGGTACAGGAAATCGTCACCGAGGGAGACGCCGGTGACGAGATTCTGCGGGTCGCAGCCGACGGTCACGCCGATGTGATCGTCATGGGCGCCCATGCCGGACGTGCGGGGCTGCTCGGGTTCGGGTCGACCACGCACGATGTGCTTCGCGGCGCCGCGTGTCCGGTGCTGTCAGTCCGGGCCTGACGCCTCCGGGGACCGACGATGCTGCGGCTGCTGCCCGGGGGTGCTGAAGCGGTGCGGTCGGGTTCGAGAGCCGACCGCGTGCTTCTCGAGGGGCCGCATTCCAGGCGCAAGGATCTGTGGCTGGTACTGCGGACCGTGCGCGATTTCATTGCCGGATTCCGCACGCTCCACTTCGTCGGTCCATGCGTGACCGTCTTCGGCTCGGCGCGCTTTACCGAATCGCATCCGTACTACTCGCTCGGCCGCGACGTGGGCAAGGCACTGGCGGGGATGGGCTTTACCGTCCTGACGGGCGGCGGTCCGGGGCTCATGGAAGCGGCCAACCGCGGTGCGCGGGACGCCGGGGGCCGCTCCGTCGGATGCAATATCGAGTTGCCGAAAGAGCAGGCGCCGAACGCCTATCTCGATCGGTCCGTGACGTGCCGCTACTTCTTCGTGCGCAAGGTGCTCCTCTTCAAATACTCGTACGCCTTCGTGGCGCTGCCTGGCGGCTTCGGCACGCTCGACGAGTTGATGGAGGCCCTGACCCTCATTCAGACGGGCAAGATCGCCAACTTCCCGGTTGTTCTCCTCGGCACCGCGTACTGGCGTCCGTTCCAGCAGCTCCTGGCGCGGCTGGCCGCGGCGGGAACCATCGATCGATCAGACCTGCGTCTGCTGCTGGTTACCGACGGCGTCCCGGAGATGGTGCGGCACATCGAACGCTACGCCGTGCGCCGCTTCGGACTGGTGGCGCCGACGCGCCTGCTCGGAGAGCGGGCCCCGCGTCGCAGAGCGGCCTGACACGGCCCAACCTCACCAGTTCGATCGTCACGTCGGTGCGTTTTCTTCGCAGCTGCTGCGGGCATTTTCGCGCTCGATCGACGGGAACCATGGAAATCGCTGGCATTCGGGCGGGCCTGCGCTTTGCTCAGGGACACGTAAGGAACGTCGAATGGCAGCAGTAGCGAAATCGACGGAGCGGCCGCTGACCGCTCTCGACGTGATTTATGGACGGCGCTCGGTGCGATCGTATGCACGGACGCCGCTCGACGCGTCCACGATACGGGCGCTCCTCGACGCGGCCGTCCAGGCACCGACCGCCGTCCACGAACAGCCCTGGCTGTTCGTGGTCGTCGAAGCCCGGCAGGTGCTGGCGTACATCTCGGATCACGTCAAGGCGCTGCTGTCGCCCGAGGCGCCGGCGGCACGTGGCGACGCAGCCGGGGAGGCCGCGGCGGTGCACGGCGCGTTTCGAGAGCGGCTGGAGGATCCCGCGTTCGACCTGTTTTACGAGGCTCCCGCGCTGGTCGTCATCTGCGCACGTCACCCCAACCCATTTGTCATCGCGGACTGCTGGCTGGCGGCCGAGAACCTGATGCTGGCGGCAACAGCGCTTGGACTGGGCAGCTGCTGCATCGGAGCGGCCACCCGCGCCCTGAACAGCCCGGAGATCAAGACACTGCTGAGCATGCCGGCGGACGTGCACGCGATTGCGCCGATTGTCGTCGGCATACCGGCTGGCACCGTGGCGCCGGTGCCGCGGCGTGAGCCGGAAATCATTTCATGGCGGTAGCGAGAAGGAGGGAAACATGGCCAAGAAGGAAACGACACTGACTCCAACGCGCGCGGAGCGCGATCCGTTTTCGCTGATTCGCGCGGAGGTCGATCGCTTCTTCAACGAGCCGGGCTGGACGGAATTCCGGTGGCCCGTGTTCCGCTTTGGGCGCCCGGCGGACGAGGCGTGGAGACCACAGGTTGATGTGTTCGAAAAGGACAATCGGCTGATCACCAGAATCGATTTGCCGGGTCTGAAGAAGGAAGACGTCAAAGTCGAAGTCAGCGACGGCTACCTCGCGATCTCCGGCGAGCGCAGGAAGGAGGAGGAAGAGAAGGGTGACCAGTTCTATCGCTGCGAGCGCGAGTACGGGAGCTTCCAACGCGCCGTGCCGCTGCCCGAAGGCGTGAAACTCGAAGACGTCAAAGCCACGTTCGCTGACGGCGTTCTCGAAGTCAGCGTCCCGCTGCCGGCGAAACCCGAAGCCGCCGTTCGCAAGGTCGCCATCGAGGAGCCGCCAAAGGCGAAGGCCGCCGCATAGGCCGACGCGGTGACGCGATGAATCGCGAAATCGCTGCGCGCCTCGAGGAAGCCGCCTGGCTGCTGCGCGACCAGGGCGCCGATCCCTATCGGGTCAACGCCTATCTTCGCGCCGCAGCCACCGTGCGGCGATGGCCTCACTCGCTGGACATCGTCTTTCGCGGGCGCGGCCTCGACGGCCTCGAGGAGCTGCCAGGCGTGGGACCGGGCATCGCGCGAGCGATTCGCGAGCTGATTACGCGCGGCCGCCTGCCGATGCTCGATCGATTGCGCGGCGCAGCGGATTCCGTGGCGGTGCTGGCGACGGTGCCGGGCATCGGACAGCGGTTGGCGCTGCGACTGCACGACGACCTGGGCATTCAGACGCTCGAGGATCTCGAGGCTGCCGCGCACGATGGGCGCTTGGAGCACGTGGCTGGTTTCGGCGTCAAGCGGCTCGCCGGCATCCGAGACTCGCTGGCGCATCGCCTGGGGCGACTGCGTGCGTCACCGGATCGGACCGGCGACGTCCCGATCGCGGAACTGCTGGACGTCGATCGCGAGTACCGGACCGCGGCGGCAGCCGGCACGTTGCGCACGATCGCACCGCGCCGGTTCAACCCGACGGGCGAGGCATGGCTTCCGATTCTGCATACCCGCCGCGGACCGCGGCGATACACAGCTCTCTTTTCGAACACGGCGCGCGCCCATCGCGCCGGAAAGACCAGAGACTGGGTGGTGCTGTATGTCGATGGGGCCGGCGCCGAACGCCAGTACACGGTCCTGACGGCGGCGCGCGGGCCGTCGCGCGGCTGCCGCATCGTCGCCGGCCGTGAGCAGGAGTGTCAATCGCCGGTGAGTGCGACGGCGGCCTGACGCCTAGCCACCCGATGCTCATCTGCCGCGGCTCAATGTTTGCTCTCCATCTCTGTGTTGGATTGGAGGCGACATATGAAACCGAGATTGCGCGCCGTCGTGTTGGTGCTTGCTGCGGCAGCGTTGCTGGCACCCGGTGCACCGGCCGCGGAACCGGCCCTCGAAGGGATGTACACCGCGCAGGGGTCCAACCCCGATGGCTCCGAGTACCGCGGTGTCGTCAAGATCGTGCGCCGAGGGGAGGGTTTCATGGTCGCGTGGCTTTTTCCCCATCTTGTCGGCGAGGAGATGCTGCTCGTGCTCAAGTCAGCCGGCGTCGGACTGGTCAGCGGTGGAACGTTGGCCGTCAGCTATTACGGTCAGGACGTCACTGGCATCGCCCTCTATCAGATTGAGAGCGGCGGGCAGCGTCTGGTCGGCCGATGGGCAGCCGCGAATGGCGAGGGCCAAGTGCAGTCTGAAACGCTGACGAAGCTGGCGATCCCGGCAGCCACGCCAGACACTGAAACGCCTCTGCCGCCGGGATCGAAGAAACCAGGGCAAGCGGTTGTGCTGCGCACTGGCGGCCGGTGATCCGTCACACCGCACCGACGCGTCAGCGGAGACGAGTATCCCGGTGGGCGTTCCGGATAACGCCTTCGACCGCGTGCACGTCGAATGGTTTGTTCATCACATAGTAGGCACCGCGTTCCCGGCACGCGGAACCGGCGCTCGTCGCCATGTCAACGAACCGATCGCTACGGAATATTCGACACCGAAGCAGGAAAACTTCAGCGGGGGATCCCTGCTGATTTTCGTTGCGAGACGGGATTTCGTGTGAGACGCGCGCCTTTCCACGCGACGGGACGTGGCGTGCCTCTTGCCGTGAGGGCACCTGGAGGTAGCTATGGCGATTGCCACTGGAGCTGCAACTGCGGTCGACGTGATCAAGGAACGGTGGGCACCGGCGCTGGACACCCTGGACGAGAGGATCCGCCAGGGACGGCGCGCCGTCGTCCGCGGTCGGCACGCCGTGGAAGATGCGGCGGCGGCCACCACGCAGATCGTCAGGACACGACCGCTGCGCGCCGTGATGATCGCCGCCGGGGCGGGAGTGTTTACCGGCGGCGTGCTCGGTTTTGGACTCGGCTGGCTGGCACGCAACAGGAAGTAGCGACGCGTGCGCGTATTCTGAACACGACACGGGAGCGTGAAGCTGGTGTCCGCTCTTCGCGGAAGGCGGATGTATGAAGTATGTGATCTCGCTGCTCGCCCTGGCCGGCGTGTTGAGCGCAGGCGCAGCAGGCCAGGAGAAACCGACACCGCCTGCTGACCCAGCCAGGCTCGCAACCGTCCGCATCACGCAGTCCGTCGCGGCGAACGGCTACCCGCTCGCCGCAGGCGTCTATGAGCTGCGCCTCACCGACGAGCATCGGACTCCGCTGCCCGGTCAGTCGTCAGACGCGGAGCGCTGGATCGAGTTCGTCGCCAACGGGGGCGTCGTGGCCCGTGACGTGGCGGTGGTCCTGCGCGACAGCGACCTGCCGTCGGAGGGCGCGTCGTCCGTGCCGGCGCGTGGCGGCACCCGTGTGGAACTGCTGAAGGGCGGTGAGTTCGTGCGGATCTCTGTCAGACGCGGAGAGGAGCGATACCTCATTTATCTGCCCGTCGTTCCCTGACGCGCTCGCGGTTCGGGCGGCCCGCGTGCCCTATCCCGCCTGACACATCCTCACGGTGATCTTGTCCCCACCGCGCGGAAAATTCCGCATGGCCCATCAGATCGTGCCGTCACTGCCGGCGCTTCTCCGCCTCGCGGAGCGAATCGTCTTCGATCATTGTGGAGGCATGTTCGTTGCCTGTACCCCGGAACATCCGGAGGGCATCCGAGGCCATGTGGGCAGACGAACTTGACCTTCCGCCGGGAAAGCTCACCGAGGCGGTGCAGCGAGTGATCGAACGTGCCACTCTCGAATCGCGCCGGCGTGGACATGCAGGCGTAACCGGCGACCATTTGTTCCTCGCGCTGGCACAGATCGAGTGGCAGGTGTTCGTCGACGTGGCGCGTGAAGTCGGGCTGAACCCTCACGTGATACTCGCCGAGATCGAGGAGGGCGTCAGCGCGGGCCCGCTCGACGGCGCACTCGTTGCGCCGGATGTTCGCCTGCTGGCGAGGCTCGCGTTGCATCATGCGACGCGTGCCGGCCGCGAGGCCATCGCGCCGGCCGACTTGTTTGCCGCGCTGCTGGACGATACGCACGGTGCGCTCGCATCGGCCTTTCGCCGCCACGCCGTCGACGCGGCCGAGGTGGGCCGCCGGTTTGCGGTGGTCCTGCGGGAACGCGCGATGCGCGAGGAGCAGTACCTCAAGCGCTTCGAGCTCCCCGCTCACTTGAAGCAGTTCGCCACGAACCTGAACCTGCTCGCCCGGCAGGACAAGCTGCCACCCGTCTTCGGCCGCGACCAGGAGATTCAGCAGGTCCTCGAAGTCCTCTGCCACCGTGAACGGGCCAATTCGGTGATGCTGCTCGGCGAGGCGGGCGTGGGCAAGACGGCCATTGTGGACGGGCTGGCGCGTCTGCTCGAATACCAGCCCGAGCGCGTGCCGATCCGTCTGCGCGACTGCCAGATCGTCAGCCTGCCGATGCAGGCGCTCGTCGCCGGCACGATGCTCCGCGGCATGTTCGAGGAGCGACTGCAGCACGTAATCCGCGAATTGAAAGAGCGGCCGAACCTGATCCTCTTCGTCGATGAGGCGCACACGCTGATTGGCGCCGGTTCGGCGCTCGGCGCCCCGTCCGATGCCGCTAACATGCTGAAAGCGGTGCTCGCCCGCGGCGAAATCAAGATGATCGCGGCGACCACGCTTGGCGAGTACAAGGAGCATTTCCTCGAGGACGAGGCGCTGGCGCGGCGTTTCCGCTGCGTCTACGTTCCGGAGCCGACGATCGAGGAGACGCGCCGGATCCTCGTCAACCTCCGTCCCCGTCTCGAACGGAATTATGGAGTGCGCATCCTCGACGAAGCGCTCGACACGGCGCTCGAGATGTCGCCGCGCTACGTGCGCCACCTCCGGCTGCCGGACAAGGTGATCGGATGGATCGATACCGCCGCCGTGCGGACGGAAATCGATCGGCGGTGGGAAGTGCGACGCGACGACGTGGTGTCGGTGATCTCGCATGCCGCGCAGATCCCCGAGGACATGGTGTTCCGCGATGTCTCCGCGCGTTTCCGCGACATCGAGTCGCGCATCCGCCGCCGCGTTGTCGGCCAGGAGGCTGCGGTCTCGGCGGTGGCGAGGCGGCTGGTGCTGAACAAAGGGCCGCTCAAAGACGGATTCGATCGACCCGACGGCGTTCTTCTGTTCCTGGGCCCGACGGGAGTCGGCAAGACGGAGCTGGCAAAGGCGGTCGCCGAGACGCTGTTCGGCGACGAGAAGCGGATGATTCGCGTCGACATGTCCGAGTATCAGGACCCGACCGCTGCCGACAAGCTCATTGGGATGCCGCGCGGCATCGTCGGCAGCCAGCGCGGCGGGCTGCTGACGAACCAGCTTGCGGATAACCCCTACACTGTCGTGCTGCTCGACGAAGTTGAAAAGGCCAATCCGAGCGTGTTGAACCTGTTCCTGCAGGCGTTCGACGAGGGATGGCTCACCGACGGCCGCGGCAAGCGCATCTATCTCAGCGACGCCATCATCATCATGACGTCCAACGTCGGTTCAGAGCATTTCCGGAAGTTGAGAAACCCGCTCGGGTTCCTGGCGCGCGAGGTGGCGGTCGCGCAGGTGCAGGCGGACGTGCGGACCGAGATGGAGCGCCGCTTTTCACCGGAGTTTCTCAATCGCGTTGATGATGTCGTGATCTTTTCGCCCTTGAATCCGGATGAGGCGCGCCGCATCGCTGCGCAGTATCTGGACACCGTGGCCGCCGCGATGAACCGCGCGGGCAAGACCGTCTCGATCGACGCCGACGCGCTCGACCGCCTGGTCAGTGAAGGGCACAGTCCGGCCTACGGCGCGCGGTTCCTCAAGCGCGTCATCGACGAGCGGGTCAAGCTGCCGATCAGCGCGCGCTGGCAGGAGGGCACTCACTATCAGATCGCCGTCCAGGACGGACGGGTGATCGTCGAAGCGTCGTCACCCTCCGTGATGGGCGGCGAACAGGCTGTCGCCTAGGGTCTGGACGTGGATGCGCGAAACGGCCTGGCCGAGCCCGAACCACGCGATAGCGGCGCCGCCGTGTGAGGACGGACTCAGCCTAGGTCGGCCTGCAGTTCGAGATGCCCGCCGCCGCGAATGCCACTGCGTCGTTCAGGTCCGCCGTTCGAGAGGCTGTATGACGCTCCTCCTCAGGCGGCATGCGCCTGTCTCGGAAGGTTCCGCATGTAGACGCCGCCACACGTGCGCGCCAGAACGTGGGCCTCCACCAATGCGCCGAGCACTGCGTGGCACGTGAAGGCGTCGATGCCGAACGCGCGCTGCGCCTGCGGCAACGTGACCTGCAGTGTCGGTGAATCAAGAAATGCGTCCTGCACGCGCAGTACAAGGGATCCAATCTGGCGGGTGGTGAATGTCATCGGGGCACTCTCCATACGTGGTTTCCAGACCCCGGAGCAACTCATGTGCCGATGACGTGACCTGCGTTTCGCCGTCCATCACAGAGGCGATCGCATTGAGCCGCGGATTTCTCCGCAGCCGTGCTGAATCTTCAAGCCTATGCGGCGGCCGGGTGTGGTGTCTCCGCTTCGACCTGCGCCACCAGCTTCGTCGCCGCCAGCACGGCATCAGGATTCAACGACATGCTGTCGATGCCGCACTCGACGAGGAAGCGCGCGAACTCCGGATAATCGCTCGGCGCCTGACCGCACAGGCCAATCTTGCGGTTCAGCCGGCGTGCTTCCCGGATCGCCTGCGCAACGAGCGTGTAGACAGCCTGATTCCGTTCGTCGAAGAGGTGCGCCACGAGCGACGAATCGCGATCGACGCCAAGCGTCAACTGCGTCAGGTCGTTGGAGCCGATGGAGAAGCCATCGAAATACTCGGCGAAGGCCGGCAGAAGCAGCACGTTGCTCGGGATCTCGACCATCATGTAAAGCTCGAGTCCGTGCTCGTGCCGGCGCAGACCGTTGCGCGCCAGCTCCTCGGTCACCAGCCTGGCCTCGTCCACCGTCCGGCAGAACGGCACCATGACGAGCACATTCAGCAGGCCCATCTCTTCACGCACCTTCTTCAATGCGCGGCATTCAAGCGCGAATCCTTCCCGGTACCGCTCGTCGTAGTAGCGGGATGCGCCGCGGAAGCCGAGCATCGGATTCTCTTCGGTCGGCTCGAACGCCGATCCGCCGGCCAGCCGCGCATACTCGTTGGTCTTGAAGTCGCTCAGGCGGACGATGACACGCTTGGGATAGAACGCCGCCGCGATCGTGCCGACCCCCTCGGCCAGCTTGTCGACGAAATAGGCAGGCTTGTCGCCATAGCCGGCGGTGAGACGATCCACCGCTGCGCGCGCGTCGCCGCTCAGCTGCGAATACCTGACCAGCGCCATCGGGTGCACGCCGATGCTCGTGTTGATGATGAATTCGAGCCGCGCCAGGCCGACGCCGTCGTTGGGGATGAACGAGAGGGCAAACGCTTCGTCGGGGTTGCCCACGTTCATCATGATGTCCGTCCGCGTCGGCAGCAGCTCTGCCAGGGAGGTGCGCTCCACGTCGAACGGCAGCGTCCCGTCATAGACGAAGCCGGTGTCGCCCTCCGCACACGACACGGTGACCCGCTGGCCGTCGGCGAGCGCCGTTGTCGCCGTCTCGGTGCCGACAATGGCCGGCACGCCGAGCTCCCGGCTGACGATTGCGGCGTGGCATGTGCGCCCGCCGCGATTCGTGACGATCGCGGCGGCCTTCTTCATGATCGGCTCCCAATCAGGATCCGTTTTGTCGGTGACGAGCACCTCGCCGGGCTGGAACAACCGCAGATCTGACGCATTCGGAATGACGCGGACCGGGCCGGCGGCAATCTTCGCGCCGATGCTGCGGCCGGAGACGAGGACGCGGCCGCGCCCGCGCAACGAATACTGTTCGAGCTGCTGCAGCGCCGCGTGCGCGTGAACGGTTTCCGGTCTCGCCTGGACGATGAAGAGCTCGCCGGTCTGGCCATCCTTGGCCCACTCGATGTCCATGGGCGTCGCCGTGCCGCGGGCCATGCTGTAGTGCCGTTCGATCGCGCAACCCCAGCGTGCCAGCGTCAGGACCTCGTCGTCGGTGAGTGCGAGCCGCGCGCGATCACCCGCCGCGACGGGGACCGGCTTGACGCCGCGGCTTCCGCCCTCGTCGTAGACCAGCTTGAACTCCTTGCTGCCGATCGACCTGCGGATAATCGGTCGCAGATCCTGCTCGAGCGGCGGCTTGAAGACGTAGTATTCGTCGGGCGTCACGGAACCCTGCACGATCGGCTCGCCGAGGCCGTATGACGCGTTGATCAGCACCACGTCGGGAAAGCCGCTCTCCGTATCGAGCGTGAACATGACACCCGACACGGCGAGGTCGGAGCGCACCATGCGCTGGACGCCGATCGACAGCGCAATGTCGGTCTGACCGAATCCCTTGTCAGCACGGTACGAGATTGCGCGGTCGGTGAACAGCGACGCGAAGGAGCGGCGGCACGCATCGAGAAGCGCCGCGCGTCCGCGCACGTTCAGGTAGGTTTCCTGCTGTCCGGCGAAGCTCGCGTCGGGCAGATCCTCGGCCGTGGCGCTACTGCGCACGGCCACATCAACTGATGACCCGCCACCGAGCTGGTCGTACGCGGAGAAAATCGCTGCCTGCAGGTCCGCCGGCAGGTCTGCGGCCATGATCGCGTGGCGTATCGCGAGACCTCGTTCTGAGAGGTCCGCCAGGTCGCCCGCTCGCAATTCACCCAGGATCGACGAAACGCTGTCGGCGAGGCCGGACACGCGCATGAAGTGGCGGTAGGCGTCGGCGGTGACCGCAAAACCGTTCGGCACACGCACCCCCGCGCCAGAGAGCTGCTGGTACAGCTCGCCAAGCGACGCGTTCTTGCCACCGACCTGAGGGACGTCGGCAAGCCCCAGCTCGCCGAACCACCGGATGAAGATTGCTTCAGGCGGCACGTTCGACTCCCCCGCGAGGCCGCGCCGCTGCACGTGTTGTTGGTCGGCCGATCGGCGGCGCAATTGCCCAGCCGCGGGTCTGCCGGCCGCAGTGCGTGCATTCCAGGCAAATCCGGCCCGGTTCGCGATGGATCAGGAAATCGTGACCGGTCAGGGCACAGAGTGCCTGGTGCACCCAGTGCTGGGCCGCGCTCAGGCGACGGAGCCACCTCACGAGAGTCCACGCCGGGTACCGATGCAACGGTCCGGGGATCGAGATTGCTGCCATGCGTCCTGCCTTCGTGACATCGCAACGCAAGCTCGATTCCAGCGACGATCGCACGCGTGACTGCGAGTGCCGTGTTCCCTCGCCCGGGACGCGCGAAATAGTCCGCAGCAGCGGGGAGGAGTTCCGTGGCCGTCACGGCGGGCCGTGACCGTCGTGCAAAGTACGGTGCGCCGAGACGTGGCACAGGCCATGCCTGATGACAGTTGAGGGATTCCGCCATGTCACGCTTCACGCACGTCCTCTGTCCGGTCGATTTCTCCGACACCTCGCAGCACGCGCTCGACCACGCGGCCGCCATCGCGCACCGGGACCAGGCACGGCTGACCGTGCTGTACGTCTTCGCGAATCTGCCGTCGATGGATGTTCCGCCGCTGGTGCTTTCCCCCGCCGACCGGGAGCGCATACGGGTCGATCTGCAGAGGATGTGCGCGAACGTGCCGAAAGCGGTCTCTGTCGATCTTGTCGTGCGGGAAGCGGAACGCGTCTACCGGACGATTCTCGAGGAGCAGAACGGGCTCGGCGCCGATCTCCTGGTTCTTGGCACGCACGGCCGTTCTGGGTTCCAGCACATGGTCCTCGGCTCCATCACCGAAAAGGTCATCCGCGCCGTGACGTGCCCGACGCTCGTCGTTCCGCCGCGCGCACCGGACATTGCGCCGGACGCGACGCCACGCCTGAGGCGCATTCTGTGTCCGATCGATTTTTCAGCCAGCTCGATGAACGCCTTCGCGGACGCGCGCAGGATGGCCGAAGAGACGGGTGCCCGGCTGACCGCACTCGCCGTCGTCGACATCGCGTATGAGCTGCGCGACAGCGCGATGCTGGCCAATGTCGACGTGCAGGGCATCGCGCGCGCGACCGAGTCCGAAACGCGCCGGCGGCTCGCCGCGCTGGTTGGCCATGGCGCTCAGACGATCGAGGCTGTTGTCGACTGTGGCTCACCGGCCGGGAAGGTGCTTGAACGCGCCGCGCGCGACGGCACCGACCTCATCGTGATGGGTGTGCACGGACGCGGAGCGTTGGATCTGCGACTCTTTGGGTCCACGACACACCAGGTCATCCGGCGCGCGGCCTGCCCGGTACTTGTAATCCCGTCGTAAGCGCAAGAGAACGAGGCAATGGGAACTGCCTTGGCACGCCACGCTGCGATCAGTACGGAATTTCACGATAGCACGGGGAAATTTCCATACATGGCCGCCGGGCGGCCCGCCACGTATTCGAGAATGGAGGCTCATTTGTTCCGGAAGGTGTCCGGCACAGAACGTGCCCTCGTGCGCCGCGTCCGTTTGCAAACGGCATTTCGAGGAGCACCGATATGAAGATCAAGGACATCATGACCCGTGAGCCGGCCATTTGCTCGCGGGGCACCAACCTGGCGGCGGCGGCGAAGCTCATGCTCGACGCCGACTGCGGCATCCTCCCAGTCGTCGACGACGAGAGCAAGCTTGTTGGCGTTGTCACCGACCGCGACATGTACATCGCCCTTGCCACGAGGAACAGGCTGGCGTCGCAGGTCACGGTGGGAGAAGTGGCGCGCACGACCGTCTTCACCTGTGCCCCGGACGACGATGTGGAGTCCGCCCTTCAGACGATGCGGCAGCACCGGGTCCGCCGGCTGCCGGTCGCAGGGTTCGGCGGTGCCGTCGCGGGCATCGTCTCGATGAACGACATCGTGCTTGCGGCCGGAGCACGCAAGCCGGTTCGCAACGAGGCGGTCGTCGAGACCCTGCAGGCGATCTGCGCACACCATCTGCCCGTGCCGCACATTACGGCGGCGTGACAGCTGGATTGGTAGTTCGCTCGTTGGATAGTTGGTAGTCAATCAGGCCAGTGGCCTCCTTTGTCGACGTCTTTCGTGCGGCCGATCCAGTGGCGCAGGCCTTCGTGGCGACGCTTGGCACCTATGCGCTGACGGCCATCGGCACGCTGCCGGTATTCCTTTTCCGCAGCGCACCGCGCCGCCTGATGGACGCGATGATGGGGTTCGCGGGCGGCGTGATGGTGGCCGCCTCGTGCTGGTCGCTGTTGGTCCCTTCCATCGAAACCGGCGGGGTGTTCGCGGCTGTGGCCGGTCTGCTGGCAGGTGGCGGGTTCATCTATGTAGCTGACCAGCTGTTGCCGCATCTCCACAGTGAGTTTCCCGACGAAGCGACGACGGAGGGACCGCGTGTCGCCTGGCAGCGATCGACGCTGCTGATGCTGGCGATCACGCTCCACAATTTTCCGGAAGGTCTGGCCGTGGGTGTGCGGTTCGGAGGCGGGGACATCGGTGCGGCGACGGCGCTGGCCATCGGCATCGGTCTTCAGAACGTGCCCGAAGGGCTCGCGATCGCGCTGCCGCTGCATCGCGGCGGGATGAGCCGCGGATGGGCGTTCTTCTGGGGCCAGCTGTCTGCGATTGTCGAGCCTGTCGCCGGTGTGCTGGGAGCGGGGGTCGTGTTGTTCTCGAGCACCGCGCTCCCATACGGGATGGCCTTCGCCGCCGGCGCCATGCTCTACGTCGTGATCGAGGAGCTGATACCTGAAACCGTTCGCAGCGGCACGACCGACGTTGCCACGCTCGGATTCATCGGCGGTTTCGCCGTGATGATGGCGCTCGACAACCTCCTGGGCTAGTTGGCTCGTTGGCCAACTACTTAACGCCGCGCTGCGACTAATTCGCATCGGCGCGGCCGGGCGCGTGTGTCGCCTGGCCGGTCACGTCCTTTCGCCCCGACGGGGTGCCGGTACGGCACGTGCGTCAACGTCTGGCGTGAAGAAACAACTGGTCTGGCCGGTCGTCGTCTTCGCTGTCGCCGCCGCCGCCATCGCCGTGCAATCAGGTTCTGGTGGGAGAGCGGGCGACATCTGTTTGCTGGTATGGCAATTGCCCCTCGAGGAGATCGATCACCGGAGGAGGGGGAGTGATGCAGACCAAGCTACGCACGATCGGATGGAGCGCGTGGACACTCATCTTCGCGCTGCTGATCCTGCTGCTCGCCATGGTGTACCTCGCGTATTAGCTCGCGGGAGACTGGAATTCTGCGATGCGATTGAAGAATCGCAATGACGCGGCGACGCAGCTGGCCGGCAGGCTGGCCGCCTACCGGGGACAGAACCCCCTGGTCCTCGGAGTACCGCGGGGTGCCGTGCCGATGGCGCAGACCATCGCCGAGGCGCTCGGCGGCGAGCTCGACGTGGTGCTGGTGCGGAAGCTCCGGGCGCCCGGCGGGACCGTGTGTCGCATCGTTCGGAGGGAGCATGCAGCCTTCAGCGGCCGGCGCGCTGGATGATACGGGAGCCGTCATGCAGCAAGTCGCCAGGGTGAACGATGACCATCGCGCCTTCGGATAACCCCGACGTGACCTCAGCCTCCTGACCGGTCTGGTGGCCCAGTTCGACGACCGTCAGCCGCGCACGACCTTCGGCGGCGACGTAGACTGCCCAACGCGTGTCGTGGCGGAACAATGCGTTCGTCGGGACCTTCAATACCTTTTCCGCTTCCCAGAGGACGATGCGTGTTTCCACGCGATACGCGTCCCCCAGGACCGCGCAGTCCTCGCCGTCGGCGTTCAGGTCCAGCACGACGTTCACGCGCTGCTCCTCGACGCCGAGCGCCGACACCTTGGTGAAACCGCCTGGTTCGACGCGCCTGACGGTCGCGGAGAGCACCCCGTCACCGCCCCACTCCTCGACCGTCGCGCGGGCGCCTGGCCGGACGCGGACCGCATCGGTTGACAACAGGTCGGCGACGATTTCCATCTGCCGTGGATCGCCGATCTCGATGAGCGGTTCTCCGGCCGGAACGACGCTCTCGCTCTCGCGGAGCCGCTTGAGCACGACGCCAGCGACCGGCGCCCTGACCGCGACGATCTCCTCCGCCCGTCGCTCCACCGGCGCGGCGGCTCGGGCCCGTGCCCGCTCAACCTCGGCGGACGCGGTGCGAACGGCAAACACCGCCGCGTCGACGGCCTCGGCGGCAAGCGCGGCATCCGTCTCGCGTGCCTCGAGATCCTGCGTGGCGGTGGCGCCGGCTGCGGTCAGTGTGCGAACGCGAGTGAGTTCGCGCTGTGCCTGAATGAGCGCGGTACGCGCCCGTTGTTCCTCGGCGCGAGCCCGTCCGACCGAGGCCTCGGCGATCTGCACGGCGGCGACGGCCTCGGCTCGTGTCCTCGCGTCGAGCAGCGATGGTGCCTCAGGCCGCAACCGTGCGACGACGTCACCCGCGGCGACGCGGTCGCCGGGTTCGAGCTCGATGCGCAGCACGCGTCCGGCGACAGGCGCGGCGATGACGAAGCGATCGCGGACACGGGTGCGGCCTTCCTCGTCGATCGTGACGACGAGCGGACCGCGCGTGACGCCGGCCAGGTCGACGGGCACTGGCGTCGGCCACAGGGCGACCAGTACGAGGCCGCCGATGACGGCGGTCGAGAGCAGCACGCGGCGGTCCGTCAGTACTCGCAGCATCACAATTACTCCGGCGCCTTGAGAACGCCCACAAGATCGAGCCGATCGAGGCGGCGCCGCACCAGCAGCCCCGACACCATCGTGGCGGCGATGACCGTGAGCCACGTCCACGCCATCGTTGCGGGCGCCGCGACGAAGGAGAGGCGGTACACCTCGTTCGTGAAGACCGCCATGATGAGCTCGCCGAACAGGTACCCGATGCCAATGCCGACCGGCAGCGCCACGACCGTCAGGATGGCAATCTCGCCCAGCAGAATCAGTGAGATCTCCGCGCGCGTAAATCCAAGAACGCGCAGGCTGGCCAGATCGCGGCTCCGCTCCGACAGTGACACCCGCGCCGAGTTGTAGACGACGCCGAAGGCGATGATCGCGGCGAAGGCAACGTTGATGAAAATCGACAGGTTCATGTGCTCGGCCATCGTGTCCCGGAAGTTCTGCAGCGCCGTATCGCGCATCGCGACCCCGGCGATCGCCGGCCTCGTCTTGACCGCCGCATAGAAGCGACCGCGCGCAGCGGGGTCCAGGGTCAGCGCGACGCTCGAGACGGTGTTCCCTTCGCGTAGCATCCGATGTAGCGGCTCGAGCCGCATGTACGCCTGAAGACCGAGACTGTCGTCCACCAGTCCGGCGACGGTTACCGCGCGCACCGGACGGCGGCCCTCCAGGATTTCGACATACAGGGTGTCTCCGGCGCGCACCGACAGGATGTCGCCGAGCATTTGCGAGAGGAGCACACCCTGTACGGGCAGCTCGATCGCGCCGCGCCGGCGGTCGATCACGCGCGTCAGGTGCGGCGCCGGCGCCAGTCCGGTAACCGCCAGCGTCCGCGACCGTGTACCTGCGCGAAGCCGCGCCGGGACGATTCGCGCGGTCTCGATGTCCAGGACGCCCGGCAGGCGGGCGACCTCGTGCGAGACCCGCGCGGCCAGCGGCTCAACGAAGGTGAGAGTCGCGTCCTGCCGCATGGTCATGCTGAACTGCTCCTCGATGAGCGTATTCATCACGTCGATGAAGGCCAGGCCGACGAAGAGGACCGCGACCGCGAACGCGATGCCGGTCACAGACGCCAGCGCCTTGACCGGTTGCCGCTCGATCGCGCGCACGACCATGCGCATCGTGAACGACAGCCGAAGCGGGCGCCATCGCGCCTCGAGCAGGCTCCGGCGATACCGCGCCGGCGGTTCCGGTCGCATTGCCTCGGCGGGCGGGATGCGTACGGCCCGGCGCACGGCCGCCTGCGCGCCCAGGCCGGCGATGAGCAGGCTGCCGGCGATTGCCAGCAGCGCGAGCGCGGGAGAAAGGTGATAGGTGAGCGTCGGAAAGCGAAAGAACTCGTTGTAGAGGATGATCAGATTCGACCCGAGCCATGCGCCAGTCGCGACGCCGGTGATCGCCGCCACACTCGCGATGACGAGCGCCCACTTGACGTAATGCCAGCCGACCGCAGGATTGGAGTAGCCAAGCGCCTTGAGCGCCGCGATCTGCGTCCGCTGCAGCCCGAGCGCGCGCGTCAGCGCCACATGCAGCACGAACGCCGCGACGCCAAGGAAGATGGCCGGAATCAGAAGTCCGAAGGTCTGGAGCTGGGTGAGCTCGTTGTCGAGCGTCCACGCCGACATCTGCAGCGACTGCGGGATCGCCCCCCGGCCGCCGTACGGCTCCAGCAGGCGATCGACACCAGCAATCACCTCGGCCTCTGAGGCGTCGCCGGACAGGCTCAGCGAGACCTCGTTGAAGCCTCCTTCCATGTCGAAGGCGGCGCCAAGGCTGCGGCGGTTCATCCAGAAAACGCCAAATCGCCGGGTATCGGGAAACATCTCTCCCGGCGCGATCGCGTAGACGTATTCCGGAGACAGCGCTACGCCGACAATGGTCAGTTCACGACGGCGCCCATTGATCAGCGCGCCGACGCGATCGCCGGGACGGAGATTGTGCGACTCGCAGAACAGCTCGCTGGCGAGGACTTCGTCGGGCCGCGACGCGTCGGGCCAGCGGCCCCGGCGCAGGAAGACGTCATTGAGAGGCGGGCGGCCCCGGTCTGGAATCGAAATCAGCCGGCCTGTTGCCGGTTCGGGCATGCCGGCGACATCGAGCGTGACGTCCACGACGACGCGGGTGGCGACGTCGTGAACCCCCGGAAGGGCCCTGAGCCGCCCGTCGAGGTGAGACGGTGCGCGCTTGAGGGACGCGAACACGTGCGCGAAGCGCGCCTCCTCGTAGTACGTCGCCCGCGCTCGCTGCAGCGACTCGAAGTTCGAGAAGTAGGCGACGAACATCGTCACGCCCGCGGCCATGACCGCAGCAATCGCCGCCGCCTGTCCTTTCATGCTCCACAGATCGCGCAGCAGCTTGCGGTTGAGCATATCGATCCATGCAGGCATCGTCACCATTGCAGATCCCTTGCTCCGGCCTTGTGTGCGTGCGTCTCGATGCCGACCACCCGTCCGTCGGCCAGCCGAACCACGCGATCGGCCATGCCGGCGATCGCTGCGTTGTGCGTAATGACGACGGTGGCGGTCCCAAGCTCCCGGTTGACGCGCTCGAGCGCCTCCAGGACCACCACTCCTGTGGTGATGTCGAGCGCGCCTGTGGGTTCGTCGCAGAGGAGCACGGATGGCTGCTTGGCGATGGCCCGTGCGATCGCGACGCGCTGCTGCTCACCGCCCGACAACTGCGCAGGGAAGTGATTCAGGCGGTGGCCGAGGCCGACCAGCGCCAGTGCGTCTTCGGGCGGCATGGGACGGTCGACGAGCTCCGTCACCAGCGCGACGTTCTCGCGAGCCGTCAGGCTGGGAATCAGGTTGTAGAACTGGAAGACGAACCCGACATGGAATCGCCGGTACTCGGTGAGGGCGGCCTCCGTCGCTGTGGTGAGGTTCTGGTCGGCGTAGATCACCTCGCCGGTGGTCGGCAGGTCCAGTCCGCCGAGGATGTTGAGCAGCGTCGACTTGCCGGAGCCGGAAGGTCCAAGGAGCACCACCAGTTCACCGGGCGCGAGGTCGAAGTCGACGCCACGGAGCGCCTCAATGCGAACCTCGCCCACTTGGTACACCTTGGTGAGCGCCCGGGCCGTGAAAACGGGCATCGCCCGGACGATCGGGTCGTGTAATGTCGCGGGCGCGCTCGCAGGCATGGACGGATCTCCATGACTTCTTCAGCAGGTGCGATGCCACAGGGTATTGGCCTGCCTGTCGG
Organism: Vicinamibacterales bacterium; assembly: GCA_035711805.1. Classification (GTDB taxonomy): domain Bacteria; phylum Acidobacteriota; class Vicinamibacteria; order Vicinamibacterales; family UBA2999; genus Gp6-AA40. Next base: position 67,115 of record DASTBV010000097.1, read on the forward strand.
CCACAGCACCGGCGGAGGTGGGAAAACTTTCGTGGATCCGCGAAATCGTTCGCGCCTCGATGTCAACCGGCAGGCACGATGCGCACGCGTGCGTCAACGGCCGTTGCCCCGGCCGCCGACACGATGACGGGGTTGAGGTCGAGCTCCTGAATCTCGGGGCACAGTTCGAGCAGGGCCGAGACGCGGAGGACGACGTCCCGCAGAGCGGCTTCGTCGGCCATCGGCGCCCCACGGAAGCCACGCAGCAGTGCGATGCCCCGCAGCTCGTCGAGCATCTCGCTCGCAGCCACGTCGGTCAGCGGCGCCAGCCGGCAGGAGGTATCGCGCAGCAGTTCGACGAGCGTTCCGCCGCTGCCGCACACGATGGCATGGCCGAACTTCGGATCGAAGCTCGCGCCGACGAACATCTCGACCCCGCGAATCATTGGCTGCAGGAGGACCTGTAGGACGTCGGGATTCCGGGCGAGCGCGCGGTAGGCGTCCCCGATCGATCGGTCGTCCGCCAAGGCTGTATGCACGGCACGAGCTTCGGTTTTGTGGAGGATGCCGGGACCGGAGCCTTTGAGCACCACCGGGTAGCCAATGTCGCGTGCGATCGAGCATGCTTCAGCGGCGCTGCGGACGACGTGGGTGCCGGCGGTCGGAATGCCGGCAGCCCGCAGCAGCGCCTCGCATCCGAGCGCCGACAGCCATCCGCCACCGGTCGAGCGCGCCCGCTGGACAATCGCCCGCGCGGCGGGCCGGTCGATATCGGCGAAGTAAGGTCTGGTGCCCAGCGGGGCCACTCGCTGCGCCGCGTACGAGGCGGCATGGGCGAGGGCCCGGGCCGCCGACTCCGGAAACGTGTAACAGGGGACAGGGGAGAGAATCTCCGGGACGCCGGCAGCGCCAAAAAACGTGGCCAGCACCGGTTTACTCGAATCGCGGGCACACGCCGTAATCGCGGCTGCCGCCTCTGCCGGGTCTGTGACGAGCGGCGGAATGAAAATCGTCAGCAGGCTGTCGATCGCCGGGTCGCGGAGCAGCAGCGCGATGGCCCGCCGGTAGTCATCGGCAGACGCGGTCGCCAGCATGTCTACAGGGTTGGCCACGCTTGCCGAGGCCGGCAGGAATTCCCGAAGCGCCGCCATGGTGGTTTCAGCGAGCGGCGGAACCATCAGCCCGAAGCCTTCGCACGCATCGGCGGCCAGGATGCCGGGACCTCCGGCGTTCGTCAGGATGCCAACGCGCCTGCCGGCGGGTAACGGCTGGTGCGCGAGGAGCGCTGCCACATCGAACAGTTCCTCGAGGGTCTCCGTACGGATGACGCCGCTCTCCCGGAACAGCGCGTCGACGATCGTGTCGCTGGCCGCCAGCGCCCCGGTATGAGAACAGGCCGCCCTCGCGCCCGCCGTGGATCGTCCGGCCTTGACAGCCACAATGGGTTTCTGCCGGCTGACGCGGCGTGCGATCTCGCGGAAGCGCTGCGGATTACCAAAGCTCTCGAGGTAGAGCAGGATGACGCGGGTTCGCGGATCCGTCTCCCAGTACTCGAGCAGGTCATTTGCGGATACGTCGGCCTTGTTACCGACCGAGGCGAACGTCGAGAGGCCAAGGTTCAGTTGTTGCGCCTGTTCGAGAATGGCGAGCCCGAGCGCCCCGCTCTGACTGGAAAACGCGATCTGACCCGCGGGCGGGAACACCGGGGAGAACGACGCGTTCAGATGAAACGCGGGATCGGTGTTGACCAGGCCCATGCAGTTCGGTCCGACCATGCGGATGCCCGCCGCGCGCACGCGGTCGCGGAGCGCCTGTTCGCGCGCGCGCCCCTCGTCGCCCGTTTCCGCGAAGCCCGCTGTGACGACGACGATTGCCCCGACAGATTTGGCGATGCAGTCGTCGACAACGCCCGGCACCGCTGCTGCCGGTACTGCGACGACAGCGAGGTCGACGTCGCCAGGAACATCGCGCACCGACCGGTACGCGGCCACGCCCTGAACCGTTTCTGCGTGGGGGTTGACCGGAACGGCTCGGCCGGTAAAGCCGCCGGCCGCGAGGTTATGAAAGATCTCGGCGCCCACCGACCCCCGCCGCCTGCCGGCCCCGATCACGGCAACGGACCTCGGCTCGAACAGCGGTCGCAGCGAACCGCTTTTTCGGATCTCCGAACCAGGCGCGTCGACGGCTGCCGGCACTGCGGCCATGGCTGTTCACCGTGCACGCGACGCGCCACGACCAATGAGGCGTTTGTCAATTCGCGGGGTGCTTCGGCACGGCGGAGTCCTGGGGAAAATTTCCAGTCCCCGCGCGGCATTTCGCAGGGCGCAGCGCCGGGTCGCGTCGGGTCGCGCGACAACTCCGTAATCCGCCGTGGCACCTGGCTTGCGCGCTCGAGTTGTATGCCGGTTTCCACGCTATCGCCAGCAGTGCAGCCACGCCCGTGGCATGCGATGCCGCCGGCCGCCGTGCTCACAGCCCTGGGCGTCACGGACGCGGGGCTGTCAACAAGACAAGCCAACGCTCGGCTGGTCGACGCCGGACCGAACAGCATTCCGACGGGGAGACCAGCGTCAGCGTGGCAGGTGCTCCTGACGCAGTTCCGAAGCGTCGTCACCCTGCTCCTCATGAGCGCCCTCCTTATTGCCGCGCTGACCGGCGATGCCGCAGACGCGATCGCCATCGCGGCGGTGCTGATCCTCAACGTCGCCCTGGGCTTCGCGGTCGAAATCCGCGCGCACCGCGCTGTCGAAGCGCTCGCCGACGTCGAGCCGCGCATCGCGGTCGTGGTGCGCGATGGCCTGACGAGAGAAATCGACGCCCACGTCGTCGTTCCAGGGGACGTGCTGCTGCTCGAGGCCGGCGAGGGAGTGCCAGCGGATGCCCGAATGCTCAGCGGGGAGGTTCAGGTCAACGAATCGGCGCTGACGGGCGAATCCGTTCCTGTCTCCAAAACAGTGAACACGCAGGTCGCCGCGACCGCGAACCTGCCGGATCGGTCGACGATGGTTCACGCCGGCACCCTGGTTGTCGCCGGCAGCGCGCGGGCGGTTGTCGTGGCGACCGGCGACGCCACCGAACTCGGCGGGATCGGCCGGCTTGTCGGCGCGACGAGCTATCGGCGCACGCCGTTGGAGGTGCAGCTGGACGTCCTCGGCCAGCAACTCGTCTGGGCGGCGCTGCTCGTCGCCGCAGCCACGGGTGTACTGGCGTGGGTCCACGGGGGCAGCCTCGCCCTCGTGCTCGAATCGGCGATCGCGCTTGCGGTGGCGGCAGTGCCGGAGGGGCTGCCGGCGGTCGCGACGATCACGCTTGCCCTCGCGGTCCATCGAATGGCCCGTCAACACGCGCTGGTACGCCGGCTGCCTGTCGTCGAGACGCTGGGCTCGGTGACGGTGCTGTGCACCGACAAGACGGGGACGCTCACAGCGGGCGAGATGACGGTCACCGCCATTCGAACCGGCGATGCGCTGTACGAGGTGAGCCACGTGGGCTACGACCCGGCCGGCGAGTTCAGCCGGGATGGACGCCCGGCCGACGTCCGCGATCACGAGGATCTGCAGTACGCGCTCGAGACGGGGCTCGCCGCCGGGCGCGGCGATCTCGTGCTGTCCGAGACTGGGTGGACGCCGCGCGGCGATCCGACGGAAGTCGCGCTTGCGGTTGCCGCCATGAAGGGCGGCATCGAGCGAGCGGCGGTGACGCGCGGGATGCCGGAGATTGGCGACATCCCGTTTTCCAGCGAGCGGCAGTTGATGGCGATATTCCATCGCTGCGTGGACGACGGCTGTACGACGGCGTTCGTCAAGGGCGCGCCGCACCGCGTGCTCGACCTCTGCTGGTCGGTGTTCAGTCGCGGGGCGGCGCGACCGCTCGACGCGGCGGCGCGCGCGGCCCTCGAGCGCGCCAATGACGACATGGCTGCCCAGGGGCTGCGCGTGCTCGCGCTCGCAACCGGACGCGTCGGCCACGCCGACGAGCGATCGCTCATCGGCCTGACCTTCATCGCGCTGGTCGGCATCAGCGATCCACCCGCGCCGGGCGTGAAGGAGGCGATCGGCGCGTTCCGGCGATCCGGCATCCGTACCGTCATGCTGACCGGCGACCAGCGCGGTACGGCGGAGGCCATCGCCGGCCAACTGGAGCTGAGCGGCGATCCGCACGCTCTGACCGGCGACGAAGTCGAGGCCTTGACCGACGCCGATCTCGACGAGCGGCTGAAAACCGCGACAGTATTCAGCCGCGTCAGCCCCGCGGCGAAGCTGCGCCTTGTCGCTGCGTATCAGCAGCAGGGCGAAGTCGTGGCGATGATTGGCGACGGCGTCAACGACGCGGCGGCGCTCAAGCGCGCGGATGTTGGCGTGACGATGGGTCGCCGTGGAACGGAAGTGGCCCGTGACACGGCGACGATCGTCCTGACGGACGATCGATTCGAGACCATCGGCACCGCGATCGCCGAAGGCCGTCTGGTCTTCGAAAACATCCGGCGGTTCGTCTTCTACCTATTCAGCTGCAACCTGGCGGAAATCATCGTGCTGCTCGGCACCAGTGCCGCCGGCTGGCCGCTGCCACTCGCACCGATCCAGGTGCTGTGGCTGAACCTCGTCACCGACAGCGTGCCCGCACTCGCGCTGGCGGTCGAACCGCCGCGCGGCGATTTGATGCAACGGCCTCCGCGGCCGCCGACGGAGGCGCTGTTGGCGCGGGGATTCCTCTACAGCATCGGCCTGTATGCCGTGTTAATCGCTGCTCCCGTGCTGGCGATGATCGTCTGGCAGACCGTCACCGGCGTGCCGTACGAGCGCGCGATCACCATGAATTTCGCCGTGCTCGGCTTTGCCCAGCTGCTGCACCTGGGCAACGCGCGCGACGACGCGCCGGTGTTGAGCTGGCGCCGGGCCATCGCGAACCGGGCGGCGCTGGCGGCGCTCGTGATCGGTGCGCTGTCGCTGGTCGCCGTGATCCAGCTGCCGGCACTGGCGCAGCTGCTTCGGCTCGTCCCGCTGTCGGCGGCTGACTGGGCCCTCGTGTTGGGCCTGGCGCTGGTCCCCGCCGTTGTCGGCCAGACTGTCAAAGTGGCGCGAGTCTGGACGCGAATCACGGGGGTGCTCGCATGAAACTCTCGGTTCTGGCGCTCGACTACGACGGCACAATTGCTGCCGACCGTGGCGTGGACGCCGAGGTGCGCCGGGCCATTGCCGAGGCGCGCACCAACGGCATTACGGTGCTCCTGGTGACGGGCCGGATTCTGTCCGAGCTTCGCCGCGTCGCCGGAGATCTCCACTTCGTTGACGGCGTCGTCGCCGAAAACGGCGGCGTCGTTCATTTTGCCGGCAGCGAACACACCTCGGTGCTGGCTCCGCGGCTGGTCGAATCGCTGGTGACCGGTCTGGCGAAGGAACAGCTTTCATTTCAGACCGGCGAGTGCCTGATCGATGCGGATGCGGCTGACGGTCAGCGGCTGCTGTCCGTGATTCGCGGGCTGGAGCTCCCGTACGTGCTCGTCTTCAATCGCGGCCGCGTGATGGTGATGCCGCAGGGCGTCAGCAAGGCCACCGGACTGCAGACGGCGCTCGACATGCTGCGGTTGTCGCCGCGGAATACGGTGGCGATCGGCGATGCGGAGAACGACCACGAGCTCCTGCGCCTCGCGGAGCTTGGGGCAGCGGTGAAGTGGGGCAGCAAGGCGTTGCAGGCGGTTGCCGACACTGTGGTCCTCGGCGAGGGCCCACGCGACACGGCGACGTATATCCGGGCAATGGCCGCCGCCGACCATCTGCCGCTCCCGGCCCGGGCCAGACGCTATCTGCGTCTCGGTCACACTGAGGACGGCCGGGAGTTCTCGCTTGCCGTCAAAGGGCGAAACGTGCTCGTCGCGGGCGACGCCAAGTCGGGAAAGTCGTGGATTGCCGGCCTGCTCTGCGAGCAGCTGATCCTGCATGGCTACTGTGTGTGCGTGCTGGACCCGGAAGGCGATTACCGGTCGCTCGAAGCGCTGCCGGGGGTGACCATTCTCGGCGGTGAGGATCCGCCACCAACGCCGCGCGAGCTGCTGCGCGCGCTGCGTTACCCGGATCGCAGCGTCGTCATCGATCTGTCGCGACTGCCGCAGGACGAGAAGATTGCGTACATTCGGGCGGCGCTTCCTGCCGTCAATCACATGCGGCGCCGGACCGGCCTGCCGCACCGGATCCTGCTCGATGAGGCGCACTACTTCCTGCACGATGCGGAGGCCCAACACCTCCTCGACCTCGAGCGCAACGGCTACACCGTCGTCACGTTCTGCGCGTCGAGGCTGCCGCCGAAACTGCTGGCCGCGACGGAGGTGATGATCGTCACGTGCGAATCGAACCAGGAGGAACTGGACGCGCTCTACCGGCGCTGCCAGACGTGTCAGACGCAGGTTGACGATGCCGCGTGGCGAAAGCTGCTCTGTCACGTTGGGGTCGGGCAGGCGGTGGCGCTTCCGATCACCGAAGAGGCCGGCGGGGAACTCCGCCTCTTCAACATCGGGCAACGCCTGACGCCGCACGTCCGCCATCGCGAGAAATATGTCGATGTGCCGGTGACCGAGCAGAAGGGCTTTCTGTTCACCGCGCCGGCGCCGCCGGCTCGTGCGCGTACGCTGCGTGAGTTCGTCGCGGTCCTGGAGGCGCAGCCGGTCGACCGCCTCAAAGGTCACCTGCAGCGCAGCGACTTCTCGCGCTGGATCGGCGAGGTGTTCGGCGATCGAGCGCTGGCGGCAGAAATCGGAGAGCAGGAACAACGCTTCGTCAGTGGTATCGACCGGGACACCATTCCAGAAATTGTGAGCGCGATCCGTGGACGGTACGACTTGACAGACGACGAGGAGGGGCCGCGTGCGGAGGCGGTAAGCACCCGTGCGGCGTGACCATGAGAACGCTCGTCATCGTTTCCGCGCTGCTGTGGGGATTCGCGACGGCGCTGCCCGCGCAGACGCTGACCGGGCAGTTGCACGCGGTGACCGTGGTTCGCGGCGACACGCTGCGGTCCTTGGGATCGCGCTTCGGTGTTGATTCGGCGACCATCGCTCGAGACAACGGCCGGCCGGTGGACGCGCCGCTGCGAGTCGGCGAAACGCTCTCGATCGACAACCGCCACATCGCGCCGCCGGTCCCGGCGGGCGTCACCCTGATCGTCAACGTGCCGCAGCGGATGCTCTTCGCCACGACCAGCTCCGGTCTGAGCGCGTATCCTGTGGCGGTCGGTCGACGAGACTGGAAGACACCGCTCGGCGAATTCTCGATCGCGGCGAAGGAAGTCAATCCGACGTGGGACGTGCCGGACTCGATCCGCGAGGAGGCGCGGCGCGCGGGACGGTGGCTTCCACTCAAAGTGCCTCCAGGACCCGGTAACCCGCTCGGTGCGTACTGGCTGGGCCTGAGCGTCGGCGGCGTAGGAATTCACGGGACGAACGCTCCAACCAGCATCTACCAGGTGACCACACATGGATGCGTCCGTTTGCATCCGGACGACATCGCCGCGCTGTTCGGCCAGGTGAGCGTCGGCGCGCGGGGCGTGCTGCTCTATCAGCCTGTGCTCGTGGCGATCCACGGGGAGGGTGTCTTCGTCGAAGCGCATCGCGACATCTACCGGCGCGGACCCGCGGATGCACTCCGGTTCGTCAGGGAACGGGCGTACGAACTCGGCGTTTTCGAGCGGGTGGACTGGGAGCGTGCAGCGGCGGTGATTGACGAACGGGCGGGCATCGCGCGTCCGGTCAGCTTTCCTTCGGGCGCGGTTTCTCCACTCTCGTATATGTCCCACCCGGCTCGATGAACCAGACCGAGGCGCCACTGTGTGCGGCGAAGGCGTGGGCATGGCGCACCGCCTCGAACTTCTGCCGGACCGAGAGCTGCGCATTGCCCGGGACGATGCTGATCTCGAAGTGGCCGTCCTGAGCGCGCTTCGTAATCAGAACATCGCCCTCCGTGGGCGTCTGTTCTGGCATGACTTCTACCCGCAATGATTGAGCTGATCGAGACGCTAGCACAGTTGGATGGCAGAAATGCGGAAATTTTCCCAGGGGGATTTCCCCGGCGCGGTGCCATCGAAGCCCGTCCCGGTCGCGGATCTCGGCGAGAAATCGCCGAGTCCGGCCGGCACGCCCGTTGCCTTTCTGCCGGTGCAGGAGGTCGTTCCGATGCACCGAGAGGGAGAGGCAGGACAGGCAGACGTGATCCGGCTGCTGTCGGACCCGGCGACACACGGTGGCGCGCCAGTCCAGCGCATCGACACCCATGCCTCCGTCGTTTTCCTCGCGGGAGACCGGGCGCTCAAGCTGAAACGCGCGGTCACGTACGACTATCTCGATTTCTCCACCGTGGATCGGCGCAAGCGCTTCTGCGAGGCGGAGCTGCGAATCAACGGGCGCATCGCCCCGGGGCTGTATCGTCGCGTGATTCCGGTGGTCCGCACGCACACGGGCGGGCTGGCGCTGGAGGGCGACGGGACGCCTGTGGACTGGGTAGTCGAGATGACCCGCTTCGATCAGGATCGGCTGTTCGACCGAATGGCCGCAGCCGGCCGGCTCGAAGTGGAGCAGATGGTGCCGCTCGCCGAGGAGATCGCATCGTTCCACGAATCCTGTGCCGCGCGGCCGGACTTCGGCGGGGAGGCGGCGATCGCGCGGGTCATCGCCGGCAACGGAGAGGGCCTCCGCAAGTTTGGCCGTGACGTCTTCAGTACGGTGGCGTGCGATTCGCTGACGCTGGCTTCGCGGACCGCCCTGCGCAACTGCGGGGCTCTCCTGGAGTTGCGCCGGAAGGCAGGGTTCGTTCGCGAATGCCACGGGGACCTGCACCTCGGGAACATCGTGCTGTGGGCGGATCGGCCGACGCTGTTCGATGCGATCGAGTTCAACGACGAGATTGCGTGCGTCGACGTGATGTACGACCTGGCCTTCCTCCTGATGGATCTGTGGCATCGCACGCTGCCGTGGCACGCCAACACCGTGCTGAACACCTATCTGCGCGAGACACGCGACTTCGAGGGCCTGGCGGCGCTGCCGTTGTTCCTGGCGTGCCGCGCCGCGATTCGCGCGAAGACCTCGGCCACCGCGGCGTCGCTGCAGGCTGATGCCGACACGCAGCGCGAGATGAACGTGCGCGCACGCGACTATCTTGGCCTTGCCGCTCGTCTCCTGCGGGGTCACCCGCCGGCGCTCGTTGCGGTCGGAGGCCTGTCGGGGTCCGGCAAGTCGACGCTGGCATACGCGCTAGCCCCTGCGATCGGGGCGGCGCCCGGCGCCGTTGTCCTTCGTTCCGACGAAATCCGCAAGCGTCTGTGGGGCGTCACACCGTTGACGAAGCTCGAGGCCGCCGCCTATACGCCAGAAATGTCGATGCGTGTGTACGAGACGCTGGCCGCCGATGCCGAAGCCGTCGTGCGGACAGGGCACTCGGTGATCGTCGACGCGGTCTTCGCGCGGGCGGCCGATCGCGTCGCCATCGAACGCGCGGCGCGCGCCGCCGGCGTCGCCTTTGCCGCCGTCTGGCTCGAGGCTCCGGAACCTGTCCTCGTCGAACGCATTGCCGCACGCGGTCCCGACGTCTCGGACGCCACTGCCGATGTGGTCCGCATGCAATGGGCACAGTCGGCAGGAGACGTGCGCTGGCCCCGCGTGGACGCAGCGGTCGACGTCGAGCACGTCGTCGTGCGCGCCCGGACAGCGCTGCAGCGCCAGATGGTCGCGCTCGACGCGGCTGCCTAGGGCAGGGGAAGGCCCAAGGCCACAGGCCTAAGGGCTAAGGGCTGGTCAAGGGATCAGGGATCAGGGATCAGGGATCAGGGATTAGTCCCCAGCTGTGAGAAATATCTCGGCGCTTCGTTCTTCCCTTAGGCCTTAGGCCTTATTCCTTAGGCCTTCTCTCGAAGGCACACACGTTGCGTGATGGCTAACCAGAGGAAGACATGCCATACAAACATCTGCTCTTTGAAGCGGACGCCCGGGAAAAGGTGCTCCGCGGTGCCAGCGCGATCGCCGACGCGGTCCGCGTCACGCTCGGTCCACGTTCGCACAGCGTGCTCATCGAGAAGAAATGGGGCGCGCCGATCGTCTGCAACGACGGCGTCACCATTGCCAAAGAGTTCGCCCTCAAGGATCCAGATGAAAACCTGGGCGCGCAGATGCTGCGCGGCGCAGCCGAGCGCACGGGCGATTCGGTTGGCGACGGGACGACCACGTCCACGATTCTCGCGCACGCGATCTTCGCGGAGGGCGTGCGCAACATCGCCGCCGGCGCCAGCGCGATCGATCTGAAACGAGGTCTCGATCGAGGAACCCGCGTTGCCATCGAGTCGCTGCGCTCACAGTCGCGGCCGGTGCAGAGCGACCGTGAGAAGCGCCAGGTCGCCACCGTATCGGCGCACAACGATCCGGCCATCGGGGACCTGGTCGCGCAGGCGATCGCGCGCGTCGGCGCCGAAGGGGCGGTGACGGTTGAGGAGGCGAAGGGCACCGAGACAACAATGGATGTGGTCGAAGGGCTGCAGTTCGACCAGGGGTATCTGTCACCGTATTTCGTGACCGATCCCGAGAAGATGGAAGCCGTGCTGACCGATCCGCTCGTGCTCGTGTGCGAAGGCAAGATCGGCAAGATCGCCGACCTGCTGCCGCTGCTCGAGCAGATTGCCAAAGGCGGATCGCCGCTGCTGGTCGTGGCGGAGGACGTCGAGGGAGAGGCGCTGGCAACGCTGGTCGTCAACCGGCTCCGCGGCGTCTTCGCCACGGCGGCGGTGAAAGCGCCTGGCTTCGGCGATCGGCGCAAAGCGATGCTGCAGGACATCGCGATTGTCACGGGCGGACAGCTGGTGGCCCAGGAGCTTGGCCTGCGGCTCGAGAAGGTCACGCTTGAACAGCTCGGGCGTGCCGCGCGCGCCGTGGTCGATCGCGAACACACGACGATCATCGGCGGCAAAGGCGATAAACGCGCGATCGACGGGCGATGCCAGGAGCTGCGCACGCAGATCGCCGACACCAAGTCCGACTACGACCGCGAGAAGCTCGAGGAGCGGCTCGCCAAGCTGTCGGGCGGCGTCGCGGTCATTCGTGTCGGCGCGCCGTCGGAAGCCGAGATGAAGAGCCGCCACGAGGCCTTTGACGACGCGATTCACGCCACCCGCGCCGCCATGGCCGAAGGGGTGGTCCCGGGCGCGGGGCTGGCGCTGCTGCGAGCGATTGACGCCGTCGAAAAGGAGGCTGCGGCGCTCGACGGCGACGAGCGCGCGGGCGCGCTGATCCTGCGGCGCGCGCTGGAAGTGCCGGCGCGACAGATCGCCGAGAATTCCGGCGCCGATGGCGGCGTCGTGGTCGAAAAGATGCGCACCGGTGCCGGGAACTTCGGATTCGACGCCGCGGAGCGCAAGTATGTGGACCTCGTCGAGGCCGGCATCATCGACCCGACCAAGGTGGTGCGGCTGGCGCTCGAGAACGCCGTATCCGTTGCGGGAGTGCTGCTGCTGACGGACGCCACGATGACCGAGGTGCCGGAGCCGAAGCCCGACCCGGTCGGCGCCGGGGCGGACGCTTACTAGTACTTGGTTCCTGGTTTGTGCTTGGTCCGTCAGGACCAAGGACCAAGAACGGACCAAGAACGGACCCAGGACCAAGCACTAAGCTTCTAGTAGATCCGTCTATTGCCCGTGCGGCTGCGATGGTGGCGGCGGTGTGCGGCAGCCGGTCCGCATCCTGTCTCGAAGGGATGGTGCCGCCGGCGAACCCGGCGGCAGACTACGGACAAATGCGGTTTCACCGTCACCGAGCCGCCGGCCGGCGCCTCGGTACCGGAGTGGTCGTCATGATGCTGTGGCTGTTGCTCCCGGTGGCCAGGGCAGAACCCCAATCCGGTGTGGTCGGCCGCTGGTGGCGTGATTCATCGGTTCGCCGCGATCTCCGCCTCACAGCCGGACAGACAGGCAGACTGGACGCGGTCTTCGAAAGCGACCTGTCGGCGCGACTCGCACTCCACCGCGAGATCCAACGGATGGATGCCGAGTTGCTGCGTCTGATCGGGGATGAGGATGAACCGAGGGTGCTCCAATTCATCGACGAGCTCGAGGTACTGCGCCGCAAACAGAACACTCGGCGAACGCTGATGCTGCTCGAGATGTACAAGGTCCTGACGCCAGCGCAACGGGCACAGCTCTCGTCGCGCTCGAATCATCACTCGAACAAGGCCCGTCGCTGACACCATTGCCGGGATCCGACCCGGCCCCGGTCCGCGCCCTCCCGCAGGACCAAGGATCGACTCGCGCCAATCAGCAGATCTCGTCCTCGTCCACACCCTCGACGGCCGGGGGCACGACGACGATCAGGTTCTCCACGTGGCGGATGCCAGGGGCGCTTGCCGCGCCGCGTTCGGCTGCCTCCCGCTGCAGCCACGACGCGACCGTTCCGGTCAGCGTGACGACGTCATCGGTGACGTGCACGCGCAGGTTCCGTGCGTCGAGATCGGCATTGCGGTGCAGCGCCGCCACGATGCGCCGGTGGACGTCGCGAAACGCGGGCTTCGACGCGACTTCGATATAGTTCGCGACGCCGAGCACGCCGGGCACATGTTTCACGGCGTCGGCCGCCGCTTCCTTCTGCGTGAACCATTCAACCGTGCCCGTCAACCCGACGCGACCGTGGTGAACGGTGATTTTGACCGTGTCGGCGACCGTCGTCTGCAGTTTCAGCGCAGCGACGGCGTCGGCGGCGATGTCCGCATCGGTACGGTCAACGATCAAACGAACCGTAAGGTCGTTGGCCACGGCGCGGACGCCGCGCACCCGCTTCGCGACGCGTTCTGCGGCCAATTTGCCCGTGTAGGTGGGTACGAAGCCGGTCAGGGTGACGACCCCGTTTTGCGCGGAGACGCCAATGGCGCTGGCGTCGACGTCGGGATCCCAGTCCAGCTCCCGCACCACGAAGTTGCGAAGGCGCAGGTCCGTGCCGGTCAGTGTGGCAGTTGTCATAGGAATGCTCCTCCATTCCGAGGGAGCGAGCTTCGTGCCATTCCTCCCGAGCCCGCGTGTGCCATCCTCGGCGCCAAGCGACTGTGTGACCGCCGCGCGCAAGCGGCCGGTGCGGAATAGTTACCGGACGGCGCGGGAATTCGCGTCATGGTCGGCGCGTCCAGGAACGCGCGGCAACACAAGTGCCGAGCGCCCTGCCGTGCCCGGAATGGCTCGAACGTTGCCCTCTAGCTCCGTGGTGAACGATGCGGACTGACGAAGGGCACGGGGAGATGGGCGTCGACGTCGGCCGGACGCGGGCGACCGACGATCCCTTCGGTGCCGACATCGTTCGCCACTACCTGCAGCAGATCGGCAAGGTTCCGCTGCTGAAAGCCGCTGAGGAGCGCGATCTCTGCGCGCGTATCGAAGCGGCGCAGCATGCGCTGGCGGCCGCGCTGTTCGCCGAACGGGAGACGCGGCACCGGATGGAAGAGCTGTTCGACGCCGTGCGCAGCCGGCGCGTCCCGTTTGACGAGCTGCTGGAATCGCGCGACGGCCGGCCGTTGCGGCCGCGCGACGTCGCCCGCGCATTCGCAGTGTTCACCCGGCTGAAGCGCCGCGGACTAGCGGTGGATCGGATGGACACTGCGGCGGGGCGCAGCGCCCCGGCGCGCCGCAGGCAGCTCCGCGAGCGCGCCGATCGTCTCGTCGCCTCGCTGGCAGACGCGACGGCCGCGGTGCCGATCCGCCCGGCCGTGCTGGAGGCGGTTGCCGATCGCGTACCGGAAGCCGCGAGTGAGGCCGGGGCCGTGCGAATCCGTCAGCAGCTCGATGCCGTCCGGACGCTCAAGCGCCGTCTGATGGAAGCGAACCTCCGGCTCGTCGTGTCGATCGCGAAGCGCTACCAGCACGCGAACCTGCCGTTCCTCGATCTGGTTCAGGAGGGGAATCTCGGTCTGATGAAGGCCGTCGACAAGTTCCAGTATCGTCGCGGCTTCAAGTTCTCGACGTATGCCACCTGGTGGATTCGCCAGGCGATCACGCGCGCGATCATCGACACCGGCAGGACGATTCGCCTGCCGGCGCACATCGTCCAGGACCTCAATCGCATCGCCGTGGCGCGGCGAACGCTGGAGCGGTCGCTTGGCCGCGACCCGACGCTGCCGGAGATCGCCGCCGAAACACGGCTGCCGGTCGACAAGGTGACGCATGCCATGCGATCGGACGTGCCGCTGGCGTCGCTCGATTTACCGCTGGGCGATGAAACAGTGGTTGGTGACCTTGTGCCGGATCGCGTCGCGGTGACACCGGAGGACGCGCTGCTGGAGACGGACGCCCGGCGACGGGTCAGCGCGGCGCTGTCTGCACTCAGCGCGCGTGAACGCGAGGTGCTGGAGCTCCGCTTCGGACTCCACAACTCGGACGGCCAGACGCTGCAGGAGATTGCCGATCGCTTCGGCGTCACACGTGAGCGCATCCGGCAGATTGAAAAGCGGGCGCTGCGACGGCTGCTGCGGGCACAGGACCCGCCAATCGAGAACAGCACCGCCGCCTGATGGAGGAGCTTCAGTCACGAACACTGTTTCCGCTCTGCTCGCCCTCGGACTCGCGCCGCCGTCCGCGCACTCGCCGAGGCCGGCCGGGCCGAACGGGCCGCGAAATTCGAACGGCTGACCGAGCAGCTCGCGCTGCGCGCGCAGACGGAGGAAGAAGTGCTGTATCCGGCCGCCGTGCTGGTCGGCGAGCTGATCCGCGCGCGAATCGCCGCTCGGTGAACGTCGCGATCGCGTTACGCGCGAACGCCGGCTTTCCGCAGTATCGCCATCATCGGGCACCAGTTCGTGAACCCGGACTGAAACAGATTCAGGCCGACGAACAGCGTGAACCACAGGAAGTACTGGTGCACGTAGATCCCGAGCAGCACGCTGAGCGTGACGAAGACGCCGGCGATGAGCCGGAGCGCGCGGTCGACTGTCATAACGGCCTCCCTTCCATGCCGGCGGCGGCCGGCACCAATGAAATTGGCTGCGCCGAGTCGCCGGCTCTGCGCCGATGACTCATGTAGTAGAGAACCGGAACGGTCACGCGAGAGAGCAGCAGCGAGGCGACCTCCCCGGCCATCAGCGAAATCGCGAGTCCCTGAAAGATCGGATCGAAGAGAATCACCGCCGATCCGACGATGACGGCTGCCGCCGTCAACGCCATCGGGCGAAACCGCACCGCGCCGGCATCGACCACCGCCGCAGCGAGCGGCATCCCTTCACGAAGCCGGAGCTCGATGAAATCGACGAGGATGATCGAGTTCCGCACGACGATGCCCGCGCCGGCGATGAAGCCGATCATCGAGGTGGCGGTGAAGAAGGCGCCCATGGCGGCATGCGCCGGCAGGATGCCGACCAGCGAGAACGGAATCGCCGCCATGATCGTCAACGGCGTCCCGAACGACTGGAACCACCACACGACGAGGATGTAAATCAGCACGAGGACGGCCGCGAAGGCGATGCCCAGATCGCGGAACACCTCGTAGGTGATGTGCCACTCGCCGTCCCATTTCATCGCGTATTTCGTCGTGTCGGCGGGCGGCTGCGTGCTGTAAATGTCGAAGGCGTAGCCCTCGGGAAGCCCCAGCCGCGAGATGACCTCGTTCATCCGCAGGATCGCGTAGACGGGACTTTCAGCCCCGCCGGCGAGGTCGCCGGTCACATACGTCACCGGCCGCAGGTTCTTGTGATAGATGCTGGCATCCTCGACGCGCGCCTGCTCTGCGGTGAGCTCGCCGATCGCGACGCCGTGCGCCCCGAGCCGCAGCGCGCGGACGGCTTCGAGCGATCCGCGCTGCGCGCGGGGAAGCCGCAGCACGATGGGGACGTGTTCGCGCGATCGATCGTCGTGCAGCAGCCCGACGCGGGTGCCCTCGGTGGCCATGTGTACCGCGGTGGCGACGTCGGCCGCGCGCAGTCCGGCTGCTCCGGCACGGGTCTCGTCGACGAGGAGGGCCGTCTTCGATTGAGGCGACTCGACATACCAGTCGACATCGACCACACCATCAGTGCGTTCGAAAATCGACTTCACCTGTTGCGCCAGCTGCTGGCGCCGCGCGGCGTCCGGCCCGTAGATCTCGGCGACCAGCGTCTGCAGGACCGGCGGGCCCGGCGGCACTTCGGCCACCTGGATCGTCGCGTTCAGCCGCGCGGCGGTCGGCAACAGCCGCGCCCGTACGCGTTTCGCGATATCGTGACTTTGCTCATCGCGGTCGTCTTTCGGGAGCAGGTTCACCTGCAGATCGGCGACGTGAGGGCCCTGTCGCAGGAAATAATGGCGGACCAGCCCGTTGAAGTTGTACGGCGAGGCCAGGCCCGTGTAGCTCTGCACGTCCTGCACACCGGGGTCGCGCAGCACCTCCGCCGCGAGCGCGGCCGCCGCTCTCGCGGTGTGCTCCAGCGGCGTGCCTTCGGGCATGTCGACGATGACCTGAAACTCGCTCTTGTTGTCGAAGGGGAGCATCTTGACGGTGACGATCTTGAGAGGCACGAGCGCGACCGCCGCGACGAGCAGCACGGCGACGCCGCCGAGGAAGAGCACCCGCGCGCGGGCGTTCGCAACCAGCACGCCCATCCCTCGGCGGTAGAGACGGGTCGCGGCGTCCTCGGCCTGCTCCGGGTGCGCCGCCGCCGTGCGTAACAGCCGGACGGCCGCCCATGGCGTCACGATGAACGCGGCCCCGAGCGAGAACAGCATCGCGGCGGAGGCGCCAACGGGAATCGGCCGCATGTATGGCCCCATGAGGCCGCCGACGAACGCCATCGGCAGGATGGCCGCGACAACCGTCAATGTCGCCAGGATAGTAGGGTTGCCGACTTCATCGACCGCCCGGACCGCGAGCGCGGCGAGGCCCGCCGGCTCACGACCGCGCATCCGCGCGTGTCGAACGATGTTCTCCACCACCACAATCGCATCGTCGACGAGGATCCCGATCGAGAAGATCAGGGCGAACAGGGTGATGCGATTCAGGGTGTAGCCGTAGAGCAGAAACGCGAACAGCGTCAGAGCCAGCGTGACCGGGATGGCGATCAGCACCACCGCCGCCTCGCGCAGCCCGAGGACGATGGCGATGAGCGCCGATACCGACAGCACGGCGAGCAGCATGTGGTACAGCAGTTCGTTGGACTTGTCCGCTGCGGTCTCGCCGTAGTTGCGCGTGATGCTGACCTGGACGTTGCCTGGCAAGAGTGCCGGGCGGATCGCTGCCAGCTTCGCCTCCACCTGTCGGGCGACCGTGATCGCGTTTGCGCCCTTACGCTTCGCCACGGCAACCGTCACGGCCGGGCTGGATCCCTGGCGTGAATGAAATCGTACGTAGGACGTCGGGTCGCCGCCGCCGTCTGTGACCTTGGCGACATCGCCGAGCACGACCGAGTGGCTGTCCTGCGTTTTGACGATCACGCCGCGGACGTCGCTCACGGTCGTGAGGTGACGGCCGGTCTCGAGTCGCGAGATGGAGCCACGAACGGGACCCGCGCCGGTCGAACGGACGTTCGACCGGTCGAGCGCGGCCGCGACCTGCAGCGGGTCGACATGCGCGCTGGCGAGCCTCGCCGGATCGAGCTCGACCGCGACCTCGCGCGGCCGTCCGCCGATGATCGTCACTTCGGAGACGTTGGCGACCTCGGCGATCGACTCGCGGAGCTGCGCGGCGACGAGGCGCAGCTGATGGTCGTCGTGCCCGCCGCCCCACAGCGTGAGCGACAGTATGGGGACGTTGTCGATGGATCGCGCTTTGACGAGGGGAGCGGATGCCCCCGGGGGAAGCCGATCGAGATTGGCCGCAAGCTTTTCGTTCAGGCGAACGAGGGCGCGCGCCTCGTCCTCACCGACGAAAAACCGGACGATGATGGTGGACTGCCCCGGACTCGAGGTCGAGTAGACATACTCGACCCCGGGGACTTCCCATAGCAGCTTCTCTATCGGCCGCGTGACGCGCTGCTCGACCTCTGCTGGCGCCGCACCAGGCAGTTCCACGAACACGTCGACCATTGGCACCACGATCTGTGGCTCTTCTTCGCGCGGCAGCGCGGCGACCGCGAACAGTCCCAGCGCCGTCGATGCCGCTATGACGAGCGGCGTCAGCTTCGAGTGAAGGAAGGCTGCGGCAAGGCGTCCGGCCAGGCCGGTGTGCGGCGGCACGTTATCCTCCGGCTGCGGATGAGATGGCGATTGTCACCGCGCGGCCGTCCGTCAGATCGGCCGGCGGCTCGACGACGACCGATTCACCGTCGTCAAGGCCGGCGAGGATCTCCGTTCCGTCGCCGTCGGTGTCTCCCGTCTGCACGAGTCTGATCCGCGCGACTCCCTGGCTGACAACGAAGACCGACGTCAGGTGTCCTTGCACCCGCACGGCGGAGGTGGGGACAACCAGTGCGCGACGGGGAGCACCGTTAAACCGGACCCGGGCGAACGTGCCGGTGCGCGGTACACTGCCTGCCGGCAGCGCCACTTTGACGGTGAACGCCCGCTCGTTCGCCGCGATTGCCCGGCCGACTTCGACGACCGTCCCCGCCAGCGCATCCTCACCGCCTCCGCGCTCGATCAGAACGGCAACGCGATCGCCCGGCCGGACATACGCTGCGCGCGCCTCGTCTACACCGACGTCAACGCGACGCTGGCCTGTGCCGTCGATGCGGAGCAGCGCCTGGCCCGGCATGGCCAGATTTCCGGGGTCGGTCAACCGTTCCGTCACTTCGCCATCAAAAGGCGCTCGAATCAGTGCGTAGGACTCGGTGATTGCGGCAACCTCTCCGCCGGCACGGAGCGCGGCCAACTGTGCGCTCGCCTGTTCAACGCCGGCCTGGGCGGCCGTGACCCGTGCCGTCGCGGCGGCGAGGCGCGCCGCGGCCTCATCGAACTCCTGCGCCGTCGCCGCCCTGCGCTCGCGCAACTGCGCGATGCGGGTGTGCCAGGCGGTCGCCAGTGTCTGCTCGGCCGCGGCCGCCGCCTGCGTGCTGCGCGCCGCGACCAGTGCCTCTTCGGCGGCGCGCGTGGTGGCGTTCGCCTGCTGGACGCGCGCGGCCATTTCACGGGTGTCGAGGCGGACGAGCACATCCCCGGCGCGCACGCGGTCGCCGGGTCGAACCGCCACGGCGGTTACGACTGCCACGACGCGGCTCGACACGACGGCGGTTTCCGCGGCGGCGACGACGCCGCCGGCTTCGAAGCGCTCCGGTCGCTCCAGCGTCGTCGCCGTGGCGACGCGGACACTGACGGGCCGTGATTGTGTCGCTACTGGCTCCTTCGCCGGCCGATTGCATCCGGCAAGAAGCGTGGTGCCGAGCACGACGGTCGTGAACACGCGTGCCGGTCGATGAATGGCAGTCGTCATGATCGTCACAAGCGGCCCACCGCGCGATTCAGCGTGACGGTTTCCAGAATCACGTCCATCTCCGCTGCCGTGGCGCGCGCCTCGGCGTCGAGGACCGCCTCGGCGGCGCGCAGTACGTCGGTGACCGTCGCCACACCGACGTCGTAGCGATCACGGACAATGCGCTGCGACTCGCGCGCCTGCGACAGCGCCGCACGGCCGGCGGCCTCGCGCGCCCGCGCCGCCGTGACACGAGCGACCGCGGCGCGGATCTCGACTTCAATCCGCCGTTCGACCTGTTCGCGTTCGGCTGCGGCGCGCGACTCCGCCTGCCGGGCTGCCGTCGCGCGGGCCTGATCGGCAAAACCGTTAAAGATGTTCAGCGTGACGGTGGCCCCGACAAGCCAGCCGGAGCGCTGTTCCGTCCAGGTCGAGCCGTTGAACTCCCACGCCCCCTCGACTCCGACCCGGGGCAGAAACGCCGTCCGGGCGAGGTGACGATCGTTTTCTGCGACGCGAAGGCGCAGCTCGGCCTGTCGCCGTTCGGTGCGGGCGTTCAGGCCTTCGCGCGCAAGCGCAGCGGGTTCCAGCGGAGAGGCCGGCGCCGCCGGCTTGACGACGCCGACGGTCTCGTCGAGCGGCAAACCGAGTGCCTCCGCGAGCTCGAGCCGCGCGACAACGAGATCGCCGCCGCTGGCAATGTGGCGCTGCCGGACGTCTGCCAGCTGGACTTCGAACGCGAGCACGTCGGCGTCGGTGACCAGTTCAGCCTCACGCCGCCGTCGTGTGCGCTCGAGATCGCTCTCGGCTGCCGCGACCGCCGCGGCGGTCGCCCGCTCCTCAGCCTCGAGCTTCAGGACGCGCACGAATGCTCGAGCGCCGCTGACGGCGAGATCCTGCGTCCCCGCCGATTGGTCGAGGGTGACCAAATCCCGTCGCAGTTCGGCACCGCGGACCGCAAGACGGCTCGCACCGGCGTCATAGAGGTGCTGGGTGATCCCGACCGCCGTGCGGACGTTCGTTTCCGGCGCGGGATGATTCAGGGTCTGCACGGCGAAGTTCGCCGCCGCGAACCGGCGCTGCGACAGGAGGGTACTGAAGACGAAGACCGGCTGGTTCCCGCGCTGGATCGATTCGGTCACGTCGAGGCGCGGAAAAAACCCGGATCGCGCCTCCGTGACGCGCGCGTCGGCCACAGCCACGCTGGCCGCCAGGGCCCGCGCGCCGGGTGTGTTGGTGCGTGCCCGTGCCATCGCCTCTTCCAGCGTGACCATGGTTTGGGTTTCGACTGGTGCGGACACGGCGAGCGTGAGCGCCGCGCCCAGCAGCCAGTCATGCCTGGTGTGTCGCATGTTCATCGCGCATGGTTGTTCGAGCTGTTCGAGCAACCGACGTACCGCGGCACCGGCCCCCATCGGCCCAATGCGCAGGCGGAGATTCGGGGAGGTGCTGCGGCCGCCGCCGCGTGAAATTCCCCAACGCCGGGGGATTTCAGCGCGCGGGCAGCGTGCTGCGGCCGAGTGGTGCCGCATACGTGGCGGTGACGCGCGGACGCTGACGTTCGCGACCGCTATCCGGCGCGCGATTGCCGCTGCGTGTCGCGCCGAACGGCCCGCGCCATCTGCAGATTCGCTTTCCTCTCCGGACCTTCCGTCAATCGAGCGTACTGTCCCGCGGGCGTCAAGGTAAGGAACTTCACGTCAACCGGGGAATATTTCGCAGTCAGTTCGATTCATCAGCGGTATCCACGCCGCCGCCAGCCCCGCGGGCGCGAGGCACTTTCATTGCAGCGGCCGTTCGTATGAACCACACGACATCGATCCGCGTGCCGCTTCGATATCGCGACCGCCGCGAAGCCGGTCGCGCGCTCGCAGATCGACTGCGCCATTTCGCCGGCCGCCAGGATGTCATCGTCCTCGCGCTGCCTCGTGGTGGTGTGCCAGTCGCGTTCGAAGTGGCGAAGGCGATCGGCGCAACCCTCGACGTCTTCATGGTGCGGAAACTTGGCCTGCCGGGTCACCCGGAGTTTGCGATAGGGGCCATCGCCAGCGGTGGCATCCGCACCCTGGACGACGATCTGGTGCGTTACTACCGCATCCCTGCCGCCGCAGTCGAACAGCTTGCGCGTGCCGAGCAGCAGGAGCTGGAACGCCGCGAGCGGGTGTATCGCGGCGCGCGGCCTCCGCTCGTGCTCGAGGATCGCACCGTGATTCTTGTCGACGACGGGCTGGCCACGGGATCGACGATGCGAGCGGCGGTGATTGCTGTCCGGCGGCAGCTGCCGTCGCAGATCGTCGTCGCCGCGCCGGTCGGTGCGCGGCAGGCCTGTCGCGCGCTCGACCAGGTTGCCGACGAGGTCGTGTGTGCGATGACCCCGGAACCGTTCAACGCTGTCGGCCTCTCGTATCAGAACTTCGAGCAAACGACCGACGACGAGGTGCGCTATCTGCTCGCCGCGGCTGCGGCTGCGCCGGCGATGAAGCGGAGCGCCTGATGGCGGATTCATCCATTGCCGTCGTGCGTCAGCATGCACGGGTGCTGGAGGAAGAGGGCGCCGCCAGCCGGCTCCTCGACGCCATCGACGAACGCGTCTCGATAGTCCTGATTGGCGAGGCGACACACGGCACGCACGAGTTTTACCGCCTGCGGGCGGATCTGACGCGGCTGCTCATCGAGCGCCGCGGATTCACCATCGTCGCCGCGGAGGCCGACTGGCCGGATGCCTATCGCGCGAATCGCTGGGTGCGTGTGCAGGGCGATGACGACACGGCGGAAGCGGCGCTTGGCGACTTCACGAGGTTCCCGCGGTGGATGTGGCGCAACCGTGAGGTCGTCCGCTTTCTGCGCTGGCTGCGCGGTTACAACGCCGATCGGGCGCTGGCGGAGCGTATCGGGTTCTACGGGCTCGACCTCTACAGCCTGCACCGGTCGATCGCCTGTGTCATCGAATACCTCGACAAACTGGATCCCGTCGCCGCGCGCGCGGCACGCGAGCGCTACGCCTGCTTCGACATCTTCGGCGAGGATCCGCAGGCGTACGGCTATGCGGCGTCGGCACGACTCGGCAGGTCCTGCGAAGACGCGGTCGTCGAGCAGCTCCTCGCGCTGCAGCAGCGGGCCCTCGACTACGCGCGGCGCGATGGTTGGCTCGCCGCAGACGACTACTTCGTCGCGGAGCAGAACGCACGCGTCGTGCAGGATGCCGAAGCCTATTACCGCGCGATGTTCCGCGGCGGGGCGGCATCCTGGAACCTGCGCGACCGGCACATGATGGCGACGCTCGAGGCACTGCGCGAGCACGGCCGCCGGTCGGCGCGTGCAGATCGTGCCGTTGTCTGGGCGCACAATTCGCATCTGGGTGATGCGCGCGCGACGGCACTCGGCACCGGCGGCGAGCTCAATCTCGGTCAGCTGGTGCGCGAACGCCAGGGCACGGCCAGCTGTCTGATCGGCATGACGACGCATACGGGAACCGTGACCGCCGCCAGGGCATGGGACGCGCCGGCGGAGCTGAAAGACGTCCGGCCGTCGCTAGCCGGTTCGTACGAGCGGTTGTTTCACGAGACCGGCATTCCGTCGTTCATGCTGCGCCTTTCGGAAGCGTCGCTGAGACGTGCACTGTCGGTCCCCCCGCGTCTCGAACGGGCGATCGGCGTCATTTACAGGCCGGACTCGGAACGCGCGAGCCATTACTTTCTTGCGAACCTCCCGGACCAGTTCGATGTCGTCGTGCACCTGGACGAGACACGGGCGCTCGAGCCGCTCGAGCGCTCGTCGCGGCATGACGTCGATCTGCCGGACACCTATCCGACGGGGGTGTGATGCGCGCCAGCGATACATCGTCGACCGCGGTCCAGATTCGTGCGGGGGCAGCGCTGCTCGATGGCGATCTGACCGTTGCTCCAGGCGCGGGCGGCCTCGTAATCTTTGCCCACGGCAGCGGCAGCAGCCGCTTCAGCCGCCGCAACCGTGCGGTGGCGGCGGCGCTCGTCCGCGCAGGATTTGCCACGTTGTTGCTCGACCTGCTCACACCAGCGGAGGAGGCGATCGACGAACGCACGCGCGAGTACCGATTCGATATCGCACGACTGGCGCACCGCGTTGTCGCCGCGATCGACTGGGCCAACGGCGTACCGGCGCTGGCGTCGCTGCCGGTCGCATGCTTTGGCGCGAGCACGGGCGCGGCCGCGGCGCTGATTGCGGCGGCGGAACGGCCGGACATCGTGCGCGCCGTCGTGTCACGCGGGGGCCGGCCGGATCTGGCAGGCGAGGCGCTGGCGCGGGTGCACGCGCCCACGCTGCTGATTGTCGGCGGAGCGGACGAACCGGTCATCGAGTTGAACCGGTCGGCGATGCACCGAATGGGCGCAGCACAGCTCGTCATCGTGCCGGGCGCGACGCATCTCTTCGAAGAGCGCGGCGCGCTCGAGCAGGTGGCGGAACTCGCCGTGCGCTGGTGCACGCGCCATCTGGGGTCCTCACCCGGCGGCGAAAAGGCGTTCACCAGGGCGGCAGCGTCATGAACAGCAACTCCTTCAGGTAGTCGTCCTGGGCGGCGAGCAGTTCCGTGCTGGTGCCCTCGAACCGAATCCGGCCGTCGTGCAGGACCATGAACTCCGCGGGAGGCGCGGCGTCATCAGCGGCGGCCACGATCTGCACCAACCCGGTGTTGCTGCGAACTGCCCGGTGCGTCGCCACGTAAAACGCGTCGCGTATCTGGTGCGTGACGACGATGCCGGTCACGTGTTCGAGATCGCGCAGCTTGACGATTTCGTCATCGACCGTCGTCGCGACGATGGGATCGAGGCCGGTGGTGGGGTCGTCGAGCAGCAGCAGCGAGGGCTTCGCGGCCATCGCCCTCGCGATCGCCACCCGCCGGCGCTGGCCTCCCGACAGCTCGGACGGCATCCGGTCGACGTAGTCGCGCAGCTCCATGAACCCGAGCACGTCTTCGACCCGCCTGCGCACGTCGTTGTCCGGCATGTCTGTTTCCTCGTAGAGGCGGTAGCCGACGTTTTCGCCGACGGTCAACGAATCGAAGAGCGCAGATTCCTGGAACAGCATCCCGATGTCGGCGCGCAGGCGCAGCAGATCCCGCTCGCGCATGTTGTCGATGCGTGAGCCGTGGACATGGATTTCGCCCGCATCGGGGCGGAACAGTCCGAGGATCAGCTTGAGAACGATGGATTTGCCGGCGCCGCTCGCTCCGAGCATGATGCGCATGCTGCCCGCCGGCACGACGAAGCTGATGTCCCGCAGGACGACGTGATCGTCGAAGGCAAAGGACACGTGGTCGAAGACCACCGCCGGAGGCGTGGCCTCAGCCACAGCGTGTGTCCACGATTTCCGTTCGTTTGCGCTTGAACACGCTGACCCACTCGGCAACAGTGGCAAACCCCGAGCGCACGTCCTCCGGATCGCGCAGCCTGAGCGTCACGCGTGAGACCTCGAATAGCGCCGTGATCTGGTCGTCCGACAACTGTGTCAGCAGTCCGGCAAGAAACGCGCGCCCGGCTTCGCTGATTGCCGGGTCCTTCAGCGTGCCGGTCGCGGACCTCGACAGGTTGCCGACGCAGCCGGCGTTGCCCTTCCAAATCGGGGTGGCGGCCCACGCGGCGAGGTTCATGCCCTTACTATTCGCGTTCACCAGGTTGGCGCCTCCAAATGTCAGCCCCACATCGTTGATCATCATCATCGGCTTCGTACACGTGCTCGCCGTGCGGGCCTCGTCCTCCAGGCACTCGATCCGTTGCTGCTCGGGCTTGCTGTCGGTGTGCTGGAGGAACACGGCCATCAGCTTCAGCGCGTCGCGGTGGGCCGCCGGTGCGCCACCACGTGCCTCCTGCACGTTGTCGAGTTCGGACCATGCCCAGGAGCTGTCGGGTTTGAACTCCTTGCCGGACATTTTGCGTTCGATCGCCGCGGGGTCGAACAACCTGCTGCCGTCGGCCCGCAGGATGCCGTTGAGATGTTCCGGACACCCGCGGCAGATCACGCGCACCGGATACATGCGATCTGCCCCGAATCCAAGGGCCCAGAGGAGGCGGGTTGCCGCCACCTCGGCATAGACCTCGGCATTGCCGCTCCCGAATTTGACCTTCAGGTCGTCGCCCGCCGAGGCGCACGCGAACTTCGGCGAACGGCCGGCGAGGTCCTTGTCCACGTAATCGCACGTCACCGTTTGGCGGAACGCAAATGCGCGGCGGCCGCCGGGCCCGGTGCGGATGTCCACGACCGGTATCTCCGTCGCCGTCCAGACCTGCGCGCGGGCGATCGCGTCGGCCCGAAGCACCCGCGCGTCGTCGGACCCTGATTCGTTCCGGCCTGCCGACGTCGAGAGCGTGCCGACGATCACGCCGACCGTCACTGTGGCAAACGTGCTGCTACGCATGTGCGCTGATCGTGCAAGCCACGCGCCCGCGGCTGCGGCGAAAAAAGTCACAGTGCGGCAAGGAATTCCCCGGTGCTGGCCTGGTATAGGCTCGGGGCATGTCTGATGTCCAAGAGCCACCAACGCCGGCCGCACAGCCCGCGTCGCTGCACATCGATCCGGTTGGCGTGCCGGCGACCGCACGACATTACATCCGTGACCTGGTGTACGGCGCCAACGACGGAATCATCACGACGTTCGCGGTGGTCAGCGGCGCCACGGGAGGTTCCCTGTCCGCCGCCGCAGTGTTGATCATTGGCGCGGCCAATCTTGCCGCCGACGGCATGTCGATGGGCGCTGGAAACCTGCTCGCGATTCGCGCGCACGAGCGGGTGCGCGCCGCCCAAGGATTACCTGAAGAGGAGGCCTACCCGTGGAAACACGGGATGGCCACCCTGCTGGCCTTCGTCGGCGCCGGCGCGATTCCGTTGCTGCCGTTCCTGTTCGCTGACGCAGGGGCGCGGCCGATCTGGTCGACGGTCCTGACGTTCCTGACGCTGTTCTTCGTCGGCGCGGCGCGAGCCACGCTGACGAACGAGCGCTGGTGGCGGGCCGGACTGGAGACGCTGACGCTCGGTGCGGCGGTTGCGGCGGCCGCCTACGGAGCCAGCACGCTGGTTGCTGCGGCGATCCGGTAGCGCATCCGGGTCTCTTCCGCCTGAAGGCGGAAGCGACGCGGGTCCAAGGAAGCCACGCGGGTCCAAGGGAAGCTACGCGGCGTCGCGGTGCCACCACACGTGCGCCAGTTTGTTCACGTGCGAGAACCCGTACAGGACCCGCCCGTCGTATGCCTTCTCCAGCGCGCGTCCCAGCCGGATCGCGAGGTGCTCGGTGGTGGTCGTCACGAGCACGTCGGCATCGTGCCCGTTGTCGTGCCACGCGACGATCTGCGCCAGCGGATTGTCCTCAGCGGCGCGGGCCGCTTCGTTCTTCAACAGCGTGACGATCTCGGGGCGATGCGTGCGGACGAAGTCGCCGTCGACATGGACGAATCCATGCGGCACACCGGTTCGACGGCGGCGGCAGGCTGCACAGATCCGCACCTGAATCGGTTGTCCAGCGCGCGACGCACGCAAGCGCGCATGCGGCGAGCGGCTCCAGCGTTTGTGCACGTAGACCGCACCACACCCGGCGCAGCGGATCGGTTCAGCCGGCGCTTCCTGCGTGCGGACATCATCCCGCGGCTCCGGACGATGTGTGAACGTCGTGTTCGTGTATCTCTTGTTGCTGCGCATGATGATCTCCACCCATCACATGAGCAACCATGGTGCCGTCCGCTGGTCCCACGCGCGGTGTGAGACCACGCGTCGGTGCACGGCGCTGCCGTTCAACCCCTGAACATCCGTACCGCCGGCGCGAATTTTTCCGGCACCGCGGGAACGATTCCCGCGGTCCTCCCTCCTCAGCCGCCGCACATCCTCCATCTGGCGACGGTTAACGATGGCACGAAGGGTGCGGCTTAGTCGGGCGTTCACGGAGACGTTATGCCCTCATACCTCATGGAATACGGGTCAACGGTCGCGCAGTACCTGCTGGTGCTCTGCCTGGCCGCCATCCTCGGCGCCGCCGTCGGGCTGATACGCCCTGCGCGCCGCGAGACCGTCCCGAGCCCCACCCATATTCTCCAGGCGCAAATCCTCCTCGCCGTAGTCGGCGCAATCATCATCGTCGTCGTTGCGGAGAGTCTGGCGCGGGCGTTTGCCATCGTCGGCGCCGCCGGCCTGGTGCGCTATCGCGCGCGCGTGAAAGACACCAAGGACGCCGGCCTGATGCTGGTTGCCCTCGCCCTCGGCTTGACCGTCGGCAGCGGCCTGTATGGCTTCGCGATCGTGACCTGCGCGTTTGTCGTCGCTCTCATGTGGATGCTGGAGTCGCTTGAACCTGCTCCGCGATCGCGCTTCGAGCTGACGATCTCAAACAAGGATGCCGAGGGGCTGCGTCCGGAGGTCGAGCAGGCCCTCCGGCAGAAGGGCGTCACCTACCAGCTGCTCGGCTCATCCGGGCACGAGCTGCATTACGAAGTCACGGTGCCGTTCAACCAGAAACTGGGGAAGCTCACGAAGCTGATTCGCGGGTTGGATGAACGACACGGAATGTCGGTGGACTGGGACATCAAGAAATACAAGATGCTCAAACCGTGAGGAGGCGGCCACACGTGTTCCGATTGTTTGTATCCCTTTCACTGCTGATCGCCGTACTCGGCGCCGCGGCCGTTGCGGAGATGCCGCAGTCAACAGCGGCGCAGAATGGCCCGGCGATCGGTCCGCCTCCAGCGCCGCCGCCCGCAGCACTGCAGGCGGTTCGGTTTGCGGTCATCGGCGACAACGGGACGGGCGATCAGCCGGAGTTCGACGTGGCGCGGCAGATGGTCGCGTCCAGGGCGCAGGTGCCGTTCGACGTCGTGCTGATGCTGGGCGACAACCTGTATGGACGCCCGTCCGCCCGCGAGTTCGACGACGCCTTCGCGCGGCCGTACAAGCCGCTGTTGGACGCCGGCGTGCGCTTTCACGCCATCCTTGGCAACCATGATGCTCCCGATAACCGCCTGTATCCGCTGTTCGGAATGGACGGCCAGCGTTACTACACGTGGGCACGCGAGAACACCCGGTTCTTCGGCATCGACACCAACAGGCTCGACGACGCACAGATGGCATGGCTCGAAAACGCCCTCAAGCGATCGCTCGAGCGGTGGAAGATCGTCTATTTCCATCACGCCATCTACTCCGGCGGCACGCGTCACGGCTCGAACATCGAGCTGCGGGTGAGGCTGGAACCGCTGTTCGTCCGTTACGGCGTCAACGTCGTGTTCTCGGGCCACGACCACATCTATCAGCGATTCAAGCCACGAAAGGGCATCACGTATTTCGTCGAGGGCGCCAGCGGCAAGCTGCGCAAGGGCATCAACGCATCGGCGGAGAGCGCCGCAGCGTTCGATCAGGATCAGTCGTTCATGCTCGTGGAAATTGCGGGTGCCGAGCTGACGTTCCGCACGATTACCCGCACTGGACGGGTCGTCGACGCCGGCGTCATCGGCGCCGGACCGACGAGCTGAGGGGAGCGGCGATGGCGACGCACGTCATGCCCACAGACTGGCGCCACGCGGCGCCGACGCGCTCCCGCGCGGCCGGGTCGCTTCATTACCTCACCGGCCACTACCTGCTGCTGCCACTTGGTGCCACAGTGGCGTTCGTCTGGGCGAACGTCGACGGGTTCAGCTACTACACCGTCGCGCGCGCGCTTGCGTTCCCGGTGAACGCGATCGCCATGGCTCTCTTCTTCGGACTCGTCGCTCAGGAAATCTTTGAAGAAACAGCGCCTGGCCGGGCCCTCCATCAATGGAGCCGGTGGGTCGTGCCGATGATTGCTGCGGCTGCGGGCGTGACAGTCGGTGCGATCGTCTACGGACTCTACGTGGAATGGAAACTCGAGCCGATGCTCCACGTGACATGGCCGGTCGTGGCCGGCGTGGACGTCGCGTTCGCGTATTTCGTCGTCAAGGCGGTTTTCCATCGATCGGCTGGTCCGCCTAAAGGCGGACACTACGTCCATCCGGCGGTGCCGTTCGCGCTGCTCCTGGCGCTGGTGTCGAACGTGATCGGCGTGGCGGTCATCGCGCCCGTCTTCGCGAACGCGGCCGAGCGCACGGGGGGAGCGGCAGTGCTGATGGCGGCCGCGTTTGGGGTCGCGTGGTGGCTGCAACGGCGGCACGTGAAGCAGTTCTGGCCGTACATCTGGGTCGCCGGCGGATTGTCCTGGCTGGCGCTCTACCTGGAAGGATTCCATCCGGCGCTGGCGCTCCTGCCGATCATCCCGTTCATGCCGCACGCGCGGCGGCGGCTGGACGAACTGTTTGCCGACGAGGCTGACCAGCGAGGCGCCACACCGCGCCACTTCGAGCACGTGTGGCACTACCACGCCCAGGCCGCGCTGTTCCTCTTCGGACTCGTCAACGCCGGGGTCGTGCTCACCGGCTACGGAACCGGGACGTGGGCGACGCTCGCCGCCCTGCTGCTGGGCCGCACGGCCGGAATCGCGATCGGTGTCGGCCTTGCCCTGGCGCTGGGCCTGAAGCTGCCGGCGAACCTGCGCGCCCGCGAGGTCATTGTCATCGCGCTCGCGGTGTCGGTCGGCTTCACCCTGTCCCTCTTCTTCGCGACGACACTCCTCCCGCCGGGGCCGCAGCTGGCCGAGCTGAAACTCGGGGCGCTGCTGTCGCTGCTCGGAGTGCCGCTCACGTTCATTGCCGCGCGGCTGCTTCACGTCGGCCGCTTTGCGCGCGCGCACGTCCATCCACACGGAAAGCACCGGGGTGCTTAGGAGGGTTTCACTATGGTTGCCGTCGTTGTTTCCATCCCGCTGGTGCTGCTCCCCGTTCTCTCAGTGCCGGCGCAGGCCGGCTGCGGTGTCCAGCCGGTGACGCCGACCGCGGTCGAGGCGCCGATTCTGGAGGCCTTCGATCAACGAATCGCCGCATACATGAAGGTGCACAACGAGGTTGAGCGGAAGCTGTCGCTGCCGCAGTCGTTCGACGACGGCGAAGACATCTTCCACGCGCTCGAGGCCATGCAGGCAGGAATCCGTACGGCGCGTGGCGAGGCCGGGCGCGGTGTGATCCTGACGCCCGACGTCGGCGCCCTGATCCGTACGCGTCTGCAATCCCGACTCGCTGGGTGTGGACAGACGGTCGAGGCCGTACTCGCGTTCATCAACGAAGAGCGCGCGCCGGAGGTGCCGGCCCCGACGATCAATGAGCGGTTCCCCTGGGAACTGGGATCGGCGATGTGGCCGTCGTTCCTGGGGGTGCTGCCGCCGCTGCCGGCGGAGCTGCAGTATCGGTTCGCCGATCGCGATCTCGTGCTGATTGATATCCATGCCGACCTCGTGGTCGACATTCTGGCGAATGCGCTGCCGGCTCCAGGCCACGCCGGTCACGGCGCGCATCGTCGTTAAGAGCACCACGACGGGCCGGCCATGGCCGCGTGTTGATGGATCTGGCCGGACCGAAGCTTCGGACGGGGTCCGTTCCCGGCGTAAGATCCCGTCTCGATCGAATGGACACAGTCTCACCACCCCAGACGATCTGGGAAATTGCCGGGCGCCTGGCGCTGGCGACGCTGCTCGGCGCCGCCGTTGGGCTCAACCGTGAGTGGGAAGGAAAGCCCGCCGGTCTCCGGACGCATGCGCTCGTCGCCCTCGGCGGCGCGCTCTTCACGATCGTCGGGCTTCTGCTCGCCGCTGACGATGCGTCCGCGACGAGCCGGATCCTGCAAGGCATCACTGCCGGTCTCGGCTTCATCGGTGGTGGTGTCATCATGCGCAGACCGGACCTGCAGGACGTGCAGGGACTGACCACCGCGGCGGCAATCTGGATGGTGGCTGCGGTTGGCGTCGCCGTCGGAGCGGGAATCTGGCGGACGAGCCTGAT
Source organism: Vicinamibacterales bacterium (assembly GCA_035711805.1). GTDB lineage: Bacteria > Acidobacteriota > Vicinamibacteria > Vicinamibacterales > UBA2999 > Gp6-AA40. Next base: position 98,261 of record DASTBV010000097.1, read on the forward strand.
CGCCCTGACGCTGACGCTGGTCGTGCTCGTGGCGGGGGAGAAGATCGACGAATGGATACACCGTCGATAGCGTCGGGCCGGTGGCAGCGCGAAGACGCCTTGTTCAGGAGACAGATCATGAGAGTGAGTTCGCTTGTGTGCGGCGTGCTGTTCCTCAGCACGATGGTCGTTGCGGCTGCCCAGAGCGGCATCAACAAAACATCGGTCCCGGGCATCGTCAATTTCGGATACATCGGCAACACCGTGGCGTGCGCGGGGGCGACCGCGCCGGCCGCGCTCGCCGAGGTCAGGAAGCTGGGGTACGCGTCGGTCATCAATCTACGCCTGGCGAGCGAGCCCGGTTCGGAGATCGAAGCGTCAGCCGTTGCGGCCAAAGCGGCCGGGCTGCGGTTCATCCATCTCCCGTTCAACGCCAGCTCGCCCGATCCGATGCTCGTCGACAAGTTCATCGCCGCCGTCACCGACCCGAACAATCAGCCCGCATTCATCCACTGCGCGAGCGCGAATCGCGCCGCCGCCCTGTGGATGGTCAAGAGAATGGTGGTGGATAAGTGGGATGCCGAGCGCGCGGCGGACGAGGCCGGCGCCCTGGGAATGACGAGCCCGGCCCTCAAGACGTACGCAATGGAGCAGGCACAGGCGCGGCGCCTTCGGCCTTAGGCCCTAGGCCTTCGGCCTTCGGCCTTTGTCTATGCAGCCGCCGCTGACTGGCGGATGGTCGGCTCGAGACGTACTCGGGTATTGAGAGACGACGACACCAGGCAGCGCGATGCCGCCTTGTCGATGGCGCGTTGCACCGCGGCGGCATCTGCTCCGGCCGGCGTGGTGATGGTCGGACGAACGACGATATCCGTGAACCGCGTGACGCCGCCGGTCCGGTCGACCGTGCCGGCCGTGACCGCCTCGACCTCGACGAAGTCCACGTGCGATGCCTTCGCAACGGCTCGGAAGGTGAACAGGAAGCAGGAGCTCACCGCCGCCAGCAGCAGGTGCTCGGGACTCCACGCGTCCCCCGGTCCGTCGTATTCGGCCGGCGGTGCCGTGGTCAAATCCGCCAGGCCGGCTGCTGACGCGGTCGCATAACCCGCGGATGCTCCGGTCAGCGTCATCTCGTAATCATGGGGTAGCGGTTTCATCAGCTCCTCCTGGCCCGTACGCCTGAAGGCGGACACTACATCGGCGAATACCGCATCGGCTGCAACCTTCCTGCCTCAGCGGCGGCGCGCGTTGACGCCGCCCAGTCACGCGCTCGAATGACGACGGCGCGGAACATCACGCGCCCCTGCTGAAAAATCCGCGCCCTCGATCACGTCGGCCGCCTGAACTCTTCACTCGCGCCACTTTCTGCGCCCGACCGTATGGCCACAGACTTGCCGCTCTCGATGTCAGAGAAGCATGAAACCGCCTGTGTGGATCGCCGCTCTCGGCCTGCTCCCGGTGGTTGCTGTCGCGTCTGGAGCCGGCATCGCGCCGCCCTTCGCGTTCCTCGAGCCGACCGTCCGGGTCAGCCAGGCCGATCGGGCACGACTCGACACCGGCGGCGTGATCGCGCGCGTGCTGCCTGCGGATGACGGCCACATTGCGTTCTTTGCTGCAGCACGGCTGAAGGCGCGACCCGAGGCCTTGATCGAGTGGACCCGAGCCATCGACGAGCTGAAGCGCGGACCGATGGTTCTCGCCGTAGGCCGCTTTTCCGATTCGATCGCCGACGACGATCTCGACGCGCTGATTCTCGACCCCGGCGAAATCGATGCCCTGAGACGGTGCCGCGTGAGCGGCTGCGACTTCAAGCTGGCGGCAACCGAAATCCACGGCCTTCAGGAGGCGCTGCGCAGTGCCGGAAGCGAGTGGCGGGATGCGGCGCAGCGCGAATTCCGGCGCATTCTGATCGCGCGTGTGCGTCTGCACCGGCAGAGCGGGCTGCTGGCGCTGCCGCCGTATGCCGATCACGGCGGCCGGATGTCGGTCGGGGAGGCCTTCTCGGCCATGACCGCGCGGTCGCCGTGGCTGACCCGCGGATTTCCCGAGATCGTCAACTCGCTGATCGCGCCGCGGCGCACGCCACCTCCTGCCGGCGAGTCGTTCTATTACTGGTCGCGGGATCGATACGGATCCGGAAAGACGGTCGTGTCAGTCACCTACGTACAGCTGCTGCATGCCGATCGAGCTCCTCAGGCGATGACGGTCAGCACGCAGTTGTATGCGAGCCACTACATCGATGGTGCGCTGAGCGTGACTGCCGTCGTTTGTGACGAGGCCGCACCGTCCTGTTACCTCACCTATCTGAACCGCACCCGGGTGGACCTGCTGGGCGGACTCTTTGGCGTGTTCAAGCGCGCCGTCATCGAGGATCGCGTCGAATCAGAGGGACCGGCGCTGATGCGTGACGTCGCGCGCCGGCTCGAAAGCCGCCGGCGAGCCCCTGAAGGAGGGGAGTCATGATTCCGACGACCGTCGCGGTTCTGCAGATCATCATTCCCGTCATCCTGCTGGCGCGCCTGTTCGAGGCGCGGCGGCGCAGCCTGCTCGCGTCGATGTTGTATCTGGCCGGACTCATCGCCTATATCGCGGCGACCGCGGTCGCGGGCGTGTGGCTGGTGCTGCCGTGGTACACGGCGCTCGTCTATCTGTCGGTCGTGGCTATCGGCGTGCGGTATCGGGCGTACGACCTGCGCACGTTGCGCTGGCGCCCAGTCGGGCGGCTCGCGTATGTGGAACTCGCCATTTGCGTGCTCTTCGTTGCCGGAGCGGGTGGGCTGTTCGTGCAGGCTGTGGCGGCCCGGCGCCCACCAGCGGCACCGCCGTCAATCAACCTGTCGTTTCCATTGAGCGGCGGCACGTATTACGTGGCAAGCGGCGGCGGCGGTGAGCTGGCGAACGCGCACGTCGAGACACTGGCCGAATCCGCGACGCCATACAGGGGTCAGAGCTACGGCGTCGATATCGTCCGCATCGACGAGCGCGGCCGGCGTGCCTCAGGAATTGCGCCGTCCGGCCTGGAGGAGTACGTCAGCCTTGGTGAGCCGGTGCTCGCCCCCTGTGATGGTCGCGTGCTGCAGGTCGAAAACACCGCACCCGACATGACGCCGCCCACCGCGGACCGGGAGCGGCTCGCCGGTAATTTCGTGCTTCTCGCCTGCGGCACCGCGCAGGTATTCCTCGGGCACTTCCGGCAGGGGAGCGTAACCGTTCACGCCGGACAGAGCGTTGGCGCAGGGCTGCGCCTCGGTGCGATCGGCAATTCCGGCAACAGCGACGAGCCGCACCTCCACCTCCACGCGCAGCGGCCGGCAACAGCCGGCGCAACCAGCATGCTGGACGGAGATCCCGTCCCGATGACGTTTTACGGTCGTGCGCTCGCGCGCAACGACGTCGTGCGAACCGCTGCCGTACCCGCACCGGCGATGACCGAGACCGAGCTGCTCTATGGGCAGCTGGGATCCACCGTTGTCGCATTGCTGATGCTCGTGGTCAGCGTGCGCTGGCGACGTGCCGGTCTGGCGACGTTTGCAATGCTCTTCGCGTGGGCCTCGGTGGCAAACGCGCGGACCGCGTGGACCTCCCCGATGGACTATCTCGGATATGCGTCCTTCGCGTTGCTCGACGTCTATCGACAATTCATCTTCGGGTTCTTCGCCCAGCACCTGACGCCAATCGTGCTCGCGATCGCCGCGTGCCAGGCGTTCATCGCCGTGGCGCTGCTGCGCGGCGGACGATGGCGTCAAGCCGGTCTCGCCGGAGCAATCGCGTTTCTTCTGGCGATCGTGCCGCTGGGAGTCGGATCAGGGCTTCCGGCGACGCCCATCATGGCGCTGGGAGCCGCCGCGCTGTGGCGCGAGCGGAGAAAACCTGGCGCCGTCATCGAAATGCCGGCGCGGCGGCCGGAGGCCCTGCGCCGGGCGGCGTGACGCGGAGGTGAGGGAAGCTGGAGGGTGCTATGCCTCGTAACTGGTTCTCGCGGACAGTGATCGCGCTGGCAGCCGCTTTCATCGGCGTCCAGGCGGTGCCATACGGCCGCGATCACTCGAACCCGCCGCGGACGATGGAGCCGCTCTGGGACAGCGCAACGACGCGCGAGCTCGCGCGTCGCGCGTGTTTCGACTGCCACAGCAACGAAACGGCGTGGCCGCGGTACGCGAACGTCGCGCCCGTCTCGTGGCTCGTCCAGTACGACGTCGACGAAGGCCGCGCGAAGCTGAACTTCTCGGAGTGGGCCCGGCCGCAGGAGGAAGCGGGAGAAGCGGCGGAGGTGATGGCGGAAGGCGAGATGCCGCCGTCGACGTATCTGCTGATGCACCGGACGGCGAGATTGAGCGCGAGCGAGCGCCAGCAATTGATGCATGGCCTGACTCGCACCATCGGAAACGCATCCGGGCATGCGAATGAGGACTGAGCCGCCAGGCGAGAGCACGCCTGGAGCGGTGCCCCACGCGCGGAGGGCGCTGATTCATGACTACGCACACCCGCTTCATCGTCACGCACTATGGCGGACCGGATGCACTGCGCGCGGTCGAAGAGGCATGCCCCGAGCCGAGAGCTGGTGAAGTGCGGGTCAGAGTCATGGCCGCGGGTGTTTCGCTGCCGGACGTGATGATGCGCGAAGGCGTTCATCCCGAGACGCCTCGCGTGCCGTTTACCCCAGGCTGGGATCTCGTTGGCGTCGTGGATCGGATGGGAGCCGGTGTGTCCGGTATCGAACCTGGCCAGATCGTTGCCGCGCTGCCGATTAGCGGCGCGTATGCGGAGTTTGTGTGCCTGCCGCAGCGTGAACTGATTCCGGTGCCGCCCGGGCTGGATGCCGCCGAGGCGGTGAGCCTGATTCTGAACTACGTGACGGCATACCAGATGCTGCATCGGGCGGCCAGGGTCAGAGCGGGGCAGCGCGTGCTGATCCACGGTGCGGCAGGTGGTGTAGGGACGGCCCTGCTGCAGCTTGGACGGGTTGCCGGCCTGGAACTGTACGGTACCTGTTCGTCGCGCGGCGCGGCGACGGTTTCCAGACTGGGTGGTATCCCGATCGATTACGAGCGGCAGGATTTCGTGAACGAAATCCACCGTCTCACGGGCGCGGGCGCCGACGCGGTCTTTGACAGCATCGGGGGAACGCACATCTGGCGTTCACGAAAAGCGCTCCGTCCCGGCGGGACGGTGGTGGCCTATGGTCTGACGTCCGCCGTCCAGGGAAAGCGACCGTCGGACCGAGTGCGCCGCCGCCGTCACCGCATTCGTCCCATCGCTGTCTTCGGCCTGTACATCGCCGGCGGCTGGGTTCTTCCCGGCCGCAAGCGGGTGATCCCGTACAGCATCCAGTGGCTGAAACGGCTGAGACCAGCGCTGTTTCGTGAGGATCTGCTCACGCTGTTCGAGCTTCTCCGGCAGCACAAGATCCAGCCCCTGGTCACGAGGCTTCCTTTTGCCGACGCGAGACGCGCCCATGAGTTGCTCGCGGGAGGCGGCGTCACAGGCAAGATCGTGCTCGTACCCGTGAATAAGTTCGCGTCACCTGCGGAACATCCCGCTGCACATTCCGCGTAGCGCCGGTGATGGCGCAGGTCTCCAGCAGCCTGCAGCACAACGCGCGGCACGCGTTGTGCCCTGTCATCTGTTGACACCCGCTTGGAGGACTGCCATGGCTACCAAAACGCTCCCGTCCGTCGCTCGCATGTGGCCAGCGGTCGCGCTGGTGATAGCGGTCCTCAGCACCCCCGCGGTCCTTGCTCAAACGCCAGCGCCCGCCGGACACAAGAACGACCTCGGCCAGAGTCGACCGGGTGCGGCTGCCGTGATGCGGGACCAGGGAGACATGGCCGACCACAAACAGAAGATGGCCGAGCAGGCGGCCATGATGGCGAAGATGGCTGCTGCCGATCAGAAACTTGCTGATCTGGTCGCACAGATGAAGGCGGCGAAAGGTGAGGACAAAGTAACGGCGGTGGCGGCCGTCCTCGAGGAGCTCGTTGCGCAGCGCAGGCACATGCACCAGTCGTGCGGAATGATGAAGACAGCGCCAGCGATCACCGAGACCACCGAAGCTGATCACGCTGCGCATCATCCGGAGAAGTAAGACCGGGAAGGGGGATGCCATGAAACGTTTCTCTCGTGTTGCGATCGCGGCCGTCGCATTGGTCGGCATCGCCGGTCCGGCTGCGGCGGACACGCCGTCGAACGTGTTTCACAAGCTGGCCGTGCAGAAGCTTGTGGCGTCAGAAACCCCTGTGGCGAACCTGGCACTGGCCGCACACTTCAGGGCGGTCGCCGATCGCTACGTCGAAGAAGCGGCGCGCCACCGCGCCACGGCCGCCGTGTACGCCGTCCACCTGAACCGGGCAGTCGCGACGAGTGCAGCCAGTCACTGCGATCGCGAGGCGGCACTCGCCATGGGGTGGGCAGCGGAGGCGCGCGAGCTCGCCGCCTATCACGTTGATCACGCCGCCGGCCGTCCGGCGGTCCTGCCGATGGGCGCAACCGAGTTGTGGGCCGGACGCGGTGCGCCGGACCCGACTCCCGATCAGCTCCACAAGCTGGCACTGCTGGCGCGCACGCGATCCGATCATCTCGAGCTCGCCGAGTACTACACCACGGTGGCGAAGAAGAAGGCCGCCATCGCGGACGACCGCCGGCGGATGGCGGCGGCCTATCGGGCAGGCACCCGTAACGGCCTCCTTGACGTTGCCTTCACGTGGGATCGGCTGGCACGGCTGGCGACCGAGGCGGCGAGGGCAGCAGAAGAGGCCGCGAACCGTCACAAGCAGCTCGCGACGATCGCGTGAGCCCGGGCACACGCCCGGTTCACGCGTGAGGCAGGGAAGGAGGCGGACGATGTCTGCGCAACACGAAATCGGCGGCGCGGTCGCCTGCGGCTTCGAAGGCGTGCGCGACGCGTTCGCCGAGAACTTTCGCAGCCGCCGCGAGCTGGGTGGCGCGGTCTGCGCGTATGTGCGCGGCGAAAAGGTCGTCGATCTCTGGGGCGGCGTGCGGAACAAGAAGACCGGTGAGCCGTGGAACGAGGACACGATGGTGATCGTGCACTCGACGACCAAAGGGCTCGCCGCCATGACGCTGGCCCTGGCCCACTCCCGTGGCTGGCTCGATTACGACGAACGCGTCTGCACCTACTGGCCGGCATTCGCGCTGCACGGGAAGGAACGGATCACGGTGCGCCAGCTGCTGGCGCACCAGGCCGGGTTGTACGCGCTCGACGAGCGGCTCGACTGTGGCCTGGTTGCCGACTTCGATCGGCTCGCGAGGGTGCTCGAACGGCAGACGCCGGCATGGGAGCCGGGAACCCGCCAGGGATATCACGCGGTGACCATCGGCTTCTACGAGGGTGAGCTGCTGCGTCGCATCGATCCGCAGCATCGCACGCTCGGACAATTCTTCGAAGAAGAGATCGCACGGCCGCTCGGCCTCGACGTCTACATCCGCCTGCCGGAGGACATTCCCACGAACTGTCTGGCGACGCTCGCGGCACCGCGGAAGCGGGACATGCTGTTCGGCTTCCCGCCGCGCCTGTTGCTGGAGGTGATCAACCGCAGGTCGAAGATCGTCAGAGCGCTGCGTGGCTCGGAGCTGCCGCTCGACAGGAATCGTGTCTACGCACGCAACCTCGAGATACCGGCGGGCGGAGCCGTTGGAACCGCGCGTGCCATCGCCCACGCATACAGCGTCTTTGCGACCGGCGGAGCGGAGCTGAAGCTGCGTCGCGAAACCCTGGATCTGCTGGCCGCCCCGGCTGTGCGGCCCGCGTACGGCTTCTTCGACGAATGCATGAAAGGAGAGGTGGAGTTCTCGCTCGGGTTCATGAAACCAAACGCCGCGTGGCCATTCGGCAGCCCGGAGGCGTTCGGCGCGCCGGGCGCCGGCGGTTCGATCGGGTTTGCCGATCCGGCGATTGCAGTCGGCTACGCGTATGTCACCAGTCAGTCGGGGACATCATTGACCGGCGATCCACGCGAAGTCGCCTTGCGGGATGCACTCCACGAGGCGGTTGCCGCGCTGCCGGTCAGGCCGCGGATGGCGGCGTAAGCGAGATTCATCACCGGAACGCTCGCGACAGCATCAGCGCACCGAGTGTCGCGAGCGTGACCGTGAGGACGCGCCGGAACCACCGCTCCGGCACGCTCTTCAGCGCCCGGCTGCCGACCACCGTGCCAGCGGTGACGCCGATCGTTGCGGCGAGAATCCATGACGCGAGCGAGAGCAGCTCGCCTGACTGGCTGGCGATGTAGATCGGCAGCCGGGCGGCGTCGACAAGAAGCGCGATAGCAGTGGCGGTCGCCACGAACGTCTCTTTGGGAAGGTTGAATCCGACCAATGCCGCCGATCTGATGCCGCCCTGATTCCCGACGAGGCCGCCGAGCAGCCCCGAGAGCGCCCCCGCGGCCCACGCCACCGGCCCCTGAAAGCGCATCCGCCGGGCGAGACCCGTTGCCTCGCTGATGGCCGCGAACAGCAGCAAGCCGCCGAAGACGATATTCAGCCACCGGCTGCTGGCGACTTCGTAGAGTGACGCGCCTGCGAGTCCGCCGGCGGCGCTGGTGAGCCCGAAGCTCAGCAACACTTTGCGATCGATTCGGCCGCGGAGGAGTGCGAACCGCACCGCCGTGCCGATGACGTGCGGAATCGACACGGCGGCCACGGCCACCCGAGTGTCCACAGTGAGCGCGAGCACGGGAGTGAGCAGGCTGCCGATCCCGAAGCCGGTCATCGCGGCTACGGCCCCGGCCACCATGGCAACTGCGGCACCGATCACGGAGTCGAGCATGAGCCTCCGGCCTCACCGATTATCGAGCGACCGGATGCGCAAGAACACGCACCACCCCGGACGAATCCTCACTGGCCCTCGTCCGCAGACGAGCACATGCCGGTTTCGCCGAGGCTTTTGGTTCCTCGGCGCAGGCAGCACTTATGCGTCGATCGCAGGCAGGAGGCTCGAACATGTCTGGCCTCATTCGGTCGACCGTGCGTCTGGTCACGGTCGCGACGGCGGCCGCCGCTGCGGCCTACGCCGCGTATGCAGCGAACACATGGAAGTCATACGGGAAGCCGTCGGCTCCGCGACTGGACGAAAACGACGAGCTCCTCGATCAGTTCATGCCTGAGTACGACGTTGTCGAGCGTCACTCGATCTCGGTAGCGGCGCCGGCAGCCGAGGTGCTCGCTGCGGCGAAGGAGCAGGACCTGTTCGAGCTGCCGCTCGTGCAGGCGATCTTCAGGGCGCGGGAGCTGGCGCTCGGCGCATCGCCCGGTGACCCGGCACAGCCGCGCGGGCTTCTCGCCGCCACACGGTCGCTTGGGTGGGGCGTGCTCGCCGAGCGCCCCGGCCGCGAGATCGTCGTCGGCGCGGTGACTAAACCCTGGGAATCTGATGTCACGTTCCGGGCCTTGCCGCCGGACGAATTCGCCGCATACCACACGCCGGGTGAAGTGAAAATTGTCTGGACGCTACGCGCCGATCCCGTTGACGGCGGCCGTTCCATCTTTCGGACGGAAACGCGGGCGGTGGCCACCGATCCGATCGCGCGCGACCGGTTCCGCAGGTACTGGTCGTTCGTTTCCCCAGGCGTATCCGCCATCCGCTGGCTGTCGTTACAACCGCTGAAGCGGGAAGCGGAGCGGCGAGCGGCAGGGAAGGAGGCGGCGTAGTCATGGCGATCGCGTTTCTCGCCTTGCCGACACCGGGCCTGCGGCGTGCATTTCACGACGACGTGCGCCAGGCGCTCAATGGCGTGAGCCCGGTCCGCCCGGTGATCACCAACGCACATCTGATGCGCCTGCCGGACCCGGTCCGGCGCTACCTCCACGGCGCCGGCGTCGTCGGCCAGCCATCGGTGGCGAACTTCCGGTTACGTCTGCACGGCCGAATCCGCAGCGCCGCCGATTCCCGCTGGATGCCGCTGTGCGCGGAGCAGTACACGTTCGTCCGGGAACGAAAACGCTTCTTCTACCTGACCAGCTCAATGTTTGGCGCGCCGATGCAGGGCTATCACCGGTACGCGGACGGCTCGGCATCGATGGAGATCAGGGTCGGCGGCGTCATTCCTATCGTGAGTCTGACCGGCCCCGAGATGTTTCAGAGCGAAACGGTGACGTTCCTGAACGACATGTGCCTGCTCGCGCCGGGGACGCTCCTGGACCCTGTGCTCGTCTGGGAAGAGATCGACCGCGGCCGTGTGGGCGTCAGGTTCGTGAACGCCGGCGTCGCCGTCCGTGCCCAACTGTCGTTCAACGGCAGCGGGGAACTGATCGACTTCGTCTCCGACGACCGGTATCGAGCCTCCACCCACGGCACCGGCATGACGAGACTCCGCTGGTCGACACCGGTCGGGTCCTATCGACCGTTCGGACCGCTCCGAATCTGGTCCGCCGGTGAGGCCCGGTGGCATACGGCGAACGGATCCTTTGCCTACATCCAGTTGGAGCTGGACCATGTCGAGTACAACGTTCGAACGCTCTGACGTCGGTCGAGCGGTGGCGGACCCCGGCAGACTGTCGAATATCGTCGCCGGTCTCATGGCTATCCAGGCAGCGCTTGGCCTCATCTTCCGCGCGCAGTATCGGGACGTCGAGTGGATCCGCGAGACCTGGTTTGGCAACGACTGGGTAACGCTCCTGGTAGCGGTTCCTGCGCTGGTGCTCGTCGGCCGGTTCGCCGCTCGAGGCTCATCCCGGGCGCGCGCCGGACGGCTCGGGCTGCTTGCTTACGCGGTCTACAACTACTCGTATTACCTGTTCGGCGCCGAGCTCAACGCGTTCTTTCCCCTGTATGTCGCCTTGTGTCTGGTGTCCGTGGTAACGCTCTCGGTGTCGATCGCGGCAATCGACCGTCCGCGACTTGCCGTGACGGCACGGAGCGGATTGACTCAAGCTGCGGGTGTCTACTTCCTCTGCGTCGGCGCGGGGCTCGCAACGGTGTGGCTTGTCATGTGGGCGGACGTGGTTTTCCGTGGTCACGCCCCACCGATCGACACGGACGCGTTCAAGCTCGTCGCCGCACTCGATCTGACGGTGATGGTGCCGATCCTGATCGCGAGCGGCGGTCTCCTGTGGTTCCACAGCCCTCACGGCTGCTGGATTGGCACGGCAGCGGGCGTCCAGGCGTCGATGTACCTCGT
>DASTBV010000098.1:0-2743 GCA_035711805.1 Vicinamibacterales bacterium
GTGCCAGACGCGTGGCCTCGTCCTCCGATGCGCCGCCGGCCATCAGCTCGCGGAAGCGATCCTCGAGATGCTGCGACAGCTCCTGGACGATCTCGTGCTCGCGCGCCGGCGAGAGCCGGAGCGACGCCAGCCGCGGACGCACATGGTCTGCCCACTTAGGCATGTCCGTCACCCGGCGCGCAGCGCATCCACCGGCGTGGTCCGGGCCGCGCGGGCCGCGGGCAGGAGGCTGGCCAGGACGGCGACCCCGAGAAAGATCGCCGACGTCGCAACCAACGTGACCGGATCGAACGGACTGACGTCGTACAGAAGGGCGACGATCACACGACCGAGGGCGAGTGCCGCGACGAGTCCGAGCAGGGCACCCGCTCCGGCGAGCCGCATCCCTTGCGAGAGCACCATGCCGAGCACGCCGCCTGGACTTGCGCCGAGCGCCAGCCGGGTCCCGATCTCCGGCGTGCGCAGGCTCACCACGTAGGACAGCACTCCATAGATGCCCACCGCTCCCAGGAAGAGTGCGATCAGCGCGGCGATGACGAGCGCGGACATAGTGAAGCTCGTGCGGCTCATCGAATCGCCGAGCACGCGCTCCATCGACTGAACCTTCGCCATGGGCAGATCGCGGTCCACCTCGGCGATCGCGCTGCGGATCGCGCTCACGAGGCTGAGTGGCTCTGACGCAGTACGAAGGGTCATCGTCATCGCGAGCACGCCGCCGCCAGCGGAGTCGACCATCGGCAGGTACAGGAACTGCTCCGCCGCCGCGTCGAGACCGGCATTGTGCACGTCCCCGACGACACCGACGACTCGCGCCGATGCTTTCCCGATGTCGATACGCTTGCCCAGCGCACTTGTATTGGGCCAGTACCGCGCTTTGACCGAGTCGCTGATGATGACGGCGGGCAGCTGTCGAGTGTGGTCGTCCGGCGTGAACGTCCGTCCCTCGACGACCGGGATATTCATGGCAGCGAAATAACCGGGTGTCGCGCGGCGAACCGCAAAGGCGGGCGGAAGCTCGTCCGCGACCGGCGGGAACTCCTCTATCACGGCCGCGAACCCGTCGTCATTACCTGTCAGCGGCAGCGCGTCGATGGCACCGGCTCGGCTCACCCCGGGAACGGCTTCCAGACGCTCGATCAGTCGGTCGTAGAGCCGCGCCACTGCCCCCGCTCCCGCGTACTTCGTCCGCAGCGGTCGCACCTGAAACGTCAGCACGCCCTCGGCGGAGAATCCGGGGTCAACCGACCGCAGCGCCTCGAAGCTGCGGACCATCAGCCCGGAGCCGATGACGAGCACGAACGCGAGCGCGACCTGGGTCATCACCAGCGCGTTGCGCGTGCGATGCCTGGCGCCGGCACTCGCCGCACTGCGGCCGCCGTCGCGGAGCGCGGCCGTTACCCGCGCCGAGCTCGCGCGCACAGCCGGCAGCACGCCGAACAGCACTCCCGCCAGCGACGACACGAGCGCGGTGAAGACGAGGGCTCTGCCGTTGATGCTGATTTCATCGAGACGCGGGATGTCGGCCGGCCCGACCGAGACCAGGGCGCGAACGCCCGCATACGCGAGCAGCACGCCCGCGGCGCCGCCCAGCAAGGCGAGCATCGCGCTCTCGATGAGCAGATGCCGGGCCAGCCGGAAGCGGCTGGACCCAAGCGCCATGCGCACCGCGTTCTCCTGCCGGCGACCCTCCGCTCGCGCGAGCAGCAGGTTGGCAACGTTGCTGCACGCAATGAGCAGGACGAACCCGACGGTCCCGAAGACGATCAACAGCCGCTGGCGCACGTCGCCGACAATCTCGTCGCGGAGCGGGCGCACGATGGCGCCGCCATCGAAGATCCTCTCGAACCAGCTTGCGTCGTAGCCCGCTTCATCGAAGCGGGCAATCAGGCTTCGAGCGTCTTCGGTCGCGGCAGCGATCGTGACGCCAGCCGCGAGACGCGCGATCGCACGGAGATTGTGGCCACCGAAGTTCTGACTCGCCGGGTTGAGTCGCAGCGGAATCCAGACGTCGACCTCGGGCGTCGGAAAGTCGTACCCCGCTGGCATGACGCCAATCACCTCCCACGGCACGCCGTACAGATTGATTCGCCTGCCAAGGATTGATGGGTCCGCCCCGTACCGGTTGACCCAGAGATCGTGACCGATCAGTGCGACACGCGCGGCGCCCGGAGCATCTTCTTCTGGTGTGGGTAGCCGGCCCAGCTCGGGGAACACGCCGAGTGCCTTGAACGCGCTCAGCGTCATCGTGCCTGGCTCGACCGGGAGCGGGGCACCGTCGCCGGTCAGCGACGCGGCGCTGTCCAGCACGCGATACGCCCCGAACTTCTCGAACGAGCGATTGTTATCGACGAAGTGCCAATAGCCGCGATCCGAGAAGGATGCCGCGCTGTCCCTCGACGAATGCGTGGTAGCCCCTACGCGAACGATTCGGCCATCGTCGGGATACGGCAGCGGGCGGAGCAGCACACCCTCGACGACCGAGAACACGGCGGTGGACGCGCCAATCCCCAGCGCCAGCGTGAGGACGGCAGCGATGGTGAAGGCTGGCTGCTTCCGCAACATGCGCGCGGCATAGCGCAGGTCCAGCCAGGCACCGCGGAGTACATGTCCGGTCGCCACTCCCGGCGTGACGGGGATCGGCGTCTGCGCCTGCTGCAGCGGCGCGAGGTACTGCGCCAACAGGTTGCCCTCCCGGAAGTCGGCAAGTGCCAGACGCGTGGCCTCGTCCTCCGATGCGCCGCCG
>DASTBV010000099.1:0-15540 GCA_035711805.1 Vicinamibacterales bacterium
GTCTTGTCGCCGAGAACAGCGCCGTGGTCGAGCGTCACGTTGCGGCCGAGATGGCAGTTCCGGCCGACGATGGCGTTGCGGATTTCGGCGTCCCTGCTGATCCGGCAGTTCGGCCAGATGATCGCCCCTTCGACGACGGCGTTTTCCTCGACCTGGGTTTGCCGTCCGATGACGGAGTAGGGGCCCACGCGTGCGCCCGCCTTGACGGATACGCCCTCGTCGATGAAGCAGGGCCCCTCGACGGCAGCGCCCTCCTCGATGCGCGCACCGGCGGCGACCGCGGTGCGTGCCCCGGCGAGGCCACGGAAGGGGTCGGCGGAAAAGCGGCCGTCCATGATGTCCCGGTGCACCTGCGTGTACTTCTCCGGCGTGCCGATGTCGATCCAGTAGCCGTCGTAGACGTAGCCCACGAAGGTCTCACGCCGTTCGATCAGGGACGGGAAGAAGCTGCGCTCGATCGACCACGACACGTCCCTGGGAATCCGGTCGAACGTATCCGGCTCGAGGACGTAGATACCCGCGTTGATGTTGTTCGTGGTGATCTCATCGGGGTTCGGCTTCTCGAGGAACCTGGTGACGTTGCCGGCCGAATCGGTTTCGACCAGTCCGAAGGCGGTCGGGTTCTCGACCGGGGTCAACACGATGGTGGCCTTCGCCTGACGCTCGCGATGCAGCCGGATGACCGTGCCGAGGTCGATCTGCGTCAACACGTCGCCGTTGAAAACCACGACGGATTCCGTGAGGTTGTCGCCGGCATACCTGACGGCGCCGGCGGTCCCGAGTGGCGCCGGCTCGACGACGTACCGGATCTTGATGCCCAGCTCCGACCCGTCCCCGAAGATCTCCTCGATGCGGCGGGGCTGATAGTTGAGGCTGAGGATGACCTCGTCGATCTCCGGCACCTGCTTCAGCAGGTCGAGCTGATAGTGGAGAAAAGGCCGGTTGAAGATCGGGACAATCGGTTTTGGCGTGTGGATGGTGAGAGGCCGCAGCCGCGTCCCCTTCCCTCCGGCGAGAAGGATCGCCTTCATGACAAACCCCGATCTTACAGTAGAATGCGGACGTCCCCAGGTTCATGAACTTACCCAATAGCCTGACCATCGCGCGGATGGTGCTCGTCCCGCTGCTGGTGGTGGTGCTGCTCACCGAGTTCGACGGCAGCCGCATCGTCGGCGTGGCGAAGGAATTCGTGGCCGCGGCGATCTTCGGCATTGCCTCGCTCACCGACTGGCTCGACGGCTATCTGGCCCGCCGCCGGCGCCAGGTCACGTGGCTCGGCCAGATCCTCGACCCGATCGCGGACAAACTGCTGACGTCGGCGGCGTTCATCTCGCTGGTGCAGTTGAATCTCGCGCCGGCGTGGATGGTGGCGATCATCATCGGCCGCGAGTTCGCGATCACGGCGCTGCGCAGCCTTGCGTATTCGCGTGGCGTGACCATCCCGGCGTCGCCGCTCGGCAAGATCAAGATGGCCTCGCAGGTGACGGCGATCCTGCTCCTGATCGTGGGATGGGGGCCGATTCCGGCGCTGGCGCCGCTTGGCCGCGCCGCGCTGTGGGTCGTGATGGGCGCGGCGATCGTCTCGGCTGTGGACTACTACCGCCGCTTCCAGCGCCTCGTGAACGCCCGCGTGACCGACGTCAATATCGTCCGCGAGCGGCGCGAAAGCGACCGGCGCGCCGCCCAGCAGCGCGAACGCTGATTTCTGAAAGGCCGACCTTGAAGGTCGACCTCTACTTCCGCATCCCTACGTAGTCGCCGGTGGAAATCGCGTCGATGGCGGTCAGCACGTGCAGCGTCGACGTGTCGTCCTTGACGTCGACGGCCACGGCTTCACCAATCTGATACAGGAAGTTGCCGGCGGCTTTCTTGTCGTGATACACGACGAAGCGCGCGCCCGGGGTAACGCCCTGATTACTGCCGCGATCGATCAGCAGGAAGTCGCCGCGGCCGAATTGAGTCCGTCGATCCTGGCCCGAGAGGACGAGCCCGTAGTCGCCGCGTTCGGGATCGCTCGTCGATGCCGACGTCACGGGGATCGTCGGCGGCGCAAACGGCTCGAGGTAGTCGTTGACGTCCACCGTTTCGCAGGCATGGCTGATGGTGGCCAGCGACATCTCCTCGTCCACGGCCCACACGCGCACCCAGCCGGTGGTCCGGAGCGTCGCCGGGTTGTCCGGGCCGACGCGGCCGTCGCGGCTCGCCAGGACGCGCCGGGTGTAGTACTCCTGCCCGACGGCAATCCCGTTGCGGGTTCCGGCATTGATGGTCACCAGTTCGCCCGGCGCGTGGCTGTTGCGCACGATGGAGTCCTGGCTGCCGCTGATACGGAGCGGCACGCCGGGGACCTCGTACACGAGCGTCGGCGCGCAGGCGAGGGCGACGACCTCCGCCGGAAGCGTCGTGGACGTCGGCGCAGGGCCACGCTGTGCAGTTGCAGGAAGAGCAGCGGCGAGCACACCCGCCGCGACGAATACTGCCCTGGTCATAACCTCTCCGCGATAACTATTTGGCGTTCAGTTCTTTCAGGCGCTTCTGGGCCCGTTCCAGATACTCGCTCTGGACGAATTCGTCCACGAGCCGCTGGTAATACGGGAGGGCCTGTGCCTTGTTATCGGATTTGAGGTAAATCTCCGCCAGATGGTAGTAGACGGCGTCACGGTGGGTGTATTCGGGGTCCTCTTTGAGGAGGGCGAGCAGGCGCGTGACCGCGCCGCGCCAGGCGAACGCGCCCATGCGGACGTATGTTTCGCTCACCGCGAGTTCGCTGTCGCTCAGCCGGTCGCGGGCGATGCGCCAGTTCTTCTTCGCTTCCGGCAACAGCTTGCTGTCCGGAAAGCGATCGAAGAAGACCTGAAACTCGGTGAGCGCCTCGCGCGTCGCGGTCTGGTCGCGGTCGGGGCCGCGCATCTGCTGGAAATACGTCATCGCCAGCCTGTACTGCGCGTAATCCGCGCGCGTATGGCGCGGGTAGTAGGTGAGGAACTCGCGGTACTCGCTGTCGGCCAGCACGAGCGACTCGGCTGACTTCTCGCCGAGATAGGTGTCGGCGATGCCGAGTTTCGCGTCGGGGCGGACCGGGCTTTGCGGATAGTTGTCGAAGACCTGCCGGTAGAATTCGCGCGCCTCGAGCCACTTCCTTTCCTTGAGCGCGGCTTCGCCCCGGTCGAACAGAAACCTGTCGGGGTTAGCGACGTTCTGTGGGACGGCGTCTTTGTTTCCGCACGCCGCCGCGATGAGGAGGACGCTGACGAGGGCGCTCAGTGGAAAAACGTGTCGAATCATTCAGATATGAAAGTTCTGGCCCGCTGAAACTACTATTCTGACATAGACGCCAAGAGCTCCCGCACGGTCTGTGGCAGACGGCAGGGGCGGCCGTTCGGGTCCATCGCGGCGTGAACCGTATGACCGGTCGCGAGCGGTTCCTCGCCGCCCGCCCGCCAGATCTCGTAATCGAAGCGCAATCTGACCGGAGTCAAGAGGGTTGCCTTCGACCTGATCTCGATCTCGTCGTCGTACCGCGCAGCCCGGCGGTACTCGGCGTGCGCTTCGATCACTGGCAGCGACACCCCGTCCTGTTCCATCTGGCGATAGGTCCAGCCCGCCTGGCGCAGCCAGTCGGTCCGGCCCACTTCGAACCAGACGAAGTAATTGGCGTAGTAGACGACACCCATCTGGTCGGTTTCCGCGTAGCGCACGCGGACGCAAGAGCTGCGGGTGAGACCAGTCACGATTGGCAATGCAAAATGCAAAATTCAAAATGCAAACTGGAACACGGCCTCTTCAGGATTGCTTCGTTCTTCATTTTGCATTTTGCATCTTGCATTTTGCATTGCCGAAGGCCTCACACCCGCGCGCCGGGGTCGGCCGCGCTGTTGGCGGCGGCGCGCAGCGTGCGGGTGGCGGCTTCGGCATCCGCGGTCGCGAAGATGGCGTTGCCCGCCACGAGGATCGTTGCACCGGCGGCGACGATGTCGTGGATGTTCGAGCTGTCCACGCCGCCGTCGATCTCGATATGGGCGGATGAACCTGTTGCCGAGAGCAGCGCCTTGAGCCGGCGCACCTTGTCCAGGCTGTGGGGGATGAAGGACTGCCCGCCGAATCCGGGATTGACCGACATCACGAGCACGAAATCGAGATCCCTGGCGACGTCTTCGAGCGAGCTGACGGGCGTCGAGGGATTGATCACGGCGCCGGCTTTGACGCCGAAGCTCTTGATGTAGCCGATGGTGCGGTGCAGGTGCGGCAGGACCTCGACGTGCACGGAGATCATGCTCGCGCCGGCCTCGGCGAAGTCGCGGATGTAGCGATCCGGTTCGTCGATCATCAGGTGCACGTCGAGCGGGCGCGTGGCGATGCGCTTGATCGCGCGCACGACCGGCGGACCGATCGTGATGTTGGGGACGAAGTGTCCGTCCATCACGTCGACGTGAATCAGATCGGCGCCGCCGCGCTCGACGGCCGCGATGTCGCGTCCGAGAGCGGCGAAGTCCGCTGACAGGATGGACGGGGCGATCCACACCGAAGGCGGGTGAGTCGTCACCGGCTGACCTCCAGGGAAATAGGATCGCCGGCGGCCACGCGGAACCCACCGGCGGGCGTTTGTTTAACCACCGTTCCAGGAGGCACGCCCGGGTAGGGCTGCGATCCTGTAATCGTGACTCGGAAGCCACCTCTGCGAAGCGCCGCCGCCGCGCGCTCGCCCTCAGTGCCGATGACGTCCGGCATCACATACGTCGTCGCTTCCTCGCCGCGGTTGATCAGCAGCGACACACGGCCGGCACGTGACTGCCCCGGTGGATCCTGGGCAACCACTGCATCGGCGGGGTAGTCGGGCGAGCGGACTTCGGTGGTCGAGGCGACCTCGATGCCGTCCTGGTCCAGCCGCATGCGCGCGGTCCGATCGGTTTGGCCGATAAGCGGCGGCACGACGATCGCGCGCGCACCCGCGCTGACCCACACGCGGACGGTGCGCTGGCGGCGGGCGCGGGAGCCGGCCGGCGGGTCCTGCTGCATGATCTGGCCGGCGGGAATCTTTTCGTCGGAACGCTGGTTGTCGTCGACGCGGAGTCCGAGCCCGAGCGCCGCCACCAGGCGCGTGGCATCGTTGACGGACTTCCCGGCCAGCGACGGCACCTCGACCTCGCGCGCACGCAGCGCCATCCGCATCGCGAGGCCGAAAAAAACGAGAAATGTCAGGCCGAGTGCGCCGACGAGGACGAGGAACTTGCCGATACCCCAGACGCGAGTGCCGAGGCGCATTGATGTGAGTATCGTACCACCACGCCGGCCCGTTCCGGTCAGCGCCGCACGAGGGCCGCGGCAAAGAACGCCTCGAGGCCGTGTGCGAACGGCAGCGTGTGGAGCATGCCGCTCGGGTCGACGAACGGCTCGAGCAGCGGCGAAGCGCCACGCAAATCGGCGACGGCAAAACTCGGCTCATCGGCAAGAAACCGCTCGACCACCGATTCGTTCTCCTCAGGCTCGCTCGAGCACGTGGCGTACACGAGACGCCCTCCCGGTTTGAGCACGGTGGCCGCCCGACGGAGGAGCTCGATCTGGCGTCCGCTCAACGCGGCCAGATCGTCCTCGGCACGGCGCCAGCGGATGTCTGGATCGCGCCGAACGGTGCCGAGGCCCGAGCACGGTGCATCGACCAGGATTCGATCGAACACCGGCGCGAAGGGCAGCCGGCCGTCCGGTGGAACGTGCACGACGCGAACGTTTCGCGCATCCGCCGCCACAACCGTTTCGGCGAGCGTGCGAATGCGGCGTGGGCGAACATCCGATGCGACAACCAGGCCCTCGCCGCCGGCTGCCGCGGCGAGCGCGGTCGTTTTTCCGCCTGGTGACGCGCACAGGTCGAGAATCCGCATGCCCGGCCGCGCGTCAACGGCCAACGGCACGATCTGCGACGCTTCATCCTGGACGACGAAGGACCCTCCGTAGTGTCCGCCTTTCGGCGGACCTTCCGGCGCAATCCGCAATGGGTTCCCGGACCGGACAATCAGCCCATCAGGCGCGTAGCGGGTCGGTTCCGTTTCGATCCCTTCCTGAGCGAGCGCCGCCGCGAGCTGGTCACGGGTCACGTGCAGCGTGTTGGCGCGGATCGTGAGCGGCGCCGGATCATTGTTGAACCGAACCCATCGCTCGGCGTCGTGAAAGCCGTAGCGGCGCAGCCAGCGTTGCACGAGCCAGTCGGGATGCGAGTGGGTGATGCCGAGATAGACCACTGCGGATCCGGAGTCGCTCGCGTCGGCAGGCCTCGGTGGCAGCGGTAATCGATGGCGATTGCGAAGCGTCGATCGCAGGACCGCGTTGACGAACCCGGTGGCGCTCTGCTTTCGGGCGCCGCGCGTCAGGTCCACGGCATCGTCCACGACCGCCGACGCAGGAACGCGGTCGAGATGAAGCAGCTGATAGAGGCTGAGGCGGACGATCAGCAGGACGTCGGAGTCGAGCCGGGCAATCGGCCGGCCGGCGAAATGCTCGATGAGGTGGTCGAGGCTCCGCTGCCACCGCAGCGTGCCGGTCATGATGTCCGCCGCGAGCGCGCGATCGCGGTCGTCGGTGAGGCGTGCCCGCGCCTGAACGAGCGCGGCGGGGAGATCAACGCGACGTGCCGCGACGGCGCGAAGCCCGTGGAGCGCGGCCGAGCGTGCCGGCGCGATCACGATCCAAACTTCATCCCCGGCCGGACCGGCCGGCCGGCAAGGAAATCACGCGTGCGCATCGGCCGCCGCCCCTCGGCCTGGACTTCCGTGAGAGCTATAAGCCCGGCGCCGGTCGCCACCTCGATCCCAGCCCGTGCGACGTTGACAATCGTGCCTGGCAAAACCGACATAGTGTCCGCCTTCAGGCGGACCTCCGTCTTCCACACGATCAGCCTCGCCCCATCGAGGTACGAGTAGGCATGGGGCCACGGATACAGCCCGCGAACCTGGTCGTGAATGCGGCGTGCAGGCTGCGTCCAGTCGATCAGGCCCTCTTCCTTCCTCAGCCGGGGTGCGTAGGTCGACGCGGATTCGTCCTGCGGCTCGGCGCGGAGCGTCCCGGCTTCGAGTTGATCGAGGACGTCGAGCAGCAGGCTGGCGCCGTCGTGCGCGAGCGCCTGTTCCAGTTGTTCGCTCGTCTCATCAGAGCCGATAACGCGCACGGATTTGGCCAGCATATCGCCGGCGTCCAGCGCCTCGACGATTCGCATGATCGTCACGCCGGTCTCAGCCTCCCCGTTCATGATCGCGCGGTGCACGGGCGCCGCACCGCGGTATTTCGGCAGGAGCGAGGCGTGCACGTTGAGCATGCCGAGCCGCGGGAGGGTAAGGAGATCGGAGGGAATCAGCTTGCCGTACGCCGCGACGACCGCAAGGTCGGGCGCATGGCGTCGCAAGGCGCCGGCGACATCCGGGTCGCGCAACCGTTCGGGCTGAAACACCGGAACGCCGTGAGCGCGTGCGGCGGCCTTCACCGGCCCGTCCGTGACCTTCTGCCCGCGGTCACGGCGTTTGTCCGGCTGCGTAACGACGAGCGGGACCTGATGCCGGGATCCCAGCAAGGCTTCCAGCGTCGGCACGGCGAACTGCGGCGTGCCGAAAAATACGATCACCATTTGCCGGAACGGGACAGCTTGCGCACCTTCCGCAGGATCAAATCCTTCTGCAGACCGCGCAGGCGATCGACAAACAGCGTTCCCTCGAGATGATCGATCTCGTGCTGGAAGCAGCGGGCGAGGAGCTCGCTGCCCTCGACGGTCTGCGGCTCGCCATTCCTGTCCAATCCGGTCACCACGGCCCGCGACGGGCGCGCGACGGTGGCGTTGAATCCGGGAACGCTCAAACAGCCCTCTTCCTCGAGCTGCATCCCATCGCGTTCGACGAATTCCGGATTGATGAACGTCAGCAGATCGGCTGGATTCCGGCCGGACGAGACGTCGCACACGAAGATCCGCAGGCCGACGCCAACCTGAGTCGCGGCCAGGCCAATCCCCGGCGCCGCGTACATCGTCTGGATCATGTCGTCGATCAGCTGCTGGACGTCGGGCGTGATCTGGCCGACAGGTTCAGCCGGCGCGTGCAGGACGTCCGCGCCGTACCTGAGGATCGGGCGAATCATCAGCCAGCCGCGGTCTGGCTTCGGGCAGCGGCAAAACGCGAGCGGAGGAGGTCGGCAGTTGCTGCGTAATGCCGGCGGATCTCGTCGATCGAGTCGCCGCCGAATTTTTCGAGAAACGCGTCGGCCAGCACGAAGGCAACCATCGCTTCGCCGACGACTGCCGCCGCCGGGACGGCGCAGACGTCGCTGCGTTCGATGGCTGCTGGTGCATCGGTCAGGGTATTCAGATCGACCGATCGGAGCGGCTTCATCAGCGTGGCGATCGGCTTCATGAAGCCGGTCACGCGCACGTGCTCGCCGTTGGTCACGCCGCCTTCGAGGCCCCCGGCGTTGTTCGTTGGCCGAAGGGCCACGGTGGCCTCGCTTCGCGGCGGCAGGATTTCGTCGTGCACGCGCGAGCCCCGCCGAACGGCCACTTCCGGCCCGATGCCGATGCCGACCGCCTTGATGGCGTGAATGCACATCAGCGCCTGGCCAAGACGACCGTCGAGCTTGCGATCCCACTGCACGTACGAACCCAGGCCGGGCGGCACACCGGCGGCGATGATTTCGAACGCGCCGCCGACCGTGTCGCCGGCTTCGCGCGCGGCGTCGATGTAGGCAATCATCCGCTGCTGCAGTTCCTGGTCTACGCATCGCAGCGGCGAGTTGTCGTCGAGCCCGCTCGCTTCTTCGAACGAGACCACCCGGTCGGGGGCGACGACCACATCGCCGATAGCGCAGACGTGGCTGGCGACCCGGATATCGAATGCGGCGAGCAGCTGACGGGCGAGGCTTCCGGCGGCCACGCGCGCGGCTGTCTCGCGGGCGCTGGCGCGTTCGAGGACGTCGCGAACGTCGCTGTGGCCGTACTTGAGCGCACCGGCCAGATCGGCGTGACCGGGCCTCGGCCGCGTCACGTCCGACCGCTTCGTCCCGCTGGCACCCTCCGGCATCTCGCGTTCGACGTACATGGTCTGCTGCCAGTTGACCCAGTCGCGGTTGCGAATAAGGAGGGCGATGGGGGCGCCCGTCGTGACGCCGTGGCGGACGCCGGCGAGAATCTCGGCGCGGTCGCTTTCGATCTCCATCCGCCGGCCGCGGCCGTACCCGCCCTGACGGCGGCGCAGCTGCGCATTGAGCGCATCGATGTCGATCTCGAGGCCGGCGGGCATGCCGTCCAGCGTCATCACCAGCGCCTGGCCATGTGACTCGCCGGCGGTCAAAAACCTCAACATCTGCGCTCAATTCTATATGAAGGATCTGCGTACTTCCGGCGCGCTCCGGTGACTTTCCGAAGGATCGCGCCCGCCCGGCGGCTTGCATCTCGAGACCGCATGCCTGGACTGCTGCGCGATCGATACTTCGAGTACGCCCCGAACCGAGCCTGGGATCTGGTGACCGGCGAGACAGTGTCGGCACAGATCGAAGAGGGCCAGCCACACGCGTCGGACCCGGCGTCCGGCCCGCTGATCGAGCTGCTGGATCACGGCATAGACGGAATGCCGCGCTGGATCGTCAGCGGCGCGGGCGGTGTCGAGTGGCGCAAGGAGATTCACCGGGCGGCACGCGAGGCGCGCCACCGCGGCTACGTCCCGATCGCGGTAGAGATCTTCCTGAGAACGCGGCTTCTGCTGGCAGAGCACCTCCGCACGCGGGCGCTACTCCTGATCGCGAGGCCGGATCTTTCCATCGATTCAATGCGCATGGCGCTGCTGCACGCTGCCGCAATCTCACAGGGACCGCACGTGCTCCTGGAGATGGCGCACTCACGCGGCGAAGGGCACGAGATGCGCTGGCGAGCTGCCGAAGCGCGTGTGTCGTACGGAGCGACGCGATCGCGCACGGCCGCTCCGGTGCCCGCGCCGCCGGCGCCTCCGGATGTCATACGCCTGCTCGAAAGAGCGCGCCGGGCCGCGGATTTCGTGCAGAGCGGACGTCACGCCGCGGCCGAAAGACTCCTCAGGGAAACCGCCGCGGCGCTGGGCCGACGGCGCGCAGGCGTGGCCGCTGCGGAGACTTACATGGCGCTGGGGCAGCTGTTACTCGAGCGGGGGCGCGTGGCAGCCGCCGACACCGCGTTTGAAGAAGCGGCGGTGCACGCCGAAAGCGTCGACGTCCGGCTCGTTGGCCGCGCCCGCGTCTGGCAGGCCGCAGGGCGGACCGACGCCGGGCAGCTGACAGCGGCGGAGTCTCTATGCCGGGCGGTGCTCGTTGCGTCCGCTGTGGAAGAGGTGCGCCAGCTGGCAGAGGCGACGCTCGGCCGCGTCCTTCTGTGGCAGGGAAGGCTCGCCGAGGCGGCGGCGCTTCCCTTCGTCCGGCAGACGACAGCGCTGGCGAACCCGCAGGGTTCGCCCCACGTGTTCGTTGCGGCGACAGCCGTCCGGCTGCTGGTCGAAACGGGCGACCTCTTCGAGGCCGGCCGGCGTGCACGCGCGCTTCTGGACGCCACCGGAGGCGGGGATCACGCGGCGCGCGTGATTGCCCTTGGCGCGCATTTACGCGTCCTGCTGGCGACAGGCGACCTGACGCTGGCGAGGGAACAGCTTGGTGTGTTCGAAGCCGCCACGCGTGCCGCCCGCACGCCCCTTCGGCTCGCCCGTATGCGGCTGGCGTGGAGCCACGCTCTGCGGAGAGCAGGCAGGGCGAGCGAGGCCGACCGTGAGCGGCGATCGCTGGCGCGAATGCGATCCGTGCTTCCCCCGCTGCTCCAATCGGCAGTCGATCGGCGTGTGACGCCGCCAGCACCACCGCCCGCCGGCGCGACGTGTGCGGCCGCCGTTCCTGCCGGTGCGGCCGAACTCGTCACGCTCGCGCACAAAGAGAGCGACGATGCCGATGCGCTGAAGCGAATCGGCACCTTCGTGCTTCAAGGGGTCCGTGCCTCCCGGGTTGAATTCTGGACGAGCGATGAGGGGCCAGCGACCCCCGTTGTCACATCTGGAGCCGGTCTGACGACCCGGCTTGGGCCGCGCGCGCTCGAGGCGGGCACCGTAATCGGCCCCGAATCTGCCGAATCGGGATGGGAGATGGCCGTGCCCGTGCGGCTCGGATCGCGGCTGATCGGCGCCCTCTGCGCGCGATGGCCGGCCGATCGATCGCCGGGCGACGCGCTGACGCTGCTGAACCTGGCGTCTGCCGTCGCGGCCCCCCGGGTCGAGTCGCTGAGCCACGACGTACGCGCGGTGGCGCAGGCGGCCACGGCGATCCCTGAGCTCGTCGGCGTCAGCGCGGCGATCGGCGAGGTCCGCCGCGCCGTGCTCCGGGCAGCGGCGGCGCCGTTCTCGGTGCTGATCGAGGGCGAGAGCGGAGTGGGCAAGGAGCTCGTCGCACGGGCAATCCATCATCTGAGCCCGCGCCGGAGCCGGCGATTCTGCGACGTCAATTGCGCCGCCGTTCCTGACGACCTCTTCGAATCGGAGCTCTTCGGCCATGCGCGCGGGGCATTCAGCGGTGCCGTTCACGATCGCGCGGGGCTGGTTGAGGAGGCAGACGGCGGCACCCTGTTTCTCGATGAAGTGGCCGATCTGTCGGCGCGGGCGCAGGCGAAGCTGTTGCGCGTGGTGCAGCAGCAGGAGGTCCGGCGCGTGGGGGAGACCTTCAGCCGGAAGGTCGATGTCCGCTTCGTCAGCGCGGCCAATCGCGATCTTCGGCGTGAGGGAGAGGAAGGACGGTTCCGCCAGGATCTGCTGTATCGCCTGGAGGTCATTCGCATCCGGATTCCGCCGCTGCGGGAACGCCCGGAGGATGTCGCACCGCTGGTGCGGCATTTCTGGACCGCGGCCAGCGCGCGGGTGAACACCGCGGCCACGCTCTCGCACGGTGTGCTCGCGGCTCTGGCGCGGTATCACTGGCCGGGGAACGTCCGCGAGCTGCAGAACGTGATGGCCGCCCTGGCCGTGGAAGCGCCGACGCGTGGCCAGGTGCGAGCGTCACTGCTGCCGGCGGTGATTACCGGCGCCACGACGGTGACCGCAGCGCGCCTGAGCACGGCGCGGCTGCAGTGGGAACGGCGCTTCGTCGAAGTCGCGCTGGCGCGTGCCGGCGGCAACAGATCGCGCGCCGCACGCGATCTCGGCCTCACGCGTCAGGGCCTGTTGAAGGCGCTCGAGCGTCTGGGCTTGGCGAGCCTATCTTGATGGAGACGACGGAATGATGCCTCGTCGCCGATGGCTATCGCACGATCTTGCCTAGACGGCTGAGCTAAGCTTGGAAACAGCGGCTCGGAGGGTGGAGATGCGTGCACTGGCGTTTGCAATCTGTGTCGGAGTTACGGCGTCGTCGGCGTCGGCTCAGCAGGGCGTTCCTCGCTGGCAGCGCGGGTCGAACCGGTCGCCGAAGGGCGAGCACAAGATCGGATCAAGGCACGCAGTACGACAGTGACGCGTGGCGGCGATTCTGTCGCTCAAGTCACCTGGAGCGAGTATGAGCCGCAAGGGCAACTCCTGGGACAATACCGTTGCGGAGTCCTCTTCAGCAGCTTGAAGAAGGAGCGGATCAAGAAACAGATCTACAAGAATCGGGAACTCGCGAAAGCCGATGTGGCGCACTATATCGACAGCTTCTACAATCGGATGCGCCGCCACAGTCATCTCGGTGGTTTAAGTCCCGAGCAATTTGAAGCGGCTCATAACCGCGGCGACAAGGTCTCCACTAAATCCTGCGAACTCCATACTGTTCCAAAGAGTGCGTTCGAGTTCGTTCGCCACGTGTGAATCTGCACGACTTCGTTGAAGGACGGATCCCAAACGGTTCCGCCATGCCATCGTCCGCCCAAAATGGTGTTTGGACGTTCGGACAATCGGGATCTTGGTCGTCGTTCGCACGATGCGCGCGTTGACGCGCTGATTCGGAGTCCGGGATGGATCAGTTTCATCACAACCTACGGACTATCGGAACGCGAGTCGCAGATCGTTGCTGCATGTTGCTGCACTTGCACGATTGTGAATCAACGATCGCGGAGTCACTCAGAGTATCTCCTCACACCATCCACACTCATGTGGCGCGGCTGTATCGCAAGGTTGACGTAAGGAGCCGCTGCCAGCTTCTTGCGAAGCTCCTTGTCGCGTTCATCGAACACAACGCGTCAGCAGAAAAGACCGCATCACGTCCGAGGAGCGTTTCTTGTGACAACGTGCCATCGCGTCGTCGGGTG
Source organism: Vicinamibacterales bacterium (assembly GCA_035711805.1). GTDB lineage: Bacteria > Acidobacteriota > Vicinamibacteria > Vicinamibacterales > UBA2999 > Gp6-AA40. Next base: position 13,247 of record DASTBV010000099.1, read on the forward strand.
GCTGCCGACGTCCTCGCAAGTTGAAGCGAGTCGACCGAGCGCGGGCGCCTTTGCCCTCTGTCGGCTGCGGAGACGACGCCTGCGCAAGCGACTTGATTCGCCAACGCCGCCTCGCATAGTCTCCACGACCTGTATAGCCGCTGCCCGATTCATGCCGCCTGAACTGTTCGCCCGCGAACGGCGAATCTCGGACTCGCAAGGAGGCGCATCAGGCGTCGCAGCCGGATCAGCTCCGAGGTTCTCTCTGCTGAGGGTCGTGTTGTAGAACAAACGCCGGGTTGGCTAGTGACCCCTGCCGACGTAACATCGGCTGCCTAGCTCGCTGGAGACAATTGAATGTCGCGCGGAGTGAGAATCAAGAACGCCTTAGACGTCGTTAGTTCGGTCGCGCTGATTGTCGTCTGTGGCGCTTTCCTGTGGACCCTGTTCTTCAAGGATTCGCCCGCCGCACGCGCGGGAGGAGCGCCAATGGAGGCAGTGGAGGGCTTGCGCCTCGACGCAGCGAATATCACTAACGTCATTGGAACAGGCCGGGTAGCGATCGTTGAGTTTTCCGACTTTCAGTGTCCCTTCTGTATCAAGCACGCGAACGAAGTTCTTCCAAGGCTTAAGGAGGCATTGATTGCCACCGGCGACGTGCGATACGTCGCCTTGCACTTTCCAATCGAAGAAATTCATCCCGCTGCTCTCAAGGCAGGCGAGGCTGCTGAGTGCGGGGGTAAACAGAATCGTTTTTGGGAAATGCGCGAGAAACTATTCGCACATCCCGGACGGCTGGGTCCCGACGACTTTCTTAACTATGCCAATGTGCTTTCGCTTGACGAAGGCGCATTTCTCGAATGTCTTGAAGGACACCAGACACTTGAGAAGGTCCGACAGGATCGCGAGGAGGGACGTCGGCTTGGCGTAACCGGAACCCCCGCATTCTTCATTGGGACGCTGGAACCAGATGGAGGAATCAGATTAGTGAAGCGAATTCGGGGAACGGTCAGCGCGGACGTACTTATCGCTCAAGTCGCAAAATCCGTCTCGTGAAAGTTCCGCTGACGGTGGAGCAGACATGCGTAATCTCGGAATCATCGTGATAGTCGCCGTTGCCATGTTCGCAGAACCGGCGGCAGACCAGGCGGCTGGCGCACGCTCGTCGATCCCGAGGTTCGACGTCGCGTCAGTAAAGGCAAATGTCGGAGGGTCGGGATCGACGTCGTACGTTCGCTGGTCGCCTAAAGGCGTCGTCGCGGTCAACTACCCGTTGCAATATGTCATTGCCGAAGCGTACGAGATCGCCGCGCCATTTATTAAGTACAGGATAGTCGGTGGACCGGCTCGGATCCTGTCAATGCGTGTTGATCTCGACGCCATCGCTCCGGCGGGGGCCTCTGAGAAAGATCGTCGAGCAATGTTGAGGTCTTTGCTCGCGGAACGTTTCAAACTGCGCGTGCAGCCAGAGCTTCGGATGACCGCCGTCTATGAGTTGACCACAATAAAGAACCGCCAGCTTGGACAGGAACTGCGAGCTTCAAGACACAACTGCGACGAGATATTCGAACTGCTCCGCGAGCAGCAAAAGAGGCCCGCAGACGGGCTGGAGCCACCGCGAGATGCCAAGGGACGGGCGCTTTGCTGGATACGCCAGGCCGACGATCCGACACCGCGGGGGGCGTTTCGAGTGCGTAATGCCGGGACGATTGTGCGTCTTATCACTGATACGCAAGCATTCATCGACCGGCCCATCGTTGACGCTACTGGGCTTGCCGGTAACTTTGAATGGCAACTGGTATTCAATCCCGTTGGCGACAATTCGAGCGAGTTCCCTTCCATCTTGACGGCGTTCGAGGAACAGCTCGGTTTAAAGCTGCAACCGAGGAGAATGCGTCTTGAGGTTCTAGTTATCGAATCGCTGGAGGCGCCATCTCCGAATTAGAGAGCCTACTTGACGCGGATTAGGAGACTGACATGAAAACAGCGCGCAAGATGATCGCTTCAGCGGCGTTCCTCGCCGCAACGGTGTACTACCCAACCAACGCATCCGCAATTCGAGAGTGCACGACGGTTGCCGAAGAGTGTCAATACTACTTCGGATGCAACGCTGATCTTCTGTTCTGTGACTTTGGTTTCTGCCTGGTGGACTGCCCCTGCGATTACCAAGAGGCAGTGAACCACCCCGGGTTTATCGGAGGGCTCTTTCCGAGAGAGGATGGAGCCCATGGGACGACCGAGCAAGTATTCACCGGAGGTACGAGAGCGTGCCGTGCGGATGGTCTTGGAGCACGCGCCTGAGCATCCGTCGCAGT